>DATIBC010000126.1:0-2815 GCA_035457725.1 Alphaproteobacteria bacterium | reverse complement strand
TGTAGGCCGTCGCGGCGGTGGCGTCGTCCTCGGTGCGCATGATGTTTGCGCGCGGATTCATCGCCGCGAGCCCGAGATCCTGCGTCGTGCCCTTGGCGGCGACCACCTTGAGGTTGCCGATTTCGGCCGCCGTCTTCACATTTGCGCTTTTGGGTCCGTAGACCGCGAGATGCGTATCGGCGTAGGGCGCGGTGAACATGACCTGCCTGGCCCGCTCGGGCGTCAGCCCCATCACCGAGATCACGATGTCGACCTTGTCGGTGATCAAGAAGGGAATGCGGTTGGCGCCGGTGACTTGTTGAAGCTCGAGCTTGACGCCGAGCGCCTTGGCGACCATCTCGGCCAAATCGATGTCGAATCCCTCGGGCTTGCGCTCCTGGTTGACCGATCCGAACGGCGGCACGTCGAGCGGCACGGCGATCCGCACCACGCCCTTCTTGACGATATCGGCGAAGGCGTCGGCCTTCGCCTCGGTGAAGCCGAGCGCAAGAGCGGCTACTGCGAGCAACGCGACGGCGATTCGTTTCATTTGCGTCTCCTCCTGGGGTTGGCGTTGACGATCAGTGCAGTACGGCGTCGAGAAACGTTTCCAGTTCGGGCGTGCGCGGCTTGGCGAGGACCGCGCTGGCGCGGCCCTCCTCCCAGATCTTGCCCTCATGCATGAAAATGAGGCGCGTCGCGACCCGACGCGCAAATCCCATCTCGTGTGTCACAAGGATCATCGTCATTCCTTCGCTGGCGACCTGCTCGAGCACCTTCAGCACCTCGCCGGTCAGCTCCGGATCGAGGGCCGAGGTGATCTCATCGAACAGCATGAGCTGCGGCTGCATCGCCAGCGAGCGCGCGATGGCGACGCGCTGCTGTTGACCGCCGGAAAGTTGCTCGGGATAGGCGCCGATTTTCTCGCCGAGCCCGACGCGCGCCAACACGCGCTCGGCAAGTTCGCGCGCCGCGCTCGGGTCCATGCCTTTGACCACACGCGGCGCCAGCGTGATGTTCTTCTCGACCGATAGATGCGGGAACAGGTTGAAGCTTTGAAAGACGATGCCGACGCGCTGGCGCAGCTTGCGCAGGTCCGTCGCCGGGTCGTTGACCGTCTTGCCGTCGAATACGATGCGCCCTTCCTGGATCGGCTCCAGACCGTTGATGCAGCGAAGCATCGTGCTCTTTCCGGAGCCCGAACGGCCGACGACCGCGATGATCTCGCCTCGCTCGACGGTAAGCGAGATGCGCTGGAGCACGGTGTTGGCGCCGTAGCGCTTGACCACGTCGTGAAGCTCAACGAGCGACATGGAGCGTCCTTTCGAGACGGCGGCTCAGCTGCGTGAGCGGAAAGCACATGGCGAAATAGATCGCGGCGACGACGATATAGACCGTGAAGGGCCGATAGGTCGCGGCGGTGGTGAGCTGCCCCTCGCGCGTCAACTCGATGAAGCCGATCACCGCCGCCAGCGAGGTATTCTTGATCAATTGAACCAGAAAACCGACGGTCGGCGGAATGGCGATGCGCACGGCTTGCGGGATGATGACATGGCGCAACTGCTCGGCGAAGCTCAGGCCCAATGCGGCGCCCGCTTCCCATTGCTGGCGCGGGATCGCCTGCAGACAGCCGCGCCAGATCTCCCCCAGGAACGCTCCTGCATAGACCGAGAACGCGACCATCGCCGCGATCCACGGCGAAACTTGGACGCCGGCGATAATCGGCAGGCCGAAGAAGAACACGAACAGCCAGGCGAGAACCGGGATTCCCTGGACGATATTGACGTAGCCGGCGCCGAGCATCCGGAGCGCCGCCAAGGGCGCCACGCGCAGCAACGCGACCAAAACGCCGACCGCGCCGCCGCCCGCAAACGCGAGCGCCGTCAACGCCAGCGTCCAGCGCGCGGCGAGCACGAGATAATAAACGTCGATCGAGGCGAACTCGCGGATCATCTGCGGACGAAGGCGAGACGGTGGACCGCCGTGAAGATCAGCTTGAAGCCGAGCGCGAGCGCGAGATAGATCACCGCAATGACGGCGTAAATTTCGAAATCACGGAAGGTGCGCGACTGGATGATCGACGCGACATGGAAAAGGTCGGGCGCCGATATCTGCGACACCACGCTCGTCGCCAGCATCAGCAGAACAAACTGGCTGGTGAGCGCGGGATAGACAATCCGGAACGCGGGAAAAAGCACGACGTGGCGAAACACCTGCGCGCCGGACAAGCCTAGCGAATGGCCGGCCTCGATCTGCGCGCGCGGAATCGCCTCGAGGCCGGCGCGGATGATTTCGGTTGCGTAGGCGCCGAGATTGACCGCAAGGGCGACGACCGCCGCCGTCATCGCATCGAGGCGGATGCCCGCGCTCGGCAGCCCGAAAAAGATGAGGAAGAGCTGGACGATCAGCGGCGTGTTGCGGATCACCTCGACATAGCCGGCCGCAACTGCCTTTAGCCATGGCCGCCCATAGACTTGAGCGGCCGCGCCGAGCGTGCCGATCGTCAGGCCGGCGGCCATCGTCACGCCCGATAGTACGAGGGTCACACCGATCCCGTCGGCGATGAAGTCCGACTGCGCCCAGATGTCGCGAAAATTGAAGGTGTAACTCATGTCCCGGTCCGTCCCCCGAAGACCGCGGCGCAAGCTACGTGGCGCCTCTGCGCCGCAGGTCCGGCGATTACCGGCCTTGCGAGCCCGTCGCTCATATCCGCACAGGGTATTTCAATTGTCAAATACGACTTCATCCATGAAAATAGGCTTCGGCGCCATCCGGCGCGAGGTCGGTCGACATCCGCCATGCCAGGCCAAAAGCCTTCCTATTCGGTTCCCGCGCT
>DATIBC010000125.1:0-2579 GCA_035457725.1 Alphaproteobacteria bacterium | reverse complement strand
CGATCGCCGCCTTGATGTCGGCGAGATACATCGGTGCACCACCAAAGATTATGGCCCGAAGGTTTCCGGTGTCGGCGTTCGCCCCGGAAGGATGTTCGACCAGACGCTTCACCATCGTCGGCGCCGCGAACATCGAGACATGCCGCCAACGGCGGAGCAGGTCGTAGATCTCCGGCGGCTCGAAATGCCCGCTTTCCGGCACCACTTGGGTGTTGGCGATGGCGAGGTGCGGGATCATGTAGAGGCCCGAGCCATGCGACATCGGCGCGGCGTGAACGATCGCGCCTCCCGGCTGCGGCGGGTCGATGTCGATGAAATAACTCGTTGCCATTGCCAGGAGATTGCGGTGCGTGAGCATCGCGCCTTTCGGCCGACCCGTGGTGCCGCTGGTGTAGAACAGCCATGCCATGTCGTCGGGCGAGACATCGAAGACCGGAACCGCGTCGCCGGCGTGAAGCCCCGTGAAATCGCTGCTTTCGACATCGAGGAGCGGCGCCGGCGAGCGCGCCTCGCGTTTGGCGCTCGCGGCGGTCTCCAGCATGTCGGGCGTCGCCAGGATGACCGCCGCGCCCGAGTGGTCGAGGATGAAAGCGAGTTCGCGCGGGTGAAGCTTGGCGTTAACCGGCAGCGCCGCAAGTCCGCCATGCCAACACGCGTAAAGTATCTCGGCATAAGCGGGACAGTTGGCCATTACCAGCGCCACCCTGTCGCCGGGCGTAAGCCCGAAACGGTCGCGGAGACCGCCAGCAAGCGAAGCGACCCGGTGCCGCATTTGCGACCATGTCGCAACGACCGTAGCGCCGCGGGCCAATGCCGGTCGGTCGGGGTGGTAGCGCGCCGCGCGATCGAGATGGTGGGCGAGATTCATGGCGGATGGCGGCGTCAAACCGGCCGAGGATCGAATGGCCTTAGCGGCCCCGGAAAGGCGAGTTTGCGGCGGCCAGTGACGGCGATCAATCCCCCAGCGAGATCCCCGGACGGATTACCAAAATTGGCGCCGGCAAAATTAAGTTCGGCCCCACGATGGCCCGCTGACCCGATCAGCCGGCGGAGTTTTCCGGCGACTCAGCGGCGAGACGAACCAGGTTCTCCCACGCGCCGAGAGACATTAAATGCGCGTAGACCAACCCCAACCAGCCGCGCTGCCGCCAGGCCAGAACGGTCTCCGGCGGTAAGCGATTGAAACGCTCCTCGTCGATCATCCGGAAGCCGCGGAATAGCACGAAGTCCTGCGACTTGACGTTGATCCGGGCGTCGCGGTCGACAAGCAGATCGCTGGTGACGAGAGCTTGCGCAAATTCGCGCGTCGCCTCGTAACTCTGCTGGTAGGACAGGCAGAAATCGAGCGCCTGACGCGCCGCCAACGCGGTTTGACCATCGGCGTCGAACAGCGGATTGTCGTCGCCCGCCTCGAGCAGATCGCATTCTTCGTCGATGCACAGCGTGAGTTGCTTGGTCTCGGGATTTTCGGCGAACAGGAACGGATAGCGGCGCACATAGGCGGGAATGTAAGCCCCCGCCAACCAATGGCCGGACTCATCGACGTAAGCGTTGCGGCCGTCGCGCAATCCGACGATCGCCAGGGGCGCGGCCGGCGCATCGCGAGTGAAGACGATCGGATAGTGCCGCTGCGCGGCGTAGAATTCGCTACCCGCCAGCGGGACGGCGTTGGCGCCGCGCGCGAACCCGAAATCGACGCGGCGCTTGACCGACAGACCGAGATGAATCTGCGACTGCAACGCCGCCGGCCGGCGATAGAACAGCGGCAGCGTGGAAGCGACCTGGGTTTCACTCGCCATTTTCGAGACGCTCCGGAGTTCGACGCGGGCCGCGCACGTTCAACGCAGGATCGGCCGCACGGCGCGATTGGCGCGGATGCGCCCGGCGGGATCATCGAGCGGACCCGATGAGTAACCATTGCCGTTAACGGAATTAACGCCGTTCGCTGCGTTGGCGCCGTTCGCCTTCGCCGCGGCGACATCGGTTCCGCATTGCGATTCAAAATCCTTGCGCGCTTGCGGGGTATCGATCAGCGCCACCACGCTCGCCAATTCGGCGCAACTCACGCTCCCCTCGGCCCCGGCGAGCCGCTGCTTCAACACCCATTCCGCCTGTTGCTGGGGACGCTGCTCGAAGCCAAGCGTCTCGGCGGCCGGCGCCTTGACCTCGAGAAACACCTGGCGCGAAAGCAGCGAGTAGTAGTCCGGCAGGATGTGATGGCTCGTCGCGTAGACCAATGCACCCGGCGGCGCGTTGTCCTTCGGCTCGGCATAGATCACCCCGTAGGCCACCGTGTGTCGGCCACCGCGTAGCGCCTCATCGGAGAGCCGTGAATCGTCCTCGAAGATGATCCTCACCGGTTCCGGCGCTGGCTCTGGCGGAACGAACGCCGCCGCCGATTTGTAGAACACCGTCGCGCTACCGGGAGGCGGCGGCGGATTTTGCGCGCTGCCGAACCATGATTCGAAAGCCTCGTGGCCGCCGCCGGCGGCGAACGCCGCGCCGTTGAGCCGCAGCATGTCGTCCAACCGGTTCTGTTCCGGCCGCGCCGTGAAGATCCGTATCGGTCCGCTCTCGCC
>DATIBC010000124.1:0-4036 GCA_035457725.1 Alphaproteobacteria bacterium | reverse complement strand
GCGATGGAGGGCGCCGACGCGCTTGCCATACTCACCGAGTGGAACGAGTTTCGAGCCGTCGACCTGGAGCGCGTCAAGGCCTTGCTCAAGACGCCGATCGTCGTCGACCTGCGCAACGTTTACGAGCCGGCGGCGATGGCGGCGGCGGGCTTTCACTACAGCAGCATCGGGCGGCCGTATCGCGGCGAGGAGTCCGGCCGATGAACGAGTCCGGGCATCGCTTCGACCCGACCGTCCTGCGCGAGTACGACATCCGCGGCGTCGTCGGCAAGACTCTGTCGGCGGACGACGCGCGGGCCGTCGGCCGCGGCTTCGGCAGCGCTATCGTGGGTTCCGGCGGTCGGCGCGTCGCCGTCGGCTACGACGGTCGTCTATCGAGCCCGGCTTTGGAGGCCGCCGTCGTCGAGGGTCTGGTCGCGACGGGGCTCGAGGCGGTACGCATCGGCCGCGGTCCGACGCCGATGCTCTATTTCGCGGTTTTTCATCTTGGGCTCGACGGCGGAATAATGGTCACCGGCTCGCACAATCCGCCCGATTACAACGGCTTCAAGATGATGCAGGGAAAGAAGAGCTTCTGGGGCGCGGACATCCAAGAGCTCGGGCGCCGCGTCGCGCAGGGCGACCTTGCGCGGGGCGCAGGCCAGGCGCGCAAGCACGACGTTTTCGATGCCTACGTAGCACGATTGGCCGAGGATTTCCGCGGCTCGCGCGAGCTCGCAGTAGTATGGGACCCGGGGAACGGCGCCGCTGGCGAGGCCGTCGTGGCGCTGACCCGCCGCCTGCCTGGGCGGCACGTGGTGATCAACGGCGCCATCGATGGCACGTTTCCGGCCCACCACCCGGATCCGACCGAGGCCAAGAATCTTGTTCAGCTCCAGGAAGCGGTGCGCCGCGAACGCGCCGATGTCGGAATTGCGCTGGACGGCGATGGAGACCGTATCGGCGTCGTCGACGGCGACGCTCGGATCCTGTGGGGCGATCAAATTTTAGCGCTGCTGGCGCGCGAGGTGCTCGATGAAATCCCTGGCGCGACGATCATCGCCGACGTCAAGGCCAGCGCCGCGGTCGCCGATGACGTGCGCGCGCACGGCGGCACCGTGCTCTACTGGAAGACTGGCCATTCGGTCATTAAGTCGAAGATGGCGGCGATCAAGGCGCCACTGGCCGGAGAGATGAGCGGCCATATCTTTTTCGCGCATCGGTGGTACGGCTTCGACGACGCGCTGTACGCGGCCGTGCGGCTGCTGTCGATCGCCGCTGGTGGCGACAAGAGCCTGGCCGCGCTTCGCGACGAACTGCCGCGCTATGTGAACACCCCGGAGCTGCGATTTCCGTGCGCCGAGGACCGCAAATTTCGTGTCGTTGCGGAAGTCCAGGCGCGTCTCAAAAAGGCCGGCGCCGATGTCAACGACGTCGATGGTGCGCGTGTCGCCACGGCCGACGGGTGGTGGCTTTTGCGCGCCTCGAACACGCAAGATGTTCTGGTCGCTCGCTGCGAGGCGCGCGACGAGCACGGCCTAGCCAGGCTCAAGGAGGCGCTGACGCGCGAGCTACGGGCGTGCGGCATCGAACCTCCGGCGCTATAAAGCGCAGACCGTGCGGTATTTCTTCTATGGCACGTTGATGGACGACGATGTGCGCCGAGTTGTTCTCGGTCGGCGCGCGCCGCGCACCGTTACGCCTGCCGTGCTCGAAGGTTGGGGGCGCGTGTTGGTCGCCGGGGCTTCGTATCCCGCGATCGTCCGGCGCGCCGGTGCGCGCGTCGACGGCGTGTTGGCGCGAGGCATCGACGCCGCTGCGGCGCGGCGCCTCGACCGTTACGAGGGCGCGGAATACGTCGCGATCGAGGCCGAGGTTCGGACATCGGCGCGCTCGACGCCGGTGACCGCCATTGTCTTCGTGCCGCGGCCGGGCCACGTGCGGACTCGAGCCGGCAAGTGGGATTTTGATATCTGGCGGCGCCGGCGCAAGCGGAGCTTTCTTGCCAAATTGGGCGCGCCGCCACGCGCCACGCGGGCGGGCGCCTGGGGGTACGAGCGGAACCCTTAGCCTTTTGTTTGCGAAGCGACCTGCGCTCCGGCTGCCGCTTCGTCGGGGCTCAGGATCAGGCAACCCAGTTTCTTGCGCTTGAGGGCGTTGCACGCCTCGGCTGCATCGCGCTGCGATAGGCCGATATACCGGGCGCGGAATATCGTCTTCTGACGCGAGACTTGCGGCGCGATTGAAGCGCTGCCGTCCCGCAACGGCGTCGGCGCCAGCTTGATGGCCTGTTCGGTGGCGCGCTCCGCCGATTCGCGAGCTGAAAAGGCGCCGATCTGGATGCCCCAACCGTCGCTCGCCGCCGCAGCCGGAACGCGCCGGGGCGTCGACGCCGTCGCTCCGTGCGCCGCCCTCGGGCCTTGCTGTTCAGGCAGGAAACGGACTGTCGGCCGCGGTTCGACCGACGAGGTCCCAAATGCATCGGCGAGGCCCCCGGTGCCCGAGCCGGCGGGGCCCGGCGTCGCTGCGTTGGCGGTCGAGATGATCGACAGCGTCGACGGGAACGTCGGCGTCGATGCGTAGCGCGTGCGCGGCAGGCCCTGCACGCGGGCAAATCCTGCATCCATGATGCGCGCCATTTGCGCGTCGCGCCCCGACGCCGAGGTCCCGCCCATAACCACGCCGATCAGGCGATGGTCGTGGCGGACGGCCGATGCGGCCAGATTGTAGCCCGAGGCGCGGGTGAAGCCGGTCTTGAGACCGTCGGCGCCCTCGTAGCGCATCATCCAGCGATTATGATTGGCGTGTGTGAAGCCGCCGTAGTTGAAATCGGCGATCGAGAAATAGCCGTAATAATGCGGAAACCGTTTGATCAGTGCGCGGGCGAGCAACGCCATGTCGTGCGCCGTGGTCACCTGCTCGGAATCGGGCAGACCCGAAGCGTTGGTGAACGTGGTCCGGTTCATGCCGATCCGGCGCGCCTGCTGCGTCATGAGACGCGCGAACCGGTCTTCGCTGCCGGCGAGCGTCTCCGCCGCGACCACGGCGGCGTCGTTGGCCGACTTGGTGATGAGCGCAAGAATGACATCGCGCACCGTGACCAGGTCACCCTCGTCGAGTCCGAGCCGGGTCGGCGCCTGGTGCGCCGCCGCCGCCGAAACCGGCAGTCGCTGATTGAGCTTGAGCCTCCCGGTATCGAGCGCCTCGAAGACCAAATACAGCGTCATCATCTTGGTGAGCGAAGCCGGACGACGCGTCGCTTCGGCCTCCTCGGCATGGAGGATCGTGCCAGTCTCCGCTTCGATGACGATGCTGGCGTAACGCTTGCCGTCGATACGCGGCTGCGCCGTCTTGCGTTTGGCGTCGGCGCTGGTTGCCAAAGCCAGAAAGATCGCCGCCGTGAGAGCCAAAATCGGCAGCGTCCGCAAGCCGCGGACCGCGCATGCCGGTCGGCTCCATATCGATCCCGTATCGATCCCCCAAAGCCTTACCACGGCGGCTTTTTCCCCTCCCAGCGAAGCCACATTTGCAAGCTTACGCCATGCGACTCGGAGTGTCTAGGCAAAGCTGCATGATTCCATCACCTTAGGGCCTAAATTTGCGTTAACATCGCAGATTCGGCAATAACGTCCGATGCTGCTTGTCGTTCAGTAACGCTGTCGCAAGGACGACGTTCGATCGATCGCAGCACAAGATCGACGTACGTTCCGGTGTCATCGATCGCGGAGGAGATTTAGAGCGCATGCCAGCGACGGCAGAAAGGCCCACTATGGAGCCGACCAACGCACGCCAATTTTGGCCCGCGCGGCGGACGCGCGGGCTGGCCGTGGCGTTGCTGGGCGGCTTTTGCATTGCCGGCTGCACCTATGAAGGCGGTGTCGAGAATCCGATTTCGCGGAAGTTCACCTGGTTCAGTTATCTGGCCGGCGACGATATCAAGTCGAATTGCCGGCCAGGCGAGCCGGCGCGCTACCGGCTGGTCTATAACGCGATCTGGGACGAGCAGGTGCGCGCCTACGATTTACGCCGCAGCGCCACCGGGAGCGGCGCGGTTCTG
>DATIBC010000123.1:0-17310 GCA_035457725.1 Alphaproteobacteria bacterium | reverse complement strand
CCGCGCGACCATTGGCGCGCCTTCCGCCGCCTGGTCCGAGCCTTTCGCGCCGAACGCTTCGATCTCGTCCACGTCCATACGCCGGTGGCGGCGCTCATCGGACGATTCGCCGCGGCGGCGACAGGTGTGCCACGCGTCGTCTACACCGCGCACGGGTTCTATTTTCATGAGCGCATGCCGGCGTGGAAACGCGGCGCCTTCATCGCCCTCGAGTGGCTCGGCGGCCGGTTCACCGACGTCCTGTTTACCCAGGCGGCCGAGGACGCCGAGGCGGCGCGACGGCTGCGCCTCTGCCGCGGCGGGATAATCGCAGCGATCGGCAACGGCGCCGATCCGAAGCGATTTTACCCCGCGGCCGACGACGATCCCGCTCGACGCGCGTTGCGGGCTTCGCTCGGCGTCGACGACGCCACGCCGGTGATCGCGATGATCGGCCGTTTGGTCGCCGAGAAGGGCTACCCGGAACTGTTCGCCGCGATGCGCGAGATCGACGCGACGCTGTGGGTCATCGGCGAGCGTCTGGCGAGCGATCATGCCGCAGCGATCGACGCGATGATCGCCGACATCGAACGCGACTCTGTGCTGAGCCGGCGTATCCGCTTGCTTGGCTATCGCGGCGATGTGGCGGACCTCCTTCGCGCCGCCGATATCTTCACCCTGCCCTCGCATCGCGAGGGCATGCCACGGTCGATCGTCGAAGCGATGCTGACGGCGCTTCCGGTCGTCGCCACCGATATCCGCGGGGCGCGCGAGGAAGTCGTCGACGGCGAAACCGGATTGCTTGTTCCGGCGGCCGCGCCGCGCGCGCTTGCTGAGGCGCTGCGCCGGCTCGTCGCCGACGCCGCGCTGCGCCGGCGCATGGGCGAAGCGGGCTTGCACCGCGCATTAGCGTCGTTCGTCGAAGACGAGATCGTCGCCCGGCAGATTGCCCGCCTCGGATTGCGCCGCGAGGCAATGCGATCATGAGGGTGGCGCTGCTCGGCGCGACCAGCAAGACCGGGCGCTACGTGACCGCGGCGCTCGCGGAGCGCGGCCACGAGGTCATCGCCATCGCGCGCAGCCGCGAGCGGCTCGATCGCCTCGATCCTCGGGCGCGCCGCGCCGAGGGCGATCTCGAGCGCCCGGACACGATCGCTCGCGCCCTCGAAGGCGCTGAGTGCGTGGCCAGTCTCGCTCATGCCCGGTTCATTCCGACGCTGCTCGACGTCCTACCGCCGTCGTGCCGGCGCGTCGTGCTCACCGGCAGCCTGCGCGTCGCGACCCGCCTCGCCGATCCGGCCGCCGCGGCGGTGCGCGCCGGCGAACGGGCCTTTGCCGCTTCGGGCCGCGCCGGCGTCGTGCTTCACCCGTCGATGATCTATGGCGCGCCCGACGATCGGAACGTCAATCGCATCCTGCGCCTGCTGCGCCGATTCCCGCGGCGCGTGCCGATCCCGCTGCCGCTGCCCGACGGCGGCCGCCATACCGTCCAGCCGGTGTTCGTCGACGACATGGTCGAAGCGTTCGTGGCGGCGATCGAACGGCGGGAGGCCGACGGCACGCCGATCGCCGTCGCCGGACCGGAGCCGATCACCTATCGGCGGATGATCGAACTCTGCGCCGAGGCGCTCGGCCGCCGGGTAATTGTTGTCGCGGTCCCGCTGGGTGTGCTGTCGCGTCTGGCCGGAGCGCTCCGGCGGGTCGGTCTTCCCTCACCGTTCGACGCCGCCGAGTTGGCCCGGAGCGTCGAAGATAAGTCGTTCGATATCAGAGACTTGCGTGAACGCCTGGGGGTCGAGCCACGCGCCTTCGCCGACGGGCTCAAGCTCAAGCTGGCGCGCGGCTGGACGAGCGAGCCGGCGGTGGATTAGATACCGCGCGCCGCCCGTTTTGCCGCTCGCGGCATGTCATTCCCGATCAGGGTCCCGCTTCCGTCCATGATCGCTCCCGTCACCATCGACGAACTCGTCGTGCGCGCCAGCGATACGCTGGAGGCGGCGATCGCGACGCTCGACCGCAACGCCGTCGGCGTCGCCTTTGTCGTCGATGATTCCGGCGCGCTGGTCGGGACGATCGGCCCCGGCGAAATCGCCGCCAAGCTTCGCGCCGGCGCCGGTCGCAAGACGCGCGTCGCCGCGGCGATGTCGAGCGCGCCGGCGGCCGCGCGCGCCGCGACGCCCGGCGATGGCGCGGTGCTGCCCGTCCTCGACGATCGCGGACGGCCGATCGACTATGCGTCCGCCGGACGCGCGCGGCGCATTCCGGTCGCCGAGCCGTCGCTCGCCGGCAACGAGCTGCGCTATGTCAGCGAATGCGTCACGACGAGCTGGATCTCCTCGCAAGGGCCGTTCGTACGCCGCTTCGAGCAAGACTTCGCGGCCAAGACCGGGGCCCGGCACGCAGTGGCGGTGTCGAACGGCACCGTGGCACTTCACCTCGCGTTGCTCGCGCTCGGCGTCGGGCTAGGCGACGAAGTCATCGTTCCCGACCTAACCTTCGCCGCGACGATCAACACCGTGATCCATGCCGGCGCCACGCCGGTCATCGTCGACGTCGACCGGACGAGCTGGAACATCGACCCCTGGGCTACTGCCGCGGCCATCACGCCGCGCACGCGCGCCATCATGCCGGTCCATCTCTATGGCCAGCCGGCCGACATGGACGCCTTGCTGGCGCTTGCGGATCGACACAACCTGGTCGTCATCGAAGACGCCGCCGAGGCGATCGGCGCCGCGTACAAGGGCCGCCACTGCGGCACCCTCGGGCATGCCGGAACCTTCAGCTTTTTCTCGAACAAGCTGATCACTACGGGCGAAGGCGGCATGGTTGTCTTCCGCGACGCGGAAGCGGCCGAGCGAGCGCGCCGCCTTCGCGATCACGGAATGGATCCGGCGCGCCGATATTGGCATCTCGAGGTCGGCTACAACTATCGCCTGACCAATGTCCAGGCGGCGATCGGCTGCGCCCAGCTCGAGCAGCTCGACCGCTTCCTTGCCCGCAAGCTGGAGATCGCCGAGCGGTATCGCCGCCACCTGTCGCAAATCGAAGGGATCACCCTTCCCGCCCTCCTCGACGGCCACGCCAACAGCTATTGGGCGTTCACCATGATCGTCGATCTGGATCGCCTCGGGCTCGGCCGTGACGCGCTCGCCGACCGGCTGGAAAAGGCGCGCATCGAGACGCGACCGGCCTTCTATCCGCTGCACGAGATGCCGCCCTACCGCGCCTACGCCGGCAATCGCGACTTCACGCGGACGAACTGGCTGTCGTGGAACGGCATCAGCCTTCCCTCGGCGGTGACGCTCAGCGACGAGGAGATCGATTACATTTGCGGCGTCATCGCCCGTCTGTTCGAGGTGCGGCTTATGGCGCGCGAGGCGCCGAGCGCGTAGTCTCCCTCTCCTCGAATCTCGCCACACGCAAGAGCGTCCGCCTTGTCGAACCCGCCGCCAATACCCTTCGTCGACCTCAAGGCGCAGTATCGCCGCCTCAAGCCGTCGATCGATGCACGCATACATAAGGTGCTCGAACACGGCAGGTTCATCCTCGGGCCGGAGGTATTGGAGTTCGAGCAGGCTTTGTCGCGTTTTGCCGGCGCTCGCGAGGCGGTGAGCGTCGCCAGCGGCACCGAGGCGCTTCGCTTGCCCTTGATGGCGGCGGAAATTGGGACAGGCGACGCGGTCTTCCTGCCCGACTTCACGTTCACCGCCACGGCCGAGGTCGTCGTGACGGCCGGCGCGACGCCGGTATTCGTCGACGTCGCTATGGATACTTACAACATCGATCCGAACGCGCTCGAGCAGGCGATCGCCGACGTCCGCGCCGAAGGTACGCTCAGGCCCCGCGCCGTCATCGCCGTCGATCTGTTCGGCCTTGCCGCCGATTATTCGCGGCTCAATGCGACGTGCGCCAGGGAAGGGTTGCTCCTGATCGCCGATGCGGCGCAAAGCTTCGGCGGTGCGTTGGACGGCGTGCGCGTCGGCAGGTTGGCCCCGGTGACGGCGACCAGCTTCTTCCCTTCGAAGCCGCTCGGCGCGTATGGCGACGGCGGCGCGATACTGACCGACGATGCGGCGCTCGCAGCAATATACCGCTCGCTGCGCATGCACGGCGCGGGCGACGAGCGCTACGACATCGTGCGGGTCGGCACCAACGCCCGTCTCGATTCCCTCCAGGCCGCGGTCTTGCTCGCCAAGCTCGATATCTTCGAAGACGAAATCCTGGCGCGTGAGCGCGTGGCGCGGAGCTATGACCAGCGCCTGCCTGCGGGCGCAGTCCGCCCGCCGCGCAACGCGCGGGCGAACTCCGCTTGGGCGCAATATTGCGTTCGCGTCGAGGGTCGCGAGCAGGTGATCGCGTCGTTGACGCGTCAGGGAATTCCGACGGCGATCCACTATCCCAGGCCGTTGTCGGCGCAACCGGCGTTCGCGCGGTTCACCAGATCGCCTGGCTCGCGACCGGTGTCGGCGCGGCTGTGCGAGTCGATCATGGCGTTGCCGATGCACCCTTACCTCGATGACGCGACGATCGACCGCATCGCTGGCGCGCTCGAGGCCGCCATAGCTGGAACCGCCTGATGGCGGCGCACCGCTTGCGCGCCGCGCACGCCGTTCGGTCGCCGCTCGACCATGGCCGCGTGATCCAGGCGACGGCCTTTGCCACCGCGCCCCTTGCCGTAGTCGCGCCGCGCGCGCTCGCGATCCTGTTGCCGCTTGCCGCGCTGACCGCGCTCGCCGTTAGTTGGCGCGCAGGTGTGCGCCTGCGCGTCCCGGCGGCGACATCGCTGCTCGTCGCATCCTTCGCGCTATGGGCCGCCGCCAGCGCGGCTTGGGCCGAACAACCCCGACTGGTATGGCCGGCGTTGGGACAGTTCGCGGCGATGAGCATCGCCGGACTGGCGCTATTCGCGTTCGTCGGAGCACTCGACGTCGAGCGGCGTCGCGGCATCGAGGCGGCTCTGCTCGTCGGCGCGGCGGTCGCTTGGCTGTTGCTCGCCATCGAGTGGGCCAGCGGGTTGGTCTTCGAGCGGTCGATCGCCGCGCGTTTCTTCGTCAAGGAGGTCTATCACGGCTTCATCTTCAATCGCGGCGCGGCAATGCTGAGCATGCTAGTTTGGCCGGCCGCCCTCGCCGCAGCGCGCCGCCTTGGGCCGTGGGCCGGCGTCGCGACGGTCGTCTCCGTGGCCGCGTTATTGACCCAGTTCGAGAGCATGGCCGCCCTTCTTGGGCTCGCCGGCGGCGGCATCGTTGCGCTTTGCGCCCTCAGATGGCCTCGCGTCACCGGCCCTGCGCTCGCGGCTGTCCTCGTTGCCGGCGCGCTCGCGGCGCCATGGATCGTACGCATTCCCTTGGGCGAGACGTTTGGCGCGCGCACCGATGTCTCGATATCGATCACCCATCGAATCAAGATCTGGCGTTTTGTCTCCGACGCGATCGGCGAGCGGCCGGCGGTGGGATGGGGCCTCAACGCGGCGCGCGAGTTGCCTGGCCGGTTGTCGACCGACGGCGCGGCGCGGATCGCGCCGACCACCGAAGAAATCTCGCTTCATCCGCATAACGCCTTCCTGCAAATCTGGCTTGAGCTGGGCGTCGTGGGCGTCGTGATGACGTGTCTGTTGCTGTGGCGCGTGACGCGCGGCGCATGGCGATTGGCTGACGGCGGCGGTCGCGGCGCGGCGGCGGTGACGCTCGCCGCCATCGCCGCCGGGTCCCTGGTGGCAGTTACTGGCTATGGGATCTGGCAGGCCTGGTGGCTTGCAGGTCTCTGGCTCGCCGCCGCCCTGATCGCCGCGGTCGCCCAAGGCGGCGATGCGACAGCGACGGCGCGCTAAAAACCCGGCATTCGTGCTAGAAGAGACCCTTACCCGCCCACGGCGCCGAAGTCCAAAATGCCGCCGCTGCTCCGCCGTCTGAGCCGACCGACGGTCGCTTTCGTCCATGACACGGTCATGGCGGCAGCGGCGTTCGTGCTCGCCCTGTATTTGCGCCTCGGTGACGATTTCTCCTTGTATTCCGGCGAGTTCGTCACGCTGGGCGCGCTGGTCTTCGCGATGATTGCGGCAGGCGTCTATTGGCGGACCGGCCTTCACCGCGGCATCTGGCGTTATGCTTCGCTCAACGATCTGCTGGCGATAACGCGCGCGGTGACGATTATCGTCCTGATCTTCGTCCCGGTGATGTTCCTCACCACGCGGCTCGAGCAACTGCCGCGATCGCTGGTGTTTATCGTTTGGTTCGTACTGGTAATCCTGCTGACCGCGCCGCGCGTTCTCTACCGGCTTCTCAAGGACGGGCATTTCGACCTGACCTTCGACGCCGCCGACGAACGTCGCGTGCCGGTGCTGTTGGTCGGCGCCGGCGACCAGGCGGAAGTGTTCATCCAGCAGAGCGCACGCCGCGGCCGGGCGCAATACCGCGTTCTAGGCATCCTCGATGACAGTGAATCGCGGCTTGGCCGCCGCATCCTTGACGTTGAAGTGCTTGGCGCGCCCGACGCGCTGGGACAAGTCGTCGAGCGCCTCGACAAACGCGGCTTGAAGGTCCAACGGCTCATTGTTGCGCGACCCGATCTCACCGGGCCGCGGCTTCGCGCGCTGCTCGAACAGGCCGACGCGCTCGGCCTTTCCGTCGCGCGCCTGCCGCGGCTGACGGAATTGCGCGCCGCCGATTCCGATCGCGTCGAAGTGCGCCCGATCGCCATCGAGGACCTTCTCGGCCGCCCGCAAACCGTCCTCGACCGTACGGCGATGCGCGATCTCATCCATGGCCGCCGCCTCCTGGTGACCGGCGCCGGCGGCACCATCGGTGGCGAGCTGGCGCGCCAGATCGCCGAACACGAACCATCTCGTCTCGTGCTGATCGACAATTCGGAGTTCAATCTTTACTCGATCGATCTCGAACTCGAGGAGCGGGCGCCCAATCTGTCGCGCCGCGCCGACCTCGCCGATGTCCGCGATGGCGCGCGGATCGAGCGGCTTCTCGCCGAGGAGCGCCCCGATCTGGTCTTTCATGCCGCAGCTCTCAAGCACGTGCCGATCGTCGAGGCGCACCCCGCCGAGGGCGCGCTCACCAACGCCATCGGCACTCGCAACGTCGCCGAGGCGTGCCGCATGACCGGCGTCAAGGCGATGGTGCTGATATCGACCGACAAGGCGGTCAATCCGGCGAACGTCATGGGCGCGACCAAGCGGCTCGCCGAGCGCTATTGCCAGGCGCTCGATCTCGTCGAGCGCGCGCGGCCGGGCGGCACGCATTTCGTCACCGTGCGCTTCGGCAACGTGCTCGGCTCGACCGGCTCGGTGGTCCCGCTGTTCCAGCGCCAGCTCGCGGCGGGCGGGCCGCTCACCGTGACGCATCCCGAGATCAAGCGCTATTTCATGACGGTGCGCGAGGCGGTCGAACTCGTGCTGCAAGCCTCGGCGCTCGGCGCCGCGGCCGAGGCGGGGACCGAGGGAAGGATCTTCGTCCTCGACATGGGCGATCCGGTGCGGATCCACGACCTCGCCCGGCAGATGATCCGCCTCGCCGGAATGCGCCCGGACATCGACATCAAGATCGCCTTCACCGGGCTGCGCCCCGGAGAGAAGCTGAACGAGGAACTGTTCTACGCTCACGAGACTCTGGCGCCGACGCCGGTGCGCGGCCTCCTGCTCGCCAGCCCACGCACCGCCGATTTCGCGTTCCTTGCGCGCGGCATCGACGAGCTGGACGCCGCCGCGCGCGAAGGGCACGGCGCGGCGACGACGGCGGTACTCCACCGCCTAGTGCCGGAGTTCCGTGACGCTGGCACGCCTCCTGACCGCGCCTTGCAGCAGCACAGCGCCGAGTAATGAGCCAGCCGAAGATCCGCCGCGCCCTCGTCTCGGTTTCCGACAAGACTGGTCTGGTCGAACTCGGCCGCAATTTGGCGCGCCACGGAGTCGAGATCCTGTCGACCGGCGGCTCGGCCCAAGCGCTCGGCGCGGCGGGCGTGAGCGTGGTCGAGGTCAGCGAACATACCGGTTTCCCGGAGATCATGGATGGCCGGGTCAAGACGCTGCATCCGACGATCCATGGCGGCATTCTGGCGCGGCGCGACGACGAGGCGCACGTCGCTGCGATGAGGCGGCACAAGATCGCCGCCATCGACCTGGTGGTCGTCAACCTTTACCCCTTCGAGGACGCAGCGGCGAAGGGCGCGGAGTTTGCCGATTGCGTCGAGACCATCGACATCGGCGGCCCCGCGCTCATCCGCGCCGCGGCGAAGAACCACCAATTCGTCGCCGTCGTCGTCGATCCGGCCGACTATCCGACGCTGATCGCCGAGATGGATGCACACGACGGCGCGACGACCCTGGCGCTGCGCCGCAAGTTGGCCGCCGCCGCCTACGCCCGCACCGGGGCCTACGATGCCGCGATCAGCCGCTGGTTCGCGGGCCAGACCGGCGATGCATTTCCGCGCCGGATCGTGCTGGCCGGCGAATTGCGCCAGGGATTGCGGTACGGCGAGAACCCGCACCAGCGCGCGGCGTTCTATGCCGACGGCACGATTCGGCCTGGCGTCGCCACCGCGCGCCAGCTCCAGGGCAAAGAGCTCAGCTACAACAATCTTAACGACGCCGACGCGGCGTTCGAGCTGGCGGCCGAATTCGCCACCCCCGCCGCCGCCATCATCAAGCACGCCAATCCATGCGGCGTTGCCATCTCGCGCGACCTGAAGACGGCGTATCTACGGGCGCTCGCCTGCGATCCTCAGAGCGCGTTCGGCGGCATCATCGCCGTCAACCGCCCGCTCGACGGCGCCACGGCGCGGGCGATCGCCGAGCTGTTCGTCGAGGCGATCATCGCGCCCGAGGCGGACGACGAGGCGCGCCGCGCGTTGGCCGAAAAGAAGAACCTTCGGCTCCTGGTCGCCGGCGGCGTGCCCGATCCAGCGGCGCACGGCATGATGTTCAAGTCGCTCGCCGGCGGACTTCTCGCCCAGACCCGCGACGGCGGGCGCATCGCCGACAACGACCTCAAGGTGGTCACCAAGCGCGCCCCGTCTTCGCGCGAGCGCGCCGATCTTTTGTTCGCCTTCGTCGTCGCCAAGCACGTCAAATCGAACGCCATCGTCTACGC
Organism: Alphaproteobacteria bacterium; assembly: GCA_035457725.1. GTDB lineage: Bacteria > Pseudomonadota > Alphaproteobacteria > CACIAM-22H2 > CACIAM-22H2 > DATFES01. The sequence goes on along the minus strand of DATIBC010000123.1, from coordinate 8,233 downwards.
CAAGGAAGGCGCCACGGTCGGCGTCGGCGCCGGACAGATGAGCAGGGTCGATTCGGCGCGCATCGCCGCGTGGAAGGCGGCCGAAGCGGCGCGCGCCGCGGGCGAGCCGAACAGCCGGGCGATCGGCGCCGTCGCCGCCTCGGACGCCTTTTTTCCCTTCGCCGACGGTCTCCTCGCTGTCGCCGACGCTGGCGCGACAGCGGTCATACAGCCCGGCGGCTCGCTCCGTGACCGCGAGGTCATCGAAGCCGCCGACGCCAGGGGCCTGGCGATGGTCTTCACCGGCCTGCGCCACTTCCGGCACTGATTCGAGCGGCGGCGATTAACCCCGGCGGTCGGCGATCCACAGCGCGGCGCCGACGAGGCTGGTCGCGAGATAGAGCAGGCCCGAGGCGATCGAGGCGACGAGTGCGTCGGCGCCCGACGCTCCGGCGGCGATGAATATCGCCACCATTGTCCCCTCGCGGACGCCCCATCCGGCGAAGGAGATCGGCAGCGACGCGGCGACGAGCACCGGCGCGGCGAGGATCGCGGCGTCGAAGAAGTGCAACTCGGAACCCGCGGCGACGACAAGGAGAGCGAGAATCGCCAGCGACAAACTATGTATGGCGAGCGACAGTCCGAGCACCGCGAAAAGGCTCGATCGGTCTTTCGCCACCGCGCGCGCAGCCTCGCCGAAGCGCCGGAACGGCGACAGCCAGGGGAAGCGGGCGATACGACGCTCGATTCGATAGGCGAAATCGATTGGCGAGGCGGTGACGATCGCGCCGACGATCCCAACGGCGAGCAGCGTTTCGCTGATGCCCGTCAGGGGCAGTCGATCGCGCAAGAGGGGCGCCGCCACGATTGCGAGGAGAGCGAGCGAAAACGTGGCGACGAGCCGATCGATCGCGACGCCGCTCACCGCCATGCCCATCGCTATCCCGGCGCGGGCGACGAGGACGATGCGGGCCGCGTCGATGCCGATCGTCGGCAGCAGCGTCTGGTGAAAGAAGAAGCTGACGAAGGTGAAACGCAATGCCGTTGCGTGCCCGAGCGGTGCGTCGATGGCGCGCAGGATCAGCCACCAGCGCCACGCATAGAGTTCGTATTGCGCCAGAACCGCGAGCGTCGCCACGACGACAAGTTCCGGCCGCATGCCGGCGATCCGTGAAACCGCCGCGACGAAATCGAAGCGCGTGGCGATCCAGGCGATCAGGCCCGCCGAGACGCCGAGTTTGACCAGCACCCAAAGACCCGAACGCCATTGTCCGGCGATCATACCGGCCGGACCTTGAGCCAGAGCAGGCCGAGCCCGACGGCGAGGAAAACGAGGATCGTCGCCATCCCGGCGCGCTGGCTGCCGCTCGCCGCGGTGGCCCAAGCGAGCACCGCCGGTCCGAGGAATGTGGTGATACGGCCCGAAAGCGCGAACAATCCGAACATCTGCGTTCGCTGTCGCGCCGGCGCCACGCGCGCCACGAGCGAGCGACTGCCGGCCTGCACCGGCCCGAAAAACGCGCCCAGCAGCAGGCCAAGCGCCCAGAAGACGGTCTTGGATTCGACGATCAGTAAGGCGCCGCCAAGCGCGATGAGCGCCGCGAGGCCGATCAATACCGTGCGCCGCGCGCCGATCCAGTCGTCGACCCAGGCAAAGGCGATGGCGCCGGCGCCCGCCGTCACGTTGAGCATGACGCCGAAGACGATCACTTCGCCGAGGCTCATGCCGAACGTGCCTGCGGCATAGATGCCGCCGAACGCGAACAGCGTCGTGAGCCCGTCGGTGTAAATCATGTTGGCGAGCAGGAACCACGCCAAGTCGGCGTGACGGCGCAAGGCGCGGATGGTCGTCCACAGATCGGCGAGCCCGCCGGCGAGCGCGGCGGTAAGCCGCGGCCGCGGGCCCGGCGGCTCGCCGACCAGCACGAACAACGGCACCGCGAACGCCAGGTACCAAATCGCCGAGAACGGTCCGGCGATGCGAACGTGCTCGGCGGCCGTGCGATCGAGGCCAAAGGGCGATGGGTCCGGCTCGACGAAGAGCTTCAGGACGACGCCCAGGCAGACGATGCCGCCGACATAGCCGACGCCCCAACCCCAGCCCGATATGCGTCCGACATGCGATGGCGGCGAGAGTTCGGGCAGCATCGCGTTATAGAACATCGTCGCCACTTCGAAGGCGATCGTGGCGACCGCGACCGCGACTAGCGCAAAAAGCACCCAGTCTTCCGAAGGCCGGACGAACCATAGCGCGGCGATGGCGAGAACATTGATCGTCCCGAACAGCGCCAGCCATGCCTTCCTGCGGCCGGTACGGTCGGCGATAGCGCCCGAGACGGGGCTGAGCACGGCGATGACCAATCCGCTGATCGCCAGGGCCTGGCCCCAGAGCGCCGTTCCGGAGACGGGATCGGGCGCCACCGCCTGAGTGAAATAAGTGGCGAAGACGAACGTGGTGATGACGGCAGGAAACGCCGAGTTGGCCCAATCGAACAAGCACCATGCGGCAACCGCCGAGCGGTTCAACGACGTCGTCCCTTGGCGAATGCGGTGGTGCGGCGGGCGACGATCACGCGGCGGGCGCGGTCAACGCCCGCAGTTCGCGGCTCGCCACGGCGAGCGCCGCGAGTTCGAGCTGGCCGGCCGTCTTGAGCTCGGAAAGCCGCGCATCGAACCGCCCGAGACCCGCCTTGTGTCGATCGACCCAGCGGTCGGCGACCGCGTCGAGCTTGCCGCTCGCGACGCCGCCCGCGCCGCCGGCGGCACGCACCGCGCGCTCGGCGAGATCGGCCTGTTGGGCGAACAAGTCGTCGACGATGGCGCGCGAGGCGAGCTTCTGCCAAGCGGTCTCGGTCTTCACCTGCTGCGCGGCTTCGCGCAGCCAGTCGAAGCCGAGCCGCGCACCGATGGCGTAGTACACCCGCGCCACCTCCGGAATATCGGTCTCGGTCCGCTGCGCGATCTGCGCCAGGTCGGGGGCGGCGACAAGATCGGCGAGGCCGGCGACGCGCGTCGCAAGCTCCGCCGGCACGCCGTCGGCGGCAAGCGCCGCGGCGCGGCGCGCCAGCGCCTCGGCGCGGCCTGGATCGAGCATCTCGCTCACCGTCGCCTGCAACGCCGCGACGCCGGGCTGATAGCGGGCGATCGTCGCGGCGACGTCGATCTCGCCCTCGGCGTGGCGCACGAACCAGGTCGCCGCGCGTTCGACTAGCGCCATGGTCTCGCGCAAGAGGCGGTACTGCGCGGCGGCGAGGGTCTTGTTGTCGAGCGCCTCGATGGCCATCCACAGCGGACGCATCTCGAAGATTTCGCGCACGACGAGATAGGCGCGCGCCGCGTCGACCGGCGAGGCGCCGGTTTCCTCGGCGAGATCGTTGACGAACGTCGGCCCGCAGCGATTGGTCAGGCTGTTGGTGATCGACGTGGCGATGATCTCGCGCCGCAAGCGATGGCGCATGATCGCCTCGCGATACGTCTTGCGGAGCGCCGAGGGGAAGTAGCGGACAAGATCGAACGTCAGCGCCGGATCGTCGGGAAGCTGGCTCGGCAGCAACGCGTCGTAGAGCGCCAGCTTGGCGTAAGCGAAAATGACGGCGAGTTCCGGCCTCGTCAGGCCGCGGTGCGCCGTCTGGCGGTTGGCGATCTCCTCGTCGTCGGGCAGGAACTCTATGGCGCGGTTGAGCCGGCCCGTCTTCTCCATGGCGCGGATCATCCGTACCTGCCGGTCGAGCGCCGCCGCGCCCTCGGCCTCGGCCAGCGATATGGCTTGGGTCTGGAGATAATTGTCGCGCAGCACCAGCAGGCCCACCTCGTCGGTCATCTTCGCCAACAACTGATCGCGCTGCTTGATCGTCATGTCGCCGCGCTGGACGACATCGCCGAGCAGGATCTTGATGTTGACTTCGTGGTCGGAGGTGTCGACGCCGGCCGAATTGTCGATCGCGTCGGTGTTGATACTGCCGCCGGCGCCGCCGGCGCCGAAGACCGCGTATTCGACGCGCCCGCGCTGTGTGACGCCGAGATTCGCCCCCTCGCCCATCACGCGCGCGCGCACGTCGCGGCCATCGATTCGCAGCGCGTCGTTGGCGCGGTCGCCGACTTCGGCGTGGCTTTCGTCAGCGGCCTTGACGTAATTACCGATGCCGCCCAGCCACAACAGATCGACCGGCGCCTTGAGCATCATCTTCATGACGTCGGCCGGCGTCGCCTGGTCGGATGACAGGTCGAGAAGTTGCTTGAGTTCCGGCGACAGCTTGATCGCCTTGGCCTTGCGATCGAACACGCCGCCGCCGGCAGAGATCAGTTTCGCGTCGTAATCGGCCCATGACGAGCGCGGCAGTTTGAATATCCGCTCGCGCTCGGCGAACGAGATCGCCGGATCGGGCGCCGGATCGAGGAAGATGTGGCGATGATCGAAGGCGCCGAGCAGCTTGATGTGCTTCGATTGCAGCATGCCATTGCCGAACACGTCGCCCGACATGTCGCCGACGCCGATCACGGTGAAATCCTGACTTTGCGTGTCGTGGCCGAGCTCGCGGAAATGCCGCTTCACCGCCTCCCAAGCGCCGCGCGCGGTGATCCCCATGCCCTTGTGGTCGTAGCCGGCCGAGCCGCCCGAGGCGAACGCGTCATCGAGCCAAAATCCGTATTCGCGCGCCACGCCATTGGCGATGTCGGAGAACGTCGCGGTTCCCTTGTCGGCGGCGACCACGAGATACGGATCGTCGTCGTCGTGCCGCACGACATCCTGCGGCGGCGCGATCCCCGAGGGAGTCAGGTTGTCGGTCACGTCGAGCAACCCGCGCATCATCGTCTTATAGCAGGCGATGCCCTCGGCTTGTTGCGCCTCGCGCCCGGCATCGGCAGGCGGCGGACGCTTGACGAAAAATCCGCCCTTCGATCCCACCGGGACGATGACGGCGTTCTTGACCATCTGCGCCTTCATGAGGCCGAGAACCTCGGTGCGGAAATCCTCGCGCCGGTCCGACCACCGGATGCCGCCGCGCGCCACCTTGCCGCCGCGCAAATGCACCGCTTCGACTTGCGGGCTGTAGACGAAGATCTCGACATGCGGGCGTGGCAACGGCAACTCGTCGATGCGCCGGCTGTCCAACTTGAGCGCGACGTATGCCTTCGGCCCGCCCTCGACGGTGCGCTGGAAAAAATTCGTCCGCAGGGTCGAGCGGATCAAATTGAGGAAGCGGCGCAAGATGCGGTCCTCGTCGAGGCTCGCCACCTCGTCGAGCAGATGCTCGACCTCGACGACGATGCCGCCCGACTTCACGCCGGCGTCCTTGCGTTCGGCCGGATCGTGCAGGCACAAGAACAAGTCGACGAGCCGGCGCGTGATCTTGGCGTGGCCGGCGAGCGTGTCTTCCATGTAAGCCTGGCTGAACGGAATGCCGACCTGGCGCAGATAGCGCGCGTAGGCGCGGACCACCGTCACCTCGCGCGCCGACAGGCTGGCGGCGATGACTAGGCGGTTGAACCCGTCGTTCTCGAGCGCTCCCGCCCAGACATGCGCGAACGCTTCCTCGAACTCGCCCTTGAGGTCGGCGAGGTCGACCGCGCGGGTGTCGCGCGTCGTCATCGCGAAGTCCTGCATCCACACTGGCTCTTTCGCGCCGCTGATATCGACACGGTAGGGGACCTCCGACATCACCTTGATCCCGAAATTCTCGAGCATCGGCAGAATGTCGGAGAGCGGCACCGGTTGCGTACGGCCATAGACGCGAAAGCGCAGCTCGTCCTCGCTCGAATCGACGTCGCGATAGAGATTGAGTGCGAGGCGCGCGCCGCCAGCGAGGACCGTTTCGATCTTGGCGATGTCGGCGACCGCCGCTTCGGGCGCGAAGCGTTCGCGATAGCCGGCGGGAAACGCCTCGGCGTAGCGCCGCCATATCGCGAGGCCCTTGTCTTCGCCATGCGCCGAGGTCAGCGCGTCCTTGAGCCGATCGGCGAAGCTGCGGCCCGCCTCGACCAGGCGGCGCGTGATCTCTTCGACGCTGTAATGCGGTATCGCGCCGGGAGTCGTCTTGACGATGAAGTGGATGCGCGCCAGCACCGATTCATCCGCGAACTGGCTTTGGAAGGCGGCGACGGCCCCGCCAAAGGCGTCCTCGAGGATTGTCTGGAACGACAGCCGCAACGTGGTCGAATAGCGGTCGCGTGGGACGTAGACCAGCGCCGAGATGAAACGCTCGAAGGGATCGCGGCGGACGAACAGCGCGGTGCGCTGACGCTCCTGCAGGCGCAGCACGCCGAGGGCGGTCTCGAAGAGTTCGTCGTCCGAGGCCTGGAACAACTCGTCGCGCGGAAAAGTCTCCAGGATGTTGGCCAGCGCCTTGCCGTCATGGCTCTCGGCGGCGAAACCGGCGCGATCGATGATTCGCCGTACCTTGTCGGCGAGCAACGGAATGTCGCGCGGCCGCTGGCTGTAGGCGGCCGAGGTGAACAGGCCGAGGAATACGCGCTCGCCGGCCACCTTGCCGCCGGCCCCGAACTTCTTGACGCCGATGGTGTCGAAGTGCACCGCGCGATGCACCGTCGAACGGCGATTGGACTTGGTGATCTTGAGCAGCCGCGGCTGGCGGACGAATTCCTGTACGTCGGGCGGAAGTTGCGACAAGTTGCGCAGGCCGTCGAAGATCACCAATGCGTCGTCGCGGCACAATCCGAGGCCACGGCGGGCGACGACGTTGGCGCGGCCTTCGCTGGAAAACTCGTACTCGCGGTAGCCGAGAAACGTGAAGTGGTTGTTGGCCAGCCACGACAGGAACGCCCGCGCCGATTCGATTTCGCCCGCCGGGACCGGCGGCGGCCGTTCGGCGAGCTCGCCGATCACCTCGTTCATCCGCGCCAGCATCGCCTTCCAGTCGCCGACTGCGGCGCGCACGTCGGCAAGGATGCGCACGATATCGGATTGCAATTCCGCCAGCGTGTCGGACCCGCCCTGCTCATCGATTTCGACATGCATGAAGGATTCGGGCACGCCATCATCGGCGATCGCGCCAGCCGACCCCTTGTCGTCGCGCTTGACGCGCACGATCGGGTGAATGACGAGGTGGACGGTGATCTCGCGTCGATTAATCTCGGCGGTGACCGAGTCGACGAGGAAGGGCATGTCGTCGTTGACGATCTCGATAACCGTGTGGCGCGACGACCAGCCGTGTTCGGCCAGCCGCGGATTGTAGACGCGCACTTTGGCCTCGTCGGCCTTGCGCGCGCGCCCGAACTGCCACAGCGCGATCGCCCCGCCGTAAAGGTCGTCGACCGTGGCGTCCGCGAGATCTTCGGCGGCGACATTGGCGTAGTAGCGCTCCACGAACGCCGCCGCGGCGGCGCCCTTGGCGCCCGACAGCCGCGTTCGCGCCAGCTCGACGACACGCTGCAGGATTTCGGATTTTCGCCGTTCGGCTTCGCCTAGCATTTCATCCCCCTGCCGTCGCCCGGCGATTGATCCGCCGGCCGGCCGTCGGCCGGCGAAATTCGGCACTGGGCTCGATTTGTCAAAACCTTAGCGCATCGCGGCGGCCGGGGCCACTAACGCGACCGTAAACCGGGGCGTCGGCGCGGAATAGCGCGCCGGGCCCGGCGTTGTTGACAGGTTTCCGCTTTGGCCCGATATCGGGACGCAATTCGCCCCGTCTTCCGAGGACATATGGCTCCGCGTTCGCCCGCCCTTCCGCCGCAGTTGATCCACGCCCTCGCCTGGGCGACGCGCCGCTTCCATCCCAAGGGCACCGATCGCCTGGTGCGGAAGATCCATCCGCCGGGGAATGACCGGCCCATCCGCTCGGTCGTTGACTATGACGACGGCTTGTTGATGCACGTCGACACGTTCTCATTTTGCGAGTGGTATATCTATTTCTACGGCGCCTTCCGGCCGGAGATCAGCAAGCTGCTGAACCGCATGCTGCGGCCCGGCCACGTGGCGATCGACATCGGCGCCAATATCGGCATGCATTCGGTGATCATGGCGAACCGCGTCGGCCCGTCGGGCCGGGTCATCGCCTTCGAGCCCGACCCGCATCCCTACGGCCGCCTGCTCGCCAATCTCAAGCTCAACGGTTTCGAATTCGTCGAGACGCATCAGGCGGCGCTGTCGGCGCGTTCGGAGCGCCGGCTGATGTACGGCCACGACGAGGCGATCGGCAATTTCGCCAACGCCAGCTTCTACGCCGAGAACGTCGGCAAGGACACGCCGACGATGGAGGTCGAGGTGCTGTCGCTCGACGACTTCCTCGCCAACGAT
>DATIBC010000122.1:0-2012 GCA_035457725.1 Alphaproteobacteria bacterium | reverse complement strand
TACGGGTCGGAAGATAGGATCCTTCTACAGATCGCGCCCGTGCGGGCAAGCGCGGGCGTGGACCGACTGGGCAGTGTTGCGACGAAATCGGGCGCATCGGTGGGCGCGCCCGACTGGGCCATTAACGGGCCGGGGACGAATAGCGGCTCGGCCTCAGTTCGTCAGCCGCAGGTTGTTGATCGAGGTGGCGATCTTCCGGAACGCGTCGCGCAGGGCGCCTCCGTTGGACGCGATGAAGAAGTGCTCCCCCGGGCTCGCGCACTCCTTGAGCAGCGCCTCGGCCGCCGGGGGCGACATGAAGGCGACCGAGTAGACGATGACGTCCGGCTTCGCGGGATCGGGGCCTTTCATTTTCGCGCAGAGTTGGCGCGCCTGAGTCGCAGAGCTGCCGTTGGCGTCGACGTACTGCGTGTTGAACTCTCCGTCCGTCATGAGGATGACGATCTTGTCCGTCTTCGGATCCTGATATTCGACGGGCGCACTGTCGCTCGGCCAGAACGTCGCCCATTTCGGCGAGACGAGATACCAGGCCCATGCCGCCCCGAGGTGGCCGGCGGTGCCGCCGCTCGCCGTGTAGGCTTCGATATCGCCCTTGAGCACGTCCTTTTTATCGGTCATCGGCCGCACCTTGGCCGAGGGGCAGGCCATGCCCTTCTTGAACCCAAGATAAGCTCCTGTCGCGGGCTTGGCGTCGGTGAAGGCTTCGCTTCCGCCGCGCTCGTGCACGCAACCGTTGGTGCTGCGGCCGTTCGTGGCGGGGCCCGCGTAGGAGCCCGCGTTGACGCCTGCGGCGTAGGGGGCAAGGCCGATGCGAATCTTGTTGGAGGTGCCGCCGTCGGGCAGCAGGATGTCGATCAGATCCTTGGCGGCGAGCTTCAGGTCGTCGATCTTGGTGCCGGCCATCGAGCCGGTCACGTCGAGCGCTATGCCGAGCTCGAGGTCTTTCTGTTCGAAATTGGCGACCGTGCTCACGGGCAAATCGACCGCGTCGATCCCGGCAACCGCCGTCAGCGTCATCGGAACCTCGGCCTTGACGTCGATCGTCACGCGGCCCGCCGTGCGGTCGAGCGAGACGTCGACGCTCGCCAGCGTGCCGAAGAGATCGCCGCCACCCTTGATGTTCTCGTTCACGAACAGCTGCGCGCGCGCGATGACCTGTGCATCGGTCAGGCGTCCTTCGAGGAGGGCGCGGCCCGCAGCGAGCGCGGCGGCGTCGATCGCGGCCGCCAAGCGCGACTTGGTGTGTACGATACGGGCGACGTCGACGCCCAGGCCCGCGGCGAACGTGAATACGACGGCGATCAGGCCGAAAATGACGGCCACGGTGCCGCGGTCGTCGGAGTGGAACCACCGTTTGGCCTCGAGCGCGCGCGCAGGCATCGATGTCTCTCCGTGGAACAGCGCCAGTGCAGTGCTCCGAGGAAGTGCAAGCGCGGGGCCGAACGGCCATCGGCCGAGGAGGCGTGGCGCCCGGCGCGCGCAGGTCGGTTAGGCTTCCGCAGCGCGGGTTAACGATCGGGGAATGGGGTTGCGAGGCTGCTAAGCAGCTAAGCAGCGTTCGCCATCGGCGTTCGGCCACTCGCGGGCGCGCGCGCCGTCGCGGACTGCGACAGGTCGAGCGGAGCCATGCTCAAAAATCGGACGCGATCCCGCCCTTCTCCCAGTCGCCGTAGCGTATCGGATCGGGACCGTCGCGGCCGCCGATCTCCTTTTGGGCCGGCTTCTGTTCCGCCCTGCGGCGCTCTTCGGCCTCGGCGAGGGCGCGGCGGGCTTGCGGCGTGAGGGGACGCGCAACCGCAGTCCCGTCTGTATCTTTCGGTTCCACCGCGTTACTCCGCATGGCTCGGACCTGCGGTCTGGTTGTGGGCCATTGCGCTTACCATATAGCATCGCCGCGGCGATTGCCTTTGGGCGACGCCTTATGAACGACGTCTCGAAGCGAGACGGGAGCTTCCAATGCCGATGAACTATGCCAGGACCGCGCTGCTGCTCGCCATGCTGACGGCGATTTT
>DATIBC010000121.1:0-33265 GCA_035457725.1 Alphaproteobacteria bacterium | reverse complement strand
GGCCGATATGATCGACCACGCCCAAATCGTGCGAGATGAATAGGTAGGCAAGCTTGAATTCGTCCTGCAGGTCCATCAGCAAGTTCAACACCTGCGCCTGGACCGAGACGTCGAGCGCCGAGACCGGTTCATCGGCGATGATCAGGCTGGGATTGACCACGAGCGCGCGCGCGATGCCTAGCCGTTGACGCTGGCCGCCCGAGAATTCGAAGGGATAGCGCCGCATCGAGTCGGCGCGCAGACCAACGCGCTTGAGCACCCTGGCGACGCGCTCCTCGCGCTCGCTTGGCGACAGCGGCTCGAAATTCTCCAACGGCTCGCCGACGATCGTGCCGGCGGTTAGCCGCGGGTTTAGCGAGGCATATGGGTCCTGGAAGACCATCTGCGCGTCGCGCCGGTGAAGCCGCATGCCATCCTGGCCAAGCCTCGTGATGTCGGCGCCGTTCAGTACGATGCGGCCGGCGGTCGGCTCGATGAAGCGCAGTATGAGCTTGCCGACGGTCGACTTTCCGCAACCCGATTCGCCGACCAGGCACAGCGTTTCGCCGGGGTCGATCACGAACGATACGTCGTCCACGGCCTGGATTTGCGCCACCGTCCTGCGCAGGACTCCGCGTTGCACAGGGAAATACTTGCGGAGATTCTCGACCCGAAGGACGGGCTCCGGCGCGTTCATGTCGCCGCCACCCTGTCGGCCTCCCAGCAAGCCACGCGATGGGCCGGCCCTTTGACGATCAGCGGCGGCGTTTCGTGGCGGCAGCGCGCGGTCGCGAAGCCGCATCGCTCGGCGAAGGCGCAGCCGGAGATCGGCTCGCGCAGCGACGGCACGATTCCGGGGATTTCCTTCAAGCGCCGGACCCGATTGCCGACGCGTCGGCGCGGGATCGAGGCCATCAGTCCGCGCGTATAGGGGTGCAGCGGCCGGTCGAACAGCTCGTCGACCCCGGCTTCCTCGACCTTGCGCCCGGCGTACATCACGATCACCCGTTGGCACGTCTGGGCGACCACGCCAAGGTCGTGCGTGATCAACATGACGGCCGCGCCGAAGGCGCCCTTCAACTCCAGCATCAGCTTAAGGATTTGCGCCTGGATCGTCACGTCGAGGGCGGTGGTCGGTTCGTCGGCGATCAGCAGCTTCGGATTGCAACTCAGCGCCATGGCGATCATGACGCGCTGACGCATTCCTCCCGAGAATTGATGCGGATAATCGCGCACGCGGCGCTCGGCGTCGGGAATGCGCACCAGCCGCAGCATCTCAATCGCCCGGTCCATGGCGGCCGCGCGATCCTTGTCTTGGTGAATCATCACCGCCTCGGCGATCTGGTCGCCAATACTGAGCACCGGGTTCAGGCTGGTCATCGGCTCTTGGAAGATCATGGCGATGCGGTTGCCGCGAATGGCGCGCATTTCCGCCTCGCTCACCCGAACGAGATCCCGCCCCTCGAAGCGAATCGCGCCCTCGACGATGCGGCCGAGCTTCGGCGGCAGCAAGCGCATGATCGAGAGTGCCGTCACGCTCTTGCCGCAGCCCGACTCGCCGACGATGCCCAACGTTTCTCCGGCGTCGACGCGTATATCGACGCCATCGACCGCGCGCGTCACCCCATCGAGGGTAAAGAAATGCGTTCGCAGACCCTCGACCGAAAGAAGCGCCGCGTTCTCCATCGTCACATTCTACGGGCCAGGCGCGGATCCAGCCGGTCGCGCAGTCCATCGCCCATGAGGTTGACGGCCAGTATCACCAGCGCGAGCGCCGCGCCGGGGAAAAAGATGGTCCATGGCGCGCTGGCGAGGAACAATCGACTCGATGCGATCATGTTCCCCCAGGTCGGAATCTCTGGCGGCACGCCGGCGCCGAGGAACGACAGCGCCGCCTCGATGAGAATCGCCGAAGCGGTGATGTAGGTCGCCTGTACGATGAGCGGCGCGATCGTCGAGGGCAAGATGTGCCGCAGAATGATCTTGAGGTTGCGGCTGCCGCCGCCGATCGCCGCCTCGATGAAGGGCTGCTCGCGCGTCGTCAACACGACCGAGCGCACCAGTCGCACCACGCGCGGCACCTCGGGAATCGCGATCGCGACGATGACGATCCATATGCTGGCTCGGTTCAACGACACCAGGGCGATCGCCAGCAGGATGGCCGGAATGGCCATCATGCCGTCCATGATCCGCATGACGAAGCCGTCCAGCCGGCGGTAATAGCCGGCCGCCAGTCCGACCGCCAGGCCGGCGATGATCGACACGATCGCGACCGACAACCCGACCACCAACGATATGCGCGCGCCGTACACGCTGCGCGAGAACACGTCGCGGCCGAGGTTGTCTGTGCCAAACCAATGCTCCGCCGAGGGTGTGCGCAGCCGGTTGGTCGGCGTCATCAGCCGTGGATCGCCGGCGATCATTGGCGCGACGAGGGCGATCGCCGCCATCGCGGTGAGCAGCGCGCCGCCGAGCACGATGGTGGGATTCCGCCGCGCGAACGTCCACAGTCGCGCGCTCAACCCCGGCCGAACATGGATGGTTGCGACGAGGCTGGCCATCTCAATAGCGTATCCGGGGATCGAGCAGGGTATAGGAGAGGTCGACGACGAGATTGACCAGTACGTAGATGCCCGAGAACATGATGATGACGCCCTGGATGATCGGGTAATCACGGCGCGCGATCGCGTCGACCACCAACCGGCCGATGCCCGGAATGTTGAAGACGGTTTCGGTGATCACTACGCCGCCGATCAGCAGCGCCACGCCGATACCGATCACGGTGACGATCGGCACGGCGGCGTTCTTGAGCGCGTGCTTGAGCAGCATCGGACGCGGCGCCACGCCTTTGGCGCGCGCGGTACGCATGTAATCCTCGGCCAGGACATCGAGCATGGTCGCGCGAGTGATTCGCGCGATCAGCGCCACATAGGCCAGTCCAAGCGCGATCGACGGCAGGACAAGGTTGCGCAGCCAAGGCAGGATACCTTCGGCCAACGGCGTGTACCCTTGCACCGGCAGCCAGCGAAGCTGAATGGCGAACACGAAAATCAGCAAGTAGCCCACAACGAACACCGGAACCGAAAACCCAACCACGGCGAACGCCATCACCAGGCGATCGCCGAAAGTCCCGGCCCGCGCCGCCGCGACGACGCCAAGCGTGATGGCGATGACCACGGCGACGAGAAGCGTGGCGCAGGCGAGCGCGATCGTTGGTTCGGCGCGCTGGCCGATCAATGTCGTCACCGAATCATTCCAAAACATCGACCGCCCGAGATCGCCCCGCGCCAAGCTGCCGATCCAGAGCAGAAATTGCTTCCAGAGCGGCTCGTCGAGCCCGAGCGCCTTGCGGATTTGCTCGATATTCGCCGGCGTGGCGTTGTCGCCGGCGATGATCGCCGCCGGGTCGCCCGGCGCCAGATGCAGCAGTAGAAAAACGAACACCGCGACGACCGCCATGACCGGTGCCATCGAAAGCAGGCGTCGGACGATATACGCGGTCATGCGGGTGGCTGGTGGGTCCTCGGCGAAAGCAGGCGGAGCGATGTTCGCTAAACCTCAACCGGGATCGGACCGGCAGCGGACGCCGGCCCTCTTTCCCGGAGCGAGATTCAAGCGCGAATCGGTTACCCAGGTCACCCTTTTGTAACGTTCCACCACGGGATCAACTCGGGAACCGGCAGAAGGCCGTTGATGTTGCTGCGCATCGCCGCCGGTTGCACCCACTGCCCGTAATAGAGCTGCGGCACGAACTTCCACGCGTTCGCCTGCAGCTCGCGGGCGATGGCCTTGCGCTCCTCGAGCGATCCGGCGACGGCCCACTTGGTGCGCAGCTCCTCCTGCTTGGCGTCGCTGGGCCAGCCGAACCATGCCTTGTCGCCGGTCGCCGCGTGCGCCGCCAGGAGAATCGGATTACCGATAGCGTTGCCGCCCGACCAGGTGATGAAGATGTTCCAGCCGCCCTGGTTGGGAGGGTTCTTGCTGGAGCGGCGCTGCACGACGTTCGACCAGTCCATCGCTTCGACCTGTACATTGAGGCCGGCCTGCCGCATCTCCTGCGCCAGCAGCAAGGCGGTGTTGCTCATGATCGGGATGTTGGTCGCCTGCATCAGCACGATCGGCCGGCCGTCGTACCCGGCCTCCTTGAACAGCTCGCGCGCCTTGGCGAAGTTCTGGCCGCCTTTGAACCAGTCGGTGTTGGCATCGTTCTCCATCGGCGTGCCCATTCCGAAATAGGACGGGCAGGCCTTGACGAATTTGGAATCGCCGAACGTCGCCTTCATGTGGTCGCTTTGCTTAACGATATAAAGCATTGCCTGCCGCGCCTTTTCGTTGTCGAAGGGCGGATGCAGGAAGTTGAGGCGGACCTGGCCCACGTTGCCGAGCGCGTTCAAGACCTGGATCTTGACGTTCCTGTCGCCCTCGAGCTGTGGCAGGAGCTCGATCGGCGGAATCTCGTAGAAATCGATCTCGCCCGACTGCAGCGCCGCCACCGCGGTTTGCGCGTCGGGCATGTTGACGAAAATGACCCGGTCGACCTTGACCACCTTGCCGCCGGAAATACCCGAGGGAGGGTCGGAGCGCGGAACGTAGTCGGGGTTGCGGTCATAGACATACTGCGTGCCGGGCCTGGTCTCGTCGAGGTTGAGCTTGAACGGGCCTGAACCGACCACCTGGTCGATCTTCTGCATCGGGTCGGTCTCGGCCTCTTTCTTGCGCATCATGAAGCAGACGGGGGTCGATGTTTTCGCCAACACGTCGAGCACCAAACCGTAGCGCTCCTTGAGCTCGATCGTGAACGTCCTGGCGTCCTTGGCGGCGATGTCCTTGACGCGCAACATCATGTGCTGGCCGCCACCGTCGCGCGCCGCCCACCGCTTCAGCGACGGCAGGACGTCGGCAGTGGTGACCGGGGTGCCATCCGTCCATTTCAAGCCGTCGCGCAGCTCGAAGGTATAAGTAAGCTTGTCGTCCGACACGCCCCAGCGGCCGACCATTTGCGGCTGCGGCTGTTGCTTGTCGTCGATGCCGAACAAGGTGTCGTAGACCATACCGCCGGCGTAAGCGGCCATGTTCGCGGTGGTCCAAATCGGGTCGTAGGTCGGCACGTCGCCATGGAACACGGCGCGGATCGTGCGCGCCGGGCTTGGCCGGGTCTGGCCGCGAACGACGGCCGGTGCGGCGGCCCATGCGGCGGTCGCAAGGCCGGTCTGCAGCGCTGTACGACGAGTAATCCTGGTCATTGAGTTCCCCCTCCTGATGACACGCCGCCGTTCATCGCGACCGCGGCTTGCCCGATATTAAGTCACGCGCGCACTCCGCCCGCAATCCCGCGCTTAGGCGATCAGGCCGGGACTGGTCTTTTCGTCCAGCGGCCAGATCGGACGTTGGACCTTCGTGTACGGGATGCGCCGATAGTCGCGATGCAACGGCCCGTCGGACTCGACGTAAATGACCCGTTTGGCGATCGGCCCGAAAGCGGCCATGAAGTGATTGGTGGATTTCACCACCACCAGCTTCTTGCGCCGCGGATCGATGCCGAGATTGGTGAACAGCTCGAGGCCCAGGGCCTGGGTGCGATTGGTGATCAGCACGACGTCGACGCCAGCGATGCGCACCGCGGCGCAGTCGCCAAGCGGGACCAGGGTGGGCCCGAAGCTCTGCCAGCAGTCGTGCTTCACGGCGATCACGCGAACCGTGGCGTCGACGGGAGCGCCCGAAGCGGGACCGATCTTGCCGCCAAGGCGCAACGGAAACTCGGCCTCCGGCCCGGCATCGAAGCACAGCCGGGCGGCGATGGGATCCCAGATCGGCCCGACCGCCGCGTCCCGCACGTTCCGCTCGAGCAGGTGGCGCAGGATTGTCGTGTTGTCCGACGGCGCGCCGCCGCCCGCGTTGTCGGCCGGGTCGGCGATGACAATCGGCGCTTCGCTCGACGCCAGCGCGGCCGAGACCCCTTCGTCGACGCCGAGATAACTGGGGAACGTCTTCCCACGCATCGACACGAACTCCTCGCCGATCCGTGTCGCCAGCGCGTCCGCCTTCGATTTGTCGCGGTCGGCGATGACCAGGATACGCCCGCTCAGCTCGGCCACGTCGGCGTAAGGGAAACAGTGGCCGATCGAGATCGATAGGATGCCGTCCTTGCCTTCGAGCGCCTTCACTTTGTCGACGAAGCCTCGCATCAGCGGCAGGGTCGTCGGATAGCTACCGATCTGGCGGCAATCGTACACCGAGGTGACCGGCTTGACCTCGCCGCGCAGCGTCTGCAACACCAGGCGCAGAACGTCCTCGGCGCGCTCGACGACGTCGGTGTGAGGAAATTCCTTGTACAGGACGATGATGTCGGCGAGCCTCACCCGCTTCAGCGTCAGGTGGCAGTGCGGGTCCAACTCGACGCCGACGAGCGTTTTCGTGCCCACGATGGCGCGCACGCGTTCGAGTATGTCGCCTTCGACGTCGTCATACCCGTGCGCGACCATGGCGCCGTGCAGGCCCAGCAGCACGCCATCGACCGGCAGCGCCGCTTCAAGCTGCCCGAGAATCTCGTCGCGCATGAACTCGTAGTCCTTGCGCCCTGTCGTTCCCGCCGGGCTGGCGGCGAAGCAACTACCCTCGATCAGCGTAAAGCCCTCCGTCGCGGCGCGCCGTCGGGCGACCCAAAGCGGGGCAGTGCACATCAGCGGCGACGCGTCGGGGTGCTCGCCCGGCCGCAGGAAAACGCACTCCTTGTAGCCATCGATGCTAGTCGGCAGCGGCGAGAACGTATTGGTCTCGGTCGCGATTGTGGCGGCGAACAGACGCATGGCGAAGCGATTCCCGTCGAGCGAACGTCTATATCTCGCCGCAAAGCATACTTCGGGCGGGGGCAGACATGAAATCACCACCAGCGGCGGACGACGCTCGGCGCGGCGGTCCTCGCACTACAGCAACGGGTGGGCCGGGACGGCGCGGGCGATAATCGCCATCAGGTCGGCGATCATGTCGAGCGTACGCTCCGATGGCACGGCGTCATCGCGCGCGAGTACCAGTGCCTCAACCGCGGCTGCTAGCGCTGCCTCGTTTGCCGCCAGTTTATGGCGCAGCGAGTCGAGCTCGGCGTCGAGCAGCGCGAGCCGGGAAACCTCGAGCGACATCAAGAGTATGGCTGCCCGGTTGCGCAACTCGACCGGCTGTTTCGCCGCCCATCCGAGCCATTCGGCGGAGAGGAGGTACGCCCGTGTCCTGGCAAATTCGCGCGCGAGCATCGTCCGTCGCTTTCCGGGAGCCATCTCGGACTTCTCCTCGGCGATTGCCGGCGTGTCCGGTCGGCCGCCTACCGGCCGCAGCCGGCGCGTACCGGCCAGACGGCCGATCTGGTCGCTTCGATCCGGCGCTCGTCGCGGGAAGCCAGACCGGAGAGAAAATCCAGGCCGCTCCGCTCCTCGATCTCGCCGACGGTGGCGACGAACGCCCGGAGCGACTTTGACGGCGGTTGTCCTCTCGTCTTCACCGCCGCGTTGGGCAGGATGAAGGCAAGCGCGCGCTTTGCCGTTGGATCGTAGGCGATCTTGTAGAACGCGTTCGGGACGGCGACCGCTCCTTCGCCGATAGTGCGTGGCGGGCCGTCGTAGATCGGTCCAGTGACGACGATGAGCCGTCCGCGATCGCATGTCCACTCTCGCACCAGCGCCTCGAGATCGGCCCAGATGTGCTGGTTCAGACCCCGGCCGACTTGCGGCGCCATGTTCGACAGATAAAAGCTCTGCCGCATCGCCTCGACGTCGAACTTCATTGACGCCGCCGGCGCCATATGCCCGCGGTCGAAGCCGCTTTTGCGGTAATCTCGTAATTCGGCGCGATCTTCCGCCATCAGATCGGGATCGGGAGCGAAGGGATCGCCCTCCCGCTTGCGATCGCCGGGCCCAACGAAGCGGTCGGGGGTGAGAAGCTCCACCACCCAATCGGGCGTCCGTCGCTCGGCGTTATGCGAAAGGACGTAACCCTTCCGGCACAAGATCATGTGCTGCGGCGGATTGCCCTTGTATTCGGGCGCGCCGATATCGCGCACCATCGATGCGCATTCGGCGATCTGACCGAGCGCCGAGAGAGGGAGGACGACGAACGCGATCAGCGCCGAGATCAAAGCGGGCGCCATGCGGAACATGGAACGAATCGGCGTGCTCATCGCGAGCTCTCGTCCTTGGATTCGACGTCGCGCGGCGGCGCGACCGTCGTCTGCCGGCCGATCCCCTTCGATACGACGAAACTGCCGCCACTAATCCCAAGCAACGCCAGGACGCCGTCGGGAATCTCCACGAATTGGCCCGCCTCGAGCGACAACACGAGGTAGAGGCCGGCAATGACGTAACTGAACAAGAACAGCTGGAATCGTGAAATGCTTGCCTTGCCATTCTGGTCGGGCTCGCGAATGAGCCCGCTCACGTCGAACCCGCTGCGCAGCGCCGAAACGGCGAGTAATAGCGGAATGACGAGAAAGGCGATGGAGAAGGCGATTGCGAACGCCTTGATTACGAAATCGAGCATCGCATTCCTCCTGGTTGGCGACCCGGACGGTCTTAACGCCGCCGGCCGACCTTGCCGGCGAGATAGAGAAGCTGGCTTGCTCCGGCGACGGCCAGCAGCCACTCGGGAACGTCGGGTAGTGCCGGGTCGGCGGCGATGTCGGGCAGCTTGCGCAGGCCGAGCGCTCCGTACGCGGCTGCGCTCGCAAACGCGAAGGCGAGCATTTGGATCCGTTCGGGGTTGGCACCACCGCCAGGCCGATCGGCAAGCAGATCGAAGACGTCGCCCGAGACCAAGACGCGGTAGGCAATAACCGCACCCAACGCGGCGAGGACCAGAACCAGCGCAGCCGAAATCGTGCTCACAACCACGGCGGGCGTCTCACTTGCTCCGGCGTTTAATCACCATCTATATGCACCACAACCTTTCTTCGAGTCTAGTCGTTGATTGCAACCATAATCATCAGGATACGGATTAACGTATAGGTTGTACACCGCTCGCTTTGGGCCGAATTCTCGGAATTACATGCAGTTGTCAGGGCTCGATCCGGTGGTAAAAGACTCTCCACTCCTCCAGAAGGTTGATCAGTAGCCGGAAGATCAGTTAGCGGATAGAATACACGCATTAGCTGTGCTAGACTTATTCGATCATCGAATGCATCGCACGGCACCGATGAATTTTCCCGGCGGAGGAGAGGGCGTCATGGCATCACGCTTCGTCGTCGACCTCGGCGATCTCAAACTTTCACCCGGCACCAAGCGGCGTATCGAGCACGGAATCCAGCAGGCCGTGTTGCGGGAATTGGCGGCGCTTGGCGGCGGGCGGAATCTTGGCTTCCGGTTCCCCAGGGATTGGCTCGGCCTGATCCTCAACAGCGGCAAGATCGCCGACCTGGAGCGCGTCGAGTCACAGATCAAATCGGGGCTGCTCGGTAGGTAACGTGCCAAGCCGCGTCCGGCGGTTGACGGCCGGAGGTCGCAAGCGCAGCGCCAATGACCGATTGACCTGCCCGAGTTCGCGCGCCGCTCCGGGCGCACGCTTGTTGGGTGTCGTGCAGGACGACGGCCGAGTCGCGTTTTTGCCGACGCCGCTAACCATCGATGTCGAGTTCGTTACTCGCGCCGAGAACGCAGGCTCGCCGGAACGCCGCTTCCGCTTCGCCGGCGCATGTGTCAAGGGACTTTGCTCGCAGTGGACAGGCACCGCCTGCGGTGTCATCGAGCGTGTCCTCGAACGAATCGCTGTCGACAAACTCGAACCGGGCGACGAAGCGCCGCCTCCGGCGTGTGCGATCCGTGCCGACTGCCGCTGGTATCGTCAACGCGCCGTGGCGGCGTGCCGGATCTGCCCGCTGATCGTCACCGATCAGTGTGGACAATGACGAGTAGGCCCGGTGCGCGTCCGCCGGACGGGTTGCACGCGCGCCGCGCTAGACGCCATATTCCCTCCTTTCGAATGACAGGAGGGGAGTATGCGACTCGAAGGCTCCTGCGGTTGCGGCGGCGTGCGATTTTCGCTCGACGCTTACGCGCCGGTACCGTATCTGCGCTGTTACTGCTCGATCTGCCGGAAGACCGCGGGAGGGGGCGGATACGCAATCAATCTCGGCGGAACGGCCGCCAGCCTGAAAGTGCGCGGAAAATCAAATATCGCCAAATTCCAAGCCAAGCTCGGCGGCGAGCGAAGCCCGGCCGAGCGGCGCTTCTGCAAGCGCTGCGGCTCGGCGCTCTGGGTGTGGGACCCCCGCTGGCCGGAACTCGTCCACCCTTTCGCTAGCGCTATCGACACCGCTCTGCCGCCTCCGCCGATGCACGTTCACATGATGCTCGGCTCGAAGGCCAATTGGGTGCGGGTCGATGCACGTAAGGGTGACGCGCGGACCGCCGAGTATCCCGTGCAATCGCTGGAGGAATGGCATCGCGCGCACGGGCTGCTCGGCGGAGCGAAAGCGCGGCGCCGCCGGCATCGGGCGAAACGTCGCCATTCAGGCGGCCGGTAGCCGCGTTTCGGGCGGGAGCGAGCGCGCCGCAAGTCGCAATTGACTGTCTTCGCGGTTCGAGCGTTCGGCGAGGCGAAATGCCTGCTCCTTCCCGGGACCGTACTGTATCGGCCAACGTTGCGGCGTGTAGCCATAGTGCGCGGCGGCCCGAAGCGTGAAATGCGGATCGGCGAGATGGGGACGAGCCAACGCGACGACATCGGCGCGGCCCGCCAGTAAGATCGTATTAACTTGATCGGCGTTGGTTATGTTGCCAACCGCGATGACCGGAATTCGCGCTTCGTCTCGGATCGCTTCGGCGAACGGAGTCTGAAACATCCGTCCGTAGACGGGTTTCGCCATGATCGTCGTTTGCCCGGCTGAGACGTCGATGATGTCGCATCCGTGCGCTTTGAAGCGACGGGCGATCTCGGTTGCATCCTCGAGCGGTAAGCCGCCGTCCGCCCAATCGGTGGCCGAGATCCGCACCGACATTGGCTTGGCGCCGGGCCATACGGCGCGCACGGCGTCGAAGACTTCAAGCGGGTATCGCAGGCGGTTCGCCAGATCGCCGCCGTATTCGTCCCGCCTGAGATTCGTAAGCGGCGAGATGAAGCTTGACAGCAGATAGCCGTGCGCCATGTGCAATTCGAGCATATCGAATCCGGCATCGTCCGCCATCCCGGCGGCGCGCACGAACTGATCGCGCACACGGGTCATTTCGGCGCGGTCGATCTCGATCGGCACCTGGCTTTCCGGCCGAAACGGCAGCGCGGATGCGGAATGGATCGGCCAATTGCCCTCCTCGAGCGGCAGATCCATGCCCTCCCAGCCGCGACGCGTCGATCCCTTACGGCCTGCGTGGCCGAGTTGCAGACAGATTTTGGCGTCGCTGCTGGCATGGACGAAATCGACAATCTCGCGCCATGCCGCGACATGCTCGCGCTTGTAGATACCGCAGCACCCGGGCGTGATGCGACTTTCCCTCGAGACATGCGTCGTCTCGACGAAAATCAGGCCGGCGCCGCCGAGTGCGAACGAACCGATATGGACGAGATGGAACTTGCCGGGCGTCCCGTCCTCCGCGGAATACATGCCCATCGGCGAGACCATGACGCGATTGGTCAACGTCATACCGCGCAGGCGGAAGGGACAGAACATCGGCGGCGGCGGCGGATCGAGCGGTATATCAACGCCAAATTCATCGCGGACGCGATGGGCGAACCAGCGCTCGACCTCGGCCACGAACGCCTCGTCGCGACGCCTCAGGTTCTCGTACGTTATTTGCTTCGATCGCGACAGCAGGCTGAAGGCGAGTTGGGGAGGTTCAAGCCGCCAGAAGCGGCGCTGCGTCTCGAACCATCGTAGACTGACGTCGGCCGCATGTTGCGTTTTCTCGACCTCTTCGCGCCGGGCGGCTTCGAATCGCGCCAGGCTGGCCTCCAAGGAACCGGAAACCTCGAGCGCATCGGCGAGGGCGATCGCATCCTCCATCGCCAGCTTCGTTCCCGAACCGATCGAGTAGTGCGCCGTGTGCAACGCGTCCCCGATCAGCACGATGTTGTCGTGATACCAACGCTCGTTCTTGATCGCCGGGAAGGTTCGCCACAGCGAGCGGTTGGTCAGCAGCGGGTGTCCGGCGAGCAAATCGGCCCACAGGCGCTCGAGATAATCGACGGTCTGCGACTCGTCGGCTTGATCGAGGCCGGCATTGCGCCAAGTTTCATCGGAACATTCGGGAACCCAGGTACTGGAGCCAGCCTTGTACTGATACGCGCCGAGAATCCAGATTCCATGATCATTCTCCTTGAAAGCGAACGTGAATGCCGGCAGAGAGCGCGTGCTGCCGAGCCAACAGAAGCGGTTCTTCCGCCAATCGATCAGCGGGCGAAAAGCATCCTTGTAACTTTCGCGGATTTGGCTGTTGATCCCGTCGGCGCCGACCACAAGATCGCAGTCGGCCAATTGCGACAAGTCGGCGATTTCGGTCTGGAACCTCAATCGGACTCCGAGCGACTGCGCGCGCTGTTGCAGAATTGATAGCAGCGTCTTGCGCTCGAGGCCGCAGAAGCCATGGCCGTCGGAGCGGAGGATCGATCCTCGGACATGGACATCGATTTCGCTCCAGTAGGCGAATGCGTTGGTGACTGCGACATAGCTTTCGGGATCGCGTTGGCGGAAATTACCCAGTGTTTCGTCCGAAAATACGACGCCGAACCCGAATGTATCGTCGGGCCGATTGCGCTCATAGACGGTGACTTCGTTGCCCGGGTTGGCTTTGCGCATGAGAATTGCGAAATAGAGCCCACCCGGTCCGCCGCCAACAACGGCGATCTTCAGCGCGCGCGCCATTCGAGATCCGTCCCTCGGCAAAGTTGCACGAAAGTATCGATTGGGACGGCACGCCCCGCCAACCGTCGACGACGGATGCGAAGCGGAATTCTGCACAGAAGGGCTATCGAATGCGCTGGCGGGATAGAGGATGCGCGGGCGTCGGTGGGAAAATGCCGGGAACTTAGGCGCACCGAAGGGCTCCATGGCCGAATCGATCACGCCGTTCGCGCTGCCGAGTTCGCGGGCCGAGATCGGGCGTATCCAGCGCGGACGCAAGAAGATCGCCGTCGCGCGCGCCAGAGCGGCCGATTGGTATCGCGGCAAGCTCGACCATATCGACATCGACAAGCTCGACGATCCCGAGCATTGGCGCCGCATTCCAATTCTCGACAAGGAGTCGCTGCGGGTCCTCGACCACGGCGAGTTCATGCGGCGGTTCTGCATCGCGCGGGAAAACGAGATCGCCGAGTATTGGCGCTCGGGCGGAACGACGGGCAAGCCGGTTTTCTACCCGCGAACGTTCGATGACCTCGCCTTCGGCATGGAGTCGTGGGCGCGATCGTTCGCCTGCATGGGCATAGTCGCCGGCGACCTGTGCCACCTTGCCTTCCCGCTCGGAGTCCATCCCGCGGGGCAGGTCTGGGCCCGCAGCGGCCACAAGGTCGGGGTCGGCATGATTTGGGCGGGCGCCGGCAACGCCACGCCGTCGGCGGCCCAGCTCGATCTGATCGTGACGCTGAAACCGACGGTGTTCATCGGCATGAGCAGCTTCGCGCTGCATCTCGCGAATCTCGCTGAGGCTCGTGGGATCGATCTAGCGACATCGTCGGTTAGCAAGGTGGTGTGCTCCGCCGAAACATTGTCGGCCGCGAAGCGCGAGAAGATCGCTCGTCAGTGGGGAGCCGAAGTGTATGACGTATTCGGAATGAGCGAGGCCGGGTTGATGGGGTCGGAGAACGCCGCCCACGACGGCATCCACATTTGGACCGACCTTTTTTTCGTCGAGGTGATTGATCCGCAAACTGGAGCGCCGGTTCCGGAGGGCGAGGTCGGCACCTTCTGCGTCACCCCGCTATGGACCAACCACGCCACGCCGTTCCTACGTTGGAATTCGGGCGATCTCGTTCGGTTTGTTCCGCGCTCGCGCGGCGCGGGACGGTTCGCCGACTTGTTTCCGATGATCCAGCACGCCAACCGGACCACGGGCTTCTTCAAAGTGCGCGGCGTAAACGTCAACCACGCCGAGTTCGAGGACCTCATGTTTCGTCAGCCGATGCTTGCCGACTTTCAGGCCGTCCTGTTCAGCGATCCTGAGACCTCCCTCGAATCGCTGAAGGTTCGTATCGAAGTACGTCGCGGCGGCGACGCGACGGCGCTGTCGGCCGACGTCGTTCAGGCGATCCGGCGGATTTTCGAGATATCCGCGTCGATCGAGACCGTCGAGGCCGGGACATTGGCGGCCGAGTTCGAGAAGAACGTCAAGGCGCCACGCTTCCTCGATCAACGCATCTAGCGGTTCGTCCGGCGGCGAGTCGTGCGCTGCGGTCGGAGCTTTCGTGGATTTGTTGCGAGCGCAAAGACGTCATCGCCGAGATTTTCGCGCACGATATCGGGCCAAAACAAATCGACCGCGTGGCGGCGCCAAGGGAGGAGAGCATGAAGTTGCGAATAATCGCGGCAGCGCTACTGGCGGCGGTCGCCATCGGCGGAGAGGCGTGCGCCGACGTCAAAATCGGATTTATTGCGACGCTTTCCGGGCCGGCGGGCGCCGTGGGAGTGGACAGTCTCGACGGTTTTCGTCTCGCCGTTGCGCTGCGAGGGGGAACGCTCGGCGAGGCGAGGGTCGAAGTCGTTGTCGCGGACGACCAACTCAAGCCGGATGTAGGCGTTGAACTGGTGAAACGGCTAATTCAGCGCGATCGCGTCGACATTGTGATCGGGACGACGTTTTCGAATGTATTGCTGGCGATTGCCGGCCCGGCATTGAAAGCCGGCAAATTCCTTATTAGCCCCAATGCTGGGCCTTCGCCCTTGGCCCGCGAAGGATGCGACCCTAATTTCTTCGCCGTAGCGTTCCAGAACGACCAGATCTATGAGCCCGTCGGCGAATTCTTGACGCGCAAGGGAGTCAAGCGGGTATCGGCGATGGCCCCGAATTACCAAGCTGGCAAGGACGCTATCGCCGGATTCAAGCGCACGTTCTCAGGCGAGATCGTCCAGGAAATCTACACGCCGATCAATCAACTCGACTTTGCCGCCGAATTGGCGCAGGTGCGCGGCGCCAATCCGCAAGCGGTGTTCGTTTTTTATCCTGGCGGCCACGCGATAAACTTCGTCAAGCAGTACGCCCAGCTCGGATTGAAGGGGACGATCCCGCTATACAGCGGATTTGCGCTTGTTGATGCGACGGTCCGAGGAGCGCAGGGCGCGGCAGCGCTGGGACTGTTGACCTCCGGGAATTGGGCGCCCGACCTCGATATTCCCGCCAACAAGATCTTTGTCGAAAGCTTCGTACAGGCATACTCGCGCGCGCCTAGCGAATTCGCCATGTATGGATACGATACTGCCCTGTTGCTCGATAGCGCGATCCGCAAGGTCAAGGGCGATCTTCACGACAAGGACGGATTCCGCGCCGCACTGCGCGCCGCCGACTTTGCATCGGCGCGCGGCGCCTTTCGCTTCAACAATAATCATTTTCCAATCCAAGACTGGTACATCCGCGAGGTCGTCGCGCGCGATGGCGGTACGACATTGGCCGTGCGCGAGCGAATCTATACGGCGCGGGCCGATGAGCTTGGCAAGGCGTGCGCGATGCGTTGGTAAGCGGTCAGCGGCGGCGCGCCGAGGCCGAGGGCGGCCGGCCGAAGCGCCGCCTGAAATCGCGAGCGAACTTACTCATGTGCGTAAAGCCGCAGTTGAGCGCGACTCGGGTCACTGTCTCCGAACTTGCGGCATGTTCGAGCGCTTGGCGAGCAAGCTCCAGCCGCACCGACTTGAGGAATGCGCCGGGGCTTATGTCGCGGAATCGGCGAAATCCAGCGTAAAGCGCGCGCCGGCTGACCCCGGCGGCCGAAGCGATATCCTGACTGGTGATTGGCTCGCGCGCCGCAGCGCGGATGAATTCCTCCGCTCGACGCACATAATGCGGCGCGCAGGCCGCCTCGGCACGGACGAACGCCTCGCTGTAGGAGTGGTCCAGTTCGTCGAGCAGCGAGGCCATCAGCGTCGTCTCGAGGTGATGCGCCGCGCGCGATCGAGGCAGCCAGCCGTGCGTATCGAGTGCGGTGGCGAGCGCCGAAATCATCACGATTGCGCCACTGGCCGCGCGGGGTCGGAAACTGAACTCCAGCGGGCGCGCGAGGTCGACCCCAAGTTCGTGCATGACCATTCGCTCGAAAGCGCCGCGATCGATGCGAATGATGAGCTGCCGACATCCCGGAGCCCAGGACTTGCTCAGCGTCGGCATCGGGTTCACCAAATATGCGAATCCGGCTGCGACGTGGGCTTCTCGGCCCCCGTGGCGCACCAGGCAATCGCCCGAAAGGTTCATTTGGAACAGGTAGAAGCCGTCCATTCCGGCCGAATTCATCGTCACGTTGGCGCCGTATTCGAGCCAATGGAACGAGGTGGCGTCGAGTTTTACGCTCTCATGACGCATTGCGATGCGACGTTCGCCCGGATCGAGCGAAAGGCGATGCGGGCGAAACACTCTCGCCATATAGGCCCGCGCATCGTCGAGATCCGCGGTCCGGTAGGTGATCCGTGGCGGCGTTCGGTCCGCCTGCCGTCTCGGGATAGACAACGCGTCGTCGGCCATGCGCCTAGTCATGCATTCGCGCTGCAACCCAGAATAATTGAGAGGAATCCATCCAGCGGTCAAGAGCTTGCTTGGATCGCGCAAAGCGCGCGCTTAAGTTTCATCGCAATAGCGCCCGGACGATCGCTTCCCACTCGATTTCGAATGCACCGGTGGCGGCGGGCTTGCCCGCCTGGCGGTACCAATACCCGGCGTTGGCGAGGTCGCCCTCCTTGCGGTGCAGATAGGCGTGAACCCAGGCGCCTTGCTTGTCCTCTTGCGCCTGGGCGCGATCGTGCGCCGTGGTCCAGTCCCCCTTGGCATCCCACCACAGCGCCTCGATCGCCGGCGCAAGTCCGGGCGGCGGCGTGCGCCCTGCCGTCGAGCGTTTGAATGCTTCCAAATCCATGGCCGGCTTGCTCCCCCTGCAGACTGAGGCGTTCACCCCTCGTAGTCAGTCGCCAGATGGGCGACGCAGTCGCCGCGCTCGACGCGGCCGAAATGGCGCTTGCACACCACCATGCCGGCGGTGCGGAAATGACAGGGCACCGCGGGCCGCGCCGGGTTGTCGACGAAATGGACCTGTCCGCACGGTTGGCCGGCCGCGACCTTGTCGCCGAGCTCGACGAAGGGCTCGAACAAGCCGGGCTCCGGGGCATGAACGTAGTAGTCGCGATTCTTCACCTCGATGATTCGCGTCAGCGTTGACGGCGGCGAAGCCCCCTCGGGGGCGATCACGCCGGCATGTGCGAGCAGGTTACGCACGCCGCGCTCGACGATCGCCACGCCCGAGAGCGAGACGCGTCCACTGCCGCCGAATTCCCCGCCCAACGCCACGACGCCTTTGCGGATCGCCGCCACGGCCGAAATGCGGGGCTCGGGCGAGAACGCCCATACGAGGCCCAGCGGCGCGCCGAATGCCTTGAGCGCGGCCAGCGCACGGGCGTCGAGATCGGGGTCGTTGCTGGCGCGCATCGAGCAGAAGGGCAGGTATTCCAGCGACGAGCCGCCGGAGTGCAGGTCGTGATGGAACTGCGCCATCGGATAGATGAAGTTCTCGATGTAGTGCGCGATGGCGAATGTCGGCGTGCCGTCGGGATCGCCGGGAAAGGCGCGATTCAGGTTGCCTTGGTCGATCGGCGACACCCGCGCGCCGTCCATTGCCGCCGGAAGGTTGGCCGCTGGCATGATGATCACCCGGCCGCGCACCTCGGCGGGCTCGAGCGCGCGGACCAGCTTGCACAACGCAATTTGGCCCTCGTACTCGTCGCCGTGATTGCCGGCCATCAGGAAGACCGTCGGCCCCTCGCCGTTCTTAATGACGGCGATCGGGATGGCGATCGTGCCATAGGCCGAGCGCGTCACCGAGTGCGGCAGATGCAGCCAGTCGACTTGCTTGCCGTCGCGCTCATAGTCGATGTCGGTGAAGATCTTGGTGCGCAGGCTCATCCCTTGTCCCCCGGTGTCCCGGCCCGAAGTTGACAATCGCCGACAAGAACGCGCAACCTTTTCCTTGAGCTGATCGGTCGGGACGGACGTCGTGTGCGTTTCGTTCGCCGATTTCCTTTTTGGCGGCGGGGACGACGAGGAGGAGCTCCGATGAGGTTTGGATTCAAGCGCAAGGCGGTCGCCGGCCTGACGGCGGCCGCGGCATTGGCTGCGATCCTTGCGCACGGCGCCGAGGCGGCGCCCAAACGCGGCGGCACGCTGATCTTCGCCCAGGAGGCTCCGCCGCCGACGCTCGATCCGCATTTTTCGACGTCGATCTCGACGCGCAACATCGCCATGAATGTCTTCGAGCAGCTCGTGGCGCGCGACGAAAACAATGGCGTCGTCGCCGAGCTTGCCGAGAGCTGGCAGGTCGCTCCCGACGGGCTGAGTTACACATTCAGGATCCGCCGGGGCATCAAATTCCACAACGGTAAGGAAATGACCTCGGCCGACATCAAGGCGTCGTTCGAGCGTTACAAGCGCATGGCGCTCGCCAAGGTGACGCTGGCGCCGGTGACGGCGATGGAAGTACCCGACCGCGATACGTTCGTCATCACGCTATCGAAGCCGATCCCGGTGTTCCTCGACGAGTTATCGGCGTTCGTCGTGCCGATCGCCATCGTTCCCGCGGAGCAGGCCGATCGCGAAGGCGGCAAGATCGACATCATCGGCACCGGGCCGTTCCAGTTCGTCGAGTGGGTGCCCGACAGCCATGTGCGCCTGAAGCGCTTCGACGGTTATGCGCCCGACGCGCGCTACAAGGGCAACGACGGATTCGCCGGCCGCAAGGAGGCATGGGTCGACGTCGTCGACTTCAAGCTGGTGAAGGAACCGGGCGCGCGCGTTGCCGGCCTCGAATCCGGGCAATTTCATATTGTCGAGGATCTGCCGGCGGAATCAGCGAAGCGGCTGGCCGCCAACAAGGACATCAAGATCCACGACCTCAAGAACTGGTGGCTGCACGGCGCGTGGGTCAATCACGCCAAGGCGCCGACCACCGATAATAAGATCCGCCGTGCGATGCAGATCGCCCTCGACATGGAAGAGATCATGGAGATCGCCACCGACGGCGCCTATGTCCTGCAACCCGGGCTGCAATATCCCGGCAATCCGTATTATGTCACCGACGGCGGCAAGCTGTACAACGCCAAGGACCTCGCGCGGGCCAAGGCGCTGCTCAAGGAGGCGGGGTACAAGGGCGAAGAGCTGGTGATGATCACCAACTCGAGCTACCAGAGCATGTACAAAGCGGCCCAGGTCGCGGCCGAGCAGCTCAAGGCGGTCGGCTTCAAGGTCCGCATGGACGTGTTCGACTGGGCGACCGCGCTCGCCAAGCGCAAGGACAAGGAGGCCTGGAACATCTGGTTCACCGGACAGGGCACCGGCCCGTCGGTCGGTCCGTTCACCGCCCTCAAGGACGTCGTCTCGCCGCAGCTCAACCAGTTCACGCCCGATCCCGTACTCGACAAGCTGTTCGACGAGATGATCAGCGGCGCGACGTTCGAGGCGCGCAAGGCGACCTTCGCCAAGTTCCAGGACCGTGTCTACGACCAGGTGCTGTTCTTGAAGTTCGGCGATCTCACGCGCAAACAGGCGGCGCGGGCCAACGTGCAGGGGTTCGTCCCCTATCGCATTCCGCGCATGTGGAACGTCTGGTTCGAGGGTTGAACGGCGCGATGAGGTTACGGCCTGCCGCACGCGCCGCGCGCGGCAGGTCGGGCTGACGCATGGGCGAGTTCGTCGCGAGGCGGTTGATCGCCGCCGTGCCGGTGCTGTTCCTGGTAACGCTGATCGCCGCGTCGATCATGCAACTCGTCCCCGGCGACCCGGCTTCGGTCATCGCCGGGCAGAGCGCCAGCAACTTCGAGATCGAACAGGTCCGCCAGCAACTCGGTCTCGATCGGCCGTTCCACGAGCGCGTCTTCAATTGGTACGCCGGGCTGCTGGAAGGCGATCTCGGACGCTCGATCTTGCTGCAGCGTCCGGTCACGCAAGCGATTCTCGAACGCGTTCCCGTGACGCTGACGCTGGCCGGCTTTGCGCTCTTCCTCACCATCGCGATTGGAATTCCGTGCGGCGTCATCGCCGCGTTGCGCGCCAACACCTGGGTCGATCAGGCGGTGTTGACCTTCGCGCTCATTGGCGTCTCGGTGCCGAATTTCTGGCTGAGCTTGATGCTGATCGTCCTGTTCGGCGTAATGCTCGACTGGCTGCCCGCCGGCGGCTACGTGCCGCTGGCCGACGATCCGGCGGACTGGGCGCGTAGCCTTATCCTGCCCAGCGTGTCGCTGGCCCTATTGCAGATCGGCCTCTTGGCGCGGATCACGCGGGCGACGATGCTGGAAACGTTGCGCCAGGACTACGTCCGAACGGCGCGCGCCAAAGGCCTGCCAGCGCGGCTAGTCGTCGGCAAACACGCGCTCAAGAACGTGATGATCCCGGTTGTCACCGTGATCGGCATCAGTTTCGGTCTGCTGCTGTCGGGCTCGGTGGTGATTGAAACCGTCTACTCGATTCCCGGGATGGGCCGCTTGCTGGCCAACGCAATTTTCGGCCGCGACTACCCGCTCATCCAGGGCGGATTGCTGGTCACTGCGGCGACGTTGGTCCTGCTCAATCTGGCGGTCGATCTGCTCTATGCGTTGATCGACCCGCGGGTAAAGTATGGCCGCGGCTAGTCTCGCGGCGGCGTCGCGCGCCGCGCCGTCGGCGGCGAGCTTATTGCGTCGCCTGTCGCGCCATCGCTTGTTCGTCACTGGCGTCTGCCTGTTCGGGCTGATGCTCGTTCTCGCGCTCGGTGCCGATTTTCTGGCGCCCTACGCACCGGAGAAGATGAACGTGCGTTTCCGCTTCCGGACGCCTGATTGGACGTTTTTGCTCGGAACCGACAACTTCGGACGCGACATCTGGAGCCGGCTCGTCTTCGGCGCGCGGCTGTCGCTGTCGATCGGTTTCGCAGTCGTGCTGGCGACCGGCATCTTGGGGACGCTGATCGGCCTCTTGGCCGGATACTTCCGCCGTCTCGACGATCCGTTGATGCGCGTCATGGACGCCTTCATGGCGTTCCCGGCGATTCTGCTCGCCATCGCCATCGCCGCGGCGCTTGGTCCCTCGGCGGTCAACGCGGTGATCGCGCTCGCCGCCGTCTACACGCCGCGCACCGCGCGCATCGTCCGGGCGACGGTCTTGGTCGTGCGTGAGATGGAGTATGTCGAAGCCGCGCGCGCCTGCGGCGCGCGTCACGGCTGGATCATCTGGCGCCACATCCTGCCCAACAGCCTGGCGCCGCTGATCGTTCAGCTCACGTTCATATTCGCTTATGCGGTACTCGCCGAATCGATCCTGTCGTTCCTTGGCGTCGGTCCGCCGCCGCCGACGCCCACCTGGGGCAACATGATCGCCGAAGGCAAGGACTATCTGCGCGAGGCGCCCCTGATCGCGCTGTTTCCGGGGATCGCGGTGGCCCTCACGGTGCTCGGCCTCAATCTTCTGGGCGACGGTCTGCGCGACGTCCTCGATCCGCGGCTCCGGGTGCAACATGGCTGAAACGCTGCTCTCGGTCGAACAGCTGCGCGTCGCCTTCGGCGCCGGCGCGTACGAGCAGGCGGCGGTCGACGGCGTGAGCTTCGCGCTCGGACCCGGCGAAGTGGTCGGTATCGTCGGCGAATCGGGCTGCGGCAAGAGCGTCACTGCGCTCGCCATTCTCCGCCTGGTGCCGAACCCGCCGGGCCGGATCGCCGGCGGTCGGATCGTCTTCGCCGGTGGCGATCTCGCGGCGCTCACCGAAGAGGAAATGCGCCAGGTGCGGGGTCGCGACATCGCGATGATCTTCCAGGAGCCAATGACGGCGCTCAATCCGCTGTTCACGATCGGCGAACAGATCGCCGAGACGTTGCGCGCGCACGAAGGCGTCGGCCGCGCTACGGCGCGCGCGCGCGCGCGCGAGCTGCTCGATCATGTCGGCATCGCCAACGCCGCCGCCCGGCTCGATCAGTACCCGCACGAGCTGTCCGGCGGCATGCGTCAACGCGTCATGATCGCCATCGCGCTCGCCTGCAAGCCGAAGCTCCTCATCGCCGACGAGCCGACGACGGCGCTCGACGTCACCATCCAGGCGCAGATCCTGACGCTCCTCGCCGAACTGCAGCGCGAGCTCGGCATGGCGATGATCTTGATCACCCACGATCTGGGCGTCGTCGCCGAAACGGTCGACCGCGTGCTGGTCATGTATGCCGGGCGGATCGTCGAAGAAGGCCCGGTCGCCCGTGTGTTCGAGCGGCCGTCGCATCCCTACACGCGGCTGCTTATGGAGAGCGTACCGTCGCTCGACCACGATCGCGCCCGATTGCCGACCATCCCCGGCATGGTGCCGAGCCTCGCCGACCTGCCGCCGGGCTGCCGATTCCATCCGCGCTGCCCCGAGGCGCGGGTCCAGTGCCGCGAGCGCGCACCCGGACTGGTCGCCGTCGAAGCCGGTCATCGCGCCGCCTGCATTGCGCTCACAGGATATCGTCATGTCGACTGAGCCGCTCGTCGCCGTGCGCGGTCTGATCAAGCATTATCCGATCGCCAAGGGGACGCTGTTTGCACACAAAACCGGCGCGGTGCGCGCCGTCGATGGGCTCGAGTTCGACATCGCGCCGGGCGAAACGCTGGCGTTGGTCGGCGAATCGGGCTGCGGCAAGACGACGACGGGTCGCTTGGTGCTGCGCCTGGTCGAGCCAAGCGCGGGCGAAGTGCGGTTCGCCGGCGAGGATCTGGGCGCGCTCTCGCCCGAGGCGCTGCGCCAGCGCCGGCGCGACATGCAGATCATCTTCCAGGACCCCTATGGCTCGCTCGATCCGCGCATGACGGTGGCCGAGATCGTCGATGAGCCGCTGCGCATCCATCGCCTCGGCGCGAAGGCCGACCGCGTCCGGCGCGTCGCCGAGCTTCTCGCCACGGTCGGGCTCACGCGCGAGCATGCGCGGCGCTATCCCCACGAGTTCTCCGGCGGGCAGCGCCAACGCATCGGCATCGCCCGCGCGCTGGCCCTCAAGCCGCGTTTCGTCGTCTGCGACGAGCCGGTTTCGGCGCTGGACGTCTCGATCCAGGCGCAGATCATCAACCTCATGCTCGATCTGCAAAAGGAGTTCGGCTTGACCTATCTTTTCATCGCGCATGATCTCGGCGTGGTGAAACACGTCGCCGACCGGGTGGCGGTGATGTATTTGGGAAAAATCGTCGAGCTTGCCGACAAGCGCGCGCTCTATGCTTCGCCCAAGCATCCGTATACCCAGGCGCTCCTCGCCGCGGTGCCTACCCCGCGACCGCGCACCCGCGTCCGCCCGGCGCCGCTCAAGGGCGAGATTCCAAGCCCGACCGATCCACCCGCCGGCTGCCGCTTCCACACGCGTTGTCCCTACGCCTTCGACACATGCCGCGCCGTCGAGCCGCCCTTGCGGGTGGCCGCGACAGGCCACATTGTCGCCTGTCATTTGGTCGAAGCCCCCGCCGCTTGACACCCCGCAAGGAGTCCCATGGCCAAGCCCGCATCCCGCCTGTCGTCCGAGATCGATTTCGAGCGCAAGGGCAAGCACGAAGGCTTCGTGCGCCTGCCGCATTCGGTGCACCGCTCGGCCTATGGCTGGATCCCGATCCCGATCGCCTCGATCAAGAACGGCAAGGGCCCTCGCGTGCTCCTGATGTCGGGCAACCACGGCGACGAGTGGGAAGGTCAGGTGACCCTGATGAAGCTGCTACGCGCGCTCGAGCCACGGGACGTGCGCGGACGTTTGATTTTCCTTACCGCGGCGAACTTTCCCGCCGTCATGGCCGGAACCCGTACCTCGCCGATCGACGGCGGCAACCTAAATCGCTGCTTTCCCGGCGACCCGGACGGCGGGCCGACCATGCAGATCGCCTACTACATCGAGAACGTGTTGCTGCCGCAATGCGACTACGTGATCGACCTTCACTCTGGCGGCAGCTCGCTGATGTACGTGCCTAGCGCGCTCGTGCGGCGCGAAAAAGACGCGAGGCGCATGGCGCACGCGGTCGCGCTGCTGAAAGTCTTTGGCGCGCCGGTCGGTTACGTGGTCGACGCGCCGGTGGGCGAAGACCGCACGCTGACGGCCGCGGCTTCGCGCCAGAACGTCTATCACCTGGGATCCGAGCTTGGCGGCAGCGGCGCGGTGACGCCCGCGGCGCTCGCGGCCGCCGAGGCGGGAATTCGCCGCGTGTTGGGGTTGATCGGCGCGCTCGCCAAGCCGCCGAAGGCGCCGCCGCCGCCAACCCGATTGCTCGAAGTGCGCGGCAGCGACTACTTCGTCTATGCGCCCGAAGCCGGAATCTTCGAACCGCTGATCGAACTGGGCGACGAGGTGGCGGCCGGCCAGAAGGCCGGCGCGATCCATTTTCCCGACACGCCGTGGCGCAAGCCGGCGGTGGCGCGGTTCGCGCGCGCCGGCACGGTGATCTGCAAACGCCATCCGGCGCTCTGCGAGCGCGGCGACTGTCTTTTCCATCTCGGCACCCCATACAAGGGTCCGATGTGAGGCACGCGCAGTGGTCGATGGATTCAATCCGAGAGGCATCTGGGGACCGGATGGGCGCGCTTTCTCACAAGGCGTGATCCAGGGCGAAGGCATGGTCGTCCACGCCACCGGTCTGGTGGCATGGGACGCCGACCGCAAGGTTATCGGCGCCGGCGACGTCGCGACGCAGATGGAAAAATGCATCGACAACGTCAAGGCGATCTGGGTCGAGGTCGGCGGCAGGCTCGACGACGTGGTGTCGCCGACGATGTATCTCCTGCGCCGCGACGATCTGCCGGCGATCCAGAGCGTGCGCGAACGCCACTTCAATCCGGCGACGGCGCCGGTTAGCATCCTGATCCAGGTACCCGGGTTGGTCGTTCCAGAGTTCCTCGTCGAGCTGGTGCCGATCGCCGTCGTGCCGCCGGCGCGCTTCAAGCGGCCGTCGTGAGCGTGCAACGCGCAACGTTTCGAAACCGAGAGGAATCCGGCGTTCATGACCGTTCATCGCCTCGCCGATAGCTTCGTCGACTTCCGTAGCGACAACACCGGTGCCGCCGCGCCGGAGATCGTCGACGCGCTCGCCGCCGCCAATTCGGGCACCGCCGCCGGCTACGGCAACGACCGCTGGACCGAGCTGGTGCAGCGGCGGTTCTCGGAGCTGTTCGAGAAGGACGTGCAGGTGTTCCCGGTGGCGACCGGGACAGCGGCGAACGCGCTGGCACTCGCTTCCCTGAGTCCGCCGTGGGGCGCCGTCTATTGCAGCCCCAAGGCGCATATCGAGACCTCGGAGGCGAACGCCACCGGTTTTTTCGGTGCCGGCGTGAAGCTTGTGCTGGTCGAGGGCGACTACGGCAAAATCGCTGCGCCGGCGCTCAAGACGACACTGGTGGCGACCGGCATCGGGCAGAAGCACAAGAGCCAGCCGGCGGCGCTCAACTTGACGCAGGCGACCGACATGGGCGCGGTCTACCGTCTCGACGAGGTCCGCGCGCTCACCGAGCTCGCGCACGCCTACAAGATGAAGGTGCACATGGACGGCGCACGCTTCGCCAACGCGCTGGCGCGGCTCGGCTGCACGCCCGCCGAGGCGACATGGAAGGCGGGCGTCGACGTGCTGTCGTTCGGCGTCACCAAGAACGGCGGCTTGCTCTGCGATGCGATCGTCGTTTTTTCGGACGGCATCGCCGAACCGCTCGCCTATCACGTGCGGCGCGCCGGCCAAGTGTGGTCGAAGATGCGCTACGCCGCGGCACAGCTCCTGGCCTACGTCGAAGACGGGCTGTGGCTCAAGAACGCGGCGCGTGCCAATGCGCTCGCCCAGCGCATCGACTCTGGGCTCAAGGCGCTGCCCGGCGTCAAACGCGCGGCGCCGATCGAGGCCAACGAGGTCTTCCTCGAGCTGCCGCCCAAGGTAATGGACGGCATGGAGCGCGACGGCATCGTCTTCTTCCGCCGCGCGCCGACGCTCGGGCGTTTCGTCTGCCGCTTCAACGGCAATGAAGCGGAAGTCGACGCATTGCTGGCCTCGCTTCGCCGCAACCTTTCGGCGGCGGCCTGAGCGAATCGGGACGCGTGGCGGAGTATCCCGACCGTCCGGTCGTCGCGGTCATCGCGGTGGTGGTGCGCGAAGAGCGGGTTCTGCTGGTCCGCCGCGCCAATCCGCCCGATCAGGGCAAGTTCGGCTTTCCTGGCGGGCGTATCGAGCTGGGCGAGCGGCTTGAAGACGCCGCATTGCGCGAGCTGGCCGAAGAAACCGGGGTCGAAGCCGACGCCATCGAGGTGTTGACCGCGGTCGACGCGATCGATTGCGACGTCCGAGGCGCGCCGCGGTTCCATTACGTGCTCGTCGCGGTGTTGTGCCGCTGGCGATCCGGCGACGGTGCCCCCGCCGGCGACGTCAGCGAGGTACGATGGGTTCAGCCAGACGAGATCGGCCGCGGCGATCTCGTCGCCAGCCGCGACGTCGCGCGCGTGGCACGGATGGCGGTGACGAGGGCAGCCGATCGGTCGCGCTAATCTCGATGCGCATGAATTGCTTGCCGGTTGTGTCCCTTTGCCGCTTATCCTTCAACTGTCGATTCCATTGTCGATTCTTCGACGCATCCTGGATCGCCGCCGCATCCTTGGCTATGACAGGGTTGATACGACCGAAAGCGGAGAGGCCTCGTGAGCGCCGATTTCCTGGTGACTTCGCTCGTGGTGATTATTTCGCCCGGCATTGGGGTTCTGTATACGCTGGCGGCTGGCCTCACTCGAGGGTTCCGCGCCAGCGTGGTGGCCGCGTTCGGGTGCACGCTCGGGATCGTCCCGCATATCGGCGCGGCGATCATGGGTTTGGCGGCGCTGCTGCACACGAGCGCGCTGGCGTTCCAGGCCCTCAAGTACGTTGGCGTGGCGTATCTTCTCTACATGGCTTGGCACGCACTCAGGGAACGCGGCGCGCTCAGCGTCGAAAAGGAGATTGGCGCCCGCTCGGCGATTCAAGTGACGGTCAACGCGATCTTTATCAATTTGCTCAATCCGAAGCTTTCAATTTTCTTTTTCGCCTTCCTGCCGCAGTTTATCAGCGCTGGCGAGCCGAACCCGCTCCTGCGAATGGTCGAGCTTAGCGCCGTTTTCATGCTTCTGACGTTTGTCGTCTTTGTCGGTTACGGCGTGTTTGCCGCCGCGATTCGCGACCACGTGATATCACGACCAAGGGTTTTGACCTGGATGCGCCGCGCCTTCGCCGGCGCATTTGTCGCGCTTGGCGCCAGACTCGCCGTTTCCGATCGTTAGAGGTGGTGGCGCCGGCTTGGCGTTTTCACGTTCGGCCCCCGTTCGCGCATGACTCAGTCTTCCGCGAGCACTTCGTTTAACACGAAAGCGAGGTCGCGGTCGTCCTCGTTGAGGCCAAGTTTCTTGGGATTGAAGAAAGCGCTCGTCCGGAGAGTGAGCTTGACCTCGCCCGCGATCGGCGCGTCGGGCTCCGCCGCGATCTCGATCGAACCACTGTTCATGGAAGCAGTTTTTCGAAGTTGGTTGTCGAGCCAAATCTCGAGCGTGCTTTCGCGAGGCAGTTTAGGATCGACATGGCCCCGGATAACGATCCGCCGTGCCGGTCTCATGCAATGCAAATCGAATTCGGCCAACGGACCTAGCCAAGAATCGTGATGCAAGCCGCGCGCCGGGCCTGACTGGCTCACGAATCCGCATAACGGCACGCGCAGCGACGCCGACATGCGCGCGATCTGCCGCTTATCGCGGAGGACCATATCGTTCAAGCGCAACTCTTGATGCTGGTAGAACTCGATCCAGTCGTCGCGCTTTCGCAGCAGCCGGTTCAACTCGCCGATGTCCTCCGCCGATAGCGTCCGACCGGGAGAGAATCGCCGCGGCAAGGGCCGTTGGACATAAAAGGTGCCATGCGGCGGAGCGATCTCCGCTTCCGGCCGCTCGCGCGTGTAGAGATAGATCGACAGGCACTTGCGCGATTCGTGACGATGCGCGGGCGGAAGATCGATGACCGGAAAGCCGTGCCAGCTATACTCGTTGGTCTCGAACACCACGGCGCGATTGAAGATCGGCGCGAAGGCCGTGACCCGGTTCTCGTCGGGCCGCCGCGGATTCGAATGAAGCTCGATCGATCCGCCCCATTCCTCGCGCCAGCCCTTGTTGAGATAGATGAGCAAGTTCAACCGTCGATGCATGCCGCTCGGCCCGTCGATATTGAAATCGACGTGCGGGTCGAGTTCCTGGCCATGCAGGTTTTCGTGCGTGCCCCCGCCGTACATTTTCGGATCGTGCTGGAGATCGGCGATGCCGGTCAGCCGCGACATGATGTCAAGAAATTCGAGGCAGCCGAGATAGGCGTAAAGGCGGGCATAGAATGGACTGACCGATGCCAGGTCCATTCGCACCGCCTTGCCGCCGACCCGGCCAAATTCGTTCTTGGCGTATTCAGGCTTGAAGGCCGGAAATTCGCACAACGCCGCCTCGGCTGCACCCGGCTCGAGAAAGGAGTCGATGCACAGGTGCTTGAATGGCTTGGCGTCTTGGAAATTCCGACGCAGCGTCTCCGCGGCGGCTACCACCCCGCGATCGATCATTTGCCGCGGCCGATCATCGGCGGCCGAGGCTGGTACGCCCCGGGCATTTCTTCGTCTGTCTCCAAACTATCGAAGCACGGAGAATTCATAACAGGCACGCGAAATATACACAAGTATAACCAGGTATTACACGACCGTTTCTCTTGCGTCGATTGATCCGCGCCCGAGCCACCGCCACCTTGGGCCTGATGGCGTTCGGGCCGAACTGCGCCGTCATGCGCCGCCAGGCGGCGGGCCACGTCGACCGGATTTTAAAGGGCGCCAACCCGGCCGACCTGCCGATCGAGCAACCGGCGAAGTTCGAGTTCGTCGTCAATCTGGCGAGCGCCAGGGCACTCGGCCTGGCGATCCCACAGGCGATTCTCCTGCGCGCCGACGAGATCATCGAATAACGCGCCGGGGCGCCACCGTTGACCCTGGTCCCAATGCGTCGGAAGATCTCACGCCCAATAGACTCGTCAATTCGGCGCCCATAAGATTTCGGCGCAGAGTCGCCAAAGTGAATTCGCACGATGACACACGAGGGTACGCAACGTCGGCTCGCCGCGATCCTCGCGGTCGATGTGGTCGGCTATACCCGTCTGATCGAGCTGGACGAAGCCGGTACGCTCGCCGCCCTCAAGGTGCGGCGAACCGAGGTACTCGCGCCGCTCGTCGCCAAGCATCGCGGCCGAATATTCAAGTCGATGGGTGACGGCGTCCTGATCGAGTTTGGAAGCGCGGTCAATGCGCTTGCCTGCGCTGTCGAACTTCAGAAGAACATGAACGACGCGAACGCCCGCGTACCCGGCGAGCGCAGTATACGCCTGCGCATCGGCATAAACCTTGGCGATGTCGTGGTCGATGGCAGCGACCTCTTCGGAGATGGCGTCAATGTCGCCGTGCGCCTGCAAGCGCTCGCTGAACCGGGCGGCATTTGCGTATCCGGAAAGCTGCGCGAGGAAATAGGCCGC
Source organism: Alphaproteobacteria bacterium (assembly GCA_035457725.1). GTDB lineage: Bacteria > Pseudomonadota > Alphaproteobacteria > CACIAM-22H2 > CACIAM-22H2 > DATFES01. The sequence continues at coordinate 3,623 of DATIBC010000121.1, read as the reverse complement.
AAGCTCGATGTCGCTTTCGAGGACCTCGGTGAGCAACGATTGAAGCATGTGACCGCGCCCGTGCGCGCATTTCACGTTCAAATCGGCGCTCCGTCGTCGCCAGCGATGGCTGCGCACTTGCCGCTGCCGGACAAGCCTTCGATCGCGGTCTTGCCGTTCGTCAACATGAGCGAGAACCCCGACCAGGAATACTTCGCGGACGGCATCACCGAAGACATAATCACGGCGCTGGCGCATTTCCGGTGGTTTTTCGTGATCGCGCGCAACACGACGTTCGCTTACAAAGGCACCGCCATCGACGTCAAGAAGGTCGCGCGCGAACTCGGAGTGCGTTACATCCTCGAGGGCAGCGTGCGGCGATCGGCGCAGGCGATTCGCATCACCGCGCAGCTCATAGATGCGACGACCGGAAATCACATCTGGGCCGAACGGTACGATCGCGGCCTAAGCGACATCTTCGCCATCCAGGACGAAATCACCGGGCGGGTCGCCGGAGCGATCGAGCCGGAGCTGCTCAAGACCGAATCGCGCCGTGTCGCCTCCCGCCCGCCCGAGGACATGACCGCTTGGGACGTCGTACGGCAGGGTATGTGGTACTTCCACAAGGTATCGCGCGAGACGCACCTCAAGGCGCGTGAGCTGTTCCGGACGGCCATCCGGCTCGATCCGCAGTTGCCGGAGGGATACATCTGGCTCGCGCGCGCCAGCGCGGGCATCGTTCCGTACGGGTGGAGCGACGATCCGGCACGCGATCTTCAGGAAGGTCTGCACGCCGCGCTCCAGGCGGTTCGTCTCGATGACAAGAACCCGTACTCGCACTACGCGCTGGCGATCACAAGCGTCTATTCGGGCGATCTCGAGCAAGCCAAGCGCGCGGCCGAACAGGCGATCGAGCTCAGCCCGAGCTTCGCCCTTGGCCATCTCAATCTCGGAATGGGGCGCCTGTTCTCCGGTGACGCCGCCGGCGCGATCGCCTGCCTCCAGCACGGGCTGCGACTCAGCCCGTATGACCCGCAAAATTTCGTTTGGTACCGACTGCTGGCGCTCGCGCACGTATTCGCCGATGAGCCGCACAAGGCGATCGAGGCGGCGACGAAAGGGTTGAAGATCAGACCCGACTGGCGGCCCAATCTGGAGACAATGGCCATTTGCTTCGCCGCCGCCGGGCGCCTCGATGACGCGCGTCGCTGTGCAGCGCAAATGCGTCAGGTTCCGGTTCAGTCGGGAGACGTTTTCGCGCCATTACGTGCGCGTAATCCGCAGTGGTCCGAGCGATTGCAGGCGCTGCTGGACCGAGCCGATAGTGCCGGGTAGCCGGCCGACAGCTTGAGGCGGCGTCGCGCGCGCTATCGCGACTGCGCCGCCTGCAGCGCCCGCCAGATCGCGTAGGGTGTCGCCGGCATGTCGAGGTGGCGCACGCCCAGCGGGCGTAGCGCGTCCATCACCGCGTTCATCACCGCCGGCATCGCGCCGACTGTGCCGGATTCGCCCGCACCCTTGGCGCCGAGCGGGTTGGTCGTGCACGGTACGCTTTCGTCGATGTTCTGGCCGAAATTCGGAAAATCGTCGGCGCGCGGCAAACCGTAATCCATGTAGCTGCCGGTGACGAGCTGGCCGCTCGCCTTGTCGTACACGCAGCCCTCGATCAGCGCCTGCCCGGCGCCCTGTGCGATGCCGCCGTGGATCTGCCCCTGGACCAGCATCCGGTTGATCGCCCGGCCGACGTCGTCGCAGGTCGTATGGCGCACGATCTTGGCGGCGCCGGTCTCGGGGTCGATCTCGACCTCCGAGATGTGCGCGCCATTCGGCCACGACGACGCGGCGACGGTGCTGCTGTCCTCGATCGCGAAACCATCCGATGCTTGCCGCGTGGCGAGCGCGAAAATGTCGATCGCGCGATCGGTACCGGCGATTGCGAAGCGGCCGTCGCGATACTCGACATCGGCCGCCGATGCCTCGAGCGCTTCGGCCGCCAGCTTGCGGCCGTGTTCGATCGCTTTGTCGACACCCGCCACCACGGCCGCACCCCCGACATAGAGCGAGCGCGAGCCCATGCTGCCGAAGCCCGCCACCTTGTCGGTGTCGCCCTGAACGATCACGACCCGTCGCGGGTCGATGCCGAGGCGCTCGGCGACGAGCTGCGTGTAGGCGGTCTCGAGTCCCTGGCCCATCGCCTGCGTCGCCGAATGCACGGTGACGCGCCCGTCGCCCGAAATACGCACGTCGACCTTCTCGGTGAGCTGGAACGCGCCAGTCCACTCGATATAAAGCGACGCGCCGCGGCCGAGCAGCTTGCCCCGCGCCGCGGCTTCCGTACGTCGTGCTTCGAACCCGCGCCAGTCCGACAGTTCGACCGCGCGATTGAGAAAATGCGTGAAATCGCCGCTGTCGTAGACCTCGCCGAGCGCCGTCTTGAACGGCATCGCGCTCGCCGGCACCGCGTTGCGGCGGCGGATTTCCAGAGGATCCATGCCAAGCTCGGCCGCCGCCTCGTCCATCATTCGCTCGATGATGTAGATCGACTCCGGCCGGCCGGCGCCGCGATACGCCGAGGTCGTCACGGTGTTCGTCAGCACCGCGCGTACCCGCATGTCCACCGCCGGGATCGCGTAGACGCCGGTGATGACCTTGGCTCCCAGCGCCAGCGGCACCGGCGCGGTCGGCGGCGCCAGGTACGCGCCGCAATTGGCAAGCGTGTCGACCCTGAGCGCCGTCACCCGACCCTCGGCGTCGAGCGCCATCTCGACGCGCGAGAAGAGATCGCGGCCCTGCACCGCCGCCTGGAAATCCTCGGCGCGGTCGGCGCGCCACTTGACCGGCCGCTTGAGCTTGACCGCCGCGTAGGCCGCGACCGCGTCCTCGGGCGTGAGGTGCGCGCGCATGCCGAAACCCCCGCCGACATCGCGCACCAGTACGCGCACTTTTTCGGGGGGCAGCTTCAAGATGTTCTGCGCCAGGACCAGCTTGAGCGCCGTCGGGTTCTGAGCGCTGGCGTTCAGCGTTAGACGTCCGCTCGATACGTCGTATTCGGCCAGCGAGTTCCTGGGCTCCATCGGGCTCGCGACGATACGCTGGTTGACGAGGTCGCGCTTGACGACGTGCGTGGCCTCGGCGAACGCCGCCTCGACTTTTGCCGCGTCGCCATGGCGGATTTCGGCGGCGACGTTGTCGGGCGCTGGGTCCCACACCACGGTCGCGCCCGCGGCCACCGCGTCGCGCGCGCCGACCACCGCCGGCAAAGGTTCGTAGTCGACCGCGATCGCCTCGACGGCGTCTTGCGCCTGCGCGCGCGTGGCGGCGACGACGGCGGCCACCGGTTCGCCGACATAACGCGCGCGCTCCAAGGCGAGTGCACGACGCGGCGGCGCCGTCATCGGCGAGCCGTCAGCGCGCTTGAAGAGGGGCGGAAAGGGCAATGGCTCGACGCCGTCTCGCGCTAGGTCCTCGCCCACATAGACCGCGATCACGCCCGGCATCGACTTTGCGGCGCTCGCGTCGATGGCGCGGATCGTGGCGTGCGCGTGAGGCGAACGCAGCACGACGAGATGCGCCAGTCGCGGCGGGTTCAGATCGTCGACGAAGCGCCCCTTTCCGGTGAGTAAGCGCTGATCCTCGACGCGGGC
>DATIBC010000120.1:0-107675 GCA_035457725.1 Alphaproteobacteria bacterium | reverse complement strand
AAAAGATTGGGATATTCGGCCGTTAACCGCGTAACAAAATGTAATAAAAGGTGATTTGAGCGCTTCGGGCGGGGTTGTTACCTACCCCCCTGAAGCGCCTCAATAATCCGGCCGATTTCGATAAAAACCAGAGCAACTCGGCAGCTTGGAGTTCGATGGAATGGCGTCCCCCGTGATCCGTCAGAAGACCATCAAGACCGCAATCAGCTGCACAGGAACCGGTCTGCATTCAGGCGTCAAGGTGACCATGACCTTGCTCCCCGCGCCCACCGGCACGGGCATCGTCTTTCGTCGCACCGATCTGTTGCGCATGACCCGTGGCCGGCCGACGGCGGCCGACATCAAGGCAGACTATCGCCACGTGGTCGACACGCGGCTGTGCACGATGCTGGGCAACGCCGCAGGGGCTACCGTTGGCACGGTGGAGCATTTGATGGCCGCCCTATACGGCGCCGAAATCGACAACTTGATCGTTGAAATCAACGGCCCCGAGGCGCCGGTGATGGACGGCAGCGCGGCGCCGTTCCTGTTCCTCATCGACTGCGCGGGCGTGGTCGAGCAAGACGCGCCGCGCCGCGGCATCGAAATCCTCCAGCGCGTCAGTGTTGACGACGGGAAGCGCCGCATCGAGTTCCTTCCGGGCACGGGGTTTTCGATCGACTTCGAGATCGACTTCGAAAGCTCGGCGATCCGGCAGCAATCCTGCTACGTTCCGCTGTCGCCAGCATCGTTCCGCGCCGAAGTGGCGCGCGCGCGCACTTTCGGGTTTCTGCACGAGGTCAAGCAGCTCCGCGCCGCCGGGCTCGCGCGCGGCGGCTCGTTGGACAATGCCGTCGTGGTGAGCGGCGACCGCGTCCTCAACAAAGAAGGCTTGCGCTACGAGGACGAATTCGTTCGACATAAGATTCTCGATTGCGTCGGCGATCTGTATCTCGCCGGCGCGCCGATCGTCGGGCGGATCAACGCGCTTCGCTCGGGCCATAAGCACAACAATCAGGCGCTTCGCGCGTTGTTCGACCGCCGTCAGGCGTGGCGCTATGTCGATCTCACCACGGCGCATTTTGTCGCGCCGAGAGCGGTCGTGTCCGAGGTCGCCGCGCTGCAGCCGGCGGCCGGCGATTGAAGGCCGGGGGCGCCACGGCCGCATCTAGGAAGCGGCGCGTTTCGTAGGTATAGTCCGCGTCCATGGGCCCATTCGTACATCTCCGAGTCGTAAGGGGAGCGCTCGCGCATCCCACCTTCTACTTAGCCTTGGCGCTAGCGCTCGCCGCTTGCGGGTCGAGCGATAAGGACACGTATGTCGAGCGCCCGCCGGAACAGCTTTACAACCAAGGCGTCGACGCGTTGTTCGAAGAGCGGTATGTCGAAGCCGCCAAGCAGTTCGACGAAGTCGAGCGCCAGCACCCCTACTCGGTCTGGGCCACCAAGGGCCAGCTTATGGCGGCCTACGCGCACTATCAGAACAACAAGTACGACGACGCCATCGTCGCCATCGACCGGTTCATCCAGCTTAATCCGTCGAACCGCGATGTCGCATACGCCTACTATCTCAAGGCGCTTTGCTACTATGAGCAGATCACCGACGTTCAGCGCGACGCACGAATGACCGAACTTGCGCTCAAGTCGCTCGACGAGGTGGTGCGACGCTTTCCCGAGTCGGCCTATGGACGTGACGCGCGGCTGAAGATCGAGTTGACCTACGATCACCTGGCCGGAAAGGAAATGGAGGTCGGCCGCTACTATCAACAGCGCGGACATTATCTCGCGGCGATCAACCGCTTCAAGGTCGTGGCGGAAAAGTGGCAGACGACAAACCATGTGCCGGAGGCGCTGCACCGCCTCATCGAGTGTTATTTAGCCTTGGGGCTCAGCGAGGAAGCGCGTAAGACGGCGGCGGTTCTCGGCCACAATTATCCGGGCAGCGAATGGTACGTCGATTCCTATGCGCTGGTCGTCAATGGCGCGCTGCCGGCACGGGAACGGCCGGGATTCTTCGCCCGAGCCTTCAACTCGATATTCTAGAGCATGCGGCTAGGGCGCCCATCGTGCCCTTTCTTCTGAGCCGGCCGAGGCGCGAGGGCCAAGGTCGGCAATTCCACGTACGCGAATCGGCGTCGCGCCGCGGCCAAATCCCATGCATGGATTCGGCGCCGTTTCGACGCTGCCGATTCCGCGCCACGAGTCGAAGCTAGCCATGCTGCTTGGGCTGTCGATACGCGACGTTGTGCTCATCGATCGGCTCGATCTCGAATTCTCCGGCGGCTTGTCGGCGCTGACGGGCGAAACCGGCGCCGGAAAATCGATCCTTCTCGACGCGCTCGGCCTGGCATTGGGAGCGCGTGGCGACAGCGCGCTCGTCCGCAAGGGCGCACAAGCCGCCTCGGTGACCGCGGCATTCGACCTCCCTAGCGACCACCCGGCGGTGCTGCGGCTTCGCGAACAGGACGTCGCGGTCGACGGCCCACTGTTGCTGCGCCGGACGTTGGCGGCCGATGGCCGCAGCCGCGCCTTCGTCAACGATCAGCCGACGTCGGTCGGACTGCTGCGCGAGCTCGGCGCGTCGTTGGTCGAAATCCACGGCCAATTCGACAATCAGGGCCTACTCGATTCGGCGACACATCGCTGGGCCCTCGACAACCACGGCGGCCTGGTCGGGCAAGCCGCGAAGCTCGGCGTATTGTTTGCCGACTGGCGGACCGCATCGGCACACGAGGACGAGGCGAGAGCCGAGGCGGAGCGATCGGAGAGCGATGTCGGTTATTTGCGTCATGCCCTGGCGGAGCTCGACGCGCTCGATCCGCGGACGGGCGAGGAGGAGGAACTCGCCGCGCGGCGCGCCTTGCTTTCGGCGCGCGAAAAACTCGCCGACGCCCTAAATGCCGCGACCGCCGAACTGACGCAGCACAAAGGCGCGGCCGGCGCGTTGCGGGCGGCGCAACGCCATCTCGAGCGCGTGGCGCAACCGGCGCAAGGGCGGCTCGACGCCGCCATAGCGGCGCTCGACCGCGCGGCGATCGAGGCCAGCGAAGCGGTGGCGCAGATTGAGCAAGCGGGCGCGACGCTCGATCTCGACACGGGCGATCTCGAACGCGCCGAAGAGCGGCTGTTCGCCATTCGCGGCCTGGCGCGCAAGCATCGCGTCGAGGTCGATCGACTGCCGGCGTTGCGCAGCGAATTCGCCGCCAAGCTCGCCGTGATCGACGATCGCGAGGGTCGCATGGCGCAACTCGTTGCCGCGACGCGGCGGGCGCGCGAACTCTATCTGGAGGCGGCGCGAGAACTGTCCGCCGCGCGCGCCGCCGCGGCGGCGAAATTGGATCGTGCGGTCGCCAAGGAATTGCCGCCGCTCAAGCTCGAGAAAGCGACCTTCCGCACCCGCCGCGAGCCGCTGCCGGAAACCGCGTGGAGCGCGCACGGCGTCGAGCGGATCGTTTTCGAGGTGGCGACGAATCCCGGCCTCGATCCGGGACCACTGGACAAGATCGCCTCGGGCGGCGAGCTCGCCCGCTTCATGCTCGCGCTCAAGGTCGTCCTGGCGCGATCGGGCGCGACGCCGACGATGGTTTTTGACGAGGTCGACAGCGGCATTGGCGGCGCGGCGGCGGCGGCGGTCGGCGAACGTTTGGCGCGGCTGGCGAGCGACGTGCAGGTGCTGGTGGTCACGCATTCGCCGCAGGTGGCCGCCCGCGCCGATCATCACTGGCGGGTCAGTAAGAAAACCGCCAAGGGCACGGTCGTCACGGCAGTCGAACCGCTCGACGAGGCGGCGCGGCGCGAGGAGATCGCGCGTCTGCTTTCCGGAGCGAGAATCACCGAGGCGGCGCGTGCCGCCGCCGACAGCCTGCTCGCCGGAGCGCGCGCGTGAAAGGCGGGAAGGCAAGCGGCGGCCTGGTTGCCGTCGTGGACCTCACGCCTGCCCAGGCGGAGGCCGAGCTGGCTCGCTTGGCGAGCGAGATCGCGCATCACGATCGGCTATACTACCAGCAGGACAATCCCGAGATTTCCGACGCCGCGTATGACGCTTTGCGGGCGCGCAATGCGGAGATCGAACGGCGCTTTCCCGACTTGGTGCGTCTGGACAGCCCAAGCCGACGAGTTGGCGCGCCGGTCGCCGGCGGTTTCGCCAAGATCATCCATGCGCGGCCGATGCTGTCGTTGGACAACGCGTTCGACGAGGACGACATCCGTGATTTCGCCGATCGGGTGCGCCGGTTTCTCAAGCTCGAGGCGAGGGAGAGCATCGAACTGTCGGCCGAGCCCAAGATCGACGGTTTGTCGGTATCACTGCGCTACGAGAAGGGCAAGTTCGTGACCGGCGCCACGCGCGGGGACGGCGAGACCGGCGAAGATGTGACGGTGAATCTGCGCACGCTCGAAGACGTGCCCGCGTACCTCAAGGGACGCGAGCTGCCCGCCGTGCTCGAGGTTCGCGGCGAGGTCTACATGCAGCGCGCCGATTTCCTCAAGCTCAACGCCAGTCGCAAGACGAAGGATGAGCCGCCTTTCGCCAACCCGCGCAACGCGGCAGCCGGCAGCTTGCGCCAGCTCGACCCGCGGATCACCGCGAGACGGCCTTTGCGTTTTTTCGGCTACGCCTTGGGCGAGGTCGTCGGCGGCAAGGTCGGCGACACGCACGTGCACATGCTGGATCGGCTGCGCGGCTGGGGCGTGCGCGTCAACCCCGATACGCGGCTTTGCGCCGACGTCGACGCAGCGCTGGAATATTATCGCGACATCGCAGCCCGCCGCGCGCGCCTCGCTTATGACATCGACGGCGTCGTCTACAAGGTGAATCGATTCGAATGGCAGGAACGGCTGGGCATGGTGAGTCGCGCGCCGCGCTGGGCGATCGCGCACAAGTTTCCCGCCGAGCAGGCGCGGACGCGGCTCAACGCCATCACCATCCAAGTCGGCCGTACTGGAACCTTGACGCCCGTCGCCGAACTTGAGCCGGTCAACGTCGGGGGCGTGGTCGTGGCGCGAGCGACATTGCACAACGAAGACGAAATCCGCCGCAAGGACACCCGCATCGGCGACACGGTGGTGGTCCAACGCGCCGGCGATGTCATTCCGCAAGTTGTCGGCGTCGTGCTGAACGAGCGCCCCAAGGGCGCCAAGGCATTTCGATTCCCCGACCACTGCCCGGTCTGCGGCTCGCTGGCAGTGCGCGCCGAGGGCGAGGCGGCGCGGCGTTGCAGCGGCGGGCTCACCTGTCCCGCGCAGGCCGTCGAGCGTTTGCGCCATTTCGTCTCGCGCAACGCATTCGACATCGAGGGGCTCGGCGAGAAGCATATCGAGGCCTTTCACGCCGACGGCATATTGCGAACGCCCGGCGACATCTTTCGCCTGCATCGACGGACGCGCGAAATCGAGCAGCGCGAAGGGTGGGGCGCCAAGTCCGTCGAGCGGCTGCTGGCGGCGATCGAGGCGCGGAGGCGGATATCGCTCGAACGATTCGTTTTCGCGCTCGGCATCCGGCAGATCGGCGAAGCGACGGCCCGATTGCTTGCCCGCCACTACGGCTCGCTCGGTGCTTGGCGGAAGGCGATGGAGGCTGCCGTCCGTCACCCCGAAGGCGAGGCGGCGCAGGATCTAGACAACATCAGCCAGATCGGCCCGTCGATGGTCGCTGACATCCTCGCCTTCTTCGCCGAGGCGCACAACGGCGCGACGCTCGACGATCTGGCGCGTGAGATCGTCGTCGAGGACTATGTCCAGCCCAAGACGGCGGGCTCGCCGGTGGCCGGCAAGACCGTCGTCTTCACCGGAACATTGGAGCGCATGACGCGCCAGGAGGCGAAAGCGCGCGCCGAGGCGTTGGGGGCAAAGGTGGCTGGGTCGGTTTCGAAGAAGACCGACCTCTTGGTCGCCGGCCCCGGGGCCGGCACCAAGCTTGCCGACGCCACGAAATACGGCGTCACCGTCATCGACGAGGACGCATGGCTGAAGCTCATCGGCGAATGACCGCCGTCGGGCCGGTGGGAATCTATGCGCGTTTGCCCAACGGCGAGCCTTTCCTGGTCCATGCCTATCTCGACGGCGACTATGCGCTGGCCGACGTCGTCGGGTACTTCAAACTGGGACGGCTCGAAAACCAACCGGGCGGCGCGACGCTGATCTTGACGCGAAAGGAGCTGCGCGATCTGCGCAACTTCGCCGACGCCTACTCGTTCGATTACGATCCGGGCTTCATCGAGATGTGCCTCGACATCTACCGCGCTTCCGCCGAGCTGCCGGGGGCGTCGATTGATTTTTTCGAGACGCAATAGAGCGTCACTGCTCCCGGAATCGAATTTTTCCGTCATTCTCGGGCCGCGTTCCCGGCGAAGGCGCGGCTACATTGACGACGACCAGACATCCGGCCGGCCGGCGAAACGCCAGATCGGGCGGGCGTCGCGAGGCGTCGATCCAATTCGGGAAATCCAAGCCAATTGCGGCCGGATTTCCCGATTGAAGATTGGCCGTTCAGGCGCGCTGGCCGCGCAGCGCGATCTTGGGGAAATCGATCTCGGTTTGCGCGACCAGATTGACGTAGTTGGTGAGGATATTGACGGCCACCACCGCGACGATCTCGAGGATCTCCGCCTCGCCGTACCGCGCGGCGCGTATCGCCTGAACGTCGCCGGCCGATACCGCGCCGCGCGATTGCACCAGCTTGTTCGCGAAGACCAGCGCCGCCTGCGCGCGCGAATCGGCGGAGCCGCCGTCTCGCGCCCGATCGATCTCGCCCTCGTCCAATCCGACCATTTTTCCGATCGCGACATGGGCCGACAGGCAGTAGCCGCAACGATTCTGCTCGGCCACCGCAAGCGCAATCCGTTCGCGCAGCTTAGCGTCGAGCTTGCCGTTGCCCAACGCCTCCGAAAAACCAAGGTACGCCCCGAGAACCTTGGGCGAATGCGCCATGACTTTGAACAGATTTGGCGTCATGCCGAGTTTGGCTTGGACTGCGTCGAGTAGCTGCTTGGACTCGGGCATGGCCCGTGCGGAATCGACCGCCGCGATCATGCTCATGTGTTGTTCACTCCTGCATTGGATGCAGCGGCGGGATGCCGCGCACGCGTCGAAAACTATGCTTCGCGTGTTAACCGTTCAATATCAAATACACTGGTTAATACTGGTGTCACTGGTTTGTGATTGTCGGCCATGGTATGTGCGAGGTCTGATCGCGGCAGCGATCTCGCGCATCGAATAGCCCGCCATGGCCAAGCTGGATTCGCCACCTGACAACGCCAGTCGATTTCTGGTGATCGGCAACGATCTCGCCATCGACTTCGCCAACACGGTCTACGACCCGCACGGGCGGAGCGACGGGCTTGAAAGCTGGAACGATCTCGTCGATTTCCTCGTGGCGACCAAGGCCATAGACGCCATCATGGCCGACGGCCTTCGCTCGCGGGCGCGACAGACGCCAGCGGCTTGCGCGGCTGCGCTCGCCGAGGCGGTGGCGCTGCGTGCCACGTTGCGGCAGATCCTTCCGGCCCTCGCCGACGGCGAGCCGATTCGCCCAGCCTGGGTATCCTTGATCAACCAAGCCCTGAAGTCGGATGAAGGCTGTGCACAGCTCGTCGAGGAGGACGGCAGACTCAAGCTTGTCTTCACCCCGTCGCACGATCGGCCGGCGTGCGTCTTGGGACCGATTGCCCACGCAACCGCGCGCCTGCTGGTCGTCGGCGCCAAGTTGCGCATCCGCAAGTGCGCCAATCCGAACTGCATCCTCTACTTTCGCGACACCTCGCGGACTGGCGTCCGCCGCTGGTGCTCGATGGCGAGCTGCGGCAATCGTCACAAGGTGAATGCGTTCCTGGCGCGGACGCGGCGCAAGTCGGCCGTGCGTCGCGCCGCCCATCGCGCACAAGGCGCGCGGCACGTCACTCTCGTGAGAGGCTGATCCGCCGAGGGGTCGCGCGTCATTCGGCGACGGCGCTACGGACGCCTCAGCCGACCGGCGCGGTCGCCGCTTCGAGCCATTGCGCCGTGTCGGCGTCGATCAGCGGCGCCAACGTCGCGCGCACGCGGGCATGATAATCGTTGAGCCACGCGAGTTCGTCCGCCGACAGTAGCGACGGTTCGATCAGCGTCCGGTCGATCGGCGCCAGCGTAAGGGTCTCGAACCCGAGCAATTGACGCTCCATTCCCTCGTCTTTCGGTACTTCGCCGACCGCGACGAGATTCTCGATCCGGATGCCAAACGCGCCCGTCTTGTAGTAGCCGGGCTCGTTCGAAACGATCATACCGGGCAGCAGCGCCTGCGCGTTCGCGGCCTTGGAAATTCGCTGCGGCCCCTCGTGCACCGATAGATAGCTGCCCACGCCGTGTCCAGTGCCGTGATCGAAATCGAGGCCAACGTCCCATAACGCGCGCCGCGCCAAGACGTCGAGTTGCGAGCCCGTGGTGCCGCGGGGAAACCGCGTCGTCGCTATGGCGATGTGACCCTTCAGGACCCGGGTGAAGCGATCGCGCGCTTGGCTGTCGCATCGGCCGATCGCCACGGTACGGGTGACGTCGGTCGTGCCGTCGAGATACTGAGCGCCGGAATCGACCAGATAAAGCATATCTGGCGAAATGCGACGGTTGGTCTCTGGCGTGGCGCGATAGTGCACGATCGCGCCGTTGGGTCCGGCTCCTGAAATCGTCGTGAAACTGAGGTCGCGAAAGTGCCGGCCATCGCGCCTGAACGCGAGAAGCCGCTCGGCGGCATCGATCTCGGTCAACCGGCCATGTGGCGCTTCGCGCGTCAACCAGGCGAGAAATCTTGTCACCGCCGCGCCGTCCCGCACATGCGCGGCGCGCGTATTGGCCAACTCACGTACGTTCTTGCACGCCTTGGGGAGCATGCATGGATCGCTGCCGCGCGCGACTTGCGCGCCACGACGCATCAATCGGCGAACGATCCACGACGCACCGCTTACGGCGTCGATCAGAACCTTGCGACGCCCGCGCCCAAGCCGGTCGAGCGCTGGCCCGAGCGCTTCGGGAGGCATGATCCGCACGCGATTACCGAGATGGCCGCGCGTCTCGCCGATCAGCTTGCGCGCGTCGATGAACAGATCGATCAGCGCATCGCCGCCGCCAGACTCGACATGAACTATGGCGAACGACAGCGCCAGCGGCGTGTGCGGTACGTCGCCGCCGCGGATGTTCAGCAGCCATGCGATCGATTCCGGCGCGCTTATCACCGCCGCCGCGAATCCATCCTTGGCAAGCTGTTTGGCGATCTCGACGCGCTTTTCGCCGGCGCGCTTTCCGGCGAAGGCGATGTCGTGAGGCACGACTGGAGCCAGCGGCGGCGGCGGTTGATTGGGCCATATCGCGTCGACCGGATTGCGCTCCACCGCGACGAGCTTGCCGCCGACGCGGGCGAGCGCGGTCTCGAAACGTGCAATTCCATCTTGGGTATGGAGCCAGGGGTCGAAGCCGATTCTCTCGCCACGGCGAATTCCGCCGGCGAGCCATTCCTGTGCCGGATCGTCGATCAGATGCCGGATCTCGAAGGCATTGGCATTCACCTGCGCTCGCGCCTGAAGCGTGTAGCGTCCGTCGACGAATATCGCCGCGCGCCTCGCCAGAATGATCGCCAGACCAGCCGACCCGGTGAAGCCGGTTAGCCACGCCAGCCGCTCGTCGCGCGCCGCGACATATTCGCCTTGATGCGCGTCGCCGCGCGGCAGGATGAAGCCGGCAAGGCCGCGTCTTGCGATCTCGGTGCGAAACGATCCCAGCCTGGCGCCGTGCCCCTGCGCATCGACTGTCTCGTCGCCGTCGCCCGCGGCCTGCTCCGCCATGATCTTCTTGAGCGCGAGAAGCGCTGCCACGAGCGCCGCGTTGGCGCGCGGCGCGACAAGCTCTACCCAGCGGTCCGGTTCGACCAGCGGCGTTGGCGCCGCCAGCACGCCGGCGATGAGCCGGCGCACCTCGGCCACGTCGTATCGCGATCGCGAACTGCGTAACAAACGGGCCAGATCGGCCATCGCAAAACCAGCCTCGACATTCGTCTTGCGGACCGCCATGGACACCCTCTGATGTATGGCTCCGAAGCTAGGCAAGCCCGCAGTCGATCGCAACCGATTCCCGATAACTCATTAAGATAGTTAGTAATGTTCCATGCATTTTTTGCAATGCTGCGGCGCAGCAAAGACCCTGCTATGACCCGCCAGCGAGCATATGTTTGTACACGAAGGGTTCGTTCAGCACGAGCCTTCCGGACCGCCCAGTTCGAGCGGCCGAACCAAGTCAGCAAGGAGTACGGTTATCATGTGGGCCACGAACGATATTGATCGCCGTTGGATGGGCATCGCCGAGGGGCGCTTGGGCTTGCCGGTGGACGAAGTCGAGATTTACGCGCGCGCCCGCGCGATGCGCGCCCAAGTGATGCGCGACACGGTGCGCGGCCTCGCCGCCGCGGCCAAGCGCCTGCTCGCCGCGCCGAAGCCCGTGGCCGACGTCGCCGTATCGCCGCTGGAGCATCCGCGTTACCGCGCCGAGATGCAGCACGCCGAGGCCGTGGCGGATGCAATCGTCGCCGTCAGCCGAGCGCTCGCAAATTTGCCGAATGCGCTCAAGGCGTGGCGCCTGCGCCGGCAAACCTATGCCGAGCTGATGGCGCTCGATGACCGCACGCTCGCCGACATCGGCATCACGCGCGGCGAGATCACACATGTCGCCGCCGGGCATTACGTGCCGGCGCTGCGCCACGGCGCGGCGAAATTTGGCCGGCCCGTGTTGGTCGGCGCGACGAACGCCAATCAGCCGAAGCTCGCCGCCTGAACGTTTCTGGCGCAATCACCGTTCAATGGGGCGGTCCGTGCGGCCGCCCCTTTTTCGTTCAGCGCCCGAGGATCAGCGTCCACCAGCCGTCAATCACGATGCAGCGGCGCAAACGCAACCGCCGCAGCCGATAGACCGCCAGAATTTCGCCTACTTGTTCGGATAGAAGCCCGGAGAGGATCAGCCGGCCACGCGGCGCAAGCGAGGCGGCGATGTTGCGCATCATCCGGCAGAGAGGGCGGGCGAGGATGTTCGCCACGATTAGATCGTAGCGTTTTCCGGACCAGGCCGGCATCGCGGCAAAGCGCCCCATGCCATCGGCACGCCACGCGCGGACCAGCTTCGCCACGCCGTTGAGGCGCGCATTGTCGCGTGTCGTCGTCACCGCGTCCTGATCGAAGTCGCTCGCCGCGATCGGCCGACGCAATGCGCACGCCAGCGCGATCGCCAGGACGCCCGAGCCGCAACCAAGATCGCGCACGCTCCGGATGCATCGTGGCCCGCTCGCACCGCGGCGCGTCAGGCCATCGATGGCGACAAGGCAGCCGCGCGTCGTCGCGTGTTCTCCCGAACCAAAGGCGACCCCGGCATCGATCGCAATACTGACGACGCCTGCCGGCGGGCGTGACGTCCAATGCGTCGGGTGAAGAAAGAACCTGCCGACCCGAAGCGGCTGGAAGCTCCGCTGGTTTTCGCGCAGCCAATTGGCCCGCCTCAGCGGCGCGACAATGATCGACGGGACGGCCTCGCCCTGCGCCGCGACGATCGCGTGCAGTCGTGCCGCGACTGCTTCACTATCGGGTTGCCTCGCCGACAGCCCCTCGATCTGCCATTCCATGGCCGATCCGCTCTTGAAGCATGAGACGACGTCGCACATCTCCTCGAGCGTCGCCGCGGCTGCGTCGCGCGACCTGGCGCTAACCGGGAACGCCACGCGCCACAGCGGCGGCATGGCTGGCATCATTTGGCTCGGATATTCGGTCGACGTCGCGCGATTTCGGCGATTGCGACGCGCATTCGAAATCGAAAAGCGCTTATGCCGGCTCGACAAATGCGTCCATGACCTTCTTGTGCCCGGCGTGCTCGAACTCGACGTCGAGCTTGCCGGAGTCGACGGCGACGATCCGGCCGTAGCCGAATTTTTGATGGAACACCCGCGCTCCGACAGCGAAGGGCTTTTCGGGACCGCGCCGCGGCGGCACGCGTTCGGCGCGGCCTTCGATAGCCAACGGGTTGATGCGACCGCGCGTGCCCAGGCTCGGTCCGCCCGCCGATCCGGCCCATGGCGTGTCCGCCAGAGGATCGCCCCATGCGTCCTCACCGGCTGCGCCCGTCCAAAGTCCTGGTTCGCTCGCCATTTCGACATGGTCGGTCGGCAGCTCGGCGATGAAGCGTGACGGTATGCTCGATTGCCAAAGATTGTGGATCCGCCGATTGGCGGCGAAGGAGATTAACGCGCGCCGGCGGGCGCGCGTCAGGCCGACATGCGCCAAACGCCGCTCCTCCTCCAGCGCCCGGTCGCCTCCCTCATCGAGCGCGCGCGGATGCGGGAACAACCCCTCCTCCCAGCCGGGAAGAAACACCGTGTCGAACTCGAGCCCTTTGGCGCTATGCAGCGTCATCAAGCTGACCATCTCGCCCGGCGGCCCCTCGGTGTTTTCGAGAACCAGGCTGACATGCTCGAGAAACGCCGGCAGCGTCTCGAACTCCTCGAGCGCGGCGATGAGCTCCTTAAGGTTCTCCAATCGCCCCGGCGCGTCGGCCGAACGATCGGCTTGCCACATCGCCGTATAGCCCGATTCTTCCAGGATGGTCTCGGCGAGGTCCGGATGACGTTCGCGCGTCAATCGATCGCGCCAGCGGGCGAAATCTTCGAGCAAGCGGCGGAGCGCGCCGCGCGTCTGCGGCTTGAGCTCCTCTGCCTCGATCAGCCGCGCCGCCGCCTCGCCAAGCGGGATCTTTTCGGCCCGCGCGAAGCGATGCAGCGCCTGCATGGTCGCCTCGCCGATTCCCCGGCGTGGCACGTTGACGATGCGCTCGAAGGCGAGGTCGTCGGCGGGTTGCGTGACGAAGCGGAAATAGGCGATGGCGTCGCGAATCTCCTGGCGCTCGTAAAAACGCGGACCGCCTACCACGCGATAGGGAATGCCCAGAGTGATCAATCGCTCCTCGAACTCACGCGTCTGAAAGCCGGCGCGCACGAGCACCGCCATCTCGCCCAATGTTTCGCCACGGTTTTGGAGCGCCTCCACCTGTTCGCCGAGCCAGCGCGCCTCCTCCTCGCCGTCCCATAAGCCGCGCACCTGGACCTTTTCGCCGCTGTCTTCCGCCGTCCACAGCGTCTTGCCGAGCCGGCCGCGATTATGGGCGATGAGCGCCGCCGCGGCGCCGAGGATGTGTCGCGTCGAGCGGTAGTTCTGCTCGAGGCGAACCACCCGCGCGCCCGGAAAGTCCTTCTCGAAGCGCAAAATGTTGCCGACCTCGGCGCCCCGCCAACTGTAAATGCTCTGATCGTCGTCGCCGACGCAGCATAGGTTGCGATGGCCCTGCGCCAGCAACCGCAGCCACAAATACTGCGCGACGTTGGTGTCCTGATACTCGTCGACCAAGATATAGCGAAAACGGCGATGGTAATCGGCAAGGACGTCGGGACGCGTGGCGAAGATAGTCAGCGTATGCAGCAGCAAATCGCCGAAGTCGCAGGCATTGAGCGTCTTGAGGCGCTCCTGGTATTGCGCGTAAAGCTCCACCGCGCGGCCGCCGGCGATTTCGCCGGCGTCGGCGGTCGGGACCTTGTCGGGTGGCAGCCCGCGATCCTTCCAACGCTCGATGACCGAAAGCACGACGCGTGCCGGCCATTTCTTCTCGTCGATTTTTTCGGCCGCGAGAAGCTGCTTGATTAGACGGAGCTGATCGTCGACGTCGAGAATCGTAAAATTCGGCCGCAGCCCGACAAGCTCGGCGTGGCGACGCAACAGCCGCGCGGCGAGCGCGTGAAAGGTTCCGAGCCATAGTCCCTCGACGGCCTCGCCGATCAGCGCCGCCACCCGCTCACGCATCTCGCGCGCCGCCCGATTGGTGAATGTGACGGCGAGAATTTGCCCGGGAAAAGCGCGGCGCATCACCAGGATATGCGCGAGCCGCGTGATCAGTACGCGCGTCTTGCCGGTCCCTGCGCCGGCCAGCACCAGGAGCGGCCCGTCGAGAGTTTCGACCGCCTGACGCTGCGGGGGATTGAGCGTCGCCAAGTACCCTGGCGCGCCAGCGGTCGTCGGAGATTCGGGCAGAGAAACCATATCCGGCCTATATAGCATGCAATTCCGGGCTTAACAGGATGCGCCGCCTAACGCGTTATGATCCGCGCGTGCGCCGGATGTCGTATGCTATAGTTGGTCAAGTTCCTGGCAGGGATGTAACGCGATATGTTGCAACCTATTGTCTCGCCGCGCTGGTACGCGATCGCTCTGACCACCGTCGCCGTCCTGGGCATGGAGCCGACATCGGCGCCGGCGCAGAACATCGAAGAGCAGCTTTCCGCCGTCGTCCGGGTTCGCACCGTCGTACCCGGCGACGCGCGCACCGCCGAGTCATTGGGCCGATCGCGCGAGGGCAACGGCGTGGTCATCGACCAGGGCGGATTGGTCCTGACAATCGGTTACCTGATGGTCGAAGCGACCGGCGTCGAGGTGATGTCGACGGACGGTCGCAGTGTACCGGCGCAGGTGATTGGCTACGACCACGAAAGCGGCTTCGGGTTGTTGCGCGCGCTGGCGCCGCTCAAGGCCAAGCCGCTCGCCATTGGCCGCTCGGCCGATCTGAAGGCGCAGGATCCGGTGTTGATCGCCGGGTTCGGCGGCGCAGCGACGGCGGCGCCAGGATTCGTGGTGGCGCGGCGCGAGTTCGCCGGATCATGGGAGTATCTGCTCGATGACGCGATCTTCACCGCGCCGCCGTATCTCAACTGGTCGGGCGCGGCGCTGATCGATCGCACCGGACGCCTGGTCGGCATCGGTTCGCTCATCGTCGGCGACACCACCGGCGGCACGGCGGGAATTCCCGGCAATATGTTCGTGCCGATCGACCGGCTCAAGCCGATACTGGCCGATTTGATCGCCGAGGGCCAGTCGTCGGCGCCGCCGGCGCCGTGGCTCGGCCTCGCCGCCGAGGAAGTACAGGGCCGCCTGCTGGTCGTGCGCGTGACTCCCGACGGCCCTGCGGCCAAGGCTGGCGTGCAGCCAGGCGACATAATTACCGGCATTGGCAATGACACGCCGCGCGGCCTCGCCGATTATTATCGCAAGATGCGCGCGCGCGGTCCCGCCGGGACGGCAGTGCCGCTAACCCTCCAGCAGGGCGGCGAGCGGCGATCGATCACCATCGTGTCCGACGATCGCCGCAAGCACCTCAAGCTCAAATCGAGCTTCTGAATTTCACCGCCGCGACGCCAACGCGCCGAACATACGGCGTCGCGCGCCCCGCGATTCGTCGTCGATTGGCTTGGCGTCCTCGTCACCTGGCGGTCGAATTTTTGGCCTAGCGCTTGCGCCGGATCGCCACCGATCGACCGACTTCCGCGGGGGTTCCGAGCGTAGCGTGCGCGGCAGCCATCCGTTCGATGCGGGCGATAATCGCCGGCGGAAACGGACGCGAGCGACGCTCCGCAAGGTCGACGTGGATCGACAGGAACTCGCCGGTCGCCGCGAGGTAGCCTTGCGCGCCGTGATACATGCGATGAAAATAGTGCACCCGCTTATCGTCATGGTCGACGAGCTGGGTCGTCACCCGCAACGGGTCGCCCAAGCGGACTTCGTCGCGATAGACGACATGCTGCTCGAGCGCGAATAACGAGCCCTTCTTGCGCGTGCGATAGGCGGCGTCGATGCCGATCGCGTCCATGAAGATGTCGGTCGCGCGATCGAGCACGAGCACGTAGTACGCGACATTCATGTGGCCGTTGTAATCCAGCCACTCTTCGCGCACGCTCTCGCGCAGCAGATCGATCGGCGCGGCGAAGTATGCGTCATCGTTCATGGCGCGGCAGAATAGACGAGAGAGCGGGTCTCCCGAAAGCGGCCGCCCATGCTAGCCTTCGGCCGCCGTTTCTCGGGGGGACCACGTGCTCGTCCACTCGCTCGTTTGGCTCGATCGCCGGGCCGCACCCCTGCTCGCCGCGGCGCTCGCCGTTGGGCTGGCGTTGCCCGAGCTTGCGTCGCTGCTGCGGCCGCTGCTCACGCCGGCGGTCATCGGACTCCTCGTCTCGGCACTGTTGCGGATCGACTGGACGCAGGCACGGGGCCATGCACGGCGGCCACTGTTCGCCGTGCTCCTGCTTGTCTGGCTAACGGTCGTGACGCCGCTCATCGTTTGGGCCGCGCCGAGCGTGATGCCTATACCCGCGACACTGGCGACCGTGTTGGTCTTGTGGGCATCGTCGCCCGTGCTGACGGCGGTTCCCGCGTATGCTTTGCTCTTCGGCATCGATGCGGCCCTGGCGTTGCTGGCCGTGCTCGCGACATCGATCCTGCAACCGGTCGTCCAGCCAACCTTGGCGCTTGTTCTCCTCGGGCTCGAGATCGAGATTGGCGCCGGTGTCTTGATGCTGCGTTTGGCCTTGATCGTCGGGGTTTCGTTCGCCATTGCGGCCGGGGCCAGACTGGCGCTCGGCCGCGAGCGGCTGCGCCGCGCCGGCCAGTCGATCGGCGGCATCGCGGTCATCATGCTCATCGTCTTCGCCATCGGCGTGATGGACGGCGTCGCGGAAGCCCTGCTCGCCGATCCGTGGCGAGTGGTGCTTTTCTCCGCCGCCGCCTTCATCGCCAGCTTCGTGCTGCAGGCGTTGGGCGGGCTCGTCTTTTGGCGTCTCGAGCGCGGCGCGGCGCTGACCGTGGCGCTCGCCAGCGGCAACCGCAACATGGCGATCCTGATCGCCGCGATGGGACCTGCGGCGCATCCCGATTTCGGGCTGTTCTTCGCGGTCGTGCAATTCCCGATCTACCTGCTGCCCGCTGTCCTGGGTCCGCTTTATCGCCGCGCCTCCCGGATTCGGACACGTTGAATCGCCAGCGACAAGGCGGCCTCAATATTGACTAGAAGATTCGTCTGACAATATTGTTGGAATAGCGTAGTATCGACACCTATGGTTGCGCCGCCGTCCGCGGCGAAACGATTGCAGGAGACTCGGATGAATCCTGGCGCCGTGCTTCGGCTGGCAGTCGCCGCCGTTTCTTTGATTGCAGGTCACCGGGCGGTGGCCGCCGAACTGCGTGTCATTGTCAACGGTGTGCGCAGCGGCGAGGGCCGCATCATGGTCGACGTCTATGCCAGCGAGGCCAAATACAAAGCCAACGCCGGGAAGGGTGGCGGCGATTTTCGCATCGATGTTCCGGCGCGCCCGGGATCGATAACCGCGGTCATCGCCAACGTCGCAACTGGTCGTTTCGGCGCGACGGTCATCCACGACGAGAACGCCAACGGGGCGCTCGACACGAACTTCCTCGGCATCCCACGCGAAGGGGTTGGCGCATCGAATAACGCCAAGGGTTCGTTGGGACCGCCCGGCTATTCAGATATGCAGTTCTCGGTCGCCGACGGCGGGACGACGATCACCATCGATCTCGATTATTGAGAAACCGGCACGACGAGCGGCTGGCCGGGATCCAGTTCACGGCCTCGTCACACCGAAAAGTACTTCGCCTGCGGATGATGGACGACGATCGCCGAGGTCGACTGTTCCGGATGGAGCTGGTCCTCGTCGGATAGCGCGATGCCGATGCGCTCGCCGCCGAGCAACCCCAGGAGCTGGCGCTGGTCGGCGAGATTGGGACACGCCGGGTATCCGAACGAGTAGCGCGACCCGCGATAGCCCTGTTTGAGCATCTTATCCATGTCGCGATCGTCTTCGTGGCCGAAACCTAGCTCGGCGCGGATCCGCTTGTGCACATACTCCGCCAGCGCCTCGGCCATTTCGACCGAGAGCCCGTGCAGATAGAGATAGTCTTGGTAGCGATTGTCGGCGAACCAAGCGCGCGCCGTATCGGACGCCTGCTGGCCCATCGTCACCACCTGAAGCCCGATTACGTCGAGCTGGTTGGACGAGCGGTCGCGGAAGAAGTCGGCGATGCATAGGCCGCCCTCGCGGTCCTGGCGGGGAAACTCGAAGCGCGCCAGCTCGCTCGTCCCGTCGCCGTCGAACAGCACCACCGCGTCGCCGTCCGCCGCGCACCGCCAGTATCCATAGATCGACTGCGGCCGAAGGATGTTCTCGTTCTCGCACTGCGCGAGCAGTCGCGACAGGATCGGCCGCACCTCGCGCTGCGCCCAGGCTTTGTATTCGGCGAGCGTCTTGCCGGCCTTGCGGAAACCCCAGTGGAACTGGAACAGCATGGTTTCGTTGAGATACGGGATGAGCGCCTTGACCGGCACATGCTCGATGACCCGCGCGCCCCAAAATGGCGGCGTCGGCACCGTCAAGTTTGCCGTCAACTCGGCGCGGCGGATGCGGACCTCCTCGGCGTCGACCGGACGCAATGGCCGCGCCGCCTGGCCCAGTACGCGTTTCTGGTTGGACGGCCGGCTCTTGCGCTTGATGGTCGCCGTCTGGACGTGGGCGTCGAACCGGCCGTTCATGATCTTGTCCATCAGGTCGAGCCCGTCGAATGCGTCACGCGCGTAAGCGACGCGGCCCGGTCCGTAGGCGCCGACGCAATCCTCCTCGACGTATTTGCGCGTCAGCGCCGCGCCGCCGAGCAGGACCGGCACGTCGACGCCCTCGCGGGTCATTTCCTCGAGGTTCTCGCGCATCACCACCGTCGACTTGACCAACAGCCCCGACATGCCGACGGCGTGCGCTCCATGCTCCTTGACCGCCGAAAGGATGCTGGCGATCGGCTGCTTGATCCCCAGGTTGACCACCTTGTAGCCGTTGTTGGTGAGGATGATGTCGACCAGGTTCTTGCCGATGTCGTGCACGTCGCCCTTGACCGTGGCGAGCACGATCGTGCCCTTCTGCTGGCCCTCGACGCGCTCCATGTGCGGCTCGAGATAAGCGACTGCCATCTTCATCGTCTCGGCCGATTGCAAGACGAACGGAAGCTGCATCTTCCCCGCGCCGAACAGGTCGCCTACCACCTTCATCCCATCGAGAAGGAAGGTATTGACGATGTCGAGCGGCTTGTAGGAGCGCATCGCCAGGTCGAGGTCCTCGCCAAGTCCAAGCTTGTCGCCGTCGACGATGCGCAGCTTGAGCCGCTCCTCGACCGATTCCGGCCGCTTGCGCTCGGCCTTCGCTTCGGCAGCGCGGTCCTGGAAGAGGGCGATGAACGCCTGCAGCGGATCGTATCCGTCGCGGCGGCGATCGAAGATCAGATCCTCGGCTGCTTTCGCCTCGGCCTCGGGAATCTTGTGCAACGGCATGATTTTGCTGTGGTGCAGAATCGCCCCCGTCAGACCCCGCTTGAGCGCATGATCGAGGAACACCGAATTCAGCACGTGGCGCGCCGCCGGGTTGAGGCCGAACGAGATGTTCGACAGGCCGAGAATGATCTGCACCTCGGGCAGCGCCTGGCGGATACGCTCGATGCCGTCGAGCGTCCACAAGCCGAGCTTGCGGTCGTCCTCGTTACCGGTGGCGATCGTAAAGGTCAGCGGATCGATCAGTAAGTCGGACGGCGGCAGTCCGAAGCGCTCGCAAGCGAACGCGGTCAATCGTTTGGCGATTTCGAGTTTGCGGTCGGCATCCTTGGCCATGCCATGCTCGTCGATGGTGAGCGCCACGACCGCCGTCCCGAAGCGCTTGGCGAGTTGCAGGCGTTTTTCGGCCGGCGCCTCGCCATCCTCGAAGTTGATCGAATTGATCACCGGCTTGCCGCCATAGAGCTTGAGCGCCGCCTCGAGCACGTTGAGTTCGGTGGAGTCGATGACCAACGGCGCGGTGACGGCGCCCCGCATGCGGGCCACCACTTCGTTCATCTCCTTTTGTTCGTCGCGACCGACGAACGCGGTGCAGACATCGAGCGCGTGCGAGCCCTCGCGGACCTGCTCGCGCCCCATGTCGATGCAACCTTCCCAATCGCCCTGCTCTTGCAGCCGGCGCCATTGGCGGCTGCCGTTGGCATTGCAGCGCTCGCCGATGGAAAGGTAAGCGTTCTCCTGTCTGAGCGGCACTTGACCATAGAGCGAGGCTATCGACGGGATCCAAAGCGGACTGCGCTTGCGGGGCGCCGGACGGAGGCGATTCCCTCCGCGCTCGCGCAGCATGGCGTCAAGCGCGGCGATGTGTGCGACATCGGTGCCGCAGCAACCGCCGACCATGTTGATGCCGTCCTCCGCCACGAAGCGCGACAGCCATTTGGCGAGATCGGACGGCGTCAGGGGATAGCGCGTCTTGCCGTCGACGAGTTCGGGCAGGCCGGCGTTCGGTTGGACCGAAAGCAGTCCGGGCCAGTTCTCGGAGAGCCATTTGACGTGTTCGGCCATCTCCTGCGGTCCGGTGGCGCAGTTGAGGCCGACCATCGGCACGTCGAGCGCATGGATGACCGTCGCCGCGGCGGAAATATCGGCGCCGACAAGCAGCGTACCGGTGGTTTCGATCGTCACCTGCACGGCGATCGGCACCTCGCGGCCAGCCTCGGCGCACGCCCGCTTGGCGCCGTTGACCGCGGCCTTGATCTGCAGCGGATCCTGGCAGGTTTCGATGAGAATGGCGTCGACGCCGCCGGCAAGTAGACCGGCCGCCTGGACGGTGAGTGCGTTTTCGAGCGTCTGATAGTCGATATGGCCCAGGCTCGGAAGCTTGGTTCCCGGCCCGATCGAGCCGAGGACGAAGCGGTCGCGTCCATCGCCGGCGAATTCGCCGACCGCCTCACGGGCGAGCTCGCCCGCCCGCTTGTTGAGCGCAAAGGCCTCGGCCTGCAGTCCGAACTCGCCGAGCGTCACCGGCGAGCCGCCAAAGCTGTTGGTCTGCACCATGTCGGCGCCGGCCTCGAGGTAGCCGATGTGGATCGAGCGCACGATGTCGGGCCGCGAGCGATTGAGGATCTCGGTGCAGTTCTCGTGCCCGAGATAATCGCGCTCGACATCGAGGCTCATCGCTTGCACGCGGCTGCCCATCGCGCCGTCGCACAGCAGCACGCGATCGCGAAGTGCGTCGAGAATGGACGTCATGTCGCGAGGGTCCGCTCTGGTGGGATCCGCGTCATCGCCGATCAGCGCGCCGCCGCCACCGTGGCCGCAGCGCCGTCCGCGGCCGAGACCGGGCGCATGCCGAGGATGTGGCAGATCGCGTACGCGAGATCGGCCCGGTTCAGCGTGTAGAAATGGAATTCGTCGACGCCATGATCCTGCAGACGGCGGCACTGCTCGGCGGCGACGGTGGCGGCGACAAGTTTTCGCGTCTCGGCGTCGCCTTCGAGCCCCTCGAACAGCCGCGCGAGCCACGCCGGCACGCCGGCGCCGCAGGCGGCGCTGAACTTCACCACCTGCGCGAAGTTGGTGACGGGCAGGATTCCGGGCGTGATGGGCGCGGTGATCCCGGCTTGGGCGGTCTTATCGCGAAATCGCAGGTACAACTCGACATCGAAGAAATATTGAGTTATCGCGCGCGATGCGCCGGCGTCGAGCTTGCGCTTCAAATTGTCGAGGTCCGCCTTGGGACTTGTCGCGTCGGGATGGGTCTCGGGATATGCCGCGACGCTGATCTCGAAATCGGCAATGCGCTTCAGTCCGTGCACCAGATCGGCGGCGAACGGGTAGCCGCCCGGATGCGGCGTATAGCGCCCGGTCCCCACCGGCGGGTCGCCGCGGAGCGCGACAACATGGCGAATGCCCGAGCCCCAATAGTCGCGCGCCACGGCGTCGATCTCATCGCGCGTTGCGCCGACGCACGTGAGATGCGCCGCCGCCTGAAGCTTTGTCTCGGCCTGCACCCGGCGCACCGTCGCGTGCGTGCGCTCACGTGTCGATCCGCCGGCGCCGTACGTCACTGAAACGAAGCGCGGGGCCAGTGGTTCAAGCCGCTTGACGGCCTGCCAGAGCTGACGCTCCATCTCCTCCGTCTTCGGCGGAAAGAACTCGAACGACACCTTGAGCTTGGCACCATTGGCAGCGCCGCCGATGAGGCTCTCGGCCGTCACGATGGGCGGCGCGATCATGCGTGCACCCGCGCGCCGACGCTGGGCATGGCACTCGTCGGCTCGGGGCGATCGCCGCTCCAGACGACGACGGTCAGCCGGTTCCCCGGCAAATGAACCGGTGCGCGCGTCGTCAGGCCTGCCGCTTCGATCCAGGCGCGCATTTCTTCGTCGCTGAATCCCAGCCGCCGGTGGGCATGTTCGCGCCGAAGATGCTCGAGATCGTGCGGCGCGAAGTCGCAAATCGCCAATCGGCCGCCCGGCTTGAGCACCCGCGCCGCCTCGGCGATGGCCGCGCCCGGATCGTCGGCGAAATGCAAGACGTGATGGATGGTCACCGCATCGAAGCCGGGCTCGGCGAACGGCAGCTGGTACATGTCGCCTTGACGCACGAAGCAATGGCTCAATTCATCACGAGCGAGCTTGGAGCGTGCGACGGCGAGCATCTCGCGCGAGAGATCGATGCCTACGCCGCGCACGCCGTGCTGGCCGAACAGCTCGAGCACGCGGCCGGTGCCGGTGCCGATGTCCAGCAACTGGCGGATCGACGTCGGTGGCAGAAGATCGAGCAGCACGCGCTCGACCTCCAGTTCGTCGACGTGCAACGAGCGGATCTCGTCCCAGCGCGCGGCGTTCTTGCGGAAATAGTCGGCGGCGGATTCGGCGCGATGACGACGTATGGCGGCAAGCCGCTCGCGGTCGCGCGTCAGTAGCCTGTCGTCATGCGGCAACAACCGCAGCACTTGCTGTGCGCACTCGCCCGCGGCGCCATCGCGCGCCAGGCGGAAAAAGGCCCAGCTTCCCTCTGGTAACCGCTCGAGCAGTCCCGCTTCGGCGAGGAGCTTGAGATGGCGCGAGACCCGCGGCTGGCTCTGCCCGAGAATTTGGGTGATCTCGCTCACCGTCAATTCCTCGCGGGCGCAGAGCGCCAAGATTCGCAGACGGGTGGGCTCGGCGGCGGCGCGAAGCGCCGACAACAGCTTGTCCATGGCGCGGCCAGTCTAATGGCTTACGGTCAGGACATGAATATAAAGCCATAAGCATATCTTGCAATGGGAAAGTTTCGTTGCAGCGCAAAGTGATGATTCCCTGCAACAGCCAACGGTCCATCATCGCAACGCCGGTGGACCGGTATGGCCCGGGTTAAAGCTTTGTGTTAACTAAGCGAACCGTTGAGCAAGCTGACGAATCGTGATTAGCAGTTAAGCAGTTGTTCAGGCGGTCGCGCTGATATTGTAGCTGGCGCGCCCGAATCGCGCCTCAGTCGCCCGGTGTGCCACATCCGCCGGGCGGTCTCCGGTACCCTGTTCACACGGCCCCACAAAAGTAACACCGGCACAAAAACCCATGAAGCTATCGTCAGTGTTGGGCGGCAAGGCGATCCGAGTCGGCGCGTTGACCGCCGGGCTTATTGTGTGCGGTTGTGCGTCGACGACGTCGCTCGACGATCCCGATGCGGTTTATGACCCCATCGAGCCGGTGAACCGATACGTCTTCGAAGTGAACTATTTCCTCGATGAAATGTTCATCAAGCCCTCGGCGTACATTTATCGCGCGGCGCTGCCCGATCCGGCGCAGCGTGGCGTGCGCAACGCGCTGTCCAACCTTCGCATGCCGTGGACTGCGATCAACGATCTGCTGCAGGGCGAGTTCGATCGCGCGGCGGTCGCGGGCGGGCGGTTTGCGATCAATTCGACCTTGGGCGTTCTCGGCCTATTCGACGTCGCCGGCGACATCGGTCTTCCCCATCACGAAGAGGACGCCGGACAGACCTTCGCCGTCTGGGGCCTCCCCGAGGGTCCATATATCGTGCTGCCGATCTTCGGTCCGTCGAACGCCCGCGATGCCGTCGGCCTGGTCGGCGATTATTTCGGCGATCCCGTGAACATCGTCGCTCGCCAATATCCCGACGGCGACCAGTTCATCCTCGGCCGCGGAGTGTTGACCGGGGTATCGACCCGCGAGCAGGTGATCGAGGTTCTCGACGAATTGCAGCGCAATTCGGTGGACTACTACGCGACGCTGCGCAGCGTGTACCGCCAGCGCCGCCAGAACGAAATTCGCAACGGTGCGCCCGAGGAGGATCGACCGCGCCCGAGTGCGTCGCCGCCCGAATCGCGGCCGGTGGCGATCGCTCCGACGTCGGGCGGCGAGTCGGATCCGGCCGTCCAGTTTCCGGACGGCGGTTATTAGGCAAGGCCGATCCCGTCAACAACCATGTTGAAACCCATGCGACGCCGCATATTCGCATTCGGCCTCGTGGCCACACTGGTATCGACGTCCGCCCTGGCGCAAGGACAGGCGAGCGCGCCGGCAAATGGCGGCAACTCTCAGGCCGGCGAGTTCATCTTGAAGCTCGCCGAACGCGCGGTCACTGGCTTGACCAAGCCGGGTGTCACCGCGGAGGAACGCGATCAGCGCTTTCGCGACCTATTCCATGAAGGCTTCGACGTCCCGGCGATCGCGCGCTTTGCGTTGGGCCGTTACTGGCGCACGGCGAACGAAGACGAACGGCGGGAGTATCTCAAGCTTTTCGAGGACCTGATCGTCCAGACCTATGCGCATCGATTCACGTCCTATTCGGGCGAGCGACTGCGCGTCGTGACCACGCGTACGGCGAGCGACGGTGAGCACGTGGTAACGACAGAGGTGATTCGTGACACCGGAGCGCCGATCAAAGTCGATTGGCGCGTCTTCAAGAAGGATAACTCGTTCAAGATCTACGACATCGTTGTCGAGGGCGTGAGCATGAGCATCACCCAGCGCGACGATTTTTCCGCGTTGATTCAGCGCCAAGGCGGAAAAGTCACCGGGCTCAACGCCGCCCTGCGCGATAAGATCGCCCAGACTAGGAACTGATCGCGGTTCCAAAACCGCACTCGACGTCAGTCGCCGTGTCGCGCGCCATCGCTCGGCGTGAGAGCGGGTGCGCGCGAAGGCCCGTATTTGCGGCCGTAGACGGCAAGCATCGCGGCCACGCCGAGCGACGCAGCGCACAGAACTAGGATCGGACCCCTGAGGCCGATCGTTGCCATGGACGCCCCGGTCCATAGCGGCGTCAGATAAATTCCAGCGTTGAAGAACGCATTGAACAATCCAATCGGTCGGCCGCGGGCCGATGGCGCGAAGCAATCCGACACCCACACGCTCAATTGCGGATAGGCGACCGTGTACCCGAGCCCGAAAATCACTCCCCCGGCCACCGCGAGGGCCGGCGTCGTACCACCGGGAACGACAAGCAGCAGGAATCCGACGCACATCAGGATCAACGCCACCATGACCGTCGCCCATTTGGGCGCACGTTCGAAAAATGGAACCGCGAGCACGCGGCCGCCGAAAAAGCATACGGTGAACGTCGAGAAGAAATAGACGACGGCGACACCCTGATCGAGCAGAAAAAGGGCCATGAAACTGGAGACGAAGCCGAACACCGAGCCAATAGTGAACACGCCGAGAAACGGCATCCACAGGCGGCGGTCGGCGAGCAGATCGGCATAGCGGCTGCCGCCGGTCTCCGGCGTCGATCGCGTCTCGGCGACGACGGCGCTACCGAGCAGCGCGCCAACCAAGAGTGGGATCGCCGTCGCCAGGAAGAAGAATTTTGGGTCGCCACGCTCCAGGTAGAGTTCGGCCAGCGCGGGACCGATCACGTTGGGCAACGGCACCATCGCCGAGAAAATGCCGAAGTAGTACGTCATTCGCACCGGCGTCAGTTGCGCCTTGGCGTAGATCATTGCCGTCGGTAAGAACAGCCCGAATCCGACTCCCTGAAAGAACCGTGAAAGGCAAGCGCCGACGAAACTCGCCGCGGTCAGGTGAAAGCTGAGATAGGCGAGCAACATGATCGCCAATCCCAGCCGGATCACCGTCGTCACGCCAATCCTGGCGATGATCGGCCCGGCGAGCAGGTTGCCCAACACGACCGGCGCGCCATAAATGGCGAGCACAACGCCGATTTGATGGTCGGCCAAACCGTAGAGCCGCAGCACGACAGCGAGCAGCGCCGTCGCCGTCACCGTGGTGAACGCCAGAAATGTCGCGCCGGCGAGAGCCCAAAAGCGCAGCGGCGCGCGCGAATCGACGAAGGCATTCATCGACGCCTCACCGCCGCACGCGAGCATGCGGGCACGCGGGCATTGCTATCCCCGCGTCAGCGGCTTGAACTTGATGCGGTGCGGCTGATCGGCCTCGGCGCCGAGGCGACGTTTTCGATCGGCTTCGTATTCCTGGTAATTGCCCTCAAACCACACCACTTGGCTGTCGCCTTCGAAGGCAAGAATGTGCGTGGCGATGCGATCGAGGAACCAGCGGTCGTGGCTGATGACCACCACGCAGCCCGGAAAATCGAGCAACGCTTCCTCGAGCGCGCGCAACGTATCGACGTCGAGGTCGTTGGTCGGCTCGTCGAGCAACAACAGGTTGGCGCCCGATTTCAGCATCTTGGCGAGGTGCACCCGATTGCGCTCGCCACCCGAGAGAATGCCGACCTTTTTCTGCTGGTCGGTTCCCTTGAAGTTGAACGCAGCGACATAGGCGCGGCTCGGCACCGTGCGGCCGCCGAGATCGACCTGATCCTGCCCGCCGGCGATTTCCTCCCAGACGTTTTTCTCGGCATCGAGCGTGTCGCGCGATTGATCGACATAGCCGATCTTGACCGTGTCGCCGATCTTGATCGAGCCACCGTCCGGCGTCTCCTGGCCGACAATCATGCGAAAAAGCGTCGTCTTGCCGGCACCGTTGGGGCCGATCACGCCGACGATCCCGCCGGGCGGCAGGCGGAAGGAGAGATCTTCGATCAGCAACCGATTGCCGTAGCCCTTGCGCAGGCGCTCCGCTTCGATCACCAGGTTGCCCAGCCGAGGCCCGGGAGCGATCTGGATTTGCACCGTTTCGGACGCCTGCTCGCGCGCGTGGGCGACCAACGACTCATAGGCGGTGATGCGCGCCTTGCTCTTCGCTTGCCGCGCGCGGGGGCTCTGCCGGATCCATTCGAGTTCGCGCTCGAGTGTGCGCTGGCGCGAGGTCTCCTGCCGCTCCTCTTGAGCGAGGCGCTTTTGCTTCTGGTCGAGCCACGAGGAGTAATTGCCCTCCCACGGAATCCCATGGCCTCGATCGAGCTCGAGGATCCAGCCGGCGACGTTGTCGAGGAAGTAGCGGTCGTGGGTCACCGCGACGACGGTCCCGGCGTAATCATGCAGGAACCGCTCCAGCCACGCGACGGATTCGGCGTCGAGATGGTTGGTCGGTTCGTCGAGCAGCAGCAGATCGGGCTTCTGGAGGAGAAGACGGCACAGCGCCACGCGCCGGCGTTCGCCGCCCGACAACGTCGCCACGTCGGCGTCGCCAGGCGGGCAGCGCAACGCGTCCATCGCTATGTCGATCGTGCGCTCGAGTTCCCAAGCGTTGGCGGCGTCGATCTTCTCCTGTAGCTCGGCCTGCTCGACAAGCAGCGCGTTCATCTCGTCGTCGTCGCTGACTTCGCCAAGCCGTGCGCTGACTCCCTCGAAACGGTCGACCATGGCCTTGAGCGCCGCGAGCCCTTCGAGAACGTTTCCCTGCACCGTCTTGGTCGAATCGAGCTGCGGCTCCTGCGGCAGATATCCCACCGACGCTCCCTCGGCCGACCATGCCTCGCCGGCGATATCTTTATCCATGCCGGCCATGACCTTGAGCAACGTCGATTTTCCGGCGCCGTTCAACCCGAGGACGCCGATTTTGGCGCCCGGCAGGAACGACAGCCAAATGTTCTCCAGGACCTTGCGGCCGCCCGGATAGATCTTGGTGAGGCCCTTCATCACGTAGACGTACTGATAGGCTGCCATGGCGGCGGATCGGCCTTTCGAAGCTGAGGCTGGAAGGAATAAGAGGCGAGGGTTCTAGCCCAAGCGGGCGGCACGCCGCAACCGGGCGCGTCGGTAGGGCGCGGGAAGCCGAAATGGGACGGGCCTATCGGCCGCTTTCGTGGCGAAGGCGTCGCCATTGAATCAATTTGACCGGCAGCGCACGGTCTGAAACCATCGCGCACAATCGCATATCGATGGGTCCGCTTATTCCGATAGGTGGAGGGATCGCGCCCGGTTCGCGCGTCGGGCCCAATCGCTGCATAGGGAGGATGTCGATGAACAATGTCAGATTGCTGGCCGCGGTTTTCGTCGCCGCGATCGGGCTGGCCGGCGCGGCGCGGGCCCAGACGGTCGAGATCGAATACTGGCAATACACCTTCGCGCAGCGCGTCCAGGCCATCGATGAGCTGATTAAGCGCTTCGAGGCGGTCAATCCTGGCATCAAGGTCAAGCACACCCATGTGCCGTACGATGACTATCGACTCAAGGTCGCGGCGGCGGTCCCGGCCGGCCAGGGACCGGACGTGGCGCAACTCTTTTACGGCTGGCTGAACGACTACCTCAAGGCCAAGCTGCTGCAGCCGCTTCCCGTCCAGGAGTTCAGCCCGGCGGAGATCGAGCGCGAATTCTTCCCCCTGGTGCGCGAGATGAAGGTCGATGGGCAGTACTACGCCCTACCGACGGCGGTTCGCTCGCTGGCGCTGTTCTGGAACCGCAAGCTCCTGCAGGAGGCCGGCTACGACCCATTGAAGCCGCCGCAGTCGCTCGATGAGCTGGTCGAGATGGCGCGGAAGATCACCAGGCGCGACGCCTCCGGCAATCTGACGCAAGTCGGCATCGCCCTCGACATGGGCGGCCAGGATCATCACTGGCTGCGCGAGGTGCTCATCCGCCAGATGGGCGGCCGTCCCTACTCGGACGACAAGAAGAAAGTCGCCTACAACACCGACGCCGGCGTCAAGGCGACGCAGTGGTACGTCGATTTGGTCTCGAGTCACAAGGTGAGCCAGTTCGGATTCTTGACCAATGCGGTGACGGCGTTCCGGTCGGGCAAGGCCGGCTTCACCATCGACGGTTCCTTCCGCCTCGCCGCGCTCGACGGTCAAGCCGGGCTCGAATATTCGGTCGGCGAGCTTCCCGCCCATGAGGGCAAGCGCTTCAACTTCGCGTCATACTGGGTCAATGGCGTGACGCCGAAGGCGACGGGACCCAAGCGCGATGCCGCCTTCAAATTCCTCAAATTCATCACCACCTCCGAGGCGATGGAGCTGTGGCTCGAGAAGGTCGGCGAATTGCCGGCGCGGTCGGCCGTGGCGACCGACGTGAAGATCAAGAGCCATCCCAAATACGGGCCGTTCGTCCGCGCGCTCGCCTATTCCGAAGCGACCTTCTTCGTCGACGAAACCGGCCAACGCAAGATCTTCATCGACATGGTCGATCGCGTCACGCTCAAGAATCAGCCGGTCGCCGCGTCGGTCGCCGAAGCCGCCGCCGAGGAGCAGAAGCTGCTCGACGGGTTCTTCAATCGTTGACGCGCGCTTCGGTCCGGGCATCCGGGCGGCGCGCACGACGACGCCCGGCGATCCCGGCATCGATCCGCCCAACGCGCCTGCGCCGACGATGCCCAACGCCGATCGCCGTTTGAGTCTGACGCAAAAGCGCGCCTTGTCGGCGTGGGCATTTTTGGCGTTGCCGATCGTCTTTTATGTTTCGATCCGCTTTTATCCGGCGATCGACGCGTTCTTCATTTCTCTCACGGATTGGAACATTCTCGGGCAGCGCCGGTTCATCGGCGTCGACAATTATTGGCGCATGGCGGCCGATCCGGTGTTCTGGAAGGTGATGGTCAATACCTTCCTCTATCTCGTCGTCGGCGTCGGCGTCAGCCTGCCGCTCGGTTTCGTCATCGCCTATTATCTCGATCGCGTCGAGCGTGGGCACGCGCTGCTGCGCGGCCTGTACTTCCTGCCCCACATCACCACCGCGGTCGCCATGGCCTGGGTTTGGCGCTGGTTCTATCAGCCGGTTCCCGTCGGGTTGTTCAACGACATCCTGGTGTCACTGGATTTGCCGCAGCAGCCGTTCCTGCGCTCGACCGAGCAGGCCCTCTATGCCGTGCTGGCGCCGGCGATCTGGGCGGGGCTCGGCTTTCAGGTCGTGGTGTTCCTGGCCGGCCTCAAAGCGATCCCGCGCACCTATTATGAGGCCGCGGAGATCGACGGCGCCGGCGCCTGGCGGACTCTGTTCGAGATCACCCTGCCGCAATTGCGCGCGACCATCGTTTTCCTCGTCGTGGTCAGCTCGATCGCCTTCTTGCGGATATTCGACTACGTCTATGCCATGACCAGCGGCCAGGGCGGTCCGCTCGATGCCACCAAGCCGCTGGTGTTGCGCATCTTCGAGACCGCCTTCGGCCGCTTCGACATGGGCTACGCGGCGGCGCAAACGGTCGTTCTCTTCGTCCTCCTGCTGGCGATCTCGCTCCTCCAGCTGCGGCTGTTGCGCGCCCGATGACGCCGCGCGCAGCTCCCGGCCGGACGATCGCATGGACACTGCTTTTCCTCGGCGGCGTCGTCATGGTGACGCCTTTCATCTACATGCTGGCGACGTCGTTCAAGACCAACGTCGAGGTCTACCAGCTATCGCTTCTGCCGCGATCGCCGACATTGGCCAATTACGCGCAGCTCATTGGCGCTTCGGGGTTTCCGCGTTGGTTCGCCAACTCGTTGCTGATCGCCGCGCTTACGACCGCATCCGTCTTGTTCTTCGACAGCCTGGTCGGCTATGCGCTCGCCAAGTTCGACTTTCGCGGCCGGCGCCTGGTCTTCGTCGCGGTCTTGTCGACGCTGATGATCCCGACGGAAATGCTGGTCTTGCCGTGGTACATCATGAGCAAGACCTTCGGCTGGCTCGACACCTACTGGGGCCTGCTGTTTCCCGGGCTGATGACCGGATTCGGGACGTTCCTGATGAAGCAATTCTTCGAAGGCGTGCCGGACGAGCTGATCGACGCGGCGCGCGTCGATGGTTGGTCGGAGTGGCGAATCTGGCTCGAGGTGGCGATGCCGCTGGTCACCCCGGCGTTGTCGGCGCTCGCCATCTTCACGTTTCTCGGCAATTGGACGGCCTTTCTCTGGCCGCTCATCGTCATCAATGATCGCGATCTCTATACCTTGCCGGTCGGCCTCGCCTCGTTCTCGAGCGAGTTCCAGACCGAGTGGGAGATCGTCATGACCGGGGCCAGCATCGCCACGGTGCCGGCGCTCCTCGTGTTCATCGCGCTGCAAAAATACATCATCCGCGGCATCATGCTGGCGGGACTGAAGGGCTAACGCGCGTGAGCCAATCGCCGAGCGAAGAGGCGTTTCCGGCCGCGGTCTACAAGGACACCGTCCTGGAGCCGCTGTTCGAGAGCGCCAAGCGGCACTATTGGCGCCATCTGATGCGGGTCAACCGGGCAAGCGCGGTGATGCTGGCCCAGCAAGCGGTACTGACGGCGGCCGAGGTCCGGGCGATTCTCGGCGCCCTCGCCGAAATCGAGCGCCTCACCGACGTCACGAAGCTCGCCTATACGGGCAAGCACGAGGATCTCTTCTTCGTCGTCGAGGCGGCGTTGATCGACCGGCTCGGCGTCGCGGTCGCCGGCAAGCTGCATACCGGGCGTAGCCGCAACGACATCGACCATACCGTGTTCAAATTGGCGCTCAAGGAGCGCATCGCTGGGATCGTCGAGGAACTGCTGGGGCTCGTCGCCGCGCTGCTCGACGCCGCCGAGCGCGAACGCGCGACGCTCATCGTCGCCTACACGCACGGGCAGCCCGCCCAGCCGACCACCTGGGGACATTATCTCGGGGCATTCATCGAGCTATTGCTGCGCGACTTCGATCGCGTCAAGGAATCCGCCCGAGCGAGCGATCTGTCGAGCATGGGAGCGGCGGCGATCACCACCTCGGGGTTTCCGCTCGATCGCAAGCTGATGGCCGACCTGCTCGGCTTCGCGGACGTGCAAGAAAACAGCTACGGATGCATCGCCGCCGCCGATTACGCCACTGCGCTCTACGCGCAGCTTCGGCTGGTCTTTCTCCATCTCGGCCGGTTCGTCCAGGATCTCGCGTTCCGCGCCTCGTTCGAGGTCGGGCATCTTCATGTCCCCGACGCTTACGTGCAGATAAGCTCGATCATGCCGCAGAAGCGAAATCCGGTGCCGATCGAGCATCTCCGCCTGCTCTGCTCGCTCGCCGCTCAGCGCGCCGAGTGCGTGGTCGTGGCGCTGCACAACACTCCGTTCACCGACATCAACGATGCCGAGGGAGAGGTGCAGGCGGCGGGCTACGAGGCGTTCGAGACCGGCGCGCGCGCGTTGCGCTTGCTGGCCGGCCTGATCGCAGCGGTGCGCATCGACGAAGTACGAGTTCGTCGGCACATCGACGAGAGTTTCATTACCATGACCGAGCTCGCCGATTCGCTCGTTCGGCGCGAGCGACTGTCGTTTCGCCAAGCGCACGACGTCGCCAGTCGGCTGTCGCGCGCCCTCCTCGCCAGCGGCGAGCGCGTCTCGACGGCGTCATACGACCGTTTCGTCGAAGCGTTCGCCGCGATCGCCGGGCGAGCGCCGCAGCTGAACGATGCGGGATTTCGCGAGGCGCTGACGCCGGAACATTTCATCGCCGTGCGTACGCTGCCCGGCGGTCCGGCCCCGGCGCCGCTTGCCGCGAGTCTGGCGCGTTACCGCCGCGATCTCGAGGCGGCGCGAAG
This sequence comes from Alphaproteobacteria bacterium, assembly GCA_035457725.1. Lineage (GTDB taxonomy): Bacteria > Pseudomonadota > Alphaproteobacteria > CACIAM-22H2 > CACIAM-22H2 > DATFES01. The sequence continues at coordinate 75,184 of DATIBC010000120.1, read as the reverse complement.
CTGGCTTGGCGCGTGGAGCGCGCGTCTCGCCGCGGGCGACGCTCTGCTCGCCGCCCGCGCGGCCGCCATTCTCGGCCGATGAACTGACGGCCGACCATGGCGACGGTGCGGTTGCAGGGGCTGGCGAAACGGTTCGGCGTCGTCGACGCGGTCAAAGGCGTCGATCTCGAAATCGCCGACCACGAGTTCGTCGTGCTGGTCGGCCCCTCGGGCTGCGGCAAGTCGACCATTTTGCGCATGATCGCCGGTCTCGAGGACCCGAGCGCCGGCGAAATCCACATCGGCGCCGACTGCGTTACGCATGTTCCGCCCAAGGACCGCAATATTGCGATGGTGTTCCAGAACTATGCTCTCTACCCGCACATGACCGTATACCGCAACATGGCGTTCTCGCTGCGCGCGCGCCGCATGCGGCGGAGCGAGATCGATCAACGCGTCCGTCAGGCGGCGGCGATTCTCGAGCTTGAAGAGTTGCTCGATCGTCGGCCCGCCGAGCTTTCGGGAGGCCAGCGCCAGCGCGTCGCCATGGGCCGCGCGATCGTGCGCGAGCCTACGGTGTTCCTCTTCGACGAACCGCTGTCCAATCTCGACGCCAAGCTGCGCCATCAAATGCGCGCCGAAATCAAGAAGCTGCATCATCGCCTGCGCACCACCGTGATTTATGTCACGCACGATCAGGTCGAGGCGATGACGCTGGCCGATCGTATCGTGATTTTGAAGGATGGACGCATCGAGCAGATCGGCACGCCGGTCGACGTTTATGCGCAGCCGGCAAATCGCTTCGTCGCCGGGTTCATCGGCAGCCCGGCGATGAACTTCCTTGCTGGACGGTTCCGCGTCGATGGCGACCGCGTCGCGGTGGCGCTCGAAAGCGGCCCGACGTGGCCGTTGGTGCAAGTGCCGCGGGGTCTCGTCGACGGCCAGGCGGTTACGATCGGCATGCGGCCGTGCGATCTCCGTCCCGCTAGCGACGCCACGCCGGCGCGGCAAGTGCTCCTTGGCCAGGTCGTGGTGGTCGAACCGCTCGGCGACGCGTCACTGATCACGGTCGATATTGGCGGCATCGGCGCCGTTGCGACGATCGATGGAGTGGTTCGCCTCGATCCGGGCATGGCTTTGAATTTGGCGCCGCGCCTGTCGCAGATCCACCTTTTCGACCCGACGACTGGCGATCGACTGACCTGAGCGCATGCCGCCGATCGCCTGCAACCCGCCCGCGGAAGCGGCGGCCTTATACCGCCGCGGATTGGCCAGCGAAGCGATCGCGTGCCTGGAGGCTGCCGCGCAACGCAGCCCGGAGCGCCCGCAATTGTGGATCAATCTCGCGCTTCTCCAATTCCGCGCCGGTCGCTTCGATGCCGCGGAGCGGGCGGCGCGAACGGCGGTCACGCTAGCCCCGCGCGACCCCGATGCCCTCACCAATCTCGCCCTGGTCTTCGCCGTCCACCAGCGCTATGCCCTCGCCGAGGCGGCGATTGGACGAGCGCTCGCCGCGGCGCCCGATCATGGGCCCGCGTTGGCCGGACGCGGGTTCATCGCCGAGCGCCAGGCAAAGTACGCCGAGGCCGGCGTCGCATACGCCGCCGCGGCGTCGCGATGTCCCGAGTACGCCGAAGCGCGTCTCAACCACGCGTTCAGCCTGCTGCGTGCCGGCGATTTCGCCGCCGGGTGGGAAGCGTATGAATGGCGCTGGCGGACCGAGGCGTTCGCCCCTTCGCGTCGCCGATTGCCGATGCCCGAGTGGGACGGCGGACCGCTCGACAATCGGTCGATCTTCGTCTGGCACGAACAAGGGCTCGGCGACACGATCCAGTTCGCGCGCTATCTGCCGTTGCTCGTCGAACGCGGTGCGCGCGTCGTCGCCGCGGTACAGACGCCGCTGATCCGCCTGCTTCGCGCCAGCATGCCGATGATCGAGATCGTCGACCGCGAGGCTCCGGTCGCAGAATTGGACATGCATGCGCCGATGTTGTCGCTGCCGCGAGGATTCGGCACGACATTGCGCGACATCCCGGCACGGATGCCATATCTCCGAGCGGCCGACTCCGAGGCGTTCGCCAACGACTCGAAAGGCTTCAAAGTCGGGCTGGTGTGGGCGGGCGCGGCCGAGAACCCCAACGATCGCTTTCGTTCGATCGCCGTTCGCGATTTGGCGCCGATCCTGGCGGTACGCGGCGCAACGTTCTATTCGCTGCAAGTCGGCGCAAACTCCAGCGTCCTCCGCGCTGTCGCCGACCGGCCGCCGATCGCCGATCTCACGCCGCGTTTGATCGATTTCGCCGACACCGCCGACGCCGTTGCCGCGCTCGATCTGATTATCGCCGTCGACACCGCCGTCGCGCATCTTGCCGGCGCGCTCGGCAAGCCGGTCTGGACGCTGATCGCGACGCCCGCCGATTGGCGCTGGATGATCGCCGGCGACGACAGCCCGTGGTATCCGACGATGCGCCTGTTCCGCCAGCCGCGGCCGGGCGACTGGAAGACGCCGATTGCGCGGATCGCCGCCGCACTCGCCGGCCGAACCGGCGGTTAGATATTCTCGCTCGGCGACATCGTCGCCCGCGATGCGCTGGCGTCGCGATACATCTTGAGCGATCGCTCCAGGAAGTCGCGCTCGATATCGCGGGTGATGAAGACCAGCTTCGAGCGCCGGTCGTCATCGGGCCAACCCGGCAGCCGCGCCGGCGGGTGGAACACTTGCTGCACGCCGTGAAGCGCGATCGGCCCCGCTTCGCCCTCGACGTTCAGGATACCCTTGATTCGGAGCAAGTCGTCGCCGCGCAGCCGGATGAGCGAGCCGAGCCACATGGCGAAGGCGTCCCACTCGAGAGGCTCTTCGACGACCAGGCAATGCGCGCGGATACGTCGATCGTGGCGATTGACGTCGTGCGGATCCTGGCTGCGGCGGCCATCGCCATGATCGCCGTGGTCATGATGATCGTGGCCGTGGTCGGAATACGCCTCTTCGTGTAGCCAGCGCTTGACGTCGGCAATCTTCGTCTCGGCGTTCCATAAGCCCGTCTCAAGCAGTTCGCTCGGATCGGCGGCGCCATTGACGGCAACGATCACCGGTGCGCCTGGATTGAGTCGCCCGAGACGGGCCAGCAGCCCTTGGGTCCGGTCGCTGGTGGCGAGATCGGTCTTGGTCAGCACGATGCGGTCGGCCACGGCCGCCTGCTTCACCGATTCGAACTGCGCGTCGAGTTGGCTTGCGCCATTGACTGCGTCGACCGTCGTCACCACGCCGTCGAGGCGATAATAGGCTTCGAGCAACGGATCCTCCATCAGCGTATGGAGGATCGGCGCCGGGTCCGCGAGTCCAGTGGTCTCGATGACGACGCGGCGGAATTGCGGCACCTCGCCGCGCACCCGCCGGATGTACAGCCGCCGCATCGTGTCGACGAGGTCGCCGCGCACCGTGCAGCACAAGCAGCCGCTGTTCATCATCACCATGTCGCCGGAGCTGGCTTCGACGAAATGATGGTCGAGGCCGATCTCGCCGAATTCGTTGACGATCACCGCCGTCTCGGCGAGCCGCGGATCGTGCAGCAACCGGTTGAGCAGGGTCGTCTTGCCGCTGCCGAGAAAGCCGGTCAATAGCGTCACTGGGATTCCGGGCGGGCGCTCGGGGACAGGTTCGGCGTCGGCGGCGGGCGGGTTCGTAGCCATGCGCCTCTCTATAGCATGGACGCGTGGCGCGCGCCGCTTCGCGAGCACTCAAGTGACAAGCGGACCCCGGCGGGGCTAAGCTTGCCAAAACAACGATAAAATGGCTGGCCGCGCGCGGAGGTTGACCAAGGGCAGCCTTGCAGGGAGGAACCTGGCGATGAAACGGTCCGTGCTGGTGGTCGACGACGAGCCGAACATCGTGCTGTCGCTCGAATTCCTGATGAAGCAGGCCGGTTTCGAGGTGCGCGTGGCTCGCGACGGCGCGCAGGCGCTCAAGGCGCTCGCCGAGCGAGCCCCCGATCTCATCCTGCTCGACCTCATGACGCCGGGAATCGACGGCTACGAAGTATGCCAGAAGGTCCGCGGCAACCCGGCGACGCGCGCGGTCAAGATCATCATGCTGACCGCCAAGAGCCGCGAGGTCGAGCGCGAAAAAGGTTTGGCGCTGGGCGCCGACGAATACATAACCAAGCCGTTCTCGACCCGCGAGCTGGTCGATCGCGTCAAGCGCCTGCTCGCAGAAACCGCGTCGTAGGCGACCCTCGCGACGTGGAGGCTGGGCGCATGACGCCGGGACGAAAATGGGCGATCTGGGTGGGAGCGGCGTTCGCGCTTACGGCAATCGTCTTCGCCGGCCTCATCGGCCTCGTTATCCTCGCCAACGGCGCGATCGCCGAGCATGTGCGCGGCAGCCCCGGCGTTCCCGCGGTGATCGCGTTCGCCGCGCTGGCGGCGACCGTCGGAACGGGCGTGCTTGCGCTCGTCGTCTGGTCGCGCCTGTTGCGCCCAGGGGCGGCGCTCGCCGCCGAGACGAAATTCATCGCCGAAACCGGCCGCGACGGCGCTATCGACCCGGCGCGATTTCCCTGGCTCGCCGCCTTGACCGCGGCGGTCAATGCTCTCGCCGAACGGCATGCCGCCGCGCGACGCGAGATCGATCGCCAAGTCGCCGCCGCCACCGATCGCGTCGAAGAACAGAAGCAACGCCTCGAAGCGATATTGCGCGATCTCAGCGAGGGGGTGCTGGTGTGCAACATGGACCACCAGATCTTGCTCTACAACCAGGTCGCGCTGTCGCTACTGCACGTCGCGGGCGAGCTCGGTCTCGGCCGCTCGTTGTTCAATGTCGTCACGCGCGAGCCCGTTTTGCACGCGCTCGAGCGTTTGATCAACCGCCCGCTGGCCGAAGCGCGGAGCGAGGACGCGGCGATTGCGGTGGTCTGCGCGACGATCGATGCGCGCGCCCTGCTGCGCGGCCGCATGAGCCTGGTCGTCGACGCCGACGGCACGCCGTCGGGGTATGTGCTGACGCTGAACGATGTGACGCGCGAAGTCGCCGAGCTTGGCCGGCGCGACGCGCTGTTGCGCGCCGCCACCGTCGAACTGCGCGGGCCGCTCGCCAACCTGCGCGCCGCCGCCGAGACGATCTCCTCGTACTCGGATATGGACGTGACCCAAAGGCGCTCGTTCGAGGACGTGATACGGCGCGAGAGCGACGTTTTGAGCGCGCGCGTCGAGCAGCTTGATCGCGATTACCGTACCCTGACTTCGGGCGACTGGCCGATGGCCGACGTTCACTCGACCGACCTGTTCAATTGCGTGTCGCGGCGGCTTACCGACGCCGGCGGCCCGCAACTCGTCATGGTCGGGCTGCCGCTCTGGCTGCGCGGCGACAGCCACTCGCTGATGCTGGCGATCGAACGGCTGGCGCACGAGATCGCCGCGGCGACCAGAGCGATGTCGCTCGACATCGAGGCGCTGCTGGGCGACCGGCGGGTTTATGTCGAACTGCGTTGGGACGGCGCTCCGTTGTCCTCGGCGGTGCTCGACGGGTGGCTTGGCGGAGCGCTACCCGGCGCGCTGGCTGCGCAGACGCTGGGCGAGGTGCTGGCCCGCCACGGCAGCGAGATCTGGAGCCGCGCGATTGGCGAGAGTCGCGCCCTGTTGCGCTTGCCGCTCCCGGCGCCGGCGCGCTTCCAGTTCACCCCGCCGCAGCTCGATCTGCCGGCGCGGCCCGAGTTCTATGATTTCTCGTTGTTGCGCCCGGCATCGGCGGATCGCCATACGCTGACGCGGCCGCTACGCTCGTTCAGCTTCGTCGTTTTCGACACCGAGACCACCGGGCTCAGGCCCTCGGAGGGCGACGAGATCGTTTCGATCGGTGCGGTGCGGATCGTCAATGGCCGTATCCTTACCGGAGAGACCTTCGCCCGGCTGGTCAACCCTGGTCGCGTGATCCCGCCCGAGTCGATGCGCTTCCATGGCATCACCGACAAGATGGTCGCCGACGCGCCCCCGGTGCAGATCGTATTACCGCAGTTCCGCGGCTTCCTCGGTAATAGTATCCTGGTGGCCCACAACGCGGCGTTCGACATGAAGTTCCTCCGCCTGCGCCAGGCCGAGTGCGGGGTCGCCTTCGACGGCGTGGTGTTGGATACGCTGCTCATTTCGGCGTTCTTGCACCCCGACATGGAGGGGCATGACCTCGACACGATCGTGGCGCGGCTGGGCATCGAGGTTCCCGGGCGCCACTCGGCGCTCGGCGACGCGCTCGCCACAGCGGCGGTGTTCGTCCGTCAGTTGGATCTACTCGAAGCGCGCGGCATCGTGTCGCTCGAATCGCTGCTCAAGGCCTCGAACATCACGCTCGAGCTGCGCGCCCGCCAGGCGCAGTTCTAGCCGGAGGGCGGTACGATGAAGGTACGACGCCAATGAACGGCCAGGAGCGCGGCGACCGTCATGTGGCGCTGTTCCTGCTCGGCTTGTTGCTGTTCAGCCCGCCGCTGCTGGCAATCTTCCGCTCTGCCGACAGCCTGCTTGGTATTCCGATTCTCTACGTTTACGTGTTTGGCGCTTGGGCGGCCTTGATCCTGCTCGTCGCGCGGTTCGGACGAGCCGAAGACGATGGCGCGCCCCCAGGCCCGAACGAGCAACGCGACACCGGCGCGCGTGCTGCCGGCGGCCCGCCGCGGCCGATGGGCGGCTGAATCGGCCCGCCATGCTGACCAACTGGATCATTGTCGCCGCGGCGTTCGGCTATCTGTCGCTGTTGTTCGCCGTTGCGTACTGGGGTGACAAGCGGGCGGACGCCGGGCGCAGCGTCATCGCCAGTCCTTACGTATACGCGCTGTCGATCGCCGTCTATTGCACCGCCTGGACGTTCTACGGCAGCGTCGGCCGCGCCGCTTCGGGCGGAATCGATTTCCTGCCGATCTACATCGGACCGACGCTCGTCGCGATCTTGTGGTGGCATGTCATCCGCAAGATCCTGCGCATCAGCCGTTCCAACCGCATCACATCGATTGCCGACTTCGTCGCCTCGCGTTATGGCAAGAGCCATCTTCTCGGCGGGCTGGTGACCGTGATCGCGGTGATCGTGCTGATGCCCTACATCGCCCTCCAGCTCAAAGGCGTGTCGACGAGTTTCCAGGTGATCGCCGGATATCCCGACATCGTGATGCCGGCGCAGGCCGTCGGCGTGGCGATATGGCAGGACACCGCGCTCCATGTCGCGATCCTGATGGCGGTGTTCGCGATACTGTTCGGCACGCGGCACATCGACGCCACCGAGCGCCATGAGGGCATGGTGGCCGCCATCGCCTTCGAGTCGATCGTCAAGCTGGTCGCCTTCCTCGCCGTTGGCGTCTTCGTCACCTTTTTCGTGTTCGATGGCTTCGGCGACATATTCGCCCGCGCCGCGGCGCGCCCCGATCTCGCCAAGTTATGGACCGAGGTCGGCACCGGCGGCTACGGCGGATGGGTAACGCTGACCCTGTTGTCGATGGCGGCCATCCTGTTCCTGCCGCGCCAATTCCAGGTGTCGGTGGTCGAAAACGTCGACGAGCGACATCTCGACAAGGCGGTTTGGCTGTTCCCGGCCTATCTGTTCGCGATCAACATCTTCGTGCTGCCGATCGCCATCGCCGGCCTGCTCTATTTTCCGGCCGGAACCGTCGACTCGGACACCTTCGTGCTGGCGCTGCCGATGGCCGAGCGCGCCGGATGGCTGGCGCTGTTCGCCTTCGTCGGCGGCCTGTCGGCGGCGACGGGCATGGTCATCGTCGAGACGATCGCGCTCTCGACCATGGTCTCCAACGACCTGGTCATGCCGATCCTGCTGCGCATGCAATGGCTGCGCTTGACCGAGCGCACCGATCTCACCGGCCTGCTCATCGCCATTCGCCGGGCCAGCATCGTGCTCGTTCTTTTTCTCGGTTATCTTTACTTCCATCTTATCGGCGGCTCGTACGCGCTGGTGTCGATCGGCCTCCTGTCGTTCGCCGCGGTGGCGCAGTTCGCGCCGGCGATCATCGGCGGCATCTATTGGCGGGCCGGCAATCGCGCCGGCGCGCTTACTGGGCTGACCAGTGGGTTCGTCGTTTGGGTCTACACGCTCCTGCTTCCCTCCTTCGCGCGGTCGGGCTGGATGCCGATGTCGTTTCTTGAAGACGGGCTTTGGGGCATCGAGCTGCTGCGTCCGTACGCGCTGTTCGGTCTCACCGGCTTCGATCCGCTGGCGCATGCCCTCTTCTGGAGCATGGTGGTCAATATCGGCGGCTACGTGGCGGTGTCGCTGGCGACGCGCCAGGGCGCCACGGAACGTATCCAGGCGACGCGCTTCGTCGAGGTGTTCCAGCAACCCGACGCGGGCGACCGGATGCGCCTGTGGCGCGGCACGGCGAGCGTCGGCGATCTCCACGAACTGGTCGTCCGCTTCGTCGGCCGCGCGCGCGCCGACCAGGCCTTCGCCGATTACGCGCGATCGCGGGGCCTGCGCCTCGATCACAAAGGGCTCGCCGACGCCGGCCTGGTCCATTTCACCGAGCGATTGCTGGCCGGCGCGATCGGCGCGGCCTCGGCGCGTGTCATGGTCGCCTCGGCGGTCAAGGGCGCCGACGTCAGCATCGACGAGGTCATGTCGATCCTCGACGAAGCGTCGCAGGTCATCGAATACAGCCGCCAGCTCGAGGCGAAATCGCACGAGCTCGAACGCGCGTCGGCCGATCTACGGGCGATGAACTTGCGCCTGACCGAGCTCGATCGGCTCAAGGACGAATTCATCACCACCGTCACCCATGAGCTGCGCACGCCGCTGACTTCGATCCGGTCGTTTTCCGAAATTCTCCACGACAATCCCGAGCTGCCCACCGGGCAGCGGCGCGAATTTCTCGGCATCGTCATCAAGGAAAGCGAACGGCTGACCCGGTTGATCAATCAGGTGCTCGACCTCGCCAAGCTCGAGGCCGGACGGTTCGACTGGCAGATTGCCGCGGTGGACATGAAGGGGGTCGTACGGGAGGCGATCGCCACGACGAGTCAGCTCTTCAAAGATCGCGCCGTGACGCTCGATGCGAGGCTTCCCGACGGCCTCCCGGCGGCGCGCGCCGACCGCGACCAGATCATGCAGGTGACGCTCAATTTACTGTCGAACGCGGTAAAGTTCTCGCCGCAGGGCGCCGGGCGCGTGGTCGTCGAGCTGGCGCGCAGCGACGGCGGCATCCAGGTGAGCGTCGGCGACAACGGCCCTGGCATCGCCCCCGGCAGCCACGGCATGATCTTCGAGAAGTTCCGCCAGGTCGGCGACACGCTCACCGCCAAGCCATCAGGAACCGGCCTCGGGCTCGCCATCTGCCGGCGCATCGTCGAGCATCTCGGAGGCCGCATCTGGTTCGAGAGCGAGTTGGGCCGCGGGGCGACATTCCGCTTCGTGATCCCGCTAGCCGAGCCGCAACCGGCCATGGCCACCGCCGCGAAGTGACATCGCGCCCGCCTAGAACACCGCGCCGGTGAAGGCGCTGCGCGTCTCGACGCGGAAGTGCTCGATCGCCCTGAGCGCGTCGCGCAGCAGGTCCTTGTCCCAGCTCGATAGCTTGTCGAGCTCGACGTAGTTACCCACCTTGGCGGTCGCCGCGAAATCGGCGAGCTGCTGGCGCAACAGCAGGAACGTCACGTGGTTGAACGCGGCGTCGAGTGCTGCGCGCTCGTCGCGACTGATGATGCCGCGCTCGGCTAGCGCGCCAAGGCGCGCCAGCGTCGATGTCTCGGCTACGCCCTCCTTGAGCGCCCACAGCCGCGCCGCGGCGACCAAAGGCATCGTGCCGCGCAGCTTGAGATCGACGCGCCCCGGATGGTCGCCCGAGTGGTCGGTGACGATGCGGCCGAAGAATCCGAGCGCCACCGACATCTTGGTTTCGTCCTTGCACATCATCGCCAGCAGCGCCGGATAGGTCTTGAGCGTGATGGTCGTGAACTCGCGCAATTCGGCGGCCGGCGCGTCGGGTCCCCAGATCGGCCGGAAGTCGAACATGATGTCGGAGAACAGGATCGCCGCCGGGCTGCGGCGCTGCGCCCACAGCGCGATCTGCTCGCGCCACTGGCGCGCGGTCTTGCGCCATAGCGGATTGCGCGCCATGACATGGCCCTTGCACAGCGGAAAGCCGACCGCGTCCAGCTGCAGATTGAATCGCTCGGCGAGCGCCACGAAATAGCGGTCGATTCGATTGTGCTCGTCGTCGGGATAGTCGGCGAGGATGAATCCGTTGTCCTGGTCGGGGAACAGGAAGTTCTCGCCGCGCCCGCCCGAGCCCATGATCAGCAGCGTGCATGGCACCGGCGGATCGCCCCAGCCTTCCTGGGCCATGGCGGCGACGAGCGCATCAAGGATGCGGCGGTGAATGTCGTGATTGATGTCGGTGATCAGCCCCTGGATTTCGGGCGCCGGCAGATTGTCGACGAGGAGCTCGCCGGCGAGCTCCGCCTGCGCCTTCTTGGTCAGCGCCAGACCTTCGAGCGTGCTCTCCTGGGTCAGCGCGTCGACCTGATCCATCAAACGCTCGGCGGTCGCCGCCAGCGCTTCGTGGAGGTCGAGTATGCCGATCGGGCGGCGCGCGGCGTCGACCACGGGCATGTGGCGCAGGCTGCGTCGGCGCATACGCGCGACCGCGCGATAGAGATAATCGTCGGCGGTGCACGTCGCGACTGGCCACGTCATCGCCTGTTCGATCGTCGCCTCGGGCCCGAGACGAAAGACGACCCGCCGCGCGACGTCGTTCTCGGTAAAAATGCCGACAAGCCGGCTGTTCTCATCGACGACCAGCGCGCTCGACTCGCCGCGCGCCGCCATTTCGCCCACCACATCGGCGAGCCGCGCGCTGGCGCGGCAGGTCAGCGGCGGATGTTTGCCGCAGAACTCGCCGACCCTCCTGGTGAACAACGCGCGTTGCGACGATTGCATCGCCGATATTCTAGCGCCTGGCGCCTGGCGGCTAAACTGGCATCGACGCCGACGGGCCGTCCGACAGCAACGCATCGACCAACGCCGCCGGATCGAGGCGGCGGTCGAATTGGTGGCGAAGCCCGACCATCAGGAACCGGACGTTAGCGACGATCGCCGGCTTGTCCGGTTCGCGCAACCGAGGGTGGATCGGCAACGTTTCGAACAGACGTTCGGCCGATGTCTCGGCGACCGTGGCGAACGGCAATGGCTGGGCGATCTGGGCGCGGGCCAGGCGAACGCGCAGGCTTTCGATGGCATCGGCCCACCCCCCCGGGCGGTGCGCCGGAACCGGGTGGTGCGCTAGAACGTCGGCGAAGACGGCCGTTAGGGGCTCGACCAGTCGTGGCGCCCGGGCCTCGGCGGCCGGCCGCAACAGACCCTCGGTGACAACCACCAGATCGGCAAGCACCGCCGCGAAGGCCTCCCACCGCGACACCTCGAAGGCATCGGCGAAGGGTTTGTCGCGCATCAGTTCGACCAAGGGGAGCTGTGTCTTGACATGGCAATAGCCGATCACGCTCTTTTGCGCGACCTGCGCCGCCCGCTCCTCGAGAAACGCCGCCATATCACCGCGCGTCGCGATTGGGCGATTGCGCTCGCGAAACCGGCGCCAAATGTCGCTCAGCATCGGCTCGTTCCTGGCACAGGTTCTACATTAACTTGCATGTATACAAACGAATAGGGAGAGGGTGGTCGCATTTCGTCCCGTTGTACGGGCTTGGAGCGAATGGTATATTTTGGCAAAACTACAAAGCAACAATGGGGCTTAGGGGAGTATACGTTTCTTCGTCGCTGATCTGAATCCTGGCTGGCGGGGCGATCTTGGCATCGCTGCGCGCATCCTTGGCGGCAACCATCGGCGGCAGCCAGCATGGTCGCAAACGGCTGCGCGGCGGGGCGCGGCTGGCGACGAAATCTGAAGCGAAAACGGGGCAATCAACAGAGAGGAACAACAGGATGGCTACACCCGCTCTCACACCTGAACGGCGCGATGAGTACTGGAGGCGTACCAGCTCCTTGATGTGGACCATCTTGGCGCTGTGGTTCTTTTTCAGCTTTGTCGTCCACCTCTTCGCAGGCCAGCTAAACGCAATTGTGATCTTCGGGTTCCCGCTGGGCTTTTACATGGCGGCCCAGGGCTCGCTGATCGCCTTCGTCGTGCTCTGCTTCTGGAACGCCAGTGCCCAGAACAAGATCGACGAAGAATTCGGCGTCGCCGAAGAATAATCGACGGGAGGACACATAAATGGCTTATGAAATAGGCCGCGGCGGATTTCTTGCCAACCTCGGCAAGGTCTATGCCGGCTACACGGGGGGCTTCATCGGATTCACGATTCTGCTCGCCATCCTCGAGCAGATGGGCTTGCCGAACAGGGTGATCGGCTACGCCTTCGTCTTCTTGACGATTTTCGTCTACGCTTACATCGGCTTCCTGTCGCGGACCCTCGATATTTCCGAATACTACGTGGCGGGCCGCGTCGTGCCGGCGTTCTACAACGGTATGGCGACCGGGGCCGACTGGATGAGCGCGGCGTCGTTCATCTCGATGGCCGGCGGACTATATCTCCTCGGCTATGGCGGGCTTGGCTACGTGCTCGGCTGGACCGGTGGATATGTGCTGGTGGGGATCCTGCTGGCTCCATACCTGCGAAAATTCGGCCAGTTCACGGTGCCTGACTTCCTCGGCGTTCGATACGAAGGAAACACGGCGCGCATCTGCGGCGTGATCGTGCTGTTCTCGGCGTCGTTCACTTACATCGTCGCCCAGACCTTCGGCATCGGCATCATCACCTCACGCTTCCTCGGCATCCCCTTCGAGCTCGCCATCTTCGCCGGCCTGGTCGGCATCCTGGTGTGCTCGATGCTCGGCGGCATGCGCGCGGTCACCTGGACGCAGGTAGCGCAGTACATCATTCTCATTCTCGCCTACCTGGTTCCGTTGATCTGGCTATCGACCCAGCGTTACGGGATTCCGATCCCCGAGCTGACCTATGGCCAAGCGCTGTCGCAGATCGCCCAGCTCGAAGACAAGCTCGGCATCGTCAAGCACCATACCGACGCCTTCGTCGACGCCAAGGGGCAGTTCTCCTGGGTCGAGTTCCACAACTTCTGGGCCCTGGTGCTCTGCCTGATGGTCGGCACCGCGTCGCTGCCGCACATCCTGATGCGCTACTTCACGACGCCCAACGTTCGTGACGCGCGCGCCTCGGTCGGTTGGAGCATCTTCTTCATCTTCCTGCTGTACTTCACGGCGCCGGCCTACGCGGCGTTCGCGAAGCTGGAGGTCTACCAGAACGTGGTCGGCCAGCCGATCGCCCAGCTTCCGGTGTGGGTGCAGAACTGGGCACAGGTCGGCGGATTGTTGACCATCGCCGATGGCAACAACGATGGTATCCTGCAACTCGCCGAACTAACGATCAACCAGGACATCATCGTCTTGTCGATGCCCGAGATCGCCGGTCTACCCTACGTGATCTCCGGCCTGGTCGCGGCGGGAGGCCTCGCGGCGGCGCTCAGCACGGCCGATGGCCTGCTCCTCGCCATCGCTAACGCGCTCTCGCACGACATCTACTACAAGCTGATCGATCCCGGCGCATCGACCAGGCGCCGTCTGGTGGTGGCCCGGTCGCTCCTGGTCGTCGTTGCCTTGATGGCGGCGGCGGTGGCCGGCACGCGGCCGTCGGGGATCATCCAAATGGTCGCCTGGGCGTTCTCGCTGGCGGCGGCGGGCCTTTTCGCGCCGCTCGTTCTCGGGATCTGGTGGAAGCGCACGAACGCCACCGGCGCCATCGTCGGCATGATGGCGGGCTTCGGCGTGTGCCTCTACTACCTGGTCGCCACCCGGTATTTCGACATGCCGCTGTGGTTTGGAATCCGCAACATCTCGAGCGCTTTGTTCGGCCTGCCGGTCGCCTTCGTCGTCACGTGGATCGTGAGCCTGCTCACGGCCCCGCCGTCGAAGGAGATGCAGGACTTCGTCGACTCGATCCGGACGCCAAAGGGCGAAATCGCCTGGGCGGCTGGACAGAAGCATGAGTAGCTAGCAACTCGGTCCGTCTAGCGACGCGGGACCCGCTTTACGCGGGTCCCGCGTTTTTTTTAGGCTGGCGGTGACGAGATCGGCCGGAGGTCGGGGTGGTGGGGCAAGATATCTGGTTCGCGTACTGGTACTTCCATCTACCGAACTACGCGTTCGCAATTCTGTTCTACACGCTGTTCGGGCGCTTCCTGCTCAGCTTCTTTCTGCCGCCCGATTCGCCGAACTACATCTATCGATGGTTCCGGCGCCTGACCGACTGGCTGATCCGTCCGGTCGCCTACATCACGCCCTCGGCGTTTCCGCCGATAGTCCTGCCGCCGATCGCCGCCTTCTGGATCGTCATCGCGCGGGTGTTGTTCTTCATGGCCATGTTCGCGCTGGGCTTGACGCCGCGCCCGCAGCCGGCGACCGGTTGACGCAAAAGGGCCGCGTCATGGACCGCCAGACCCTGTTTCTGATCGTCATCGGCGTGTGCACGCTGAACGGGCTTTTTTCGCCGTTTCTCGCCATCGCCATCCCGATTGTCGCCGTCCTGATGCCCGAGCTGTTTCCCAAGAACGAGAGTTGGGTGCTGTTCTTTTCCTCGATCTTCGTTTCCTGCTGCACCCTGTTTTTCAGCGGGGTTCCGGCGGCGCTGTACGAGCGGCTGGCCAAGCCTCTCGCCGACGACCCGACCTCGTCGCTCATCTGGTTGGCGCTCGCCTTCCTGATGACCGTTCCGGCGCTCCGCACGCTGGGCCTCATCTGACGCGCGGCCGGCTCACCAAAGTTTGACGGCAATCCGCCCCACGGCAGCCGAAGCGACCTTGCCGGCGAGCCGAGCTTGATTAAAATCGTTCCTAGAGACCAATCCGGGCCCGGCAGCGACCGGCGTCGCGGCATGGCGGCTTGAATATTCGTGCGGGCCCGGGAGCGGACATGGAGCGGATCAGACATTTCGCCGATCTGTCGATCAGGCGAGGCTGCGGGTTCGGTCTATTGGCGATTGTCACGGCGATGGTCGGCATGGCGTCCAATGCGGCCTTGGCGGTGAAGCTCGGCGCGATAAGCGTGACGCTGATGTGCGCCATCCTGGTGATCAAGGCGATGCGCGCGCCGACCCGCGATTACCGGCGAACCGAAGTGTGGATCATGCTCGAGAAGCGCCACGACCTGCCCGAAGGGCGCGCCCAGCAGGTGTTCGGCAACATCCTGCGCGATCGCTACATGTGGCACGCCACGCTGACCGCCGGCGCCGCCTTCGTCATGTGGACGATTTTCCTCGTGCTGCTCACCTTCGGCCGCGGCCCGCAGGCGTGAGGAAAGCTTGTTGCTAAGCTAACTGGTGGGCCCGGCAGGACTCGAACCTGCAACCACACCGTTATGAGCGGCGCGCTCTAACCATTGAGCTACAGGCCCACCGTGCCCGCCCGTGGGCAAGCCCGGGGACGGGCGGCCCATCCTATAGCCGAACCGGGCGCCTTCGGTCACCCGCCGTGTGCGGCGCCGTTGCCGTTCAGACCGTTGATCCGGGCGCCGTTAGCGCCGTTCAAGCCATTGCCGCCGTTCAGGCCGTTGCCGCCCGGTCGCCGCTCGCACAGCAGGATGACGTTGGCCGAGCGAGTGCGGAAGAACGGCAAGCGGCCGACCCAGCGGTCGAAGGCGGCGTAGCGGGCGGCCCGGTTGAGGTCCTTCCCGAAACGGTAGACGAACGGCGACAGGAAGTGGGCGCGGCGCTCGTCGACCACGGCGAAGCCATGCGCCGCAAGCACGCGGCGGACATAGGCCTCGTTGAATACCCAAATGCTTTCGTCCTGGTCGATATAGAACGTCCGGACCCGCGCTGCGTCGCGCCCGAAATGCGGCGTGAAGTGGTACTCGCCGCTGCGGCTGCTCTCGAATTCGAGGATCAGCCGCCCGTCGGGGCGCAGCACCCGGGCGATCTCGCCGACCGCGCGTTCGACGTCGCCGACGTAGTTGATCACCGAACCGACGCAGACACAGACGTCGACAGCGTCCTTGGCCAGCGGCAGATTGGCCAGATCCCCCGCCACCCCGAGCTTCAGGCCGACCAGCTTGCGGTCGGCGATGTCGCAGTCGATGACCAGCCCTGGCGCAAGCCCATAGGATTCATCGCCCGATCCAGCGTTCAGTACGCGTGCTGCCGGGGTCAGGGCCAGCCGGGGCCGCCAGTCGGCGATGGCTTCGGCGATCCACGCCTTGACGTGGGCGAGCCAGCGATCCGACTCCGGCCAGATTTGAATTACGTTGTACTTGTCTCGGACGGCCCGCAGGTAGTCGGGAGCGACCCCTGCGGGCGAAGTTGGATGAGGTTGGTCGTCTGGCACGAATGCCGCCGATAGGAGCCTCCAGGTCCGGGGGCCGCGCGAAATCGGTCGTGCGCGACCGCTGCCGTCGGGAGCCGTCGGAACGCGACTTTAAGACGAGCCCGCGATTCGGACAAGAAGGACCGCGGCTTCGCCCTTCGGCATCCGGCCGCCCGCCCGCTTTTTAGGTATCGAGAAAACTGCGCGGCTTGCGCGAACGCGACGGGTGCTTGAGCTTGCGCAGCGCCTTGGCCTCGATCTGGCGGATACGCTCGCGGGTCACCGAGAATTGCTGGCCGACTTCCTCCAGCGTGTGGTCGGTGTTCATGCCGATGCCGAACCGCATGCGCAGCACGCGTTCCTCGCGCGGCGTCAGTGTCGCCAGCACCCGGGTCGTCGTCTCGCGCAGATTGGCCTGGATCGCTGCGTCGACCGGCAGCACGGCGTTCTTGTCCTCGATGAAGTCGCCGAGATGGCTGTCCTCCTCGTCGCCGATCGGCGTCTCGAGGCTGATCGGCTCCTTGGCGATCTTGAGCACCTTGCGCACTTTCTCGAGCGGCATGCCGAGCTTCTCGGCCAGCTCCTCGGGCGTCGGCTCGCGGCCGATCTCGTGCAGGATCTGGCGCGAGGTGCGCACCAGCTTGTTGATCGTCTCGATCATGTGCACCGGGATGCGGATGGTGCGCGCCTGGTCGGCGATCGAGCGGGTGATCGCCTGGCGGATCCACCACGTCGCGTAGGTCGAGAATTTGTAGCCGCGGCGGTACTCGAATTTGTCGACCGCCTTCATCAGCCCGATGTTCCCTTCCTGGATCAGGTCGAGGAACTGCAGGCCGCGATTGGTGTATTTCTTGGCGATCGAGATGACCAGGCGCAGGTTCGCTTCGACCATCTCCTTCTTCGCCCGGCTCGCCTCGCGCTCGCCCTGCTGCACCATCGAGACGATGCGCTTCAGTTCGGCGATCGGCAGGCCCGACGCCTCGGAGATCTCGGCGACGTCCTTGCGCAGCGCCACGACGTCGTTCTTGTGCTTGGAGCCGAATTTCGCCCACCCCTTGCCGGTGAGCCGCGCGACGCGCGACAGCCAGCGCGGATCGACTTCCTTGCCGTGGTACTTGGCGAGAAACTCCTCGCGCTTGACCCCGCTCGATTCAGCCAGGCGCAACAACCTGCCCTCGGTCGAGGTCAGGCGGCGGTTGAGATCATAGAGCTGGCCGACCAGCTGATCGATCCGGGCGTTGTTGAGCCGCACGCCTTCCATCATCTCGACCAGCGCTGCCTTGAGCTTCTGATAATGGCGCTCCGAGGTCGGGCTGAAATTCTTCCCCGCATGCAGCGCGTCCTGCCGCTTCTCCTGCATCCGGTGAAGCCGCTTGTAGACGGCCGCGATCTGATCGAAGGACTCGAGCACCTGCGGCTTGAGCTGGTTCTCCATCGCCGCCAGCGACAGATTGGCTTCGTCGGCGCCGTCGGCGCTCTCGCCGTTGGCCGCCACGGCGGCCCCCTCGCCCGCCCCGTCTTGGCCGCCGGAGGCGCCGTCTGCCTCGCCATCGGCGGCGGCGGCGACGGCCTCGTCCGCCTCGGCCTCGGCGTCGGCTGGATCGATCTCGCCAGCCGGCGTACCGCCCAGCGTGGCGTCGAGATCGATGATGTCGCGCAGCAGCATCCGGCCTTCGATCAGCGCGTCGCGCCAATGCACGACGGCGCGCATGGTGAGCGGGCTCTCGCACAACGCGCCGATCATCTTGTCGCGCCCGGCCTCGATGCGCTTGGCGATGGCGATTTCGCCCTCGCGCGACAACAGCTCGATCGATCCCATCTCGCGCAGGTACATGCGCACCGGATCGTCGGTGCGGCCGATCGACTCCTCGTCGATGTTGCCGCGCTCGGACGCCGCTTCCTCGGCCTCCTCGGAGGCCGGCTGATCGTCTTCCGGCTGCGCGGCGCGGACCGCCGTCTTGTCGCCCTCCTCGGGCTCGTCCTCGGCCTCGACGACGGTCACGCCCTGCTCCGAAAGCAGCGTCAGCGTGTCTTCGATCTGTTCCGACGAAACCTGGTCGGGCGGCAGGGCGGCGTTGATCTCATCGTAGGTCACGTAGCCGCGCTCGCGGCCCCGGGCGACCATCTTCTTGACCGCTGCGGCCATTACGTCCATCAGCGGGCCGTCGGTCGTGTCGTCTCGCGCCGGAACTGCCGCCGCAGCGGCCTTGATCTTTACTGCCATCTGGGTCCGTTCGTCCTGTCGTGATCGCTTAACCCCGGAGCGCCTCGGTCCGCCATGGCATCGAAGGGCCCCTATATAAGGGGCCGACGCCACGATTCCTTGCCCCTCCCGACCCGGGATAAAGCCGCGTCCGCCACCCTGACCCCGGGGCAAGACCGCAAGGTTGGGCCGAATAGGTTAAACTTCAATGACTTACTATGCGAAGCATCGCTCTGGTGCGGCAAATTCGCTGAACTTCACTTGGTCCCTGCTGGTATCCCCGTCAAGGCTATGAAGCGGCGGATACGTTTAGATTTGTCGCGTTAATCGTGTCAAGCGACGCAGCCTTCGACGCTATCCCCCTGCGGCCGCCTCATGCGGCGGGCACCTCGGAAAGGTCGCTCTGCGCCGCCTGCTCGGACTCCGCTGCCAGCATTCGGCCAAGCTCCTCGATCCGGTGCAGGTTTTCCTCGTTCGGCTCGGCCACCCAGGTCGACCTCGCGGCCTCCAGTTCGCTGCGCAGACGACGCAAGTAAAGGCCGCGAAAGTACGCCCTCCAGCCCTGCGCCGCCTCGTCGGTCGAAGCTTCGGGGTGGGCAAATCGGGCATGCACGAATACGTCCGGCGCATTCAATTGGGCGATCGTCTCGCCGTGACCGCGCGTGGTCAGCATCTCGACGAGGCTCTGCCGCGGAAGCTCGGCGATGCTCGCTCCCAAATCGAACAGGTCCGCCTTGAGCCGGGAGAGCCGGTCATCGACGAATTCGATGCGCTCCAGCTCGTCGAGGGTCTCCCGCCAAGCAATAAGATCGACGTGATTGAGCAATGTCGCTAGCAGCACCGTCTCCGGAACGCGATCGAGCACCCAGGCATGCCCTGGCGCTTTCATCGCCGCTTCCGGTCGCCGGCGGCCGTCGGTCGGGAAGAACCGCGCGCGTACGCGCAGGCGGAAAAGCCGTCGATATTGCCACTGCACGGTGCGCTCGGCGATCCTGGCCGCCACGTCCTCCAGGCGCCGCTCGAGCAGCGCCCGCTGTTCCGGCGTCTCGGCGGGCGTCGTGGCGACGAGACTTTCCCATTCGACGTCGACCAGCGGCTTCGTCCGGCTCAGCACTTCGGCGACCGCCGCCGGCCCCCGTCGCTTGAGCAGACTGTCCGGGTCTTCGCCCGGCGGCAACGTAGCGAATTGCAACGAGCATCCCGGCTTCAACAACGGCAGCGCGCGCTCCGCCGCGCGCAGCGCCGCGCGTTGGCCCGCGGCATCGCCGTCGAAGCAAAGTATCGGCTCGGGCGTGAGCTTCCACAGCGTCTCGATCTGCGCCTCGGTGAGCGCGGTGCCGAGCGGCGCCACGGCGCCGTTGAATCCGGCGGCATGCAGCGCGATGACGTCCATATAGCCTTCGGCGACCACCAACTTCGCGCCGTTGCGGACGCCCTCGCGCGCCTTGTCGAGGGCATAAAGCGTGCGGCCCTTGTCGAACAAGGGCGTATCGCGCGAATTGAGGTACTTCGGGGCTGTGTTCGTCCGGAGCTTGGCTCCTCCGTCACCCCGGCCGTCCGGCGTCGGTTGTCCCTCGCCGATGATGCGGCCACCGAAGGCGATCGGCCGGCCCTGCCGATCGAGAATCGGGAAGATCACCCGGCCGCGGAAGAAATCGAACGACTCGCCGCCACCCTCCGGGCTGACCAAGAGCCCGGCCTCCAGCAACCGCGCCTCGTCGATGTTCTTCGCCCGAAGCGCCGCCTTGAGGGCGCCGCGCGCATCGGGCGCATAGCCCAGCCGAAAGCGCTTGATCGTGGCGTCGTCGAGTCCACGGCGTCGCAGATAGTCCAGTCCTGATCGCCCTATATTGGATCGCAAATTATCCTCGAACCAGCGGCACGCCGCCTCCACGACGTCATAAAGCGACTGGCGCCGCAGTTCGTGTTCCGCCTCGACTGGCGAAAGGCGGGGCACTTGCAGCCCGGCCATCCCGGCGAGCTTCTCGACCGCCTCGGGAAACGACAGGCTCTCGGCGCGCATGGCAAAGCCGATGACGTCGCCATGCGCGCCGCAACCAAAGCAATGGAAAAAGCCCTTGTCGTCGTTGACCGTGAACGACGGTGTCTTTTCGTTATGGAAGGGGCAGAGTCCGAGATACTCGCGGCCCCTCTTTACCAGGCGGACGCGCTTGGCGATCACCTCCGAACAGGGGAGGCGTTGGCGGAGCTCGTCGAGAAAAGCGGGCGGCAAAGCCATCGATTCGACCGCGACTCGGGGGCTAGGTGTCGGCGCGCCGCCAAGCTTACGCTGATCGTTCGCCGGCGCGAACGGTCATGGTTAGCGTGCAAAACCTTAATCGCGGGGATAACTCGAGGTCAGGCGCTCAGCAGATTCTTCACCACGGCGCTTGCCTTGGAAAAATCCATCTGGCCGGCGTAGCGCTGCTTGAGGGCGGCCATTGTCTTGCCCATGTCCTTGATGCAGGTGGCGCCGACCTCGGCGATCACCGAGCGCGCCGCGCGCTCGATTTCCACCTCGCCAAGCTGCTGGGGCAGGAAACTTTGGACGATCTGGATTTCCTCGCGCTCCTGCTGCGCCAGCTCGAGCCGCCCGCCTTGCTCGTACAAGGCGATGCTCTCGTTGCGTTGCCGGATCATGTTTTGCAGCATCTGCCGGATCTCGTCGTCCGAGATTCCATCGTTGTTGCCCTTGCCGCGCGCGGCGATATCGCGATCCTTGAGCGCGGCGAGAATAAGGCGAATGGTGGAAGTCGCACGGTCCTGCCGAGCCTTCATGGCCGATTTAAGGCCCTCGCTGAGCTGAGCGCGAAGCATGGTGTCACCGATGTCTGGGAAAGCGGCAAAGCTACTCCAAAGAGCTCCCGAAGGCAATCGCGATTTCGAGTATAACGTATTGATTTAACAGATTATTTTTCTTGATTAATCGCTTGACGCTGAACCGCTCGGTGCCGTAATAGCCGCACGCGATCGATTTCGCCCCCGGCTGCAGGCGATGCAAATGACCGCCGCCGGGGTTTTTCCTGCCCGCGCGTGCATGAGGTTGGTGGAGCGATGAACCCCGACGCCCCTGTACCAGGCCAGTCGGCCGTCAGACGCGCCCCGCGCCCGCCGGGCGCGACGGCGGCGTTGGTTCTCGGCGACGGCACCGTCTATTGGGGCATGGGCATCGGCGCGACAGGCACGACGGTCGGCGAAGTCTGCTTCAACACTTCGATGACCGGATATCAGGAGATTCTCACCGATCCCTCGTATGCCGGGCAGATCATCACTTTCACTTTTCCACACATTGGCAATGTCGGCGCCAATGACGAAGACATCGAGACGACAATCCCGGCGGCGCGCGGGCTGGTGCTGCGAGCCGATATCACCGAGCCGGCGAATTTTCGCGCCACGCGGCATCTAAATGCGTGGCTCGCCGCCCACAATCTAGTCGGCATCGGCGGCCTGGATACCCGCGCCCTGGCGCGCCGCATCCGCGACAACGGTCCGCCCAACGGCGCGCTCTGCCATGATCTTGACGGTCGGCTCGACATCGAGGCGCTGCACGCCAAGGCCGCGGCATGGCCAGGGCTTGAGGGAATGGACCTTGCGCTGGAGGTCACCTGCCGTCAGACCTACAGCTGGGACGAAACCAAATGGACGCTGGGCGCCGGGTACGGCCGGCTGGCGGCGCCCAAGTATCGCGTCGTCGCCGTCGACTATGGTGCGAAGCGCAATATTCTCCGCTGTCTGGCGTCGCTCGGCTGCAAGGTCACGGTGGTGCCGGCGACGGCCAGCGCCGACGATATTCTTCGGCATGATCCCGACGGCGTCTTCCTGTCGAACGGACCCGGGGATCCAGCGGCGACCGGCGTTTATGCCGTGCCGACGCTTCGCCAACTGCTCAAGAACGTCCAGCTGCCGGTCTTCGGCATTTGCCTCGGCCATCAGCTCTTGGCCCTGGCGCTCGGCGCGCGCACCGAAAAGCTCGCGCGCGGTCACCGTGGCGCCAATCATCCGGTCAAGGACCTCGCCACCGGCAAGGTAGAGATCACTTCGCAGAATCATGGGTTCGTCGTCGTACCCGAGTCGTTTCCCGACGGCCTCGAGGCGACGCACGTATCGCTGTTCGACGGCACCAACGAAGGGCTCAAGTCCAAGGGCCGTCCAGTGTTCTCCGTGCAGTACCATCCAGAAGCCTCGCCGGGCCCGCACGACAGCCACTACCTCTTCGAGCGGTTCGTGGCGGCGATGAAGAAATGATCCGCCCTTGGCCGATCTTTGCGCCGCAGGCCACGTCATGCGCCATGCCTGCGGGGAGCGCGCGCGTGCCTGGACATCTTTGGCGCAGCGTCAGACGCTCCGCGCAAGTCGCTTCGTGCAGGCGAATCGACGATGCCTAGGCGCACCGACATCGAATCGATTTTGATCGTCGGCGCTGGTCCGATCATCATCGGTCAGGCCTGCGAGTTCGACTATTCGGGCGCGCAGGCGTGCAAAGCGCTGCGCGCCGAGGGCTACCGGATCATTTTGGTCAATTCGAACCCGGCGACGATCATGACCGATCCGAGCCTCGCCGACGCCACATATGTCGAACCCATCACCCCGGAGATCGTCGGCAAGATCATCGCCAAGGAGCGGCCCGACGCGTTGCTGGCGACGATGGGCGGACAGACCGCGCTCAACACGGCGATGCGCCTCGCCGATCAGGGCGTGCTCGATCGTCATGGCGTCGAGCTGATCGGCGCGACGCGCGAGGCGATCGCCAAGGCCGAGGACCGCCTGTTGTTCCGCGAGGCGATGGAGCGTATCGGCCTCGAGTGCCCGCGCTCGAGACTGGTCACCAGCATCGCC
The DNA here is from genome assembly GCA_035457725.1 of Alphaproteobacteria bacterium. Taxonomy (GTDB): domain Bacteria; phylum Pseudomonadota; class Alphaproteobacteria; order CACIAM-22H2; family CACIAM-22H2; genus DATFES01. The sequence continues at coordinate 51,854 of DATIBC010000120.1, read as the reverse complement.
GAGGCCCGCGCGGCGCTCGATTTCGTCGGCCTGCCGGCGATCATCCGCCCATCATTCACGTTGGGCGGCACCGGCGGCGGTGTCGCATACAATGTCGAAGAATACGAGAAGGTGGTCGCCGGTGGGCTGCGCGCCTCGCCGGTCGGCTCGGCGCTGGTCGAGGAATCGGTGCTCGGCTGGAAGGAGTACGAGATGGAGGTCGTGCGCGACCGCGCCGACAATTGCATCATCGTCTGCTCGATCGAGAACGTCGATCCAATGGGGATCCACACCGGCGACAGTATCACCGTGGCGCCGGCGCTGACGCTTACCGACAAAGAATTTCAGATCATGCGCGACGCGTCGATCGCATGCTTGCGCGAGATCGGCGTCGATACCGGCGGCTCGAACGTTCAGTTCGCGGTCGATCCCGAAACCGGCCGGCTGGTCGTCATCGAAATGAACCCGCGGGTTTCGCGAAGCTCGGCGCTGGCCTCGAAGGCGACCGGCTTTCCGATCGCCAAGGTCGCCGCTCGGCTTGCCGTCGGCTATACGCTCGACGAGCTGGCCAACGACATCACGGGAGTGACGCCGGCCTCTTTCGAGCCGACGATCGACTATGTCGTCACCAAGATGCCGCGCTTCGCCTTCGAGAAGTTTCCCGGCACGCCGGCACTGCTGACAACGGCGATGAAATCGGTCGGCGAGGCGATGGCGATCGGCCGTACGTTCGAGGAGTCGCTGCAGAAGGCGCTGCGCTCGCTCGAGACCGGCCTCACCGGCCTCGACGAAATCGACATCGCCGATGCGGCGGGCGGCGCCAACAAGGACGCGATCCGCGCCGCGTTGGCCCGCCCGACCCCCGATCGCATCCTCACCATCGCCCAGGCCCTGCGGTTCGGGCTGAGCGTGGCGGAAATTCACGCCGCGTGCCGTTACGACAAATGGTTCCTCGAGCGCATCGAGGTGATCGTCCGCGCCGAAGCGGCGGTGCGCGCGGCCGGCCTCCCTGTCGATGGCCCGGGCTGGGTGCGGCTGAAGAAGATGGGATTCAGCGACGCAAGGCTCGGCCAACTGGCCGGCGCCAGCGAGAAGGAGGTGGCGGATCGGCGACGCGCCATTGGCGTACGCCCGGTCTACAAGCGCATCGATACCTGCGCCGCCGAGTTCGCCTCGCTCACCCCTTACATGTACTCGACCTACGAGGGTGATGGGCTGAGCGTCCCGGAGAGCGAGGACGATGCCACGGCGCGCGACAAGGTGATCATCCTTGGCGGCGGACCCAATCGCATCGGACAAGGGATCGAGTTCGACTATTGCTGCGTGCACGCCGTCTACGCGCTTCGCGAGGCCGGATACGAGACCATCATGGTCAATTGCAATCCCGAGACGGTCTCGACCGACTATGACACGTCGGATCGGCTGTATTTCGAGCCGCTCACCGCCGAAGACGTACTCGAGATCGTACGGCGCGAACAATCGAACGGCCGGGTTGCCGGCGTCATCGTGCAATTCGGCGGCCAGACGCCGCTGAAGCTCGCCGGGGCGTTGCACGAAGCGGATATATCGATTCTCGGCACGTCTTCGGACGCCATCGACATCGCCGAAGATCGCTACCGCTTCCAAGATCTGCTGGCGCGACTTGGCCTGAAACAGCCGGCCAATGGAACCGCCTTCTCGCTCGCCGAGGCCGAGCGCGTCGCAGCGGCGATCGGCTATCCGGTGTTGCTGCGTCCGTCCTACGTCCTCGGCGGCCGGGCGATGAAGATCGTCCACGATGTCGAGGCGTTGCGCGCCTATATCTCCGAGGCGGTCCGCGTGTCGGGTAAGAATCCGGTGTTGATCGACTCGTATCTGCAAGATGCAATCGAGGTCGACGTCGACGCTGTCGCCGACCGCGACACCGTGCACGTCGCGGGCATCATGGAGCATATCGAAGAGGCCGGGATTCATTCGGGCGATTCGGCGTGCTCGCTACCGCCGTATTCATTGGCGGCGTCCACCGTCGCGGAAATTGCCCGGCAGACCGAACGGCTCGCGCGCGGCCTCGATGTCGTCGGCCTGATGAATGCGCAATATGCGGTCAAGGATGGCGAGGTTTATATCCTCGAGGTCAATCCACGCGCCTCGCGCACCGTGCCCTTCGTCGCCAAGGCGACGGGGGTGGCGATCGCCAAGATCGCGGCGCGCGTCATGGCCGGCGAGCGTCTCGCCAGCTTTGCTCTGGCGGCGATCGAGCGGGGTCATGTCGCGGTCAAGGAGGCGGTTTTCCCCTTTACCCGGTTTCCCGGCACTGATGTCATCCTTGGCCCGGAGATGAAATCGACCGGCGAGGTGATGGGGCTCGACACCGACTTCGCCCACGCCTTCGCCAAAGCCCAACTCGGCGCCAATTCCAATCTGCCGCTTGCCGGCACCGTGTTCATCTCAGTCAAGGACCGTGACAAAGACGCGATGGTCGTCCCATCGCGTCGGCTGGTCGCGATGGGCTTCAAGCTGCTCGCCACCCGCGGAACGGCCGAATACTTGCGGCGTTCCGGGCTCGAGGTGACGGTCGTCAACAAAGTCCTCGAGGGCCGGCCGCACGTCGTCGATGCGATGAAGAACGGCGACGTTCACCTCGTTTTCAACACCAGCGAGGGTGCCCAGGCCGTCGCCGACAGCTTCAGTCTGCGCGAGACGGCGCTATTAGGAAACATTCCCTACTACACCACGGTGGCTGGCATTCGCGCTTCGGTCGAAGCGATCCAGGCGCTGCGGTCGGGTAGCCTTGAAGTCGCTCCATTGCAGTCGTATTTTAGGACGTCGTTCTGAATTTTCATGTCACGGCAGGCAGCAAGAGTCGGGTTGGTGCCCCTGGCGACTCGGGCCCTGATCCGGAAGTAGAAGGTTGTTCGTAATGGACCGAATCCCAATGACCCGTCCCGGTTATGAGCGCCTTGAGGCGGAGCTCAAGCATCTCAAGACCATCGAACGGCCAGCGGTTATTCGGTCGATCGCAGAGGCGCGCGATCACGGCGATTTGTCGGAAAACGCCGAGTACCACGCCGCGCGCGAACGGCAGAGCTTCATCGAAGGTCGTGTCGCCGAACTCGAGGACAAGATCGCCCGCGCCGAGGTCATCGACGTCTCCAAGCTGTCGGGCAAGGTGATCAAGTTCGGCGCCAAGGTGACGCTCGCCGACGTCGATACCGACGAAAAATCGACGTATCAGATCGTCGGCCCCGAGGAGGCGGCGGTCGAGAGCGGCAAGCTGTCGATCACTTCACCGCTGGCCCGCGCCTTGATCGGCAAGCAGACCGGCGACAGCATCGAAGTTACGACCCCACGCGGATCCAAAGCCTACGAAATCATTCGCGTTCGCTTCCGATAGACGCTGATAACTACTTGATTTGAAAGTTTAATTCTCGCCAAGAGGTTGGCGGGGGCGAAGTCGTTTTGGCGCGCCGAACAGATCCGATTCATAAAATCTGTATCAGATGAATGATTCACTTGAATCATTTATTAGGCGGTGATATGAAACGCCTGTATCGCCATTTGATACGGCTTTATCAGGAATTAGAACCGCCATGCGTTACGAAATTCGCCCGCTCAATGTGACGCCCGCCGAACTCGACGGACTGTCGGAGCGGTTGATCGTCAGCCACTACGTGAACAATTACGGCGGAGCGGTGCGGCGTTCGAACGTGCTCGCCGCCGAGTTGGCGAAGCTTGACTTCACCACGACGCCAGGCTTCGTGATCAACGGCCTCAAGCGCGAAGAGCTGATGGCCGCCAATTCGGCCCTGCTCCACGAGGTTTACTTCGACAGCCTCGGCGGGTCCGGAGCGCCTACGGGCGAGATCGCCCGGGCGCTCGAAAGGGACTTTGGTGGCGTCGAACGTTGGCGTGCCGAATTCATGTCAATGGGCAAGGCGCTTGCCGGTGGCTCGGGCTGGGTCGTTCTGTGTCGTTCGCGGCGCGACGGGCGGTTGATCAACCAGTGGGCATCGGATCACGGTCATTCGCTCGCCGATGGCGCGCCGATCCTGGCCCTCGACATGTATGAGCACGCCTACCACATCGACTTCGGCGCTCGCGCCGAGGCCTATGTCGAGGCGTTCATGCGCAATATCGATTGGTCCGCCGTGGCGCGCCGCTTCGAGCAGGCGGCTGACCGCGTGGCGACCAACGAAGGCGCCACGGCGATCACCCCCGAAGAGCTTCGCGGCGAAGTCGAGCGCATAGGGCGCGACCTGCTGCTGCTCGACGTCCGGCGGCGACAGGCGCATGGGGCCGATACCGAGATGATCCGCGGCGCGGAATGGCGCGAGCCTGAGTGCGTCGAAAGCTGGGCCGATTCCCTGCCGAAGGATCGCCCGGTGGTCGTTTATTGCGTCTACGGACACAACGTCAGCCAGGACGTAACCCTAGCGTTGCGAGCCCGCGGCATTGACGCGCGCCACCTAGCCGGCGGCATCGCCGCGTGGCGCGCGCTGGCTGGCCCCACCATGCCCCGTACCGCTTCGAAGTGAAACCGACGCACAGCAAGGAAACCCAGCCATGAAATGGATCACCCGCGAACGACCCAAGATCGACCGCATCGCTTGCCCCTGGCTGATCGACCGATTCATCGACCGATCGCCTGAATTCCTGTTCGTCGCTGCCGATAAGGTGCTGAACGAGGCGAAGCACACCGGGGCCACGCCCTACGACGTTCCCGGTGTCGAGCTATCGCACGATGGACCGCTGTGCAGCTTCGACGCCTTCCTCAAGAAGTACCGGCTGGAAGACAAGGCGCTGGACCAGATGGCGATCATCATCCGCGGCGCCGACACGTCGCGACTCGAGCTGGCGCCGCAAGCTCCCGGCTTGCTCGCGATTTCGCTCGGGTTGTCGGCCGTCTTTACCGACGATCATGAGATGCTGCGGCACGGGCTTGTGATGTACGATGCCCTTTATGCGTGGTGCCGATCGTGCCAGGACGAAGCACATGGCTGGCCGCCCAGAGGCTGAATCGCAACCCGCGCCGACTTCGGCCGTGCGCGGCGGCGAGGCGCCGGGCTGGCTGCTGCTCATTCACCAGATCCCGCCCAAGCCGGCCTATCTTCGGGTGAAAGTCTGGCGTCGGCTGCAGAAGCTCGGCGCCGTGCCGTTGAAGAACTCGGTTTATGTGCTGCCGATGAACGACCAGTCGATCGAGGACTTCCAATGGGTGCGGCGCGAGATCGTCGCCGATGGCGGCGATGCCACGATTTGCGCCGCCCGCATTATCGATGGGCTCAACGACGAACAGCTCCGTGGGCTGTTCGTCGCCGCGCGCACTGCCGAGTACGAGGCGATCGTCGAGGAAACGCAAAATCTGGCCGCGTCGTTGCCCAAGGACGCTGTCCGCGATCCCGAGGCCGTCGGCGCCATCGACGGGCAAATCACGCGGCTCAAACGCCGCCTGCGCGAGACCGAGGCGTTGGATTTTTTTGCCGCGCCCGCGCACAACGTGGCCGAGGTCGAAGTCGCCGCGCTCGAGCGTCGCTTGCGCCCCGATGACGCGCGCCGCCAGGAAGGTGCGCGCGGCCGGCAACGGGCGGGCATGCCGCGAAACGCGACATGGGTGACGCGGGCGGGAATTCACGTCGACCGCATCGCCAGCGCGTGGCTGATCCGCCGTTTCATCGACCCCGGCGCGCGTTTCAAGTTCGTCGAGGGTAAAGCGTACCGCCCGGCGGCGGGCGAGCAACGCTTCGACATGTTCGAAGCGGAATTCACCCACGAAGGCGACCGTTGCACGTTCGAGGTCCTGCTCGAACGCGCCGGCTTGGACGATCCGGCGCTGCGGGCGATCGGCGAAATCGTACATGATCTCGATCTCAAGGACGCCAAGTTTGCGCGCCCGGAGGCCGTCGGACTCGAAAACGTCCTCGCCGGCGTTTCAATCGCGCACAAGGACGATATGGTCCGGATCGAGCGCGGCGCCGCGGTGCTCGACGATCTCTACGAATTCTTTCGCCGCCGGCCGCCGGCTTCGCGCGCCAGCCGCACCAAGAATTGAACCCCGCTCGAGCGCAAGGACGTTCCGCCGTGCCCGATGCCAGCAATACGTATCTCGAGCGTCAACCAAGTTTCGCCGAAGCGCTGCGATTTTGGCTCAAGCTTGGTTGCATCAGCTTCGGTGGACCGGCCGGCCAGATCGCCATCATGCAACACGAGCTGGTCGACCGTCGCCAGTGGATCGATCAGCGTTCGTTCCTGCTTGGACTCAATTTCTGCACGCTGCTGCCCGGCCCCGAGGCGACGCAGCTCGCGGCGTATATCGGCTGGCGGCTCCACGGCATTCTTGGCGCGGTGGTGGCGGGGACGCTGTTCGTCCTGCCGGGGGCGCTTGTGTTGCTCGCCTTGTCGTGGATCGCCGCGGCCAAGGGCGACACCCCGGTCGTCGGTGCGATCTTTTACGGCTTGAAGCCGGTGGTGATCGCGATCATCGCGCATGCCGTCTGGCGAATCGGCCGGCGCACGCTCAAGAATTGGCAATCGGTGGCGCTTGCGGTCGCCGCGTTTCTCGGGATCTTCGCGGCCGGAATCGATTTCCCGTGGATCGTCATCGCCGCCGGCGCCATCGGCTGGTTCGCCGGACGACGCGGCCATTCGCCGTTCGCGACCGTCGGCCACGGACCAAGAAACGGTGACGGCGCCGACGTGGCGCCGGCAACCGCCGGCGCCATGAAGCGGCTGGCGATCCTGGTCTCGGTGTTCGTCGTGCTGTGGGTCGTCCCGGTCGGGTCGACAATCGCAATTTTCGGCGCACAACCGTTTCTCGGCGTCGCCGAGCTCTTCACCAAGGCGGCATTCGTCACCTTCGGAGGCGCCTACGCCGTGCTGCCTTACGTCGCCGAGGAGGCGGTGCGAACCTATGCCTGGCTCTCGCCCGGCGAGATGCTGAACGGCTTGGCGCTCGCCGAAACGACACCGGGACCGCTTATTCTCGTCTTGCAATATGTCGGTTTCTTCGCCGGCTGGAACTATCCCGACGGGCTGCCGCAGGCGGCGGCGGCGATCATCGGCGCCGCGCTCACCACCTACGTGACGTTCTTGCCGTCGTTCATGTTCATTCTCGCCGGCGCACCTTATATCGCCGGGCTTGGCGACCGCCCAGCGCTGGGCTCGGCGCTGGGCGCTATAACCGCCGCCGTCGTCGGAGTCATCCTCAATCTTGGCGTGTTCCTCGCCCGCGAGGTTTTCCTGCCCGCGCAAGGCGTCGACTGGGGATCGATCGCCTTGGCGCTGGCCGCGTTGTTGGCGATGCTTCGTTTCAGCTTCGCGATTCATTGGTACGTTGTCACTGGCGCGGCGCTCGGCCTGGCTTATCACTTCCTCGCGGCCCAATAACCACGCGATTCGCGCCCGCCGTCCGTTATTGAAAGCCCGGGTACGACGTGGCAATTTGCCCCTGGCCGTGCCGGGGGTGGCCTTGCCCGACTGACGGCGCGCAACGGGAGGGAGCGAGGGTTGATCTACGCCGTCAGCGCCGTCGTCGTTCTATACGGATTCTGGTTGCTCCTATCCGGGTTCTTCACCGCGCCGCTTCTGCTCGCCGGGCTGATGTCGGCCGCGGCGGTCGTTTGGCTGACGCGCCGCATGGGAGTCATCGACCGCGAGGGGCACCCGATTGATCTTGGCTGGGCCGCGGGAACGTATTGGCCATGGCTGATGTGGGAGATCGTCAAGGCGGCATGGGACGTGGCCAGGATCATCGTCCATCCGAAACTGCCGATCAGTCCGACGATGATTCGCGTCAAGACTTCGCAGCGGACTTCGGTCGGCGTCGTGACTTACGCCAATTCGATCACGCTCACTCCTGGCACCATTTCGGTCGAAGTGGATGACGGCGAAATTCTCGTCCACGCACTGACGCGCGCCGCCGCGGAGGGATTGGCCACCGGTGACATGGACCGGCGGGTGAGCGAGTTCGAGGGCGCGCGCTGATGTTCACCGCCGCGGCGCTGGCGCTGCTCGTGACGCTGGCGCTGGCCATCGCGCGTGCCTTGCGGGGACCAACTGTGTTCGATCGCGCGCTCGCCGCCAATTCGGTCGGCACCGGGGCTGTTCTTCTACTCGCCGTCTTCGGCTTTTTGACCGAGCGGCCGGAGTTCCTCGATATCGCCATCGTCTACGCGCTGCTCAACGTGATCGGGACCATCGCTGTCCTGAAATACTTCCGCTACGGCAACCTTGGCGACCCTAACGAAGCGGACGGCTGAGTGATGGTTATCGCCGCGATCATCGACGTCTTGAGTTGGATCTGTCTCGTCGCTGGCGGCGCGTTTTGCGTCATCGGCGGCGTCGGGTTGCTGCGCATGCCGGATTTTTACACCCGCATGCACGCAGCCAGCGTCACCGACACGCTCGGCATGGGGCTGATGATGCTCGGCATGGTGCTTCAAGCCGGGCTGACGCTGGTGTCGGCCAAGCTGGTCATCATCGTCCTGCTTTTGTTGCTCACCGGTCCCGTCGCCACGCACGCCTTGGCAAGAGCCGCACTCCACCGCGGTTTGAAGCCGTTGCTCGACCATGGGGAGGAGCCGCCATCGAAGCCCTGATCAACATGGTGCTCCTCAGCCTTATGGCGGCGACCACCATCGGCATTCTTCGGCTCCGCAATTTGTTCGCGGTGGTCATACTCGGCGGCATTTACAGCTTCCTCATGGCGACGGTTCTGCTCGTGCTCGACGCCGTCGACGTGTCAATGACCGAGGCTTCGGTGGGCGCCGGAATCTCGACCGTGCTGATGCTGGGCACCCTGTGGCTGACGAAAAACGAGGAGTCGGTTCCGGTGCGCCAACCCATTCTGCCCGCGATCGTCGCCCTGGTCACCGGCGGCGCCCTTGTCTACGGCACGCTTGGGCTGCCCGGATTCGGCGATCCGAGCGGCGTCATTCATCATCATGTAGTGCCGCGTTATTTGAACGACGTTCTCGCCGAAACCGGGGTGCCGAATGCCGTCACCGCCGTCCTTGCGAGTTATCGCGGTTACGACACGCTCGGCGAAACGACCGTGATCTTCACCGCCGGCCTCGGGGTTATGATGCTGCTCGGCGGACGACGTGGCGAGCGAAAGTCGGAAGACAAGGACCGCCGGCGGGCCGAGCGATGAGCCGCGATCTCATCTTGCGGGTCGTCGGTAAGCTGCTGCTGCCCTTCGTCCTCCTGTTCGCGCTCTATGTACAATTCCACGGTGATTTCGGCCCCGGTGGCGGCTTCCAAGCCGGCGTGATCGCCGCCGCGGCGATCATTTTCTACGCGATCATTTTCGGCTTGAACGCCGCAAAGCGAATCGTCGCGCCCGCCATCGTTGCCGCTATGGTGCCGCTCGGCGTGACGATCTACGCGGGCGTCGGCATCGCCGGCATTCTGCTCGGCGGCAACTACCTCGACTATTTCGTCCTCGCACATGATCCGGTGCACGGACAAGAACTTGGCATCTTCCTCGTCGAGGCCGGTGTGTTCGTCACCGTTAGCGGGACGATGACGACGATCTTTTACACGTTCGCTGGTCGCGGTCGTTGAGGACAGCGCGATGACGATCGTCGCCAACTACAATTATTGGATCACCCTGTTTCTGATGGTCGTCGGACTTTATATCGTCGTGGCGCGCGGCAACATGGTCAAGAAACTGGTCGGGCTCAGCATATTCCAGACCTCGGTCTATTTGCTCTACATCTCGCCGGGCAAGATCATCGGCGGCACCGCTCCGATCATCCACGAAGCCTTCTCCGTCTACTCGAACCCGCTGCCCCACGTGCTGATCTTGACCGCCATCGTCGTCGGCGTGGCGACGCTGGCCCTCGGTCTCGCGCTCGTGGTTCGGATCAACGAAGCCTACGACACGATCGAAGAGGACGAGATATTCGCCAAGGACGGCGAGCCATGATCGCCGCCCACCTTCCCGCCCTACAGGTCGTCGTGCCGCTCTTCTCGGCGACGATCTGCGCGCTGTTCCGGCGCGGTCCGATCGCCTGGGCGGTCACGCTTGCCGTCAGCTGGGCGATGGCGGCCGTCTCGACGTTGCTGCTTTGGCGCGTGCTCGCCGAAGGGACGATATCGTATCACCTCGGTTCATGGCCGCCGCCTTGGGGCATCGAGTACCGCGTCGATGTTGCCAACGCCTTCGTGCTTCTGCTGGTCACCTTCGTCAATGCCGTCATCATTCCGTATGCCCGGCGGAGCGTCGCGGCGGAGGTTCCCGAGGACCGCGTCGGCTGGTTTTACGCCGCTTACCTGTTGTCGTTCGCCGGGCTGCTCGGCATCGCCATCACCGGCGACGCGTTCAACATCTTCGTGTTCCTCGAGATATCGTCGCTATCGAGCTACATATTGATCGCCATGGGTCGCGACCGCCGGGCGCTGGTGGCCGCTTTCCAATATCTGATCATGGGCACGATCGGCGCGACGTTCATCGTCGTCGGCGTCGGTCTCTTGTACCTGATGACCGGCACGCTCAACCTGGTGGATATCGCGGCGCGGCTTCCAGCGGTTCAATCGACGCGGCCCGTCATCGCCGCCTTGGCGTTTCTCACCGTCGGAATTTGCCTCAAGCTGGCCCTCTTTCCCCTGCACCTATGGCTGCCGAACGCCTACGCCTTCGCCCCATCGGTCGCCACCGCGTTCCTGGCCGCGACGGCGACCAAGGTCGCCATCTATCTGTTGCTGCGTTTTTTCTTCAGCGTTTTCGGCGCCTCGCTGGTGTTCGACGCCCTACCGCTGCGCGAGATATTCATCGGCCTGTCGCTCGCGGCGATCACCGCCTCCTCGGTGGTGGCGATGTTCCAGCACGACGTCAAGCGCATGCTTGCCTATTCGAGCTTGGCGCAGATCGGATTTATCACGCTTGGCATCGGCATGCTGAGCCAAACCGGGCTCACCGGCGCGATCGTCCACCTGTTCAATCACGGCGTCATGAAGGGCGCGCTCTTCCTGCTCGTCGGCGGCGTCGCATTCCGTCTCGGCGGCGTTCAGATCGGCGATTTTGCCGGCCTGGGACGCCGCATGCCGCTAACCGCCTTCGCCATCACCGTCGCCGCCATCAGCATGGTGGGCGGTCCGGGCACCGTCGGGTTCATCAGCAAGTGGTATTTGGCTTTGGGCGCGTTCGAGCTCGGCTGGTGGTGGCTGGTCGCCGCCATCCTCGGCGGGTCGCTGCTGACCCTGGTCTACGTCTGGCGGCTCGTCGAGACGATGTATCTGCGCCCCGCGCCCGCGGGCGCCGCGCCAGTCGAGGCGCCGCCGTCCTTGCTGGCGCCGTCGCTGGTGCTGGTCGTGGCGTGCGTCTATTTCGGGTTTGACACCACGCTCACCGCCGAAGTCGCCGCGCGCGCCGCCTCGACCCTGCTCGAGGGTGTGCGATGAACGGCGTCAGTGCCATGATTCTCGCGCTGTCCGCCCCTTTCGCAGGCGCGATCTTGGTGGCGCTCTCCCATCGCAAACCCAACCAGCGCGAGACGATGACCATCGTGAGCGCGGTCGTCCTGTTCCTCGCCGTCCTTTCGATCGTTCCCGACGTTCTTGCCGGCAGCTTTCCGCGACTCGAACTGTTCGGTGTGTTGCCCGGATTGTCGGTGGCCTTCGCGGTTGAACCGCTGGGGATGCTGTTCGCCCTGGTCGCTTCGTTCCTATGGATCGTCAACTCGTTGTATTCGATCGGCTACATGCGGGGCAACGACGAGCGTAACCAGACGCGATTCTACGTCTGTTTCGCCGTCGCGCTCGGCAGCACGATGGGCGTCGCGTTCGCAGCCAACATGTTTACGTTGTTCGTCTTCTACGAGTTGCTGACGCTCTCGACGTACCCGCTCGTCACCCACAAGGGAACGCAGGAGGCGACGGCGGCCGGTCGAACCTATATCGGGCTCTTGCTCGGGACTTCGATCGTCTTCCTGATTTCGGCCATGGTTGGCACGTTGTTCGTCGCCGGCGATCTCGAGTTCACGCCGGGCGGCCTCCTCGCCGGCAAGATCGACGGCCCGGAGGTCGCCATCCTCCTGGCGCTCTACGTCTTTGGTATCGGCAAGGCGGCGGTGATGCCGGTTCATCGCTGGCTACCGGCGGCGATGGTGGCTCCGACGCCGGTAAGCGCGCTGCTCCATGCCGTGGCCGTGGTCAAGGCCGGCGTGTTCACCGTCGTCAAGGTCGTCGTCTACATCTTCGGCGTCGACACACTTGCCGGTTCGGGCAACGCCGGCTGGCTCGTCTGGGTGGCCGGATTTACCGTGCTCGCCGCCTCGATTGTTGCGCTGCGCCAGGACAATCTGAAGCGCCGCTTGGCCTATTCGACCATCAGCCAGCTTTCGTATGTCGTACTGGCGGCCGCGATACTGACGCCGATCTCGATCGTCGGCGCCGCGCTGCACATCGCCGCGCACGCGTTCGGCAAGATCACATTGTTTTTCGCCGCCGGATCGATCTACACGGCGGCGCATCTGACCGAGGTCAGCGAGCTCGACGGCATCGGGCGCCGCATGCCATGGACGATGGGTGCCTTTGCCGTCGGTGCGCTGACCATGATCGGTCTGCCGCCGACCGGCGGGTTTCTCGGTAAATGGTTCATGCTGTCGGGCGCGATGGCCGACGGCCAGTGGCTGCCCGTATCGATCATTGTCGCTAGCACTCTGCTCAATGCGGCATATTTCATGCCTATCGTATACGCCGCCTTTTGGCGCGCCCCGCCGAAGGGTGCATCCGCCCATCCGCCGCATGGCGAGGCGCCGTGGCCGATCGTCGCCGCGCTGGTCACGACGGCGGTCGCCTCGTTCGCGCTGTTCTTCTTTCCAGGCGTTCCGCTTGCCTTGGCGTGGTTGCTGGCGGGAGGATGACCATGCGCGATCACTGGTTGGCCCGGCCATCGACCGTCACGTTGCTGTGGCGTCTGTTCATCGGCGTGCTGGTCCTTGTGCTCGTCGCCGAGCTGTTCGTCGAGTACGGCCACTATTTTGGACTCGAGAGCATCTTCGGCGTCGCCGCATGGCTGGGCTTCCTCGCCTGCGTCGGCATGGTGATGTTCGCCAAACTGCTCGGCCTCCTGCTCAAACGGCCGGACGACTACTATGATCGCTGATCTGGCGATCCCGCCCGGCCTGATCTTGATCGCCAGCGGCCTGGTGTTGACGGCGCTGAAAGGGCGGGTGCGAAACGTCGTAGCGATCGCCACGCCCGTCTTGTCATTGCTGTGCGTGTTCGCCTTGCCGGACGGAACGCTGCTCTCGACCCGGTTCCTCGATTACGCGCTCGAACCGCTCAAGGTCGACACCCTTTCGCGGCTGTTCGGCGTGATCTTCGCCATCATGGCGTTTGCCGGCACGCTCTTCGGCCTCAATCAGACCAGCCGGTTCGAATTGCCGGCGGCGCAGGTGTACGCCGGAAGCGCGCTCGGGGCGACGTTCGCCGGCGATCTCATAACGCTCTTCGTCTTCTGGGAGATCATGGCCATCGCTTCGACCACAGTGGTGTGGAGCGCCGGCACGCCAGCGGCGTACCGTGCCGGCATTCGTTACCTTGCGATGCATCTCTTCGGTGGCGTTCTGCTGATGGCCGGCCTCGCCGGCGAGATCGTTGGGCATGGCGACGCCACCTTCAAGGCGATGGCGCTCGACAGCCCGGCGCGCTGGCTTATCCTCGCGGGATTCTTGATCAACGCCGGCGCGCCGCCGCTATCCGCCTGGCTCCCCGACGCGTATCCCGAAGCGTCGTGGAGCGGAATGGTGTTCCTCTCCGCGTTCACCACCAAGACGGCGGTTTATGTTCTGTTACGCGGCTTTCCGGGCGCAGAAATTCTCGTCTATATCGGTCTCTACATGGTGTTCTACGGGATCATCTACGCGATCCTGGAGAACGACATGCGCCGCATTCTTGCCTACAGCATCGTCAACCAGGTTGGATTCATGGTCGCCGGAGTCGGGCTCGGCGGCGAGATGGCGTTGAACGGCGCCGCCGCGCACGCCTTCACGCACATCATCTACAAGGCGTTGCTGTTGATGTCGGCAGGCTCGGTGCTTTACGCCACCGGAAAGCGCAAATGCACCGAACTTGGCGGATTGTTCCGGACAATGCCACTCACCACCATATGCGGCATCGTCGGCGCCTTGTCGATCTCGGCCTTTCCGCTGACCTCGGGCTTCGTCAGCAAATCGTTGATCAGCCAGGCCGCGATCGATCACCACCTCGTCGTGGTTTGGCTCCTGCTCGCGGCGGCATCCGCCGGCGTGTTCCTTCACGCGGGCATTAAATTTCCGTGGTTCGTCTTCTTCCAGAAGGATTCGGGGCTGCGCCCTCCCGACCCGCCCATTAACATGCGACTGGCGATGGTGCTGTTCGCCGCGCTTTGCTTCCTGATCGGCGTGGCGCCGGGCTCCCTTTACGCGCTCCTACCCTATCCGGTCACGTTCGTGCCTTATACGGGCGATCACGTGGTGGGTCAGCTGCAGCTCCTGCTGTTTTCTGGCCTGGCGTTCTTCCTGCTGCTCGACCAACTTAAACGGACGCTGACCATCACGCTCGACGTCGACTGGTTCTATCGGCGCGCCGGCCGCTTGGCGGCGGCGGCACTGGGCGACAGGTCGAGCGCGGCGTTCGCCCGCGCGGTGCGACGCGCCGAGCGCGCCGGGCTGCGCATCGTCGCCGGCCTTTACCGGCATCACGGGCCGCACGGTGCGTTGGCTCGCTCGTGGCCCACCGGCAGCATGGCGATCTGGGCCACGGTGCTGCTCGCCGCATATCTGATTCTCGCCTACATCTAAGCGACGCCGATCAGCCTTCCTCTGGCCGGCGCGCGAGCGCCACGCGCATGATGGCGATTCCGGCGATCGCCGATATTAGCGACCCGGCGAGAACTCCGATCCGCAGCGAGGCGGCATGGCCGGGATCGTCGAAGGCGAGCGCGCCGATGAAGAGACTCATCGTGAATCCGATGCCACACAGGATCGCGACCGCGTACAGCGCCAGCCAATCCGTGCCTTCGGGCAGCCTCGCCACGCCAAGACGGACCGCCAACCAGCAGGCGCCGAAGATGCCGACCTGCTTGCCGACGAATAAGCCAAGGATGATTCCCAGCGTCACCGGATGGCCGAGGGCGCCCCAAGATACGCCGGCGAACGACACGCCGGCGTTGGCGAAGCCGAACAGGGGGAGGATCAGATACGCGACCCAGGGATGGAGGCGTTCTTCGAGATGACGGAGCGGCGAACGAGTCTCCTCGTCCAACGCGCGCAACGGAATCGCTGCGGCAAGCACGACCCCGGCCAGCGTCGCATGGACTCCCGATTTGAGCACGCAGACCCATAGCGCCAGCCCGACGATCATGTACGGCGCAAGCCGCGTGACGCCGGCCAAGTTCAGTGCCGCCAAGAGGACCAGCGCGCCTCCCGCGATCGCGAGCGAGAGCCACGAAAGATCGGCCGTGTAAAAGACGGCGATCACGATGATCGCGCCAAGGTCGTCGAAAATCGCCACCGCGGTCAGGAAGACCTTGATCGCGATCGGCACCCGACGGCCAAGCAGCGACAATACGCCGAGGGCAAACGCGATGTCGGTGGCGGCCGGAATCGCCCAGCCGCGCAGGGCGGCCGGATCGCCCAAATTGACCAATGCATAGATTGCCGCGGGCGCCGCCATTCCGCCGAGCGCCGCCACCGCGGGAAGAACGACTTGCGCCGGATTGGACAATTCACCGTCGGCTATTTCGCGCTTTATCTCCAATCCGACGAGCAGAAAGAAGATCGCCATCAGCCCATCGTTGATCCACAGCAACAACGGCTTGTCGAGCGCGACCGCGCCGACGCTGATGCGCGCCGGAGTCGACAGCAACGCTTCGTAAAATGGGGCGAGCGGGCTATTGTCGGCAAGAAGCGCCAGAACGGCGGCGAAAAACAAGATGATTCCGGCCGCCGCTTCGAGGCGTAGAAACTCGCGGATGGCGCCGATCACCGCTCCTCCTTCGCTGCGTTCGCGACGCGCGCGCCACCCCATTGGCCAGCGCTTGACGACTTACATGTGCGTCCGAGCCCGGCCATCAACCCTATCGGCCGAATCGTCGCGATCCGAGCCGATTGGCGGCGGTCGCGGCGCTGTGGTTCTCGGATTCAGTCGGCGTCGATGGGAACGCCGGGAAGTTGCTTGGCGGTGCGAATCGCCAGCGCCGATTTGACGTGATTGACATTGGGTGCGGTGGTGAGCTGCGTGGTCAGGAATCGCTGATAAGCGTCCCAATCCTCCGCGACCACTTTCAAGAGAAAGTCGGTTTCGCCGGCCAGCATGTGGCATTCGCGAACCTGCGGCCAGGTCTTCACCAACTCCTCGAAGGACTTCAGGTCGTGCTCGGCTTGGCTCGACAATCCCACCTGAGCGAAAACCGTGACACCGAAGCCGAGCGCGGCGGGATTGACGTCAGCGTGGTAACCGCGCACGACCCCCGCCTGCTCCAACGCCCGCACGCGCCTGAGGCACGGCGGAGCGGATATACCAGTGCGCCGGGCCAGCTCGACATTGGTCATTCGCCCGTTGTCCTGGAGGTCACGCAAGATGCGCCGATCAATTCGGTCGAGCTTGACGCCCCGCATGGTTCATTTCCCTAATGTCAACGATATTGAAATAATATTCCACGCGATGTTAAGACACGCAACGAAATATCACGCCGGGGCGGCTCGCGAGGTCGGCTTGCGCCGGGACGACCGGCTCGCCATAGTCCGCCCGCTCATGGATCGCGCCATCACCTGCTGGACGCTGACCGAAGGTCACGCCGGCGCCGAGTCGCAGTGTCGCGGGCTGAGCGAAGCGCTCGGGCTCGTCGCTTCCGCGAAACGTGTCCAGGTGCGCTGGCCGTGGACTTGGCTTCCGGGACGGTTTTGGCCGCGACCTCTGGCCGCGCTGAGCGCCCAGAGCGATCGCCTCACACCGCCTTGGCCGGACCTGTTGATCAGTTGCGGCAACGCCGCGGCGCCACTGGCGGTGGCGGTCAAACGCGCCAGCGGCGGTCGCACGCGCATCGTCCATATCCAGAATCCGCGCATGCCGGTCGGCCGGTTCGATCTCGTGGCGGCGCCGCGCCATGATGGTCTTTCTGGCGACAACGTGTTGTCGACGCGCCTGGCGATTCACGCGGTGACACCGGCCAAGCTCGCGGCGGCGGCCGCGCAGTGGGCCCCCGTTTTTGCCGATCTACCGCGCCCGTTGGTTGGTGTGCTCATCGGCGGCGGCAATCGCCGATACCATTTGTCGCCCGAGGCGATTGCCCAATTGAGCGAACAGCTCGCGCAATTGCGGGCTACGCACGGCGCCGGACTTGCCATCACGCCGTCGCGGCGCACGGGCGCTGCGAGCGAAGCGGCGCTCAGCGCGCGCTTGAGCGGTCCCGGCGTCTACATCTGGGACGGGCGCGGCGCCAATCCATACCTTGGAATCTTGGCGCTCGCCGATGCATTGATAGTGACTCAGGATTCGGTATCGATGACGTCGGAGGCGATCGCCGCCAACAAGCCGGTCTACATATTCAAGCTGCCGGGGCATTCGCGGCGGATCGGCGCGTTCCATGACGGGTTGATTGCCGAGGGCATAACGCGCTGGTTCGAAGGCTCGTTGGCGCACTGGGACTACCCGCGCGTCGACGACACCGAGGACATCGCAAGGTCGGTTCGCCAGCGGTTCGGCTGGAAATAGCCCCTGAAACGGAGTTACAAACGTCTTTGGGCGCATTTCCGGTTCGACGGAAGATCGCCATGGCTCTTTGCATTCAGACATTCAGCAACGTTACGGGAGGCGACAGCTTCTTCAAGGCTGTCGGGCATCCGCGCGTTGTCGGCGCGGCGAAAGCCTTGATCGCGCTTCTCGCTGCTCAAGGCCCGATCGCGATTTATGATCCCTACCTGCTGCTTGAAGCTTTCGCCGAGCTTTATCCTCTCCTCGGCGTCCACATAAGCTCGGTCTTCGTCCAGAACCTCGCCGATGTCGGAAAGATCATCCTGGGCCGACCGGCGCGGCCGGTGAGCGATCTACCGCGAGCGCGGACGCGCGCGTTGTTCGCAACACTGTTCGACGTCGCACGCGCCATGGATCACATCCGCCAACTCATTCCACCGGGAACGGAGACCCACAGCCTCGACGAATTGCGGCTCCCAGAGGCGATGCTTACCAACTCTCGCCGCTACCTCGATCCGCTGAACTTTGCGACCAATTTCGCCTTTTTTCGCGACGACGATCGCCGCCATACGCGTGTCGTCACCGCCAATTACTGGTCCGGTTATGGCGCGCGCCATGTCCGCCTTTGGCTGGCGTTGTTCGACCGTGAAGGCCGTACGCTCGCCCAACGGGAGGAGCCCGCGCCCCCAGGCGCGGGCGGTATCGTCATCGACAGCCAGGCGGTTCGACGCCGTTTCGCCCTCGGCCCGTTCGAGGGACAGTTGTTCGCGCACGTCATCGGTGCCGCTGGTCATGACGTGGTCAAGTACGCGCTCGACCTGTTCGGCGAAAACCGGCCGAACTCTCGTGCACGCACGATGCCAACGCTTGGCCAGCCGACCTTTACGCAGGACTTCCGGCGCCCTGCGACGACGAAAGCGTGATTCTATGGGTGCAGAACAGTCATCCTTGCCCGATCCCGAAGGGGGCTATCGGTCTAAACGTCATGGGCAGCGATGACGTCGTTTGGCTGTAGTGCGAGGTGCCGCCTTTTGGATCATATCCCGTCGACGTCGCCACGCTTCTGCCCACAGCGCGCTGGCCACAGCAGATCGAGATACGCGCAGGCCGGCATTTCGTGCGGCCTTGGTATGAGGTAATCCACTGCGATGGTGGACGACGCATGGCGCATGCGAACGTCGAGCGCAACGACCTCGTCCCTGATACGCGGATTCCCGATCTCGAGGGACTGATGGGCAAGGGATACCTGATCCCTGCGCCGGTTCTGCCAGTCAACCGCTTCCGTTCGATTGTGTTGCCGACGCCGATGGCAACGCGACAGGCGGACCTGCCAACTGCGCTCGTCGTTTACGACGCCTCCGGCCGGCAGGCGGCCAGGCGCTTTCTCGGCCGATTGCCACGCTGCCATGCCATTGCGATCGATGTCGACGAACTCCTCGCCACCGACGCGACGCATGCGCTTCCATCGGGATACGGACACATGGAGCTCATATACGACTTCCGCGACGGAGGTGGCGCCGACGGCTGGCTTCACGCGTTGTTTCGCTATCACGACAGGCAGGGCATGCATGCGGCCGAAACCAGTTTCGGCGCGCATATCTTCAATACCGTCATCACCTATCGTAGCGAACCGCAGTCGTATAGCGGACCGCCGCCCGGACTCTCGACTCGGCTTTTTCTGCGGCTGGACATCGATGGTCGCGAGGCGTTCTGCCAACTCATCTATCCGGCATCGACTCCGTGGCATCAGAATTCAAGCACAGCACTGATTCTTCACGATAGCACGGGCAGCGAAATTGCCCGCGAGGTGGCGCGGATCCCGTGCAGCGGGTCGCTGCTTTGGCGGCCACGCGAGATCTTTGGGCGCAGTCGTCTCACGCTCGCGTCAGGCGGGGGATACGTACTGGTTCGCGACCTTACTTGCCGCCTGTTCGGATACCAGGGTCTCTGCGAGCGCGAACAGGCGTTCAGCCTCGATGACATGTTCGGATTCTGATTGCCGGCAATGCGCCGCAGCGGCCTGTGTCGCCTGCAATCCTCGCTGGCTCCGCCATGTGTCTCGGCCGTACCCAAAAGGTTGCGTTATTCCAATCCGATATAGACGTCGCCTCGGCGCTCAGCGAGGCTTGCGCACGAACGACTGCGCACTTACGTTAGGTATTCGCGTTTTGCATTACGGAATCCCGTGCCATGCCTTCGGGGCCTCCCAGCGTCCATCACAGCAGAGTCCTAATTCTAGGCTCGGGCCCGGCCGGATACACGGCGGCGGTCTACGCGGCGCGCGCCAATCTGCAGCCAATCCTGATCCGTGGCCTGCAGCCGGGCGGGCAGATGTCGATCACCACCGACGTGGAAAACTACCCGGGCTTCGCCGAAACGATTCAAGGCCCTTGGCTGATGGAGCAGATGCAAAAGCAGGCCGAGCACGTCGGCACGCGGATGATCGAGGACACGATCGTCTCGGTCGATCTGTCCCGACGCCCGTTCACCGGCCTCGGCGACAGCGGCGACACGTATCGCGGCGATACGCTCATCATCAGCACCGGTGCGCAGGCGCGGTGGCTCGGTCTGCCGAGCGAAGAGCGATTCCGCGGGTTTGGAGTCTCGGCCTGCGCCACTTGCGACGGGTTCTTTTTCCGCGGCAAGCGCGTCGCGGTGGTCGGCGGCGGTAACACGGCGGTCGAAGAAGCGCTCTTCCTCACCAATCACGCGACCAAGGTCACGCTGATCCATCGCCGCGACAAGCTGCGCGCGGAGAAAATGTTGCAGAGCCGTCTGTTTCGTAACCCGAAGATCGAGGTGATCTGGAATACGGTGGTAAGCGAGGTGCTCGGCGCCGGCACCCCGCCGGGTGTCACCGGAGTGAAGCTCCGCGACACCAACACCGGTAACGAACGAGCCATCGACATCGACGGCCTGTTCGTCGCCATCGGCCATGTACCGGCGACCGAACTGTTTCGCGGCAAGCTGGCGATGGACGCCGAGGGCTATCTCGTCACCAAGCCCGATTCGACGGCGACCGACATACCCGGCGTCTTCGCCGCGGGCGACGTCAGGGACAAGGTGTTTCGCCAAGCGGTGACGGCGGCAGGGATGGGATGCATGGCGGCCCTGGAGGCCGAGAAATTCCTCGCCCATCTGGAAGGAGAAGCGCTGGAGGCGGCGCAGTGAGCGAACCCCGGCGCGGCCCTCGGCGAGCGCGCTGATGGCGATGGATTGGGATAAGCTCCGCATCTTTCATGCGGTGGCCGAGGCGGGCAGCTTCACGCACGCCGGCGAGACGCTCAACCTGAGCCAGTCCGCGGTCAGCCGCCAGATCAGCGCGCTCGAAGAATCGCTCAAGGCGGCGTTGTTCCATCGCCACGCCCGTGGCCTGATCTTGACCGAGCAGGGCGAGCTGCTGTTTCAGGCCGTCCGCGACGTCTTCAATAAGCTGTCGCTCGCCGAATCGCAGATCACCGAAAGCAAGGACAAGCCTTCGGGCTTGCTGCGCGTGACGACGCCGGTCGCCTTCGGATCGATCTGGCTGACGCGACACATCGCCGAATTCATCGAGCACTACCCGGATGTCAAGGTGAACCTGCTGGTCAGCGACGATGAACTCGATCTCGGCATGCGCGAGGCCGATTGCGCGATCCGCATGCAGCCGCCTCGCCAGGCGGATCTCATCCAGCGCCACTTGCTGACCGTTCACGTGCACGTCTTCGCCTCGCAAGGCTACTTGAAGAAGTATGGCGTGCCGAAAACGGCCGAAGAGCTCCACAACCACCGCATCATCGTATACGGGGAGGATCCCAAGCCGCCGTTTCCGCGAGTCAACTGGCTGCTCGAGGCCGGCGCAAAGCCGGGCGAGCGCCGCTCGCCGGCGTTCCTGGTCAACAACGTCTACGCCATCTTGCGCGCCGTCGAGGCGGGCACCGGGATCGCCGCGTTTCCCGACTACATGGCGCAGGAAAGCAGCAACATCGTCCAAATCCTGCCCGGCCTCGATGGGCCAAGCTACGAAGCGTTCTTCGTCTACCCCGAGGAGATGCGGAATTCGAAACGGATCGCGGTGTTCCGCGACTTCCTGGTCAGGAAAGTGGCGGCGACGCAGTTCTGAGCAGGTGCAGCCAACCCATGCGGCGGCGTCATGCCTCGCCTGCTCATTATGCGATACCATTTGATCGGCATTGGCCTATCTATTTAGCTGTAGCGATATTGCATTGCAATATTGCTAGCGCTGATCGATGAGTTCTCTCGGTCGCGCCGTCCGGGCGTTTCGCACGGATGCAGGGTCTTCGGATCCTACGTCTCCCAGACGTGAAGCCTCCCTGTTCAACTTCGCCCCGCCCAAAAGGCGGGGCTTCTTTTTTGTCAATAGTTTAGTTTTCGTGTCGGGTTGTCCAATCTCGTTATTGCAGTCTACTGAAAATTGCACGGGGTCACATTGAGGGCCACAGGCGACACGCTTCAACGGCATCGTTGCTGCCGGGTCACGGCAGTCAGTGCGCGGCGACCGGGCCGTCCATTGGCAGGGAAACATTCGAATGTGATAACGGAAGTTGAGCGGTCGAGGATTTCCCCGACCCGAGTCGCGAAGGAACGGCGCGATGCAACACTACGTAAGACCAGTCCCGGGCGGCAGCTTCGTCGGTTCGACGTACTGGCAGGGTAATCAGTTTGGAGTATTTCAACGGACGCCCGAACGCGAGAGGCGTCTCGGGCTTTACAACACCCTACAAGAGGCGGTCGAAGCCGCCGCGAAATTGAATACCGCTACCTAGCCGGCAATGGCGTAGCCTTGCCCCGCCGTCAAAAGACACCGCCGGCCAAACCGCGGACGCTCCTTCAGGTCGCTGGGGCAGGCGGCGTGGCGAACAATCTGCTTCGCTTCGACCTACTTTGAGCGTATCGTCTAGTGGCATCTAGTGGCATCTAGTGGCATCTAGTGGCATCTAGCGGCATCGGGGCGCAGCGAGGCGCCCACCAGGGGACCACGCAATAACAAAGCCAGGAGCGGCGCGGGCACTCGGCTCGAAAGCGGTCGGGTGTCGGTGGCGCGTCGGTTTCAGGCGGCCGACAGTGATCGGGGGTGCGCATGCCTAGCATGATTGGGTTGGGTCTGCTGCATGTGTTTGTTTTTGTATCCGTGACAAGCGCGTCGGCGGCCACACAACAGCGACCGAACTTTAGCCGTGTGATTGTCTGGGCCGATGTGTCGCTGGCCGACGATCCGTCGTGCCGGCAACTCGACAAAGCCGCCGTCGAACGGGCTCTTATCGTCGCCAAAATCAATCCCGACGACCAGGAGACCAGACTTGCGATCAATCGCGCCTATCTTCGGATCACGGCAGCACGTGGCGACTGCAAACGCGGACGGATCGAACGCGGCCGCGCACGCTACGCTCAGGCGCTCGAAGATCTTTCGGGGCTTCCGCCTGCGCTGGCCGAGGTCAAAAAAGACGACGGATCGCCTTGAATCAGTGTAGCGGCCAGCTTCACGCTCACACGCGTCGGCCGCATCAGCGCCCCGGCAGCATCGGGCACGCGCGGCGATCTCGCGATGTCTAAAGTGCGGTCGGCAGATCTCGGACTGCCGACTGGCGCGCAAGCAGCCCTTCATCGTGCTTGGGTGGACGCCCGGCAAGTGACGATGTGAACGCCATCGCGGTTCGACTTCGAAGCACCAAAATTTGATAGCGTCGCGATCGCTCGAGATCGGCGCGCACTGCGCCAGGTCCCGGTTCGGCCGGGAACGATCCTCGTTGAGCCACGCGTTGGTCTTACACATGTCATCGCGAAATCGGCCCGCAAGCATTGGCGAGGAATAGACTTCCGCGATTGCACCTCTATCTAGTCAAGGATCGATCGAACGCGAAGTGCGGCGGCGCGCCGCGGCGTTGCGACGATGATCCTTGCCGACCACGCGTTCGAGGTGCCGACATGAATCCGCGCGCGACTTTCGTCCTTGCCACGCTCTGCATCGGCAGCGCGGCGTTCGCGCAGAGCGGCCCGACCACGCCAACGCCTCTGCCGCCGCACCGGCCCGAGCCGCCGACCGCGCATGAAGGACTATCGCCTGCCGAACGCGACTGCATGCAGTTTCGTGACCAAGGCGCTCGGGCGCGGTGCCTTGAGCGCGCAGCGCCGTCATATGGCGTATCAGACGCCGCACGCACATGCCGCGACCTTCCCTCGCGGGCTGCGCAAGCGCGATGTCTTGATCGACTATCGCCCGGCGCCGGCTCGCCGAGCGCCGAGCCGCGGCCCGCACCGCAAGGCGTGCCGCCGGCGGAGATCATCGAGCCGGGCGGCTCCGGAGTGATCCGAAACGCTCCACCCGAGGCCACGTCGATCAAATGACCGGCCGCCGATAGTCGCGACACCGCCGTATTACGGGGGGAGATGCGATTGAACGAAGGAGGTTCCCCCATGATCCATGCCGCAACATTCGGACGTATCGACTGGCTGCCACGGTCGGCCGTGCTGATCGCAGCTGGCCTGCTCGCCGGCTGCGTCGCGAACGACCCTTACTACTATGAGCCGTATCCGCAGAGCGGTTACTATTACTACTACGCGCCGAATCCGCCGCCGCCGCACTACTGGCATTGGCGGTATCGTCCATACTATGGATCGTATCCCGAATATCGCCACTTTCCGTGATTTGCGCCGACCATGCGAGCGGAGTCACGGCGCGTCGGCGCGGCGAGCGTACATCCGGCCGGTTCGTTCGCCTCGCCGGCGCTCGACGCGCCCAAGCTCATGATTCCGATTTGGTCAACACTTCGTCCCAGTCGACGTCGTAGCGCACATCATTGAGAACGAGCTGGGCGCTAACCAAGAAGCGTCTGCCGTCGCGGCTCACCGCGGCGGCTAGGTTGAAGTAATGAAGTCCGCGCGGAACGCGGGTCGGCACGCCTTTGAGATTGCTGTCGGCGGCAAACGCCCGCGCATCACGCCAGCGAAGCATTCGCGTCTCCGCCGGCTTGGCCGGCGTCGCATCCGCGTGACTTTGCGGTCGCTTCATTTTCGAACTTCTCCCATCCCGGTCGCGCACGCGATATCCGGCGCGCAGTCCAGTGTGAGACGTCATGGACCATCGCTCCAGTAACCAAGTTGGGACGATCGCGTGACCGAGCGATGATCTTCCGGCCGGTGCACGCGATCAATTCAGCAGCGTCGTACGGTCGTTCGCCTGGCAACGCCAATACTGGTCGGACGCCCAATCGAGGGCGTCCGCCAGGCGCTCGCGACCGATGCTGCGGACGAGGATTTCCGATAGCGCATCGACGGCTGCATCCCAGTTGAGCGCGTGCCGGTGTTCGCCGCTATCGCGCAAGAGCTCGCCGCACGAGCGGGCGTTGAGGAGCGACAGTGCCGCAACGCGCGCGGCGCGTTGAAGTTCGATGGTTTCGACGTCGGCTAGATCCCGGCGCCGAAGGCCACCCAGTTTGGTTACCGAATGCGTCATGGCCAGATCCGCCTCATGTTGTTGCTGGAGCGATGCCCGGCCGGCGCGGCGCAAAAGTGCGCCTTTTCCGGGCCGGACACTCATGAGCCAACTGGCGCATCCGGTGGGGCATCACTGGGACCAAGGAGTGATCGTCGGTCACACCGCAACCCGTGACCCGGGCACCTTTTGTTCTCGAACCGGCGGCCGGGCCTGACGACCCCGGTCCGTGGACGACTTTCTATCGCCCATACTTTTTTGAATAAAGACAATAGGTTGCATCGAAGTCCCGCGCCTTTAGGCAGGATTTAACGGACTTGCCGATAAACTTTGAGCGATCGGCCGGCGATCGACCACGCCGCCGGCGGGCTCCGTCAAAGTTGGTTGCGATGGAAATTGGAACGAAAACGGCGGCATTACCGGACTCGCGCAAGGGGCTAATCGCGCTTTACCTTGCGATCTTCGCCGCGCTATCGGGCGTGCTCCTGTTCAACCTGTCTTCGAGCCACCGCCGCGTATCGGCGGAAAGCGAGCGCACGGCCGCCCAGCTCGTCATCGCGCTTGATGAGCACATCCAGCAAGCGTTTCACACCATCGATGGCGTGTTGCAGGGAACCATCCAGAGCCTCGAATTGGCAGGGCAACTCGACCGCCAGGACTTGGACATCCAGGCGGAAATCGTAGCGCGCGCCGCCGAGCGATTCAGGCTGGGCCGCGATCTCGTTCTCGTCGACGTCACGGGCGTCGTCTATGTCGCCGGCCGCGCCGCAATCGGCGTATCGGTGCCGCCGGTATTTCGCGAGAATGTCCAGGCACTGGATTTCTTTACGGTCCATCGCGATCGGAGCGACGTCGGCCTTTTCATCGGCAGGCCGACGATCAGCGCCGCCACCGGCCAGTGGTACGTTCCGGTATCGCGTCGACTCGGCGGACCGAGCGGCCAATTCGCCGGCATCGTCGCCGCGATCGTCGATCCTGAACTTTTCACCGCATTCTTCAAGTCGCTTCACGTGGGTGCCCACGGCTCGGTAAGCGTTTATCGCCGGAGCGACGCGGTGCTGCTGATGCGCGAGCCGTCCAGCCCGCATATGCTGGGTCAATCCTTGGCCGATGCGCCCGTGTTTCGCGATCACGCGCCGAAAGCGCCGGATGGGACATTTCGTGCGCGAGCGTTGATCGATGGAATCGAGCGTGTCGTGGCGTACCGCGAGGTACCGGGCCTGCCACTTCTCGTCGTCGTCGGAATCGGCGCCGGGGATGCATTGTCGGAATGGTCCGCCGAGGCGCGCAACGCTCTCATCATGTGGAGCGCGCTGCTGTTCCTCACCCTTCTCGCCGTGGGATTACAGTTGCGCCAGGATCGGCGCCGCGAACGCGCCGAGTCGTCGATGCTCGAGAGCGAACGGCTCGCCAATCGCGCCAGGATCCGTCTTTACGACGCGATCGCCAGCGTCAACGAGGGTTTCTTTTTGTTCGACGCCGACGACCGACTGGTACTGCTCAACGATGTCGCCAAACAGAATCTTGGAGCCGCAGCGGCATCGGCCAAAGCCGGTATGCCATTCGCTGAACTCGTGCGCGCCACGGTGGATGCGTTGATGGCGACAGCGACTCCGGCGGAGCGCGAGATGGCCGTCGCTGTGCGCCTTGCGCAGTACCGGCGGCCCGAAGGCGCGCGCACCGTACGCCGCGTCGGCGAGCGCTGGTTTCACGTCAGCGAGCGGCCGACCAGCGATGGCGGCGTGGTGATACTCGAAACCGACATCACGGCGATGAAGCGCGTCGAAAGCGAGCTTCGCGAATCCAAGGAGGAGGCCGAGCGCGCCAGTCGGTCCAAGAGCGACTTTCTCGCCAATGTCAGCCACGAGCTGCGCACGCCACTCAATTCGATCCTCGGCTTCTCGGAGCTGATGAAAACCGGTGTGTATGGTGAGTTGGGTGATCCCCGATATCGCGAATACGCCGGCTTCATTCATCAAAGCGGGCAGCACCTGCTGAGCCTGATCAACGACATTCTCGACCTGTCCAAGGTCGAGGCCGGAATGATGGAACTCGAGGTGTCGCGGGTCGACGTCGGCGACGTCATCGCCCGTTCGGCGGCCCTCATCCGTCACCGGGCCGAAAATGCGGGCCTGAAGCTCATGGTGCCGACGAACGTGATCTTGCCGACCTGCATCGCCGACGAAACGAAGCTCAAGCAGATTCTGCTCAACCTGCTGTCCAACGCGATCAAGTTCACCCCTCCCGGAGGCGAGATCCGGGTCGTGGCGCGTCTCGACGACCGCAACCGCATCGAGATCGCCGTCTGCGACACGGGCGTCGGAATGGCGGCCGCGGACATTCCCAAGGCGTTGGCGCCGTTCGGCCAAATCGACAACGTGATGACGCGACGCCATGAGGGAACAGGGCTGGGCTTGCCGCTGACCAAGCATCTCGTCGAGCTGCACGGCGGATCGCTCGAGATCGAGAGCGCGCCCGGCGCCGGCACCACCGTCCGCGTTCGCCTGCCGCGCGGCGAAACCGCCGAAAATCCGCCAGCGGTCAGCCCTGAATCGAATACCCGCCATCCACCGGTATCGCGACGCCAGTGATGAAGTCCGACGCCGACGCGGCGAGAAACACAGCGATCCCGGCGAAATCGTCGGGCGCTCCCCAGCGGCCGGCTGGCGTGCGCGCGACGACGCGTTCTTGCAGCCCGTCCACTTGTTGGCGTGCCTTCTTCGTCAGATCGGTGTCGATCCATCCCGGCAACACCGCGTTGACTTGAATGTTGTCCTTCGCCCACGCGGTGGCTAGCGCGCGGGTAAGCTGGACGATGCCGCCTTTGCTCGCCGCATAGGGCGCCGCGAACGGCACGCCGAAGATCGAAGTCATCGATCCGATGTTGATGATCTTGCCGCCGCCGGCGCGGCGCATTTCGGGATACGCCGCCTGGGCGCAAAAAAAGGCCCCTTTGAGATTGATGTCGATGATGTCGCGCCATTCCTCGGCTGCGTAGTCTTCGGGCGGCTTGCGTACGTTGATCCCGGCGTTGTTGATCAAGATATCCAGTCGCCCAAAGCGTTCGGCGGTTTGCGCCACCATGGCGCGGGCCGACTTTTGGTCGGCGACGTCGACGGCGAGGAATGCGGCGTTGGCGCCTCGATGCGCAAGCTCCGCCACCGCGGCGGCGCCCTTTTCGGCGTTACGCGCCGCGACGACGACGGCAGCGCCCGCGGCGGCGAGACCGCGTGCCATGCCAAGCCCGATACCGCCGTTGCCGCCGGTGACAACCGCCACGCGGCCGGATAAATCGAACCCTGTCATCATTCCCCCAACTATCGATGCGCGGCCGCGCGAGCGCATCTTTGCGTGGCGTTCTCGCGAATATCCTGGGCGCCGGCAGCGCGTGGCCGCTACTCGAGTCCGGCCTTGCGCATGCCTTCGACGAACTTGGCCATCGACCCGGCCGTGTAAGGGACGTGCTTTTCGATCCAGGCGATCGAGAGTTCCGGATGCGCTTCCTTTGCCCGCGCCAATGTCGCGCGGGCCTCGTCGATCTCGCCCGCCTGCGCGAGGCTGGCAATAAAGATTCGGTTGCCCGCCGTGAAAGCCGTCCGCTGCTGCAGCGCCTTGCGGGCGAAGGCGACCGCTTCGGGAAAGTGGCCCGATAGGTAATGGCAAACCGACATGCCCCCCGTGAAAATGACGTTCTGCGGATCGTGCGGGCTCATCCGAATTGCCTGCTCGAGGTGCTGCATCGCCCGGTCGCATTGCCCATCGAACGAAAGCGCCCAACCGAGGTAACCGTGCGCGGCGGCGAAATTAGGATTGAGGTCGAGCGCGCGACCGAATTCCTCGGCCGCTTCGTTCGTTCGCCGTTTCATGAAAGCCACGAACCCGAGCGCCAGATGCGCCCACGGGTCGTTGTCGTCGAGTTCCGCCGCGCGCGTCGCCAATTTGGCCGCCTCCTCGACCGGCGCGTCCGATGCGCTCCAGCCGGCGTACCCCGAAACCAGGAGGTCGAACGCCAGCATGCTATGCGCCGGCGCATAGCCCGGATAGCGTTCGACGGCGCGCCTGAGAATGGCGATCGCGGCCTCACGTTCCGCCTTGGTGAGGCGCCAAAATAACGAATTTGCGCTGATCACCATATCCCACGCGCCCAAATCCTCCGGCGAGCGGCCATGCGAGCGAATAGCCTCGGCCTCAAGCAGCTTGGGCTCGATTGCCGCGACCACTTTCTTCGTAATCTCGTCCTGCAGCGCGAAGACGTCGGTCAGATCTCCGTCGTAGCGGTCGGCCCAAACATGATTGCCGGTTGGCGCGTCGATCAATTGGGCCGTGATGCGGACGCGATTGCCGCCCTTGCGCACGCTGCCCTCGAGGACATACCGCACACCCAACTCGCGCGCGACGCGCTTCACGTCGACCGCCATTCCTTTGTACGTGAACGAGGAGTTGCGGGCGATCACGAAGAACCAGCGCAGCTTCGACAGGCCGGTGATGATGTCCTCCGATACGCCGTCGGCGAAGTACTCCTGTTCGGCGTCGCCGCTCATATTGACGAACGGCAGCACGGCGATCGACGGCCGCTCGGACGCCGAAGCCTCCGGTCTCGCATCGACGGCGCTCGGCTTCATCGCCGTTGATTCGTGCGTGTCGAATCGCACGCGGTGGACGCCGATCGGACGCGCCATGTTCTTGACGGTCTGCTCGCCCAAATCCTCGAAACTGAAGTTCAGCTTGTCGCGGACCTGCTCGTGGACCGTGCGCGAGACATAGATTCCGCCCGGCTCGGCGAGGTTTTCGAGACGCGCGGCGATATTCACCCCGTCGCCATAGATGTCGTTGCTGTCGCTGATGATGTCGCCGACGTTGATGCCGATGCGAAACTGAATGCGTTTGTCGCTCTGCACCTCGACGTTGCGCTCGACCATGCCGCGTTGGATATCGATGGCGCAGCGTACGGCGTCGACGACGCTGACGAACTCGACCAGCATCCCGTCTCCGGTCGTCTTGACGATCCGGCCGCGATGCTCGGTGATCTTGGGATCGACCAATTCCAGGCGGTGCGACTTGAGCTGGCGGAGCGTGCCTTCCTCGTCGGCCGCCATCAACCGGCTATAGCCGGCGATATCGCCCGCCAGAATCGCGGCAAGCCGCCGATCGACGCGCTCTTCCACCACCGCATACCCTTTTGGTTCACAGGCCGCCTGCCGCCGGTGCGCGCGGTCGCGCGGCTTGTCCGGCGTCCCCAAGCAACGTGCGTCTGAGCGCGTAGAGTACCTCTCACCGCGGCACGCCCGCAACCCGCGCAGCCAATCAGGTCCTGGCGCCTGCGAACCGCGGGTGCGCGCCGCCGAGCTCGGCTCTGGCCCAATGCCTAATCTTGCCTAGGCCCAAAGACGCTCGTTCTGCTTGTCGGCGTAGAGGTGGGCGACGAAGTCGGCGTAGCCGTTGAAGAGTTGCGTCGGCACGCGCTTGCCGTTGGCGCCGATCAGCTCCTCGCTCGCTTGGCTCCAGCGCGGATGCGAGACCTTCGGATTGACGTTGGCCCAGAACCCGTACTCGGCGCCCTGCACCACTTCCCAGAAGCTCTTCGGCCGCTGATCGGTGAAGGTGAACCGCACCACGGATTTAATCGACTTGAAGCCGTATTTCCACGGCACGACCAGCCGCAGCGGCGCGCCCATCTGCTTGGGAAGCGGCTTGCCGTAAACGCCCGTGCCGAGCAGCGCCAACTCGTTGGTCGCCTCCTCGATCGTCAAGCCCTCGACA
The DNA here is from genome assembly GCA_035457725.1 of Alphaproteobacteria bacterium. Classification (GTDB taxonomy): domain Bacteria; phylum Pseudomonadota; class Alphaproteobacteria; order CACIAM-22H2; family CACIAM-22H2; genus DATFES01. The sequence continues at coordinate 21,028 of DATIBC010000120.1, read as the reverse complement.
TAGGGCCACGGGTACCACGAGGCCTTCATGCCGGGCGCGATTTCGGGACGATTGAAGGTTTCCATACGCACATACTTCGCCGACGACAGCGGCTTGGCGTACTCGACGAACGCCTTCATCGGAATGCCGGTCCACGGCACCGCCATCGCCCACGCCTCGACGCAGCGATGACGATAGAGCCGCTCCTCGACCGCGACCGACTTCAGCACATCGTCGATGCCGACCACGCGCTCCTTCTCGACCATGCCGTCGATCTTGATCTCCCACGGACGAATCGGCAGGCGTTGCGCCGCCTGCCAGATGTTCTTCGACGAGCCGAACTCGTAAAAATTGTTGTAAGTCGTCGCTACTTTCTCGTCGGTCATGTCGCGATCGAGCCGGTAGCGCATGTTGCGCGGCGCCGGGTACAGGCTCGCCGAGGGGTCGGTCTCCTGCGCCACGGCGACGTTCGTCAGTTCCTCGTCGCGGCCGTTGAGCGCCCACAACGCTCCGGCGCCGGCCACGGCCAAGCCCCCCGCGCCTAGACGGATGAAACGTCGGCGATTGAAGAACACGTGCTCGGGCGTCGCTGCCGACTCCGGAAGCTCCCAGCCCTTTTTCCGCTTGATGTCCATCCTGCCCTCCGTCCGGCGCAGTCCAATTCCTTGAAATATTTGGCTGGCTCGAGAAAATCGCAAGTCAACAATGGGTGAAAAGCCTCACCGATACGTGAACCCCGCCGATGGGCGTGGCAATGGGCCGCTTTCCGGCGGCCAACACTCAGATAGCGCGACCCTTTTTGCGCGCGCGCTGCTTGAGCGTCTCCAGATTGGCCTTAACGCCGGGCAAATTCGGGTGGATTTTCAACGCGGCTTCGAACGCCGCGACGGCTTCCTCGTCGCGCTCGAGTGCCATATTGATCAGCCCGAGCCCCGACAACGCGCCAAAATGCCGCGGTTCGAGCTTGAGCGTCTTGTCGACGTCCTTGGCCGACTCATCGTAGGCACCGAGGAGGTAAAGCACCGTGGCGCGCTTGTTCCAGCCTTCGGCGAAGTCTGGGTTGCGCGTCGTCACCGCGTCGAATAGTTCGAGCGCACCGGCCAGGTTCCCGGCCTGCATCGCTTGCAGTCCGAGCCCCATCAGCGTGTCGGTGGCGGGATCGTTGGCCTCGGTCCAGATCTGCCAGATAACGAATTCGACCAGTTGCGCTTCTTGCGGCTGCTCGGTCGACTTGAGCCGCTCGAACAGGCCGTCGAGCCGCGCGTCGTTCTGATCGGCGGCGGCCCCTGGCGGCATGCCCAGCGCCAGGAGCACAACGATCGCGGTGGTGATTCGGCGCATCGCGAGCCAGTATGGGGCGGAGTCGGTCGGCTGTGAAGCCGCGAGGTATGATCTGGCCCACTGGACAACTGGCGGCGGCTCTGTGAAATAGGACGGGCAACGCCCCACAACCGGTAGTCCCTCCATGTCCATCTCGCAGTATTTCGCGCGCGACTATGCCGACGCCCGCGCCAAGTTTCTCGCCGCCGCTCGCGGCGCCGGCGCGGTCTTGCGCCATTATCAGAATCCGTTGCGTGGTCCCAATGGCGAACGATTGTTTACCGATGTCGCCTGGTACGGTCCGACGGGCGCCGAGCGCGTGTTGATGACCATCTCGGGAACCCATGGCAACGAGGGGTTTTGCGGCTCGGGAATTCAGGTCGGCTGGTTTGAATGCGGCCTCCACAAGGAGTTGCCGGCCAGCGTGGCGCTCGTTGCGGTTCATGCGGTCAATCCGCACGGTTTCGCATGGGTCCGGCGGGTGACCGAGGATAACGTCGATCTCAATCGCAATTTCGTCGATTACGCGGCGCCGCTACCCGACAATCCCGGATATTGCGAGCTCGCCGAGGCGATCTGCCCTGCGGAATGGAGCGACGCCACGTGCGCCGCAAGTCGCGCGTTGTTCGAGGCATACGCGAAGAAGAACGGCGCAATGGCGCTGCAGACGGCGCTTTCCGGCGGGCAGTATAGCCATCCGCTTGGCATTTTCTTCGGCGGCCACGCACCGACATGGTCGCGGCGAACGATGATCGTAATCGCCAAGCAATGTCTGGCGTCGGCTGAGGTCTGCGCGGTGGTCGATTATCACACCGGACTCGGGCCCTATGGCTACGGCGAGCTGATTTCGGTGCTGCCGCCCGACGGCGAGGCGTTCGCGCGTACGCGCGATTGGCTCGACGGCGAAGTCACTTCACCCAATCTCGGATCCTCGCGATCGGTGGTCGTGGTCGGCGCCAATCAGCATGGCATCGCCTCGGCGGTTCCCGACACCAAGTGCGCCGCAATCGCGCTCGAGTACGGCACGTTCTCGCTTGAGGAGGTGCTCGAGGCGTTGCGGGCCGACAATTGGCTGCACGCCAACGGCGATCTCGACTCGCCGCTAGGGCGCAAGATCAAGAACGATGTCCGGCGCGCGTTATACCCTGACAAGGACGATTGGCGCGAAATGGTGTGGGAGCGCGCGATCGACGTGAACCGGAAGCTGTTGCGCGGGCTGGCGGCGAGCTAAGCCGCGCACGGCTTGCCCATTCGGGAACGACGTGGCGTTCAATCCGCGACGCGATCGGCGATCGCCGGGGGCCGCGGTCCGCCAGTCGCCCAATCGAGCAGTTCGACCGTGTGGACGACGGGAATCGCCGCACCATCGGCGATCTGATTGATGCAGCCGATGTTACCGGCGGCGATGACCGCCGCCTGCGTGCGAGCGAGATTGGCGATTTTCCGCGCCTTGAGACGTCCGGCGAGCGCCGGCTGCATAAGGTTGTAGGTGCCCGCCGAACCGCAGCAAAGGTGCGCTTCGGCCGGCTCTCGCACCGCGAACCCGGCCGCGGTCAACAGCTTCTTGGGCTCGTCGGTTATTTTTTGGCCATGCTGCAAAGAGCAGGCGGCGTGGTAGGCCACCGCCAGCCCGCCCGATTCGTGTCGCCCGGGCGCCTTGAGACCAAGCTCGGTCATAAGTTCGCTCACGTCGCGGGTCATGTCGGAAATGCGCTTGGCCGGGGCGGCCCAGTGCGGGTCGTCGCGGAACATGAAGCCGTATTCCTTGACCGTCGTGCCACAGCCAGAAGCGTTAATCGCCACCACATCGGGACCGCGCCCGTCCCACAGCGCGGTCCACGCAGTGATATTGGCCTGCGCAGCGGCATGGGCGGCATCGGTCTTGCCCATGTGATAGGTGAGCGCGCCGCAGCAGCCGGCGCCGGGGGCGATCGCGACCTCGCAGCCGTGGCGCGTCAGCAGGCGGATCGTCGCCTCGTTGATCTGCGGCGCCAGCACCTGCTGGGCGCATCCGGCAAGCAGTGTCACGCGTTTGCGCGGCGTTTCCTGCGCTGGAAATATCTGCGGCCGGTCGACCGCCGACGGCGGCGAGACGCGCCTTGGCGCCATCCGTACCATTTCGGCAAGGCGGCCGGGCAGCAATTCGACAAACGGCCGGCCCAACCGCGCGCCAACCAGCGACAGCCGGAACAACGCGGGACGCGGCAGGACATAGGCGAGCAGCGCGCGCAACGCGCGGTCGGTCCATGGCCGGATATAAGTCCTTTCGATGTGCGCGCGGGCATGATCGACGAGGTGCATGTAATGCACACCCGACGGACACGTCGTCATGCACGCAAGACAGGAAAGGCAACGATCGATGTGCTTGACCGTGCGCTCGCTCGCCGCGCGTCCGTGCTCCAGCATCTCCTTGATGAGGTAGATGCGGCCGCGCGGACTATCCAGCTCGTCGCCGAGCAGCACGTAAGTCGGACAAGTCGCGGTGCAGAAGCCGCAATGGACGCAGGCGCGCAGGATCTTCTCGGCCTCGCGAACGTCCGGATTGGCGAGCTGAGCCAGCGTGAAATTGGTCTGCATGGCGTTGCGCCGCCCGTTAGACGCCGGCGTACATTCGGCCGGGATTGAGGATGCGGCGCGGATCGAAGGCGTCCTTGATTCGCGCGGTCAAGGCGTCGAGCGCGCCGCGTTGCGGCTCGAAGACGTCGATCGCCGCGCGTAGCGGCTCGGGTCCTCGCAACAGCGTCGCGTGACCGCCACTGCTTGCGATTGCGGCGCGTAGCCGCGCGGCGCCCGCGTCGCCTTCGGCGCGCGCGGCCAGCCACAGCAGGCCGCCTCCCCAATCGAAATAGCATTCAGCGCCGGTGACGGACGCGGCGACGCGCGGCCCCTCGCTCGCTGGCAGCGAGACGCGCCAGATCGCGGCGTGCGGATCGGGTAACAGCGCCACCACGTCGCGAACTTCCAGCCACAGGCGGCGCGAATTCATCGAATGAAGCTCCTCGATCGCGCCATAGGGCGCAAGCAGTTTGCGCAGCGATTCCGAGCGCGCCGCGACCGAAACCGCGGTCCCTTCGACCCGTATGGCGGTGACGGTGGCGGCGGCGGCACGGACATAGTCGACCGCCGAGCGCCGGGCGATCGCCTCGGGCAGATGGGCGGCGCCCGACACCTCGTAGGGGCTGTTGAGCGCCTCGGCGAGGGCCGCGATCGCGCGCATCGCGTCGACGCCGAAAATCAAGACGGTCCGGGTCTTCTTCGGCGCCGGCAAGACCTTGAGCGTGATCTCGCTCATGACCGCGAGCGTACCGAACGAGCCGGCGATCAGCTTCGACAGGTCATAGCCGGTGACGTTCTTGACCACCCGGCCGCCGGATTTGAACTCCTCGCCCCGCCCGCTAACCGCGGTAAAGCCGAGGAAATGATCGCGCGCCGCGCCGGATTTGACCCTTCGGGGACCGGCGAGGTTGCAAGCGACCGCGCCGCCCAGGGTGCCGACGCCGTCGGGGACGCCGAACAGCGGCGAAAACTCGGGAGGCTCGAAACCCAGCAGTTGCTGGCGCGCGGCCAGCACCGCCTCGATCTCGGACATCGGCGTGCCAGCTGCGGCGGTAAGCACCAGCTCGTCGGGTTCGTAGAGGCGCACTCCGGCGATGGCCGAAACGTTGAGCGTGTGCGACGCCTGCATGGGCCGACCCCAGCCGCGCTTGCCACCGCGACCAACGACTTCCAGCCGCGCCTCCTCGGCAGCGGCCCAGGCAAGCGCATCGCGGAGCTGGTCGAGATTTTCCGGTTTGAGAACTTCCGTCATGCCGCGGCGACGATCAGAACCGCGGCAGGTCGGGGAAACGCATCTGACCGCGGTGTATGTGAACGCGGCCGAGTTCGGCGCAGCGGTGCAGAACCGGGAAGACTTTGCCTGGGTTGAGCAGGCCATCGGGATCGAAGGCGCATTTCAACCGCTGCTGCTGCTTGAGGTCGTCGTCGTCGAACATGATTCCCATGAGGTCGCGTTTCTCGACGCCGACACCGTGCTCGCCAGTCAGAACTCCGCCGACCTCGACGCATAGCCGAAGTATGTCGGCGCCGAAGCGCTCCGCCCGCTCGAGCTCCTCCGGGCGATTGGCGTCGTACAGAATCATGGGGTGCAAATTGCCGTCGCCGGCGTGGAAAACATTGGCAACCCTCAACCCATGCTCGACCGACAGTTCCGCAATGCGATTGAGCACGAGGGGAAGCTGCTTTCGTGGAATCGTGCCGTCCATGCAGTAGTAGTCGGGCGATATTCGGCCGACCGCCGGAAAGGCCGCCTTGCGCCCCGCCCAAAACAGCTCGCGCTCGGCTTCATCGTGCGACACTCGGACATGGACCGCGCCTTGCGCCCGGCCGATGCGCTCGACTTCGCCGATCAATTCCGCAACCTCGGCCTGCGGGCCGTCGAGCTCGACGATCAGCAGCGCCTCGACGTCGCGCGGATACCCCGCTCGCACGAAATCGTCGGCGGCGTGGATGGCGGGCTTGTCCATCATCTCCATGCCGCCCGGAATGATCCCGGCGGCGATCACCGCAGCGACGCAATCGCCGGCGGACTCCGACGACGGGAAACCGAGCAGCATCGCCTGCGCCGTCTCGGGCTTCTTGAGGATGCGCACGGTGACTTCGGTGACGACGCCGAGCAGGCCCTCCGAACCGGTGACGATGCCGAGGAGATCGTAACCGCCGGCGTCCATATGCTTGCCGCCGATCCGTACGACTTCGCCGTTGATGAGAACGAGTTCGACCCCAAGGATGTTGTTGGTCGTCATGCCGTATTTGAGGCAGTGCACGCCGCCCGAGTTTTCGGCGACATTGCCGCCGATCGTGCAGGCGATCTGGCTCGAGGGATCCGGCGCGTAATAGAAGCCCGCCTCGGCGACCGCCATGGTCACTCCGAGATTGGTCACGCCCGGCTGCACGCGCGCCGCGCGATTCGCGTAATCGATTTCGAGCACGCGATTGAACTTGCCGAGGCCGAGAACGACGCCATCCTCGAGCGGCAGGGCGCCGCCCGAAAGCGACGTGCCGGCGCCACGCGGTACGACCTTGATCTTGTTGTCATGGCAGTACCGCAGGACGCGCGAAACTTCGTCGACCGTCGAAGGCAGTACGACCAGCATCGGCGGTTGCCGATAGGCGGTGAGTCCGTCGGTCTCGTAAGCCTTGAGTTCTTCTTCGGCGTCGATTACGCCCTCGCCGGGGACAATGGCCCTTAACGCCCGCGCGATCTCCTTGCGCCGCGCCATTACGCCCTGATCGATCCCGGGCATCTTGAGCACGTGTAGCGTCTCCTCTCGCGCGCCTTTTTATGCGCCGCGAGTATGCCTTAGCACCTTCAAGGCTAACCCGCCAACGAGCGCAAATCGAGCCCGCCGGCTGCCGGCACGGGCGCCCGAGCGCAAGGGACAGGCGGGCCGCGACGCCGCCGTGCCTGGTTCAGCCCTGGCGGGCCTTGTAACGCGGATTCGACTTGTTGATGACGTAGACGCGTCCACGCCGCCGCACGATGCGGCAGTTTTTGTCGCGCTTCTTTGCCGAACGCAGAGAATTGACCACCTTCATGACAGCCGCCTTCGTCCAAACATCTGGCGACGACGGCGAAAGTTCGCCCCACGTCCCGCCAAGCGCGCCGGACCATAGCCGCCCCGGCCGCGCCGTGTCAACGTTGCACGATTTCAGATTAACGCCATGAAACGAAAGGGGAATTCCGCCGACGCCCTGACCGGCGCTGGCCAACGTAAGGGCCTCGAGCGAGGCGCGAGGTTTCGCGAGGCAGCCGATCCGGCGCGGCGAACGACAAGGGGACGCCCCCAAGCGCCAAGAAGCCGGGCCGCCAATGGCCGAGAATCCCGCGCCCGCCTGGTCGTGGGGAGCGCGGGTACCCCTTTCGGCGCGGTCAATCGAGTATGAAGGTGACCTCGACCGTCGCACGATACTCGACGATCTTGCCGTTCTCGACCTTGGCCTTTAGGGACACGACCTCGAGTCCGGTGAGACCGCGCAGCGTCTTGGCGGCGCGCTTCAAGCCTGTCTCGACGGCGTCTTGGAAGCTCTTCGTTGATGAGGCGGTGATCTTGCTGACGCGCGCGACGGCCATAACACCCTCCCTCTCTCTTGAAGAATTCGGAGCGCCTGTTCTAGTGCGGCGCCGGCCGGCGGCGGGCGCCCCGGCCTTCAGGCGCATACTATCAGGGTACGCGGCCGATCGCTCAAGTCGGACGCGATTGGCACCATGCGCGCCACATCTCGCGATAGGCCTGCTCGAGGTCGCGGGCAAATCCCTTCGCGTCCATCAACGGCGATCCTTCGAGCCGGGTCCGCATCCCAGCGCGAAGGTCCGACAGCCGGGCAGCGTCGCTTGCAAGCCGCGCCGCCAAGCCGACATACCCGGCTTGATCGGAAGCGACCAGATCGTCCAATCCGATCCGGCGCAAAATGCTCGCGCTGACCCGTCCGGCATGTCGATCGCCGGCGAGCGCCACGACCGGCACGCCCATCCAGAGAGCTTCGCACGTCGTCGTGGTGCCGTTGTAAGGGAACGGATCGAGCGCGATATCAACCTCGCCATAGACGGCGAGGTGCATCTTCTTGTCGGTCCACGGCAACAACCGAAGCCGCGCCGGCTCGACGCCGGCGCGTTCGAACATTTCGAAATAGCGCCGGCGGGTCGGCTCGTCGGATAACGCCCGACTTTTGAGCAAGAGCAGCGATTTGGGTACGGCTTGGAGGATATTTGCCCACGCCGCGACGACGTCGGGATTTACTTTCGTCAGGTTGTTGAAGGACCCGAAAGTGACATGGCCGGCGCGTCGCGACGGCGGGCGGCCAACTTTTGGCGCGTCGGCCGGCGGACGATAGCAGTGAAAACCGTTCGGTAGGCGCACGAGCGTCTCGGTGCTCCAACGCTCGTCGCCTTCGACATCGCAGACCGCGTCGGTCAGGCGATAATCGATCGCCGCGAGACCCGTCGTATTCGGATAGCCGAGCCAGGTGACTTGCACCGGCGCCGGTTTAAGCGCGAACAGCGGCAGCCGGTTTCGCGCGGTGTGGCCGCCAAGATCGACCAGAATATCGATACCGTCCTCGCGGACCATGTGCATGGCGCGCTCATCGTTGATCCCGACCAGCGATCGCCACGCGCCCGCGAGCCCTTCGAGACGGCGCGTCGTTTCATCGGGGCGCGCCACGGCCGAGTAGCATACGGTCTCGACGCGATTGGCGTCGTGTGCGCCGAGCAGCGGCTCGAAGAAGTAACTCACCGAATGCTCGCGGAAGTCGGCCGAAACGTAACCGATGCGCAGTCGCCGATCGACCATGCGCGAATTGACATGCGGCGGAATCTCGATCTTGGCGGCGAAACGCTCGCCCCACCGGCGATGTGCCGCGAACACCGCGTCGCGCGTCGGCTCGGTGGCGTAGTTCATCGCCAGCAGGAGATTCGAGGCCGCCGCGGCATGATCCGGATTGATGGCGCAAGCGCGCGCGAACGCCGCCTGCGCTTCGACGATACGGCCCTGTTCGTTGAAGACGCTGGCGAGATTGCTCACCGCCTCGGCCAGCGTCGGCTTGAGCTCGATCGCCCGGCGATAAGCGTGCGCCGCCGCCTCGAGCCGGCCCATGAGGCGCAGCGCCGTGCCGAGGTTGTTGTGTCCCTCAGCGAAGGTCGGCCGAAACGCAATCGCGCGGCGATACGCGGCTTCCGCTTCCGGCAGCCGACCGAGCGCCTGATTGACGTTGCCGAGATTGACATGCGCCTCGACGTAATTCGCGACGAGCCCCACGGCTTTCTCATAGGCCTCCTGCGCCGCGTCGAAGCGACCCAACTCCTGCAGCGCATTGCCAAGATTATTGTATGCCCAGGCATCCTTCGGATTGCGCGTCAGCGCCTCTTGATAGAGCGCGATGGCGCTCTCCGGCTCGCCGCGATCCTTGAGCGCCATGCCGGCGAGCACCAGTGCCTCGACGTCGGCGCGGTCGATTGAGGCGGCACGTCGAAACGCCGACTGCGCTTCGAGAAGGCGGCCGAGGTCACGCATGATACGGCCGCGGAGCTTATGAAGGGGCGCCGACACCGGCCAAGTGTCGAGCGCCCGCTCGATCGCCGCCAGCGCCTCCTTAGGTTGGCCCATCTCGCGCAGCGCCGACGCCAAGCCGATGGCGCCCATCGGATCGTCGGGGGCAAGCTGCAGCGCATGGGCATAAGCCTTGGCCGCCTCGGCATGGCGGCCGCGCTCGGCCAAGTAGCGCCCGGCGGCGAGCGCGCTTGCGCCGTCGCTGATCACCGGCCGCGCCCGCGGCCGTTCGGCGGCGAGTTCCTTGAGCTCAGCGGCGATCCGCGCTACGACCGGCTCCCAATGGTGCGGCGCCGGTTGCTGGAACAGCCGCACGGAGGCGTACCACGGACTTTCCTCGCCCTCGCTGAGCCATCGCCAGTCGCGCACGAACGGCAACATGATCCATGTCGGCCGCGCGAGCGCGCCGGCCAGATGCGCGACGGCGGTGTCGACGGTGATGATCAGATCGAGATTGGCGACGGCGGCGGCGGTATCGGCGAAATCGCGCAGCCGCGGCGCGAGATCGTCCACCGCGCCGCGAGGAAGCCGTGACAGCTCGGCGGACGGCGTACCGACCTGCAGGCTGAACAACCGCACGCCGTCGATCGCCAATAACGGGCGCAACGCCTCGAGCGGCATGTTGCGATGTGCAAGCTTGCGGTTGCCTTGATTGCCCGACCATACCAATCCGACCCGCAGACGGCCGTCGTCGCCGATTATCGCGCGCCACGCCTCGACGCGTTCCGGGTCCGGCTCGATGTAGGCCGCATCGCCCGCCAACCGATCGAGCCCGATATCGAAGATATTCGGCAGGCTGAGCAGCCGGACATGCGCCGCGAACTCGGGCAACGCGCCGCGCATCGGAACGACTTCGGCCACACCGCTCAGTCGCGCCAACAGCGCCACGAGCGGAGGATGCGCCTCGAGAACCACGCGCGCTCCCCGTTCGACGGCCAGATTGACGAAGCGGGCAAACTGGATGACGTCGCCCATGCCCTGCTCGGCGTGAATCAGCAACGTCTTCCCACCAAGCTGCTCGCCCTGCCATTCAGGCTGCGCGAACGCGCGTTGTCCGGCGGCCAGTTCCTTGACCTTGATCCGCCATTCGTACTCCGGCCACGCCTCGAGATAGCGCCCCTGGGCCAGCAGGCAAAAGGCGAGATTGAGATGCGCTTCGGCGAAATTCGGCTTCGCGGCAAGCGCTCGACGATAGGCCGACTCGGCGGCGCCGACTTTGCGCTCGCGCATCAGCACGCTGCCTATGCCGTTGTACGCCTCGGCATAGTTTGGCCGCAGTGAAAGCGCACGTTTGTAGACATCGATGGCTTCTTCGAGCCGGTCCTGATCGCGAAGCACGATCCCGAGATTGATCAGCGCCTCGGGAAAGCGCGGGCGGATCTGAATGGCGCGGCGGCATGCCGTCTCGGCCTCCTCGGCCCGGCCATTGGCCCATAGCAGATTGCCAAGATTGCTCCACGGATCGGCGAACTCCGATTTGAGATCCACCGCCCGCCGATATTCCGCTTCGGCTTCGGTGATCCGCCCAAGGGCCCGCAACGCCAAGCCATGGTTGTTCCGCGCCTCGGCGAAGTCCTGCTTGAGCGCGATCGCCCGGTTGGCGGCGGTCGCGGCCCCCTGATGATCGCCGACGGCCAGCAACGCCGCGGCAAGATTGCTATGGAACTCCGGGGCGTCATCCGTGGCGCTTGTTGCCTGACGCAGGAGCTCGACAGCGCGTCGCACGTCGCCGCGAGTGTAGGCTATGACACCCATGAGATGGAGTGAGTGCGCGTGGCTCGGATCTTCGCCGAGGGCGAAGGAAAGGAGTCGCTCCGCGCCGCCAAGGTCGCCCTTCCCATACAGGGCTGCGGCCTGGCGCGCGAGCTGGCCCGGGTCGGACCGCCGGCTGATCGATTCGCTCACCCCGCTGCGTCCTTTCGAACTGGGCGGTCCCATGCCCTGGCCCCTACTCTACTCCGATCGACGCTGGCACGCGCGTCACGGATACACGACCGGTCCGTACATGGGCAATGCCCCACCCGGCTCCCGCCAATCGCCGACACGGCGGCCGAATTAACGTGCCGTCGGACACCGCGGCGCATCAATCGCCGAACTGGAAAAATCGCTCAGATTGGAGGCCAGATCAACGATGCTGCGTCGACCGGCGCGCCGAGGGAGGAGGCGGCGGCCCCTCTCTAAAGGCAGAAGATTTGGGCAAACGTGGCCGTTTCCGCCCCCGCCGATCGACTGAAAGCCCGCCGCGGACTGACCATCGACACTCCGGATGGATACGGCTGACCTCCGATCTTGCGAGCGGCTCCAGGTTCCGCCAACGCCGCCGAATCGACCCTCGCCATCGCGTTCGGCGCGGTACTAGCGCGACCGCCGGAGGACACGCCGGGCATCGCCGAGCACGGCGGGAAACACTTTGGCCAATTCCTCGTAGTTCATTCCCGGACGAATCCGCGGGTCATAAAGCACCCGCAAGAATAGCGCGTCGCGTTCGGTGAGATCGATGTATGGGCTCCGATCGTTGAAGATCGACGGTCCGACCTCGTCGGAATCGTTCGGCAATCCGAGCAATTGCGCTAGCTCCTCGACGACGCACTGGTAGACGACCTCGGGCCCGCGATTGAGCGGAATGAAGCTGACCGCGAGCCCGATCTCGCTGCTTGGGCCGCGCGTGCGCAACGTCGAGAGGCAGATCGGGCGAAACTCGCCGCGCTCGATGCGCCCAAGATACGCCTCATATGCCGCATCGTCGCGAAACAGGCGCCGAAACACATCGGCGTGCACCGCCACGTTGGCGCGATCGAGGCGAGCCACGACGATCACGGCAATGTCGATTTCGCCGTCGCTGACGGTGCGAATGTCGTGGCCGGTGATCGTGCGAAGGTGCTGGACGTGAAGACGGACGAGCGGCAATACCTCGCTGCGACGCTCGCCCAAGACGCCGACCCGAACCGGTTTCACCCACTTGATGATACGGCCAGCGCGCGTCTGCTCGTGCTCGCGGCCCAGCGCCAACGTCGCGAAATCGCGCAGTTCGCGCGCATCGTCGGCGTACGCCAAGGATGCGCCGATTGCGATGGCCGCCGAAACAAGAAGCAGCACTGAGATCGCGACGATCCGACGCATCCGCCCGCCCGAAAAAAGCGGGGCCGTCAATTCGACGACGGCCCCTAGTCGCCCGACAGGCGGTAAGTATTTACCCGAACGCCGTCTGAGTCTCGACGTCCGTCGCAAGCACGTTGTTAATTGTCGCCAGCGTCGCGACCGTGCCCCCGGCCGCCGCGCCATTCGAATCGACGACGACGTTTACATCGGCGCCGTCCTGCTGGAAGCTGACATAGCCGCCGCTCACCGCGTCGTCCGGCGATATCCCTAGGCCGCTCACCAGGCCGCTGAGATCGAGGATATCGGACCCATCGAAGTCAGTGATCACGTCGCCCGCCTCGAGCGCGACGTTGGCCCCGACGTTTTGATAGACAAAGGTGTCGGCGCCGGCGCCGCCCGAGAGCTGATCGGCGTCGCCGCGGCCGACGATCACATCGTCACCGCCGTTGCCCGACAGGATGTCCTCGCCGCCGCCGCCGTAGATAAGGTCGGGAAGCGCGCCGCCCACGACGGTGATGTCTCCATCCGGCGTGGTGTTGAAGGTGAAGGTGCCGGTCAGCGCGCGCGCCTGTTCATTGCCGCCGCTGTCGTCGAAGTAGATCAGATTCCAGACGTCGCCGGCGAGCGGCTCGTTCCCCGACAGGGCGAGATATTCGGCCAGCGATGTCGACGTCACGACTCCGGTGTCGGTCAGCATCATGATGTCGTCGAAATCGAGGGTCATCGACATCAATCCGGTGACCGGGTCGAACGCCCAGTTTTGCCCCGTCAGATCGCCCGTATCGTCGAGGGTCACAGTGAATCCGGACTGGCTCTTGCTGACGTCGTCGACGTCGTTGTCGTCGACGGCCAGGAAGTAGACGCCATCGATGCGCAAGAACACCGACACCTGGCTCTCGCGCGCCGCCATCACCTGCTCGCCGCCGGGGATCGGCACGGTGAACGGCGACTGCTGGAAGTCGGTGCGCAACGTGAGCGTCGCGTCGCCGAAATCGTCGAGCTCCGCCACCGGCGCGCCGAGCGCCATCGAGCCGGTCTGCAGATTGCCCGATGTCAGCGGATTGTTGCCGTCGCCCACCGAGATTATCTGGGTAAACGGCGGGTCCTCGGTCACGGTGTGAAGCTCGACCGACGAGCTGACCGACGCGGAGCCGTCGGAGACGGTATAGTCGAATGTCCCGCTGTCGGCCCCATCGACGGCGTCCGGACGGTACACGAGCGAGGTGAACTGCTCGACGGTCAACACTGAGCCGGCCCCCACCTCGATGAAGTTGAGTCCATCCATGTAGCCGAGTTGCCCATTGGCCGGCACGCCGTCGACGGTGATGGTGAGCGTCTCCTCGTCGACATCCGTCGGCGCCGCGAGCAGCAGCGGATAGCCATTGCTGTACTCGGGCAATTGCTGCCCCGGGTCGTCCGGCATCCACACCGCCTTGGCGTCAGGCGCCACCGGCGCGTCGTTGACGCCGGTGATGGTGACGCTGACCGTCGCCGTGTCGCTTTGCCCGTCGGGATCGGTGAGCGTGTATACGAAGTTCGCGGTCGCCTGCTCGCCATCGTCAAGACCCTGATATGCGGCTCCTGGATCGAAGACGATGTTCTGCCCGACTTGGGTGAACGTTCCGTCGTTCGGATCAAGATCGGGCAAGGACGACACATTCAGGTCGCCGGTGGCGTCGTCGGGATCGGAGTCGTTGTTTCGCACGTCGACCACGACCGCAGGTCCGTCTTCGCTGATGATCGCGCTGTCGTCGACCGCGTCGGGCGGGTCGTTGATTCCCGTGATGGTCACGGTCACCGTAGCCGAGTCGCTCTGGCCGTCGGGATCGGTCAGGGTGTAGACATAGCTGGCCGTGGCTTCCTCGCCTGTGCCCAAGGACTGGAAGGCAGAGCCCGGATTGAACACAACGTCGCCGCCGATCACCGAGAACGTTCCGTCGCTAGCGTCGCCGTCGGGCGCGATCGTCACCACGAGCGATGCGAGCGAATCATCCGGATCGGAGTCATTGCTCTTGACGACGACGGTCACCGGCGGCCCGTCTTCGCTGATCGTCGTCTCGTCGTCGACCGCGTCGGGCGGGTCGTTGACGCCGGTCACCGTGATGGTGGCGAGCGCGGTCGCCGTGGCGTCGCCGTCGGTGACGGTGTAGGTGAACGAGTCGACCCACGTCTCGCCCGCGCCAAGGAAGTCGAAGGTCGTGCCCGGATCGAGGACAAACGAACCATCGCTGGCGACCGACAGATCGACCGAAGCGCCCAGATCGTCCAGCGTCACTTGCGCGGGCGCGCTGACGGCAAGCGGCTCCTCGTCGACGTCTTGGTCGTTGTCGAGCACGTTGCCCGACCAACCCTCGTTCTCGCCGAAGACATAGGCGTCATCGGCGGCGTCAGGCGCGTCGTTGGCTCCGGTGACCGTCACGTTGATCGCCGCGACGTCGGTGTTTCCGTCGGGATCCGCCAATGTATAGGTGTATGACACGAAGGCCTGTTCGCCGTCGTCGAGGCTCTGGAACTGCGCCCCCGGGTCGAAGGTTACGTCGTTGCCCGATTGACCGAACGTGCCGTCGCTCGGATCGCCGTCGGTAGCGATCGAAACGGTAAGCGAATCGATCGGATCGTCGGGATCGGAGTCGTTTGATTTGACGACGATGGCGATCGGCGGCCCGTCTTCGCTCACCGTGGCATTGTCGTCGACGGCGTTCGGGCCGTCGGCTTGGCCGACCACGGTGATGGTGGCGAGCGCAGTCGCCGTGGCGTCGCCGTCGCTCACCGTGTAGGTGAACGAGTCGGTCCAAGTTTCTCCCACCCCGAGAAACTCGAACGTCGTCCCGGGATCGAGGACGAACGAGCCGTCGGCGTTGACGGTGAGGTCGACCGAGGCGCCGAGATTGTCCAGCGTCACTTGCGCCGGCGCGCTGACCGTGAGCGTCTCTTCGTCGACATCCTGGTCGTTGCCCAGCACGTTGCCCGACCAGCTCTCGTTCTCGCCGAAAATGTAGGCGTCATCGGCCGCGTCCGGCGCGTCGTTCTCGCCGATAACCGAGATGGTGGCGACTGCGGTCGCGGATGCGTCGCCGTCGGTGATGGTGTAGGTGAAGGCGCGAGTCCAGATCTCGCCATCATCGAGAAACTGGAAGAGGGACCCCGGATCGAGATCGAACGAGCCTGCCTGGGCGATCGCAAGATCAACCGATACTCCGAGATTCTCCAGTCCGAACAGTCCCGGTCCGACAAGCGACAACGGCTCCTCGTCGACATCCTGGTCATTGGCAACGATGTTGCCCAACCAATTATCGTTCTCGCCGAAGACGAAGACATCGTCGACCGCGTCGGGCGCATCGTTGGCGCCGTGGACGGTGACCGTGACCGTCGCGGTGTCGCTGGCGCCGCTGGGATCGGTCAAGGTGTAGGTATAGGTGACGATCGCCTGCTCGCCGTCGTCCAGTGACTGAAAGGAGTCCCCGGGCTGGAACTCGATGCTCGCGCCGGTCTGGATGAACGTCCCGTCGCTCGAATCGCCGTCGGGCGCGCCCGTGACCGTCAAAGACGCGACGTCGTTGTCGGGGTCCGAATCGTTGTTCGTGACCACGAGCGTTACGCCTTCATCGTCTTCGCCAATCGCCGCCGCGTCGTCGACCGCGTCGGGCGGCAGGTTGCCCGGCGCGGAGAGCGGAAGCGGCTCCTCCTCCACGATGATTTCGTCCTCATCGGGCGTCAGGTCCGGAACGCTGAAAGCGAGTTCGCCGAAATCGAGCGGACCGATTTGACGCAAGCCCTCGCCGATCTCACCCGGATTGAACGGCGTGAATCCGGCGCCCGTGTTCGCCGGACCGATCGCCCCGGCTTGCGCGCCCGCCGCCGGCTCGACCGCCGTCGCGCCGATCGCGCCGACAAGGTCCGCCAATGTTATGACCGTGGCATCGGCGATGGTCACCGGCGTCGCCGGGGCACCGCCCTCAGCCATCGCCAGGCCGCGCACCTGCAGCTCGGCGCCGTCGGGGAACATGAAAACGACCGTATCGCCCGTCCGCTGCGCCGGTACGTCGAGCGGATTGAACTCAAAAACGATCGGCTTGGCTGCGTCGATCAACACAAGCGCCGACTTGCCGGCCGGCGGCTTGCGCAACACGTTTGCTCCCACGACGGCCGCCTGCATGGCGGACGGCACCTGGGCAAGGTTCGTCGTGTCGCTAAGATTTTCGAATGCGTTATGGCGGAAAGCGGCGTCGGGGCGACCGTCGTCCATAGATTTATACTCCTATTAATTCGCAATAAGTCGTTGATTGTCGGTAATTTTTCGACTTATCGAGGATTTTGATAAAACTTTAGTAGAAGTTTGCAAAAATTGTTTGGTAAAGCGCAATCACCAAGCCATTAACAACTCTGCATCCCGTTGTGAGGTTGAGCTTGAACTTCGTTAATATCCACGACCCGCCGGGTAGCAGACCCGGGGCAATCCGCGCTCACTCGCAAAACGTCGGCGATCGACCAGGCGGGCAACGCAACGGATCGAAGCGTGCCGGTGGCGGCGGGACGCTGCGATCGAGCGCCGGCTCTTGCGGGGCGCTCGGCGCGGGAGCGGCGTCGGGAGCGCGCTGGAAGGGCCGTGGTGTGCCCGGAAAGGCTGGGCGCTCGTTTGGCTCGACGGAGAAGTCCCGTGGCGTGCGCAGCCCGTCGCGGCCGCGCTCCTGCAGGTGGCCGGGCGCCGCCCAGGCGATCGCGGCCATCGCTACGACCAAGGCCGTCTGCACGCGCCAGCAGAGAATTGCTTTACCAGACATCGCTAAGGTCTTCAGGTTTGCGGCGCTACCGGCCTCTATCCGAGCCGAGCGCGAGGCATGGCGCAAGCCCCATGGCCAGGACGAGGAATTGCCGCTGGTCGGGGCCACGCGTGTTCACTATCGTGCCCTATTGGATCTACTGCTTCTGCGCGGCTGATCGCATGTACCACGACGAACGCGGGCTCGCCTGCACCACCGACAGTCTCGAGGCCGTCCGATTGTTCGACCAGGCGGTCCGCGCGTATCTCGGCTTTCGCCGCGACACCGGCAACCATCTCAAGGCCGTGCTGGCGGCCGATCCGGATTTCGCGCTGGCACATTGCTTGCGCGGATATTTCTTCATGTTGTTCGCCCGCCGGCCGCTGGCAGGCAAGGCGCGGCAATGCCTCGCCACCGCCGAGGAGGCGACGACACGGCGCGGCGCGAGCGAGCGCGAGCGGCGGCACTTTGCGGCGCTCGATGCGTGGACGCGCGGGCATTTGGAGCGCGCCGTCGCTGCCTGGGAATCGATTCTCGCCGACTCGCCGCGCGACGTATTGGCGTTGCGGCTGGCTCATTTCATGCACTTTTATCTTGGCGATAGCCAACGCATGCGCGATTCGACGGCGCGCATTCTTCCGGCGTGGGATCCGCGCGTGCCGGGGCATGGCTTCGTGCTCGGCATCCACGCCTTCGGTCTCGAGGAGTCAGGCGACTACGAGCCGGCGGAACGGGTCGGGCGGCGGGCGGTCGAGGCCAATCCCAAGGACATCTGGGCGGCGCACGCCGTCGCCCATGTGATGGAGATGCAAAACCGGCACCGCGAAGGAATCGCTTGGATCACCGATCTCGCCTCGAACTGGAGCGGCTGCAACAATTTCGCCTATCACGTCTGGTGGCACCGCGCTTTGTTCCATCTCGAACTCGAGAATTACGACACGGTCCTCGATCTCTATGACCGCGAGATACGGGCCGACAAGTCCGAAGAATATCTCGACATCTGCAACGCCGCGTCGCTGCTCTGGCGTCTCGAATGCGCCGGCGTCGAGGTCGGGGCGCGTTGGCGCGAACTGGCGGAAAAGGCCGAGCCGATGGCGCAGGAGCACATGCTGATCTTCGCTGACCTGCATTACGCGATGTGTCTTGCCGCGGGTGGACTCGAAATGGCGCTCGCTGGAATGGTCGGCTCGATGCGCCGCTATGCGAGCCAATCGGAGGAGACGGAAGCGCGCGTCGCCGAGCAGGTGGGGATTCCGTTATGCGAGGCGCTGTTCGCCTTTCGCCGCGGCGAGTACCAGGCTGCGCTGGACCTGATGATGCCCTTCCGTTATCGCATCCACCGCGTCGGCGGGAGCCATGCCCAGCGCGATATCTTCGAACGGCTGCTAATTCTGTCCGCTTTCCGGGCCGAGCGATTCGACATTGCCCGCATGCTCCTGGCAGAGCGGACTGTCGCGCGGCCGAAGAGTCCTTGGACTTGGAAGACCTACGCCTCGGTCCTCGAT
Source organism: Alphaproteobacteria bacterium (assembly GCA_035457725.1). Taxonomy (GTDB): domain Bacteria; phylum Pseudomonadota; class Alphaproteobacteria; order CACIAM-22H2; family CACIAM-22H2; genus DATFES01. Next base: position 2,260 of record DATIBC010000120.1, on the reverse strand, counting down.
GCGCTGCACTTCAGCGACAAGGCCACCGAAGCGCGCGGCAAGGCGGCCGTCTTGCTGGCGAGCTGAGGCGACGGGTTCGCCGCGGTTCGCAAGTCACCCGTGCGCGTTGACCTCGGGCTGCGGCATGAGCTGGTCCATCGAAAGCAAGCTGCCGCTTTGCCCGTCATCGCCACCACCGGGGTTGTTTTGTCCTTGGTTGCCGCCGTTCACGTGCTGCGAGCCTTGGCCCGGGTTGGACCCATCGCCCAGTCCGGAATGGTTGGCGTCGCCACCAGCGTTGGCATTGCCGTTACCGCCACCGGCGTTGGCGTTGTTGCCTTGACCATTGCCGTTGGCGCCACCAGCGTTGGTGTTGTTTCCGCTGCCGCTGCCGTTGACGGCGTTTCCCCCGCCGTTCCCGCCATTGTTGCCCTGACCCTGCTGGCCGCCCTGGCCCCCGGCGCCAGAGTTCGCGCCGTTGCCACTGTTGGCATCGCCGTTACCGCCGCCGGCATTGGTGTTGTTCCCGTTGCCGTTTCCATTGCTGGCGTTCGCCCCGCCGTTCCCGCCATTGTTGCCCTGACCCTGCTGGCCGCCCTGGTCTCCGGCGCCAGCGTTCGCGCCGTTGCCGCCGTTGCCACCATTGCCGGGGATTTCGCCGCCCGCATTCCCTCCACCGTTTCCGCCGCCGGGATTGTCGCTGCCACCGTTGTTTCCTTGGGCGTGGGCGCCACCCTGCCCAGGATTGCTGCCATCGCCTAATCCGGAATTGCCGCCAGAATTACCCTCCGTGCCTTGTCCGTTGCTGCTGGGAGGGACCGTGCCTTCGCCGTCGGCGGAGCCGCCATCGCCCGCAGGCGTACTGCCGGAATTGCCGCCTTGAGCCTGCTGGCCGCCGCCTTGACCGACATCGGTTTCGTCGCCGAGCGGCTGACCGCCGAAGGGAAGAGTGCCCGCGCTTGACCCGGTGCCAGACCCCGCCGAGCCGGCACTGGCGAGAAGGTCGCCGCCAGAACCAGAGCGCAAAAGTTCGCCATCGGCCTGCAAATAAAGATCCGACGGCCCCAGGAGATCGGAGGGCTTCAGACCTTGGAGTAGCTCGCCCGGATCGAACGCGGCGAACAGATGATTGCCGCCACCGGGGGTGGCCGTAGCTTGCTCTCCACCCGCTGCAGGCTCGACTTCGGCGAGCGCGGCAAGTTCGGCAAGAATGTCGCCGGCGACATCCTCGTCGGCCGCCGCCTGCGCCAGGGCCAGCAGTACTTCGGCGTCGGCGGCGGTTTGAGAGGCAGCTCCAGCGCCATCGGGCGGGGGGGGCCCATCCGACCATGTCAACCATGCGCCCGAGGTCTCGAGATCGATCGGCGCTTCGGCCAGCATCCGCTCGCCCAGAGGTTCGGCCGACGCGCCATCGGCTGGGCGCAGTCCTGTGCGATCGGATTCGGGCGAAGTCGGGGCGTCGTCAATCTTCGACATATGCGTTCCTCAGCGATCCGAAACATGGCGGGCGCAGCGACACCGTTCGTCGACCGCGCCTGGGCCGATCGCTCAAATTGTCGCATTAACGTGTGAACGAAGACTTAGCGGAGGGCGGCTAAGTGCCTTGAAGAATCAGATTTTTTATAAAAAGGAAACCGCGATCGCCGGCCACGAAAGTGGCCGGCGATCACGCGATAAGGCGGGATTGAAACCCGACCTTAGAAACAGTTGGTCGAGTTCGGCGTGTTCAAGCAGGTCGCCACCTCATTGAACACAGTCTGCAGCTCCTGCCCCACCAGAATGGCCGCGCCGACGACGACGATCGAGATAACCGCCACCAACAGGCCATATTCGACCGCCGTGGCACCCGATTCATCGCGGACAAAGCGACCGAAAAGACGATTCAACATTTGCTCCTCCACCTCGCTCTGCGCTATGTCCCCCAGCTCGCATCGCGAACTTTCGGACTATCAATCAGTCTAGGGATCACCTATTAATTTGCGGTAAATTTACCCGCCAAAGATAAATTTATCGTTAATTCTTCTATTATTTTATCAGTAGGGAGCGTCTACTGTATCTTAATATTGGTTAATTATTAAAATCGTCGGGTTATTCCTCTTGGCGAGGCGAGCCGCCCCGATGCCGCCGACGCGTGACATCCGCTTCGCGGCTGGGGGCGGGGGGCGGCGGCTGCCGCAGTCAGGCACCATCGCCGCCAAAAAGCGACGCGGCCTCCCCGCATCCGGGAAGGCCGCGTGTGACGTGGAAACAGAAAACCTTACGGCGCGCAGTTAGTCGAGTT
>DATIBC010000119.1:0-12722 GCA_035457725.1 Alphaproteobacteria bacterium | reverse complement strand
AGCGTGGAATCGGCACGTTTTTAAAGCGCAGATTCACGTCGAGTTATTATGTGCTATTTCCATCTGGCATATTTGTTCATTTTCTCTGGTCGGGCTTGTCCCATCTCCGTTGTCGGGCCGCGACGCGGCGCGCCACGCCTTTAGCATGCGCCGGACCGGCGGTGGATGGCGCGTAGTTGCACAGCGACATGCCGAGCGCATCTGGAGAAGGAGCTCCTCAGGAGTGCGGTTTGCCGTGAGCGTCAGGGCGAAAACAATTTGGCGCAGCCCTACGGCCATCTCAACAGGGGCTTACGTACCAGAGAACGGCCGCCGTTTCGATCGCGATGCGCGAGCAGCGACTTTATGGCGGACGCACATCCGCGGTAACGTCTCCAACGGATCGAGCCTTGATCGCCGGCATTCGCTCGTCGCGAACCGGCGACGGGAAGCCGTACATTCGCCGCTGGTCCGGCCACGCCATCGGCAAACGCCGGACCATGCGATGAAGCTGGAGTTCGGGTGGCTGGCGGCCGGCAAGGATCGCCTCGACGATGTCGGGAGCAAGGAAGGTGAGGCGGAGGATCTGGCGAACGTAGCGCCCGCTCACCTTGTACTCGCGGGCGATCGCGGCGGCGGTCAGGGTCGACTCGGCGCTGAGACGCTGGAACCAGACATGGGCTCGCGCGACGGCCTTGATGAGGGCGGGGTTCAGATTCGGCCGCAGCGGGCCCGAGCCATCGGTAATGATCAACTTGGTCTTGACCCCGGCGTGCTGAAGACGCATGGCGGTGCGCACCACGATGGTGTCCTCGGCGTGCGTCGCGCTTCTGTCGGGCGTCATTGTGGCGGGTGACGACAACGTGCCAAGGATCGCCGCCTTTACCGCTGGGGCAGCGAGCGTCGTCTCCTCGATCCCCAGTCATGCTTTTTGCAGCAGCCGGTTTTCCAGCATCTGCTCGGCAAGCGCCTCCTTGAGGTCGCGCAAATTACGGCGCAGATCTTGACTTCGACTGCGGAGGCCTGGCGTGCGGTATCGCCCGCCAGACTCTTCCTGCCCGCTTTCAGGAACTCCTCGACCGGCTGTAACAGAGGCTCTCGGCACTCCCTTCCTGCCGGCAAAGCTCGGCGATGCTGTCTTCTCCCAGCAAGTCCGCCAGAACGATACGGGGCTTCTCCGCGACCGAGTAAAGCTTGCGCGACCGGCGCCGGATGTCTCGAACTGTCACCTCGGCGGCTTCTTTCAACCTTGCAATTTCCGTCTCATCTGCGTTCCCTTCGGTCACTACGATGAGCGAGAAATCCCCCGTTATGAAACCTCCTCAATCTGTCCCATAGGCGCTGACGTCAGATACGTAGGACCCATCGAAAACTAAACGCCGGAGCTTGAGCCGAGACCAACACCCGGTGACGTAGCTGTCAGTTATCAGGAATTCGACCGAGTGGACTCATTCGGCTGTCGGCGTAGTTAGATCCTTATTTTCCATGTTGATTCTCGGTGGTTTCGCGTCCCCACAACCAGCGTTGGTAGCAGCCCCGTCGGTCGTCCCCGGCGGGGCTGTTCGTTTGTGCAGAGGCCGAGGATTTGGGCGATGACCTGCCACTGAGTTTTCATCCAGTGGCGATTAGAGTCTCGACCATTGTTACGCCGTGCGGATGAACGGCCGACCCCGTCGCCAAACCGACAGCAAATTTTTGTTGAGTTTAGTCGATAAACTAAACTATACTAAACAATGCGGCGCCAATAGGAGCCGCCGGACAAGAACCGTTCAAGGAGGAATCATGCCGCGCACATCGATCGCCGCTCTTGCGGCCGCGCTGCTCGTTGCCGGTTGGCAGCCCGCCCAAGCACAAGATAAGCAAATCACCCTGTGCTGGGCCGCGTGGGACCCCGCCAATGCCCTAGTCGAGCTCTCGAAGGATTTTACCGCGCAATCCGGCATCCGGATGAAGTTCGAGTTCGTACCGTGGAGCAATTTCGCCGATCGCTTCCTCAACGAGCTGAACTCGAAGGGCAAGCTCTGCGACCTGATGATCGGCGACAGCCAGTGGCTCGGCGGTTCGGCCGAGAACAAGCACTACGTCAAGCTCAACGAGTTTTTCGACAAGAACAACATCAAGATCACCGACTTCCTGCCGGCGACGGTCTACGCCTACTCGACCTGGCCGAAAGGCAGCCCGAACTACTGGGCATTGCCGGCGATGGGCGACGCTCTCGGATGGATCTATCGCAAAGACTGGTTCGCCCGGCCGGAGATCCGCGCGGCATTCAAGGCCAAGTACAACCGCGACCTCGACGTGCCGAAGACCTGGACCGAGCTCAAGCAGGTGGCGGAATTCTTTCAAGGTCGCGAGATCGACGGCAAGAAGGTCTACGGCGCCGCCATCTACACCGAGCGCGGCTCCGAAGGCATCACCATGGGCGTGACCGCCGCGCTGTATTCTTGGGGCTTCCAATACGACGATCCAAAGAAGCCCTATTTCATGAACGGCTTCGTCAACTCGAAGGACGCAGTCGAGGCGCTGGAATTCTACAAGTCGATGGTTAAGTGCTGCACACCACCCGGCCACACCAACGCATACATGGTCGAGAATCTCGACGCCTACAAGTCGGGCCAGGTGGCGATGCAGATGAACTGGTTCGCCTTCATGCCCGGCATCGCCAAAGATCCGCAGGTGGGCGGCGAGCGGTCGGGCTTTTTCGTCAATCCCAAGCAGAAAATTGCCGCGTCGACGCTCGGCGGTCAGGGGATCTCGGTCGTGTCCTACTCGGACAAGAAAGATCTCGCCCTCGAGTACATCAAGTGGTTCGCCCAGCCCGACGTGCAGAAGAAATGGTGGGCGCTCGGCGGCTATTCATGCCACCGCTCGGTGCTGGAGAGCCCCGACTTCACCAAGAGCGCACCGTTCGCGGCCGACTTCCTCGTCGCCATGTCCGGCGTCAAGGATTTCTGGCAGGAGCCATCCTACGCCGAGCTGTTGCAGGCGATGCAGAAGCGTGTCCATGACTATGTCGTCGCCGATCGCGGAACCGCCAAGGAGGCGCTTGACCTTCTTATCCGCGACTGGACGAGGACGTTCAAAGACGTCGGCAAGCTCTAAGGCGTGCCGGAGACGGCGCCGGCCAGTCCTCCCTCTGGTCGGCGCCGGGCTCCAGCGTATAAGTCTGAAGGGTGGAAACGATGTCCCGCTTTCCCCGCAGCGGCGCCCCGATCCCGGTGCCGATCACCGCCGCGCCAGCCCATCGCGGGCTGTCCGACCGGGCGATCGCCTGGCTGTTCATCACGCCGACGATCCTGCTGCTCTTGGCAATCAATATCTTCCCGCTGCTGTGGACCATTCAGCTCAGCTTCACCAACTATCGTGCCAACCGGCCCAACGCGCCGCTGCGCTGGGTTGGGCTCGAGAACTACACCTATATTCTCGAGGATTTCGAGGTCTGGGAGCGGCTGCAGACGACCGCGCATTTCGTCGCGTGGTCGATCGGCCTCGAGGTGGTGCTGGGGTTCGGCCTGGCGTTGTTGATCAACCGTCGCTTCCGAGGCGACTCGTTCTGGACCACCGTCATCCTGCTGCCGATGATGCTATCGCCCGCCGTCGTCGGCGTCTTCTGGAAGTATCTCTTCGAGCCGCAATCGGGGGTCTTCAACTATCTGGTCAACTTGGTCGTGCCGATCGGCTCGTTCAGCATGCTCGGCGAGGTCAATCTAGCGCCGTGGGCCATCGTGCTGGTCGATACGTGGATGTGGACGCCGTACGTCATGCTGATCTGCCTTGCCGGCCTACGCTCGATTCCGGACTCGATCTACGAGGCAGCGGAGATCGACCGCGCCGGCCCCTGGCGGCGATTCTGGTCGATCACCGTCCCGATGGTCATGCCGTTCCTGTTGTTGGCCGTGCTGTTCCGCGCTATCGAGAACTTCAAGATGTTCGACCTGGTCGTGAACCTGACGTCCGGCGGACCAGGGTCGACGACCGAGCTGGCGTCGATCACGCTCAAGCGCGAGGCGTTCGAGAAGTGGAAGACCGGCTACAGCTCGGCCTTCGCCATTATCCTGTTCGTGACGGTGTTCGGGGCAGCGACGGTGTACGTCAAGCTCCTCAATCGGGTAAAAAACCGATGACCACCATCGCCGTCCCTCTCCGGGGTGTCGCGGCCGCCGACGTGCACTCGGTGGTGACGCCGTCGCGCCTCTCGCGCCGGCTGGCGGCGGCGGCTGTGATCGTCTACGCCGTGGTGGCGACGATCCCGCTGTTCTGGATTTTCCTCACTGGCTTCAAAACGCCCTCCGACGCGATCGCCTACCCGCCCGTCCTAATCGCCGAGCCGTCGCTTGAGGGCTATGTCAACCTGTTCACCACGCGCTCGCGCCAAACGCCGGAGTACATGACGGCCCTGCCGCCAGCGACGACTTGGTATGACAAGCTCGTCCGGTCGCGCAATATGGTCATCAGCGGACCATCAAACTTCCCCGGACGTTTTGCCAATTCGCTGATCGTCGGCTTCGGTTCGACCTTTCTCGCGGTGGCGCTCGGCGTGCTCGCCGCCTATGCGTTCTCGCGCTTCAACGTGCCGCTCAAGGACGACTTGCTCTTCTTCATCCTGTCGACGCGCATGATGCCGCCCATCGCCGTCGCCATTCCCATTTTCCTGATGTACCGGACGCTCGGCCTGTCGGACACGGCGCTCGGCCTCATTCTGCTTTACACGGCGGTCAATATCAGTCTCGCCGTCTGGCTGTTGAAGGGCTTCATCGACGAGATTCCTCGCGAATACGAAGAAGCGGCTCTGGTCGACGGCTACACGCGCCTGCAGGCGTTCTGGAAAGTGGTGCTGCCCCAGGCGCGCACCGGCATTGCCGCGACGGCGATCTTCTGTCTGATCTTTTCGTGGAACGAGTACGCGTTCGCCATCTTGCTGACCAGCGGTGAGGCACAGACGGCGCCGGCGTTCATTCCCTATATCATCGGCGAGGGCGGGCTGGACTGGCCGGCGGTGGCGGCCGGCACCAGCTTGTTCCTGCTGCCGATCGTGTTCTTCACCATCCTGCTGCGGCGGCACCTGCTGCGCGGCATCACTTTCGGCGCGGTGCGCAAATGAGCGGACGCCCGTCATCGGCAGCACTCCGCCGCCTGTTCGCCCGGCGGCTGTGGGATCCGGCGGCGACGGCCTTGATCTGCGTCGGCGTCGTGATGCTGGTGCAGCCGTTCTCCCTCGATCTCTACGGCTGGTCGTTTGCCGTGATTCTAGTCGGCACCCTGCTGTCGACCGTCACCGCCAAGTTCCCGGAGGCGTGATGGCCGAGATCCGGGTCCATAACCTGCTCAAACGCTTCGGCGCGTTCATCGCGGTCAAGGGGGTCAGCCTGACGGTGGCCGACGGCGACTTCTTCGTCCTTCTCGGGCCTTCGGGCTGCGGAAAAACGACGACGCTGCGCATGATCGCCGGGCTCGAGATTCCGACCGAAGGCGAGATCCGGGTCGGCGGCGAGGACGTCACCTTTCGTCGCGCGGCACAGCGCGACATTGCCTTCGTGTTCCAGCTCTTCGCGCTCTACCCGCACATGAATGTGCGCGACAACCTATTGTTCCCCTTGAAGGCTCAGGGGGTTGCGCGCCGCGAGCGCCAGGCGCGGCTTGCCGAAGTGGCGCGGCTGCTCCGCATCGACCAAATTCTGCGCCGCCCGGTCGGCGGGTTGTCGAGCGGCGACCGCCAGCGCGTGGCGCTCGGGCGGGCGATCATTCGCCGGCCCAAGGCCTTCCTCATGGACGAGCCGCTGGGCGCTCTGGATACCGAGTTCCGCGAGCTCATGGCCGAGGAGCTGCGCGCGCTCCACGATCGAATCGCCGCCACCACCGTCTACGTAACGCACGACCAGACCGAGGCGATGGCGATGGCCACGCGGATCGCGGTGATGGACCGCGGCAACGTGCTGCAGGTCGGCACGCCGGCGGAGATCTACGAGCGGCCGGCGACGCGTTTCGTCGCCGGGTTCGTCGGCACGCCGGTGATGAACTTCCTGCCCGTGCGCCTGCCGGTGGCCGCCGGTACGCGGCGGGTCGTGATCGACGGCGCCGAGGTCACCGTCCGGCCGCTGCGCGAAGTTCCGGCACGCGGCGAGACTGTGCTCGGTGTGCGTCCGGAGCATGTGGCGCTCGCCGATGATGGGCCGCTGCGCGGCCAGATCTACGGCCTCGAATACATGGGCGCGCGGCAGATCGTCACCGTCGAGACAGCCGCCGGGCACGTCAAGGTCCGCGTTCCAGCGGGCGAGCGACTGCGCATCGGTGAAAACGTCGGTCTGCGCCCCGACCCCTCGCGCGCCCATCTCTTCGACGCCGCAACCGAGCGCGCGCTTGTGATGGGGAACGCCGATGGTTGATTTAGCGCTCATCGGCGTCACCAAGCGCTTTGGCCGGACGACCGCGGTGGACGACATGTCCTTGTCGGTGAATCACGGCGAGTTCGTCGTGCTCCTGGGCCCGACCGGGGCCGGCAAGACAACGACGCTGCGGCTCATCGCCGGGCTCGAACGGCCGAGCGCTGGCCGGGTGCTGATCGGCGGCCACGACGCGACCTCGTGGACGCCGGCGGCCCGGGACGTTGCCTTCGTGTTTCAGCAATACTCGCTGTATCCGCATCTGTCGGTGGCAGAGAACTTGGCGTTTCCCCTGCAAGCACCGGGGCGCAACGTCGACCCCGCAACCATCCGCCGGAGGGTGGGCGACATTGCCGAGTTGCTGCGCATCTCGCACAAGTTGGACGATCCGGTGACACAGCTCTCCGGCGGCGAGATGCAGCGGGTGGCGATCGGGCGCGCGCTCGTCCGCCAGCCGGCGATACTGCTGATGGACGAACCGCTGTCGTCGCTCGACGCCAAGCTGCGCGACGACTTGCGGATTGAACTCAAGCGCATTCAGACGGGCCTTGAAGCGACGATCTTGTACGTCACCCACGACCACGCGGAGGCCTTGACGCTCGCCGACCGGATCGGAGTGCTCGACCGCGGGCGCCTGGTGCAGATCGCCGAGCCGCGCGAGATCTACTGCAGACCGAAGAATCTCTACGTGGCGCGGCGGCTTGGCTCGCCGCAAATCAATGTCCTGCCGGCCGACGGCATCGATTTCGTCGCCGCGCCGGCCGGCGCCGCCGCCATGGCGTTGCGCCCCGAAGATATCGTAATCGGGGGCAACGGCCATCGCGCCGACCTGGTGCGGGTCGAGCGCCTGGGGGCGGAAACCGTGTTGCACGTCCGGTTCGGCGCGCACGACCTGCGTGCGCTGCTGCCGCCGGGCTCGACCCTTCCCGAAGGGGACTCGGTGAGCCTGTCGATCGACAACAGAGCGGCTCACTTCTTTACCGCCGACGGCGAGCGGCTGGAGGAGGCATGCGTCAGCTGATCGAACGGTTAATAGCGTCGACGACGCACACGATCGTCGCCCACGCCGACGAGCTGACGGCGCTCGACCAGGCGATTGGAGATGGCGATCACGGACTTAATCTCAAGCGTGGCTTCGAGGCGGTTCGCGACGCCGCGGACGATATCGCGGCGCGGCCGTTCGGCGCAGCGTTGCACAAGGCCGGAATGACGCTGGTGCTCAAGGTCGGCGGCGCCTCGGGGCCGCTCTACGGCAGTCTGCTCATGGCGATGGGGAAAGCGGCGGCCGAGACGCCGGCGAGCGCCGCTGCTGTCGCGACCGTTCTTGGCGCCGGCATCACTGCGGTGAAGGAGCGCGGCCGATCGGACGCCGGCGATAAAACGATGCTGGATGTTCTCATACCCATTCAGCAGGCCCTGGCGGCCGACGCGGAGCGACCGATCGCCGAGCTCGTGCAAGACCTCCGCAGCGTCGCCACGGCCGCCATGGAAGCCACGCGTCCGCTGCAAGCGCGTAAAGGTCGCGCCTCGTTTCTCGGCGAGCGGTCGATCGGTCATGTCGATCCCGGCGCGCGATCCAGCGCGCTGCTCGTGAACGCGGTCTGTGACGTCGTAGAGGAGATACGGAAGTGAGCGATGTCGTGTCGATTGTCATAGTCTCCCACTCATCCGCGGTGGCGCGCGGCGCGGCGGATATGGCGCATCAAATGGTCGGCAAGGAAGTGCCGATCGCCGCGGTCGGCGGCAACGCCGACGGGGGGCTTGGCACCGACGTGGCGAAGATCGTCACGGCGATCGACACTGTGTGGTCGCCCGCCGGAGTCGTCGTGCTGGTCGATTTGGGTGGGGCGGAGACCAACAGCGAAATGGCGATCGAGATGCTGCCGGAAAGCAGACGCGCCAATGTGGTCATCTGCGACGCGCCGGTCGTCGAAGGCACCGTGATGGCGGCGGTCGAGGCGGCGGGCGGCGGCTCGCTCGACGCCGTGCGGGCCGCAGCGGAAGAGCTCTACAAATGAAGAACAACCATCGTTCTGTTCGGCGGACGCTGACCATCGGTAACCCGCAGGGGCTTCACGCCCGGCCAGCGGTGAAGCTGACCAAGCTCGCCAAGGAGTTTCACGCCCATATCCGCGTGGCGGTAGCCGATGGCCAGTTCGTTAACGCCAAGTCGCCGAACGCAGTGATGAAGCTCAAGGCGCGCCAGGGCGATGCTTTTGCTGTCGAAGCCGATGGCGACGATGCGCACAAAGCGATCTGGGCGATTGCCGACCTGGTCGCGCGGAATTTCGATGAGTGAGCGCGAAACCGAGCTAGCGATCGAGGGCCTCACCGGTGCACCGGGGATCGCCTTCGGTCGCATCCTTCATCTCGCCTCTGCGGAGCCACAGGCCGCAGCCGTGGCTATGCGCGGTGTGACCGCTCGGGCGACGCTGCAGGCTGCGGTCGACCGCGCCCGGCGTGAACTCGCCGCGTTGATCGGGCGTTCCGACGGGCTGGCCGCATCGATATTCGAATTCCAGGCCGCATTGCTTGAGGATGGCGATCTCCTGGAGCCGATTTATGTCGCGGCGGTCGAGGCCGGGCCGGCGCCCGCGTGGACGCGAGCGCTCGACGGAGAGATCGCGGCATATCGTGGAAGCGGCGACGAGGCCCTGGCCGGCCGCGCCGCAGATCTCGAAGACTTGAAGCTTCGCGTGCTCGAGGCGCTCGCCGGCCGGACCGAGGAACGACCCCGCGCCGATATCGACGGTGCGATCCTAGTCGCCGACGAGTTCACGCCGTCGCGCTTCTTCGCCATCGATTGGTCGCGCGCGCGGGGCGCGGCCAGCGCACGCGGGTCGGCGTCGGCGCACGTCGCGATGTTGGCCCGAGCGCGCGGCGTGCCTTTGGTCGTCGGCCTGGGGCCGCAACTGACCCGCGTTCCGGACGGCGAGCTGGCCCTGCTCGACGCCGATCGCGGAGCGCTCTACGCGCGGCCGAGCCCCGTGCGGCTGCGCGACGTCGAGACGCGGCGGCACGCTGGCGAACCGGACGCCGCCGAAATCGCGCAGCTTCGGACAGCGCCGGCCGCCACTGCGGCCGGCGAGCCGGTGCAGATCATGGTCAATGTCGACGATCCGCGCGCGCTCGCGGCTATCCAGCCGGAGTGGTGCGACGGCGTGGGCCTGACCCGCACCGAGCTGCTGTTCGACGGGCGCCTCGCCGGCGAGGAGGAGCAGTACGAGGCCTATGTCGCGGTGCTTGACTGGGCCGCGGGAAAGCCCGTCATTATCCGGACGCTCGACGCTGGCGGGGACAAGCCGATTCTGGGGTTCACGCCGATCGGCGAGGCGAACCCGTTTCTCGGCCTGCGGGGCCTGCGGCTGTCGCTGGCCCGGCCGGAGGTCTTCCGCGTCCAGCTCGCCGCTCTGGCGCGGGCGGCGGGGCGCGGCCCGCTCAAGGTCATGGTGCCCATGGTGACCCGTCCCGACGAATTCGAAGCCTTTCGCGCGCTCTTTGCCGAGGTGATCACGGACCTCGGCCGGCGCGGCGTCGCGGCGCGCCTGCCGGACTTGGGCATGATGGTCGAGACGCCGGCGGCGGCGTTGCGCGCGGCGGAGTTCAAGGTTGATTTCTACTCGATCGGGTCGAACGATCTCATCCAGTATGCGCTGGCGGTGGCGCGCGGCGAAACGTCGGTCGCGGCGCTCTACGATCCGCGCGATCCCGCGGTGTGCGAATTGATCGCTCGCGTCGTCGCGGCCGGTCGAGCGACTGGTCGCGAGGTCAGCCTATGCGGCGACATGGCATCCGATCCCCAGCTGGTGCCGCTTCTGCTGGACGCGGGCCTGCGCAAATTGTCAGTGGCGCCCAGCGCGATCGGCACGGTCAAGCGGGCGGTTTCTTCCTATGGACGGTAATGAGCGCGTCCCTGATGTCGCGGTGGTCGCCTACAAGCGGCTGCTGCGCGCCGCGATCGACAATCGGCCGGCCGGCGTGCTGCGCCGCGTTGCCGAGGCGATCGGCAAGAATCGCAGCTTCGTGACCCAGATTACCAGTCCGGACTACCCGGCGCCGGTGCCGGCGCGCTACGTTGAAACGATCTTCAGCATCTGCCATTTCACCGCCGACGAGAAGCGGGCTTTCCTCGCCGCCTATCGTGACGCGCACCCCGACCGCGATGTTCCAGTTGCCGACGAAGAGTTCGGCCGTCCGGAGCGCGTCATCGAGATCCGCGTGCCAGCCTTTGCCGACCGTGCGATGCAGCGCAAGATCGAGGACACAATCCGCGAATTCGCCGCGCGGCTTATCGAGATCGCGTTGAAGCGCTGACGGCGGTCAGCAGCCCCAGCGGAGCGCGGCGGTGCGCACCGGCGCGTCCCACAGCCGCAGCAACTCGTCGTCGAGGCGCGCGAGCGTGATCGAGCAGCCGGCCATCTCAAGCGACGTCGTGTAGTTGCCGACGAGGGAACGCGCAATGATCAGACCGCGGCCCGCGCATTGGCGCTGAGCGGCATCGAACATCGCGTAGAGCTCCAATAGCGGCGTGCCGCCGAACCCATTGACGAGCAGCAACACGCGTTCGCCGCGCTTGGGCTCGAGCGCGCCGCAGATCGCGCCGACTATTTCCGCCGCGATGGCGTTGGCCGTGGCCAGTTTGACGCGGCGGCGGCCGGGCTCGCCATGGATGCCCACGCCCATCTCCATCTCGTCCTCGTTGAGGCTGAAGGTCGGCCTGCCGGCAGCCGGCACCGTGCAGCTCGTCAGCGCGACGCCCATCGAGCCGCACGACGCGTTCACGCGCTCACCAATTGCTTGGCACTTGGCCAAGGTCGCGCCGGCTTCGGCGGCGGCTCCGACGATCTTCTCAACGATCACCGTAGCGGCGACCCCACGCCGCCCCTGGGTATAGGTCGAGTTCTCCACAGCGACATCGTCGTTAATGACGACAGTGGCATGCGGCCCGGGCACGAGCTCGGCTCCCATCTCGAAATTCATTAGGTCGCCGGCGTAGTTCTTGACGATGAACAGCACGCCAGCATCGCCGTCGACCGCGGCCGCCGCGGCGGCCATCTGGTCGGGAGTGGGCGAGGTGAAGACCTCGCCGGGGCAGGCCGCGTCGAGCATCCCGGGACCGACGAAACCCGCGTGCAGCGGCTCGTGTCCCGAGCCACCGCCCGAGACTAGCGCCACCTTGTTGCGCACCGGTGCGTCAGCGCGGGCGACGAAACGGGGCGCGGTCGACACGGTCACCAGATCAGCATGCGCAGCACCAAAACCGCGCAGCGCCTCACCCAAAAGATCGTCAACAGCGTTGATGAATTTCTTCACGCGCTCCTCCATCGCGACCGCGGGGCCGACTTGCCCGACTTATGTTTAGTATGTTTATAACATACACTAAACATGATATCCAAGATACGCGATGCGTGTAAAGAGCGGGAATGACCTCGACGCATCGGCCGCATGTCGAAACTGTGTCGGACGTCGGAAGCGTTCCGTTTTGTCCGGCCTTAAGTTTGGTTCGATGGGCTCGAATCGAAAAGGGATTCCGAAGAAGGGCAGATCTCTGATTCAACAAGTCACGGTGGTTGTGGTTCCGGGATTTGGACCGTCTGTGCGACGGCCCTTCGCGCATTGTGGCTGCCATGCGAGGAGTCCCTGTTTCGTAAGCGTTCATTTCTCGCACGTCGGTCAGGTCGCGACGGTTGAGGCTTTCCAGTTCCAGGGCAAGAGATCGTCGATCTTGCGCATCGGATGGCCGTGCGTCATGCGCTCGAGGACATCCTTGATGTAGGCGTAGGGCTCGACATCGTTGAGCTTGGCCGTGGCGAGAAGCGAGGCGATGATGGCCCAACGATCTGCGCCGCCATTGGAGCCGGCGAACAGATGGTTTTTTCGTCCGAGCGCGACGGGCCGAATCGCCCGCTCGACCGGGTTGTTGTCGAGCTCGATGCGGCCATCGTCGAGGAACCGGCACAGAGTGCTGGCCAGCGCGCCAGCGCATAGCGGATGGCCTCGGCCAGCCCGCCGCGCGGCGGAACCCGGACCAGCGGGTCCTCCAGCCAGGTCTTCAGGGCGTCGACCACCGGCCGCGTCTGAATGTGGCGAAGGCGCTGGCGCTCCTCGGCGCTCCGGCTGCGGATCACCCGTTCAAGGGCATAGAGGGCGCCGATTCGTTCCAGCGCCTCGCCCGCAATTGGCGAACCGGTGGCCTGATGCACCTCGTAGAACTTGCGGCGCGTATGTGCCCTGCACGCCGCAAGTACGACTCGGTGCCGCGCTTTGCCGACGAAAGGACTCCCGTAGAATCGAGACCCGCCTTGATAGCGCCGCTACGATCTAGATCGGTTTCGCCCTTGCAGCTACGATCGTCTCGGCGAT
>DATIBC010000118.1:0-23966 GCA_035457725.1 Alphaproteobacteria bacterium | reverse complement strand
GGTTGTCTCCGTCATGGGGCCGCGCGCGGCCGAGATTCTCGTTCGCGTCTCGGCCGACGATTTCTCCGACGCCGCGTTTCCCCTCGGAATCACCCGCGAGGTCGACGTCGGCCTCGCTCGCGTGCGGGCAGCGCGCATGAGCTATATCGGCGGCCCCGGCTTCGAGCTTTACATGCCGAGCGAGGTAACCCTGGCCGTCTACGACGCGCTGCAGGAGGCGGGCGCGCCGCTTGGGTTGGCGGACGCCGGCTATTATACGATCGATGCGTTGCGCATCGAAGCCGGCCGGCGCGCCTTCGGGGCCGAGCTCGGCCCGGACGAAACGCCGCTCCAGGCGGGATTGATGCACGCGGTCAAGCTCGATAAAGCCGCGGCGTTCATCGGCCGCGAGGCGCTGGTCGCGGAACGCGAAGCTGGGCCGCCAAAGCGGCTCGCCACCTTCCTGGTCGACGATCGCCGCGCCTATGCGTGGGGTGGCGAGCCGATCCTACGCGACGGCAAGCCTGTCGGCGAGCTGACGTCGGCTGGGTACAGCGACCGGTTGGGTGGCGTCGTGGCCATGGGCTACGTGCGCGCCGGCGGCGCGACCAGTCGCGAATTCGTACTGACAGGCCGCTACGAAATCGACATCGCCGGCGATCGCGTGCCGGCGCGCGTTCTGGCGAAGCCGGCGTATCCGCATCTGTCGCCGAGCGTGCCGAGCGCCAGCGAGGCGGCGCAATAGGTCGCGAACGAATTGCCGACGGGTACGCGAGTCGCTACACGTATACGCGTGAAGGGAGTAGCTCGGTCATGCATCGTTCATCGCTCGCCGTAGTCGGCGTCGCGCTCGCCGTTCTCGCCGCGAGCGCCGCATCTGCGCAACCCCGCTTGCCGATCTTCGACACCCACGTCCATTACAGCGAGCCGGCCTGGCGCGAATATCCGCCCGATGCGGTCGATGCACTGCTCAAGCGCGCCGGTGTTCCGCGCGCGCTCGTCTCATCGACGCCGGACGACGGCACGCTGGCGCTCAACCGCCGCGACGCCGATCGCTACGTGCCGATGTTGCGGCCTTATCGTGGGGGCGTCGGTTCGTCCAATTGGTTCCAGGACCCGGATCTCGCCGCCTATCTCGAGGGCCGCTTGAGCGCGGGAATATACCGCGGCATCGGCGAGTTCCACCTGTTCGATGCGCGGCATGTCGACACGCCGCAAGTGCGCAGGGTCGTCGAGCTGGCCATCTCGCGTGACATATTCGTGCATATTCACTCCAACGAAGCTCCGGTGCGGGCATTGATTGCGCTCGACCGCCGGCTCAAGATTCTTTGGGCGCACGCCGGCATGAGCGAGCCGCCGGAGGTGGTCGGCGCGTTGCTCGATGCTTCGCCCGTCCTTTGGACGGAGCTTTCGTTCCGCGCCGAAAGCATCGCGCCCGGCGGCAAACTCGACGACGCTTGGCGCGCCCTGTTCCTGCGCCATCGCCATCGCTTCATGATCGGCACAGACACCTACGTAACGCCGCGCTGGGGCGAGTACCTCGACCTCGTCGAGCAACATCGCAACTGGCTGGGCCAATTGCCTCCCGATATCGCGAGCGACATCGCCTGGCGCAACGCGGCTCGCCTGTTCGGCGCCGGCAACGCCAGGTTCGCCGTCGAATAGAACGTCCAAACGCGGCTGCGCCGTATCGACGCGGGATCACGTCCATGCCGCCGATCGGCCCCGCGCTCGATGTCGTCTTGCCGCTTTTCGGCCTGATGGGCGCCGGTTACGCGCTTGGCCGTTCACCGATCTGGAGCGATACCGGCACCGAATATCTGACGCGCTTCGTATTCTACGTCGCGCTGCCGGCGTTGCTTTTTCGCCTGCTCGGCGGTGGCCATACGCCGATCCGCATTGATCCGGCGGTGGTCGCCGCGTATTTCGGCGGGTGCCTGATCGTCTTCGCCGCTGCGCTCGCGTTCAGCGGCCGGATGCTGCGCCGCACGCTCGAAGAGCGCGCGCTTTTCGGCATGGGCGCGGTATTCGCCAACTCGGTCCAGCTCGGCATCCCGCTCATCGTGCTCGCCTTCGGCGAGGCGGGCGTTGTGCCGCTGTCGATGATCATCGCCTTCAATGCGGTGATCCTCATCACGCTCGCATCGAGCGTCGTCGAGATCGCACGCAGCGGCGCCGGCGCGCGCTTGGGCCCCCAATTATGGAAACCGATCGCCGGGCTCGCCCGCAACCCGATCATCATCGCCATTGTCGTCGGTCTGCTCTACGGCATGACCGGGATCGGCCTGCATTCCACGATCGATCGCTTCGCCAAGATCCTCGGCGACACCGGCGCCGGCGTGGCACTGGTCACGTTGGGCGCCGGTCTCGCCGCATATCGACTCGAGAAGGCGTTGGCCGAAAGCCTCGCCATCGCGGCCTTCAAGCTCCTCGCCCACCCGCTCGCGGTATGGATCCTCGCCCGCCACGTCTTTGCCCTCGATCCGACCGCGGTCGCAGTCGCCACCGTGACGGCGGCGTTGCCGGTGGGCGCCAACGTCTTCATCCTTGCCCGGCATTATGGCGTCTATGGCGCTCCGGTGAGCGCCTCGATCCTGGTCTCGACCATCCTTTCGGCGCCGGTCGTCGCGCTGCTGCTGGCGCTGTTCGCCCCGCATTAGGTGAGCCGTTCGGCTTCTGGCTTCGCGGTGCACGAAGACTCGTGCATACTCGAGCGACGATGAAGGGGTCGATACATCGGGCCGCGCGCCGATCCTGGCTGCGGGGCGGCGTGGCGTGGGCGCTGGCGCTCCTCGCCGGCGGCGGTGAAGGACGCGCGCGAGCGGCGTCGAGCGAGCCGATCGGCCAGCCGCCCCGCCCCGGCCCCGAATCCTTCATGGCGCGCGCCTTTGCGCTCCGCACCGCCGCCGAAGCGGCGGGCGATCAGCCGTATGGTGCGGTCGTTGTGCTCGCGGGGCGTATTGTCGGCGAGGCGCCGAGCCGAACCGTCACGGCGAGCGACCCGACGGCGCACGCCGAGATCGAGGCGATCCGTGACGCGGCGCGTCGCCTCGGACGCCGTAGCCTCGCTGGTTGCGTGATCTACGCATCGTCGCAACCATGCCCGATGTGCCAGGCGGCCGCGCGGTGGGCCGGAATCGAACGCTATTATTTCGGACGCGAGATCAGCGACGGCGGAGCGCCGCGATATCCGGGTTGTTGACGCGGATCGCCGGGATCAACGGCAGCGCAGCGTGAACACCAAGTTCTCGCTAGTCCCGTCAACCTGCGTTTCCTGGTTCCTCACGCCCCAGCCGCTCGGGCATTTCTCGTCGGCGAGTCGGTAGTCGAGCACCGAATTGGCGATCTGGCGCCCGCCTTCCTTGTAGGGCTGGACGACTTGCTGGGTATCGCGCGTCCAAGTCGGTGCGACGTTCTTCGGCACCTCGTGCGCGTAGTATCCCGGCACGATGACCATCAGCGAGACCATCCCCCAGAACAAACCGTCGCCCATGGCGCCCCCGCTCCCGGTTGTGTATAGGCAGTGTCCCGCAGCCGGCCGGCCGGCGCAAGGGGCGATGTCCAATCATCCAGCCACGCGCGAACCCACGGACCCGATGAAGATCCAGTCGATCGAGGCGCTCCATCTACGCCTGCCGCGCGTCGAGCAGAAGGCCGACGGCACGCAAGAAGTGCTGATCGCCCGGGTCGTCACCGACGATGGCTTGGTCGGCCATGGCGAGGCGGTGTCATGCTCGACCGTGGCTCGGGCCATCATCGAGGCGCCGCGCTCGGCGCCGTTTCGCCATGGCCTCGGCCCGGCGTTGATCGGGCTCGATCCGCTCGATCCGGCGACGCGCTGGCGCGACATGGCGGAGGCGACGCGCTGGTACGGGCGGCGCGGTGCCGTGGTGCACGCAATGGCGGCTATCGACACCGCATTGTGGGACATCGTCGGCCAGGCGCAGAACAAGCCATGCTTTGCGCTCTGGGGACCGCGGCGCGAGCGCGTTCGCGCCTATGCGAGCGTGCTCTTCCCCGACACGCCTCGCGATGCGGCGGCCATCGCCGAGCGGCTGACCGGGCGCGGCTTCACCGCCATCAAGTTCGGGTGGGGACGTTTCGGACGCGACGCGGTCTTCGATCACGCCGTGCTGCGCGCGGTTCGCGACGCGATCGGCGATAAGGTCGACCTGATGGTCGATGCCGGCCGGGTGTGGACGGCCGATGAGGCGCTGCGCCGTGCCCAACCATTATTCGACGAGTTTGGCGTGTCGTGGCTGGAGGAGCCGCTCCACGAAGACGACCTCGCGGGCTATCGCCGCCTAGCCGCGGCGACGCGTGGATCGATCGCCGCCGGTGAAACCGAGGAAAATTTCGCGCATTTCGACGACCTGATGGATCGCGGTGTCCAGGTGATCCAGCCCGATGTCGGACGCGCCGGCGGACTTACCGTCTGCCGACGGCTATCCGAACGTGCCGCCGAGCGCGGACGGTGGTGCGTGCCGCATTGCTTCGGTTCGGGCGTCAATCTCGCCGCCTCGATCCATTGGATGATCGCCGCGCCCGAGGCTCCGTTCGTCGAATATCCGTTCACTCCTTCGCCGCTCCGCAACGAGTTGATCGACGGTATTCCGCCGATGCGCGATGGATATGTCGAGCTTCCGCAGGGAAATGGCCTCGGGGTCCGGTTGAACCCCGAGATCGTCGCCCGCTATCGCGTCGCTTGACGCCTCGCGCGGGCGTACCTGCCCGCTTATGGCGCATCGGGATCGAGAGTGAACAGCTCTTGCGGACGTTCAATCCCGCGCAAGGCGTAGCGGCCCAGCGATACCAACGCCCGCGCCGGCACGCCGAAGCTCCCGGCGAAGGCTTGCGAAGCGACCACTGGCCGCTCGAGCGACTTGCACATTCCGGCAATGCGGGAAACTTCGTTCACCGCCGGTCCGATGACCGTGAAGTCGAGACGGTCGGCGCTGCCGATATTGCCGTAGTAAACCGCGCCGACATGGAGGCCGAGATACGCCTCGGTCGTCGCCAGCCCCTGCGCGGCGCGCCGGGCGCTCACCTCGCGGCTGCGCGCCAGCGCGACGCGCGCCGCGCCGAGCGCCCGCTCGCAGCCCTCGGCGACGTCGGCGCCGACGAAGATCGCCAGCACACCGTCGCCCATGAACTTCAATACCTGCCCGCCGCTCTCGTGAATCGCCGTCACCACCGCGTCGGCGTAGTCGTTGAGCAGCGGGATCACGCGATCGGGCGCCTCGGCGTCGACGAGGCGCGTGAAGCCTCGAAGATCGCTGAACCATAACGCCGCCTCGATCCGCTCGGCGGTGCCGCGGCCGATCGTGCCGCGAAGCACGCGCCGCCCGGCGTCGAAGCCGAGATAAGTCTCGGCGATGGTCTCGGCGATCCGCCGCAGCGAGGCCCCCTTCACCGCCGAAGCCAATATGGGCATCAGCAACTCGAGCATGGCGACATGGGTGTCGTCGAAACCCTCGGCCCGGTCGGTCGCCCAGGACGAGTAGATCGAATCGAGCCCGCCGATCGCGGCGCTCTCGCCAAAGCGCGTCAGCATCGCGACGTAATCGGTCATGCCCCGCGCAGCGACTTCCTCGAGCACCGGAAAATCGAGGCGCGCGTCGGGACCTGCGAGGCGACGGCGTAGCAGGCCGCTGTTCGTCTCGGCCAGGGCGTAAAACGGGCTACGTGTCCAACGCTCATTCTCTTCGGCGTCGGCCGAGCGGCCGTATTCAGCCTGGCGAACGTTCGGCGCCGAGGCGTTCCACTCGAAAACCCGCCCCTCCAGGACCGGGTGCAGCGTATCGGCGCCTAATACCGCGCGCGCCAATGGAACGCCGTCCAAGACCAGCAGGGTGCAGAATGTTTCGAGCAGCTTGTCCTCGCGCGCGCCGGCGAGCGCCGCGTCGGCGATCTTGCGCGAGATACGGAGCGCCGGGTTATCGATATTCATCGACTGGTTTGCCGAATTCTCACCGTGTGGAATCTGTTAGCATATCGACATCGCGGCCTTGCCGCGAGGCCGGCGCCGCCGCCGGTCGATTTGCCGCCCGCTTTCGGCAGATGGTTCGTAGGCGCGGCCGGGCGAACAAGGCAACGTGGAGCGTTCGATGCGGGTGAACGGCGAGGTTCGCACCTACGGGATGAACGAGCGTTCCGATACGCTTGATTTCTTCATCCGCGACGAGACCGGGCGCCCCTCGATCGCCCAGCCCCACCGCCATGAATACTTCCAGATCCAGGTCCACCTCGCCGGCACGACCGAGCAGCACATCGGCGGCACGGTGCGGCCCTTCGAGCGCGGCTACCTGAGTTTCGTGCTGCCCTACCGCGTGCATTTCGTGCCGCATCCCGAACGGTCGCGGCACGTGGTCATCAATTTCACGCAAAGCTTTCTGCGCCCCGATTTGGCGGTCGATCCGCTCGATCTCGAGGACGTGCCATTGAGCGTGGCGCCGGAGCTTGCGCCGTTCATATTCCAAGAGCACGTCGATTTCGTCTTCGCCGAAACCGAATTCGCGGCCATCGAGGCGCTGATCGGGCGCATGATGGCCGAGCACCGGGCGCGCAAGTTCGGTTCGCTCAATCTGTTGCGCGGATACCTCCTGCAACTGCTGGGATTGGTGTGCCGGCGATATGAGACCGAGCTGCTGCGGCTTGCCAGTCTGCAGGCGAACCGCACCAGCCGCAGCGAGGCGTTGCAACGGGTCATCCGCTACGTGCGCGAGAACCTGACGGCCGAGATCGCGCTGCTCGACGCCGCCGCGGCCGCCTCGCTGTCGCCCAACTATCTTGCCCATCTGCTGAAGAAGGAGACCGGCAAGACCTTCACCGAGCTGGTGACGGAGCGGCGCATGGAGCGTGCGCGCGAATTGCTGGCCAACACCACGCTGCGCATTGGCGAAATTGCTTTCGCCACCGGGTTCAAGGACGAAGCCTATTTCTCGCGCCGTTTCCGCCAGTGGTGCGGCCAGAGCCCGCGGCATTTCCGTGACACCGTACGCGCCCGGCCTTAGTTCCTCGCACGCACTCCCCGGCCCTCTATATTTCTTATATAAATCAATTCGTTATAATAAGATAGTGTGGAGCTAAGATTGTCCAAGAGAATCGTAACCCCGTCTATATCGCGGGCGCTCTGCCTCTTATATCCTTGAAACCGTCCGACTGGCGAAGCCGGCGCCGTTGCGTGCGCCCGGACTGCCGGGGCCAATGCCTCGACCCATCGGGGCGCCAACAACCGATTGCAGGAGAGGAGACGAACATGCAGGCGATCCGCAGAACGCGCGCGTTGACGACGGCCGCGGTGCTCGCCGCCGCAGCGACGATTGTCGCCGCGCCGGCGACGGCGCAGCCGGTGCAAGTGTCGCTCGGCGACACGATTTCGGTGGAAACAGTCTCGATCGTCATCGCGCTCGAGCGCGCCAAGGAGCGCGGCTTCGACTACAAGCTCACCTCGTTCGCCAAGGAAGACTTGGCGATTCAAGCGGTGATCAACGGCCAAGCCGATGTCGGCGCGGCGACGCCGTACTCGGTGATGCAGAAGACCAAGGCGCCGATCCGCGGTCTGTTCCAGCTCACCCGGCTGATATTCTTCCCGGTGGCCGACAAATCGATCAAGACGTGGAAGGACCTCGACGGCCAGCCGTTCACCTTCCACGCCCGCGGCAGCGGCACCGAGGCGATCGGCAACATCCTCGCCAAGCGCGAAGGCATTACTTTCGGGCAGCGCAACTACATCGCCGGCTCGGAGAATCGCATCATCGCCATGATCAATGGCCAGATCAAGGCGACGATCATCGATCTCGCCAACAAGAACAAACTTATGGAGCGCGCCGGCGACCGCTTCCACGTTCTACCCGGCGCCACCAATCCGGCGAGCGACGAAATTCTCTTCGCGCGCGTCGACTGGATGGAGAAGAATCCGCAGAAGGTCGACATCCTGGTCGAGGAATTCGCCAAGCTGTGGGCCGAGATGGCCAAAAACCCAGGCATCATCGAACAGGAGCGCGCCAAGCGCGGCCTGCTCAAGGACCAGCCAAAGGAAGTGCTCGACGGCGTGACCAAGTTCTACACGCAAGGCGTCGAGGCGGGGCTGTTCAATGCCAAGGGCGGCGGCGCCGACGCGGTCAAATCGGATTTCGAGTTCTACGTCGAGGCAGGGCAGATGCAAGGCCCGGCCGCGAGCCTCAAGGTCGAGGACTTCTGGGATCTCCGCCCGCTCGACAAGGCGCAAAAGAAACTCGGAAGCTGAAGCAGGTCTAGAGAGGGGCGTGGGAGGCGGCGGCGCGTATCGCCGCCTCCGCCCAGTTCTTCGAGGGACGTTCAAGGCGTGTCTTCGCTTTACACAAATCCGCGCATTCTGCGGCTGTTCTCGGTTATCGCCGTATTGTCCGTCTGGGAGTATGCCGGGCGGGCCGGCGTCAGCGCCGCTTTCCCCACCTTCACCGAGACCGCGACGGCGTGGCTGACGATGGTGGGTGACGGATCGCTACCGGCCGCGTTGATGGTGACGCTCGTTCCGCTGGCGATCGGCATTTTGGTGTCGGCGGCGATCGGCGTCACGTCGGGACTCGCCATGGGGCTCAGCCGACGCGCCGAGTGGCTGGGTCTGCCGCTGTTCATCGTGCTGCAGGCAGCGCCGCTTGCGGCGATCATCCCACTCCTCGTTCTTGCCTACGGAGTCGGCTTGCTGACCAAGGTCTTGACCGTGTGCGTCATGGCGGTCCCAGTCATCGTTCTCAACTCGTTCAAGGCGATTCGGCACACGCCGGCGTCGCTCGAGGAGATGGGCCGCTCGTTTCTCGGCACGCGCCGGCAGCTCATCGTCAAGATCATCCTGCCGGCCGCGAGCCCGGTCATCTTCGCCGGCTTGCGGCTCGGCCTCGCGGCGGGATTCATCGGCGCGATCCTCGCCGAGCTGCTGATCAGCCCGACCGGCATCGGCGATCTCATCACCTACAATCAGTCGATCGCCGAGTATCCACGCATGTACGCCTCGATCGCCACGGTGATGCTGTTGTCGCTGCTGTTCATCGAATTCCTCGAGGCGATCGAAACGTATTTGTTCCGACCGGAGAAGCGAGCCCGCTGATGGCGATCCTGCAGCTCAAACCCGCGCGCGACGCGCGCACGGCGGCCGATGCGATCGTCTCGGTGCGCCGCGTATCGAAGACGTATCCAGGCGGCGTCGAGGCGCTCAAGGACGTCGATCTCGAATTTCCCAAGGGCCAGCTCACCACGCTGCTCGGCCCCTCGGGTTGCGGCAAGACGACGCTGCTCAAAGTTATCGCCGGCCTGATCGACGCCAGCGGCGGTGAGGTCCTGGTGCAGGGGAAAAAAGTGTCGGGGCCGGGCCCCGAGCGCGCCTTCGTCTTCCAGGATTTCGCGCTGATGCCGTGGGCCGACGTCATGCGCAATGTCGCCTTCGGCCTCGAACTGCGCGGCGTGGCGCGAGCCGAGCGGGAGGCGATCGGCGAGAAATATATTCGCGCCGTCGGTCTCTCCGGGTTCGAGCACCGCTACCCGCACGAGCTGTCGGGAGGAATGCGCCAACGCGTCGGGCTTGCCCGCGCGCTTGCCGTCAACGCCGAGGTGCTGCTCATGGACGAGCCTTTCTCGGCAGTCGACGAGCAGAACCGGCGAAAGTTCCAGGAAGATATGCTGGAGCTCATCGGCCGCGAGAAGAAGACGTTTCTGTTCGTCACCCACAGCATCGAAGAGGCGGTATACCTCTCGAATCGCATCGTCTTGCTGTCGCCGCGCCCAGGGCGCGTATCGCGCATCGTCGAGCCGGCGATCCCGCGCGATATCACGCCCGACCAGATCCGCCGCCACCCGATCTATCTCGACACGGTCGAGGCGATCTGGCAGGGCCTCAAGCAGTACGTCGACTGAGCGCCGCGCCATGGAGCTCTTCGGCCGCCGCCTGCCGTATACCGCATCGCTGCTGATCTGGGCGGTGCTGTGGGAGGCCGTCGGGCACACCGACGCGGTCCTTCTCTTGCCGCCGTTGTCGAGCGTGGTCGTACGGATATTCGAGATCGTGCCGACCGAGACGTTCATGGAGGCGCTGGCGCTCACCGCGCGCGCCTTCGTAATCGGAGTCGGCGTCTCGTTGCTGGTCGGCGTGCCGCTGGGCATCGTGATGGGCCGCGTCGAATTGATCGACCGGCTGATCCTGCCGTGGGTGAACCTGTTCGTCAGCGCGCCGCTGACCGCGCTGGTGCCGGTGATCATGGCGCTGTTCGGTTTCGGCGAGACGACGATAATCCTGACCGTGATCCTGTTCACGGTTTGGATTGTCGTGCTCGACGCGCGCGCCGGCACGCGTGCCATTTCCACCTCGTTGATCGAGATGGCGCGCAGCTACGGCGCCACGCCGTGGCAGGCCCTCACCAAGATCTATATCTGGGCGGCATTGCCGGAGATTCTCGCCGGCGTGCGCCTCGGCCTCGTGCGAGCGGTTAAGGGCGTCATCATCGGCCAGCTCCTCGTCTCGGTTGTCGGCTTCGGCCACATGTTCGAAATCTACCAGTCGAATTTCCTCATGGAGCACCTCTGGGCGCTGCTCCTCTTGCTGTTCGTGCTCGCGTTCCTGATCGACGGCCTGCTGGGCTATCTCGAGAAGCGCGTCGAGTATTACGCCGCAACCCGAAACTGAAAGTGGATGGCATGGAAGGTTCGACCAAGAAGTTCGTCGTCACGCCGCCATCGGTCGTAGCACTGCCGGTTCGCGGCTCGGACGCCGCCTTTCCGGTGCATCGCATTTATTGCATCGGACGTAATTACGCCGAACACGCGATCGAGATGGGGCATGATCCCAATCGCGAGCCGCCATTTTTCTTTCAGAAGAACCCCGACAATGTCCTCCTCGAGGGCTGCGACTTCCCCTATCCGCCGAAGACGAAAGACGTTCATCACGAAATCGAGATGGTCGTGGCGCTCGGCAAAGGCGGCGCCAATATCGAGGCGGGCCGCGCGCTGGACCACGTCTACGGATACGGCGTCGGCCTCGATATGACGCGCCGCGATCTCCAGGGCGAGGCCAAGAAGCTCGGCCGCCCGTGGGAGATCGGCAAGGCGTTCGAACAGTCGGCGCCGTGCTCGGCACTGGTGCCGGCGTCGCAGATCGGCCATCCGGCGAAGGGTGCCGTCTGGCTCAAGGTGAATGGCGAGATCCGGCAAAAAGGCGACCTCGACCAGATGATCTGGAAGGTCCCGGAAATGATCGCCTACCTTTCGGAATATTTTACCCTGGCGGCGGGCGATCTCATCTTTTCCGGCACGCCTGCTGGCGTCAACGCGATCAAGAAGGGCGATCGGCTGCATGGCCACGTCGATGGAGTCGGCGATCTCGAACTGACGGTGGTCTAGACGACGGCGCGCCATCGTCCTGCGCGTCCTTTTGCCTTCCCTTTTTCGGCGTAGAATGCGCCGGTTCTGATACGAAGCGGCCGGGCCCTCCGCCCGGCCGTCGTTTCGCGAGGGAAAGCCGGTCGTGGCCAACGTGCTCATCTTCGGCGCGGTCATTCTGAGCGCGGCGCTGCTCAATGCCGGCAACGGGTTGATCCAGACCTTGCTGCCCATCCGTTTGACGGTCGAGGGCTTCTCGGCTTCGGCGAGTGGCGTGATGCTCGCCGGCCACGCCGTCGGCTTCCTCGTCGGGTGCCTCGGCGCGCCAGGCGCCATTCAACGTGTCGGCCACATTCGGGTCTTCGCCGCCGCGGCGGCGATCCTAGCCATCACCAGCCTCGCCTTTTCGATCGCCGTCGATACGTTGTTCTGGACCCTGCTCAGGCTGGCCACCGGTTTCGCCTCGGCGGCGATGTTCACCGCGCTCGAAAGCTGGCTCAACGCCGGGACGACGCGCGACATCCGCGGCTCGGTCATGGGCGTCTACATGGTGGCGGGAAAGGTCGCGCTCATCGCTGGTCAGCTCATGCTCACCCTTCCCTTCGAGCCAATGGCGATCTTCATGCTCGGCAGCGCGGTTTATTCGCTTTGTCTCATTCCGATGGCGATGACGCAGACGCCGAGCCCAGATGTGAGCCGCATTCGGCCGATCAGCCTCAAGGAAATCTACGCCATCGCACCCGCCGGGCTCGCCGGCTGCCTCGCCGCCGGTTTGGTCAACAGCGCAGTCGCCGGTTTGGCCCCCGTCTATGCCACGCAGATCAATCTGCCGCGCGAGTTGGCCGCCGTGAGCGTGTCGGCGCTTCAGTTCGGGACCCTGTTGCTGCAATGGCCTCTCGGCCGGGTTTCCGATCGCTTCGATCGCCGTCGCGTCATCGTCACCATTGGCGCGGTGTCAGCGGCGGCGTCGATTGCGCTCCTTTTCGGTCCCGCATTGCCCGTCTGGCTGTTGTTCGTTCTCTTCGCCGCCTGGGGCGGTTTCGCGTTGTCGATCTACGCGGTGAGCATCGCGCACGCCAACGACCTGGCGCACCGCGATCAGCTTGTCTCGTTGTCGAGTGGCCTGCTTATGGTGTGGGCGTTTGGATCGATGATGGGTCCGGTAATCGGCGCCGGCGTCATGGAGGTATTCGGCCCAAGCGGGTTGTTCGGCTACGCCGGCGCGATGTACGTGCTGCTCACCGCTTTCATCGTTTGGCGGATGACGGCGCGCCGCGGCGTGCCAGCCGACAGGCAGATCTTCGTCGACGTTCCAACGACGACGCCGATGGCCGCCAGGCTGGCACACGCCGAAGCGCCTGACACCCCGGCGGAACGGGCTCATCCGCCGAAATAGACGCCGCCGTTGACGTGCAAGGTCTGACCGGTGACGTATCGTCCTCCCGGCCCGCATAGGTGACGGACCATCGCTGCGACCTCCTCGGGAAGGCCGCGTCGGCCGATCAGCGTGGCGTGCGTCGTGTGATGATGGGGCTGCGGCGCGCTTGCCGCACCGCGAACGGTGGCGATCAAGCCGGGCGCTACGCAGTTGACGGTGATACCATCACCCGCCAGGTCATGCGCCAGCGCGCGCGTGAAGCCGACAAGGCCAGCCTTGGCGGTGACGACATGCGCCCGGTTCTTGGCGCCGGTGTGCGCGGTAAGGCCGCCGATGTTGACAATCGTCCCCGCCCCGCAGGCGCGCAGGTGCGGCAGGCTGGCGGCGACGCAATTGAATGCGCCGTCGAGGGTGATGGCGAGGATCTCGCGCCAATCCGCAAGCGTCATGCGATCGATCGGCGTTTCGCGCCGCACCGCCGCGTTGTTCACCAGGATGTCGAGGCGGCCGAAACGGGCGACCGCAGCCTCCACCATGCGTCCGACCGCATCGGCATCGGTGACATCGGCGAGAAGCGCCAACGCCGCGCCGCCCGCCGCGGCGATCTCGCCAGCGACCGCATCGGCCTCCGCATTGTTGCGGCGCGCGTTGACGACAATCGATGCTCCGCCCGAGGCGAGCGCAAGGGCGATCGCCCGGCCGATGTTGCGTCCGGCCCCGGTGACCAGCGCCACGCGACCCACGAGCTCGCCAGGCGGTAGGGTTGCCATCCCATCAGCCCCTGAGCGGCGCGAGCTCGACCGGACCCTCGAATAGGCCACCGATCGCCGCGAGCGTCGCGTCGGTCTTGGCCCGCGTCCAGCCGCCGTAAGTCGCGTTGCGGGCGAATTTCTCGACGATATCGGCGCGCGACAGGGGTTCGCTGGCGCCGCCGCGCAAATGCGGCTGCCGTTCCTCGATCGTCGAGCCATCGTTGAGGCGTAGGCGCATATGTCCGGTATAGGAGTTGGGATACGGATTCGCAGGATCGATTTCGTAACGTACCTTCGCCGCAAGCGACAGAAGACGAGGATCGCCGACGATAGCGTCGTCGAATGCTTCCAGGCCGGCGCCGTCGAGAACGAATCCGGCGGCGATGCAATAGGGCGTGCTGAACTTGGCGGCGTACCCGTTGGGCGGGCGTCGCTTGGCGGCAAGCGGCTCCCAGAGCCGATGAACCGTCCCTTCGGCGACTTCGCAGACGATCTCAGCGATATCGTCGATGGCAACGCCGCGCCGCACGAGCCGGCGCGCGCAATCGATATAAGGATGCGTCATCGTCCCGCAGGCGTAAGGCTTGAAGGCGATCGTCGCGGCCACCCAACGCTGGCCAAAATCGCCGACCAAGGCTGCATAATCGCCATCGGCCCGGCGCGCGAATCCGTTGAACAGCCCGTGCGTCCCTTCGAAGACGGTGCGTGGGCCGATGAAACCGCTCCGAGCAAGGCGCGCGGCGCGAAGCCCCGACTGCGCGGCCCAGCCAGGGTGCAGACGCTTCGTCCAGGTCCCCTCGGCCAGATATTCGATGATGCCCCCTGCCATGCTGCCGGCGATCCCAAGCGCATCGACGATCTGCCGCCGCTCGAGCCCAAGCGTCGCGCTCACCGCCGCGGCCGACGCCATCGCTCCAAAAACAGCGGTGGGATGGAACCCGGCTCGGTGCACCGCTTTCGGCGCGACGAGACTCAGCCGGCACATCGTCTCGACGCCGACGGCGATTCCGCGCAGCGCCGCGATTCCATCGCGGCGCTCGCGCTCGCACGCGGCGAGCACCGCCGGTACGATCACCGCCCCGGCGTGAACCGGGCCGCCCTCGAACGTATCGTCGAAGTCTTCGCCGTGCGCAGCGATGCCGTTCACCGCCGCGGCGCCAGCGGCGCTCAGTCGCCGCTGGTGACCGAACGCGGTGCACCCGCCGTCTTCCTCCCAGCCGGCAAGCGCCGCAGCGACGTAATCGGTTCGTCGCGCCGCGATGCAAATGCCAACGATGTCGATGACGAGGTCCTCGCAGCGGGCGCGCACCGCCGGCGGCAGCCGCCGCGCATCGTGCGCCGCGATCCTGTCGGCGAGAATCTCGGCCACCGACGTGGAGGGAAGTTCCATCGTCACTGGCCCGCCCCGCTCACGGCCGTCGCACGCTGGCGAAGCTCGCGGTAGAGCGAAATCGCCATCAGGACCGCGGCCAAGACCAGTAATCCGAGCGACACCGGGTCGCGCAAGAAGATCCCATGGTCGCCGCCGGAGATGACCAACGAGCGGCGGTAGCTTGATTCGACGAGATAGCCGAGCACGACGCCGAGCACGGTCGGCAGGAACGGGATGCCAAGCCAACGCATGCCATACCCTAGCGCTCCCGCCGCAAGGACGATTCCGAGATCGAAGAAGCTCTGCTCGATCGAGTATACGCCCGAGACGATGAGCGCCAGGATGAATGCCAGCAAGTATGGCTTCGGGCGGTTCACCAGCCAGATGCAAGGCGTCAAAATAACCAGACCGACGATCAGCATGGCGATATTGGCGACGAACAAGCCGCCATACAGGCCGTAGACGACCTCGGGGCTGCGCT
This sequence comes from Alphaproteobacteria bacterium, assembly GCA_035457725.1. Lineage (GTDB taxonomy): Bacteria > Pseudomonadota > Alphaproteobacteria > CACIAM-22H2 > CACIAM-22H2 > DATFES01. The sequence goes on along the minus strand of DATIBC010000118.1, from coordinate 8,655 downwards.
CGAACAGCATCGGTCCCGGCGTGAGGCCATGGATGAGCAGGCCCCCGAGCAAGATCGCCGCCGAGTTCGAGCCGGGGATGCCGAGGCTCAGTAGCGGCACCAGCGCGGTGGCGGTGACGACATTGTTGGCCGCCTCCGGCGCGGCGATGCCCTCGATCGAACCGCGGCCGAACTCTTCCGGGTGGCGCGACCAGCGCTTGGCCTCGTTGTACGACATGAAGGCCGCGATCGTTCCGCCGGCGCCTGGCGTGACGCCCTCGATCGTGCCGATGATGGCGCCGATGGCGTGGGGCTTGAACATCCGTTTCCATGTCCCCCAGCCGGGTAGCTTGAGCCGCGTGTCGCGCGCCGTCGTCTTGGCCCATTCGGGCTCGGAGACCTGGATCATCAACTCGCTCACCGCGAACAGCCCGACCATGATCAAGATCGGCCGCACGCCGCCAAGAAGATCGGGCGACCCGAACGTAAAGCGCGATACGCCGGAGACCGGGTCGGTGCCGATGGTGGCGATCATCAGCCCGATAAGGCCGGCGATCAGCCCCTTGATCAGCGAGCCGCCCGAGAGGCTGGCGATCACGCTCAAGCCGAGGATCCCCAACGCGAAATAGGCTGGCGGCGTGAAGGCGAGCGCGACGCGGGCGAGCGGCTCGGTCATCAGCGCCAGGACCAGGAGTCCGAACAGTCCGCCGACCAATCCGGAAACGAGCGAGATTCCCAACGCCTCGCCGGCGCGTCCCTGCCGGTTGAGCTCGAAGCCATCGATCGTCGTCGCCGCCGCTGAATTGGTGCCTGGCGTGCGGATCAAGATCGCCGGGATCGAGCCGCCATATTCCGCGCCGACATAGACCGACGCCAGCATCACCACTGCCGACACCGGATCGAGCCCGTAGGTGAATGGCAGCAGCAGGGCCATGGCGATCGACGGCGAGATGCCGGGAAGCGCGCCGCCGAAAATTCCCCACACGACCCCGAACACGGCGAAGGGGATCGCCCATCCCGACGTCAGCGCCGTCCACGCGGCGATCAGTTCGCTCACGCCTGCACTTTCGCCATGATCAGCCGAGGAGTGCCGGCCAAACGCCGACCGGCATGGCGACGCCAAGCAGCTTGACGAAAGTCAGCCAGAAGACGAGCGCGCCGAGCGAGCTGGCGACGATGACGTGCCGCGACGGCGGCAGGCCGGAGTAGACGATCACCACGAAAAGCAGCAGGGCGATTGCGAGCGGATATCCTAGAAGCGGCGTGACGACGATGTAGACCGCGCCGATCGCGAGCATTATCGCTGCGCGAACGTGCGTCGCCACGCCCCGCGGGCCGTCGGCTAGCGCGTCAGCCCCTCGGCGCAGCAGCGCGCGACCGATTTGCGCCGCTCCAAGACCGCCCATGACAATCGCCAGCAGCTTGGGTACGCCGCCGGCGCCGACTTTATCGGACAGCAGGCTTACCTGGATCGCGGCGGCGGCATCAAAATACGCCGCCGCAAGAGCCATCGCCAGAATACCGAGCGCGATCTCCCTCGCCACGCCGCCGCCTCACTTGACGACGCCGAACTCGCGCAGCGACGCCGTCACTTCCTTGGCGAATTCGGTGGTGAACGGGCCGGCTTTGGCGTGTCCCATGAACGCCGGCACGAGATTCTCGCGCTCGTACTCTTTCTTATATGCCGGGCTGGCGAGAACCTTCTGCATCCCTTCCTCCCAAGCCTTGATGACGTCGGCGGGCAGGCCCTTGGGGCCAGCGAGGCCACGGAACTTGGTGACGGTGAGATCGACGCCCTGCTCCTTGGCGGTCGTCAGGTTGGGAAACTGGTCGAGCCGCATGTCGGTGAGCGCCGCCAGGAGACGGACCTGGCCGGCGTCAAGCTGTGCGCGGATCTCCTGGATCTCGCCGATGCCGATGTCCAGCGTCCCGTTGAGCACGTTGATCATCAGGTCGCCGCCGCCCTCGTGCGTCACCACCGCGGCGCGCGCGCCGGTGATCCGGCTCAGCCGCTCGAAGGCGACCCGCTCGAGCGAGGCCGGATTGGCGGCGCCCCACTTGGCTTTGCCCGGACTCTGCTTGGCGTCATTGACCGCGTCGGCCAGCGACTTGAACGGCGATTGGGCGCGCGTATAGACCACCTCCGGATCGAGGAAGACGATCATCAGCGGCTCGAGCGTCTCGTAGCCATATTCGGGCTTGCTCAGCAGCGTGGTCTGAATGTAGGTCGGCGTGGTCGCGTAGAAGATCGAGCCGTCGGCCGGCGACTGCGCCACCTTGGCCACGGCGCGGGCACCGCTACCGCCGCGAACATTCTCGACCACGAAGTTGACGCCCATCGCCGGACCGAGATGCTTGGCGAGTTCGCGCAAGAACACGTCACTGCCGCCGCCCGGACTCGAGTGCGTCACCAGCGTCACCGTCGAATGCGGGTACTTTGTCTGCGCCTCGGCGGCGTAGCTTGCGATCGCGATCGCAAACGCAGCGCCTAGCGCCAAGCCTCTCGTCAGCATCGGTTGCCTCCCTTTTTCGCCCCTTCAGGCGCGACCTTCCGGCCTCCCAGAGCATGCGGAGCCCGCCGCTGATTGTCTACAATAAACAATCCGCATTGCCCTTGCGTGCCACCGGGTTAGCGTGCCGACGGATCGGGCGGCGCGCCCATCAGCGCGGCGTACGCGGTGATGCTTGGCGCTTGCCATAGGCCCTCGATCGTTCGCTTGAGCTCGGCGACGCGCGCCGGGCTGGCGATCGCCCCGGCCAACCGTTCGTATTTGGCCACGCGCTCCTCGACGCTCATTGGCGTTTCGGGATAGCCCCGAGCGACGTCGTTGCGGCGCGAGAAGCGGCGCCCATCCCGGGTCGTCACCTCGATTACGCTGGCATAGCGAGCGGGAAACTCCCGATCGAGCTCGTCGTCGCGTACCACCGTCACGCGCTGCGACAAGCGACGGACCTCGGGATCGCCGTCGCGCCGGTCGACGAACAAATCGATGACGTCAAGACCGGGAGAAGACAAGGCGACCGGCAGTATGTATTGCGCGCAATGGCTCTTCAGCGGGTTGTCGTCGATGCAGTGCGTGCCGGAGCTTGGAAAGCGCAGCGTGATGCGGTCGATGTCGGTGATCGTCAGCTCGTTCTCGCGGGCCAGTCCGAGCAGCGCATCGAGCGCCGGATGAAGAAACGAGACGCTGGAATAGGGCTTGATGGCCAGCTCCATGATCCCGTCGAATTTGCTCCCGAGATCCTCGACCAGCCGTCGCGGGCTCGGGTTGCGGCTGAAGGCGCCGAACACCGTGTGCCCGGAATCGAAGATGCCCGTTGGGCCGCCGAAGCCCTCGCCGGCGAGCATCGCGGCGGTGACGCCGTTGCGCGCCGCCATGCCCATCTGGAAGGGGCGCGCGTTCTCGCTCGGATCGGTCTCCCACGCCATCAGGCCCGATGCCTGGCAGCCGGCAAGGCCGAACGCCCGCTCGACCTTCTCCGTGTCGAGGCCGAGCAGGAACGCCGCCGCGGCGGTCGCGCCGAAGCAGCCGCACACGGCCGATGGATGAAAGCCAAGATTGTATTGCTCGACCGGACCGAGCGCCATCGACAGCCGGTACTCGATTTCGCAGCCGAGCACGACGGCCGTCATCATTCGCTCGCCGCTTGCGGCGGCGATCTCGGACATCGCAAGGGCGCTCGGCACCATCACCGCGATCGGATGCAACACGCCTTCGGGGTGATGCGGCTCGACGTCGCAAGCATAGCCCATCGTGCCGTTGGCGAGCGCCGCCAGCGCCGCGCCGGTGCGGAAACCGTGCCCGACGACGGTCGCCTGCGGCGCGCCGCCTTGCCCGCGCGCGAAGGCGACGATGCGGCGCGCGGTCGAAAGCCGAGGGTCGGCCGCCGCCAACAACGCGCCGGAGCCATCGAGCACCATCTCCACCGCGCGTCGCCGAACCGCTGTCGGAACGTCGCCGGGCGCCAACGTCGCAACGTATTGCGCAAGGGCTTGGGTGAGGGAGCGCGCCGATCGATGGCTCATGGCAGAACCGTCGTGGCGATCGAGCGGACCCGATCTTCGTCCACCACGACTCCGAGCCCGGGACCGGTCGGAACCTGCGTTCTACCGTTCGCGATGCGGATGGGCGTCGCTAATACCTCGACCCCCATGACATAGGTCGAGGTGTAGAACTCGGCGCCCAGCGAGACGTTCGGCGTCGCCGCGACCATATGCAATCCGGCGGCGATCGCGATGCCGCCCTCGAACATCGTGCCGCCGTAACCGGCGATTCCGGCCGCGCCGGCGATCGCGGCGATTTCGCGCGCCTTGAAGATACCGCCGCTCTTCATGATCTTGACGCTGATGAGATCGGCGTAGCGTTCGCGCGCCAGCTCGATCGCCTCCTGCGGGCTGAACACGCTCTCATCGGCCATGATCGGCGTGTCGAGCGCGCGGGCGATTGCGCCCATGGCGGCGCGCTGGTCGCGCGGCACCGGCTGCTCGATGAAGGTCGGACGAAACCGCTCCATGTCGCGAACCTTCGCCAACGCGTCCCATGGCGCCAGCCCCTGATTGTAGTCGATGCGAAGGTCGACGTGGCGCGGGAGCTCGGCGCGAAGCCGCTCCATGCGAGCGAGGTCCTGCGCATGATCGAGAAACCCCGTCTTGACCTTGAAGATGCCGACGCCTTCGCGGGTCAGCCGCTGCGCCAGCGCCAAATCCTCGTCGAAATCCGGATTGGCGATCGAAACGCTGAGCGGAATCGAGTCGCGCACGGCGCCGCCGAGCAAGGCGTGGACCGGCGCGGCCAGGCGCTTGCCTACGATGTCGAGCAATGCCATCTCGACCGCCGCCTTGGCTTCGCCATGGCCGACCACCGCGTGATCGATCGCCTCCATGAGCGCCGTCACGCGGGTCGGATCGGCGCCGATCAGCAGCGGCCGGAAGTAGACATGAATCGCCTGGGCGTTGGCCTCGGCGGTGCCGGTGAACACCGCCCATGGCGCGGCCTCGCCCCAGCCGACGATCCCGGAGTCGGTGGCGATTTGCACGATCACGCCGGGCATCGTGCGCTCGATGTCGCCAACGCCGTGACGCCGCTTCATCTTGAGCGGCCAGCGCACCACGAAGACGGTCATCGCGGTGATCCGCAGATCGCCGTCAAGGCGCGCGCCGCGATCAATCGCTTCGAGATTCACCGTCAGTCCTCGGCGCCGCGCGGCGCCGGGGCGGCGCGTTCGATGGGCGCGAACCAATGCGGCGCGGTCACCAGCGCGGCGATCACGGCGCATTCGGCGGCGATGCGCAGCGGCACCGAACCCTGCTCGAAGAGGACGAGGAGCAACCCCGCCAGTCCGATCGCGAGACGCCATGGAATCGCGAGGTCGCCGCGGAAATAGCCGGCGAGCGCCGAAGCAAGCAGCGTCAGGCCGAGGAAATTGACCGCCACTTCCGCCGCGATGTCGAGCGGCGCCCCGCGCATCAGCAGCGCCGGCGTGTAGAGATAACTGAAGCCGACGACGAACCCGGCGATGGCGAGGCGGAACGCCACCAGGCCGGTCCGCATTGGATCGGCGCGGGCGATCGACGCCGCAGCGTAGGATGCGACCGAGACCGGCGGCGTCGCGTCGGCGAGGATCGAGAAGTAAAAGACGAACATGTGCGCCGAAAGGGTCGGAACGCCCATCGCCAATAGCGTCGGCGCACCGACCGAGGCGCCGATCACGTATGCCGCGGTGGTCGGTACGCCCATGCCGAGGATCAGCGTCGTGATCATCAGCATCGCGCCGGCGATCAGGATGTTCCCTTGTGACACCGAGGTGATGATGTTGGAGATCGATATCACCAGACCGGTCACCGTCAGGCAGGCGACGAACATGCTGGCACCGGCGCACGCCAGGGCGACGATGGTCATGTTTCGCCCGGCGTTGGCGAATATCTTGAAGGCCAGCCGCGGTCCGATTCGCGTGTCCTTGCGCAGCCACGAGACGACGAACGTCGTGACGATCGACCAGAAGGCCGCGTAGTGCGGCGAGTAGTTCTCGAATAGAAGAATCATCAGGACGAAGACCGGGATCAGCAGATGGACGTCGCGCAGGACCTCGCGCCAGCTCGGGATTTCGCTCGGGTCGCAACCCTGCAGACGCAAGTGCTTCGCCTCGAAATGGACGCTGACGAGAATCATCGCGAAGTACAGCAGCGATCCGAGAATCGCGGCGATGACGATTTGCGAATAGGGAATGTTGGTGATCTCGGCCATGACGAAGGCGCCCGCGCCCATCACTGGCGGCATGATCTGGCCGCCGACGCTCGCCGAAGCCTCGACTCCGCCGGCGAAATGCCGCTTGTAGCCGAGCTTGATCATCGCCGGGATGGTGAACGAGCCGGTGGCGAAGACGTTGGCGGTGGACGAACCGCTGATGGTGCCGAACAGCGCCGAGGACAGCACCTCGACCTTGGCCGGCCCGCCCGACTGGCGGCCGGCGACCCTGGTGCCGAGATTGTGGAAGAACCGCCCCAGCCCGCTCACCTCCACCATGGCGCCGAAGGCGATGAAGATCGACACCATCGTCGCCGAGATGCCGGTGATCGACCCGTAGATTCCCATGCCGTTGAGCAGGAACATCGTCTCGATGATCTCCGAGAGCGGCATGTTTCGGTAATAAAGGATGCCCGGCATGTGCTCGCTTACGAAAAGATAGACGACCCCGAGTCCGAGGAGCCCGGCCAGCACCGGCGTCACCGCACGGCGCAGCGCCTCGATGATGAGCGCGGTCAATAGCGCGCCGAAAACGAGCTCCGGCGTCTCGAGCGGGGTCACATTCTCGAAGCGCAGGTTGATCCGGTTGGCCTCGAGGTAGGAATAGAGATTGGGCGGGATGGCGAGCGCCGCCAACAGCCAGTCGACGACCGACGGACGATCGGCCGGCGATCTTCCTGGCCGCGCCGGATACAGCATGAACGCGATGGGAACCAACAGCAGCAAATGGATCGAGCGCATCTCGCGCGGCTCGATGAAACCGAACGCCGCCGTATAGAGATGGAACAGCGTCGTTCCGGCCGCCCAGATCGCGATCGCCGCCCCGGTCCAGCCGGTTAACTGGCGCATGGCGTCAAGCTAAGCCGTGGATGGTGCTAGCTGCTACGGCCCGGGAGGTGCGACCGGATGGCGTCCCGGGCCGTGGCGCTGCAAGCGGTCAGCTGGCGATGCCGCGCTCCTTGTAGTATTTGAGCGCGCCGGGATGGACCGGCACCGGACGGGTGTCTACCGCCTTCTTGCAGTCGAACACATCCATGCTGGCGTGGATCTTCGGCAGGTCGGCCTGGTTCTCGCACAGCGTCTTGGTGACCTTGTAGACGACCTCGTCGCTGAGATCGGACGACACCATCAACGTCGTCGCCATGATGATGGTGTTGACCGGGCCCTTCTGCAGCGTTGGGTACGTCGTCGCTGGGAATACGCCCTTGGAATACCCGTATTTCTTGGAGAACGCCTCGACCAGGTCGCTCGGCCACGCCAGCAGCTCGCCCTTGCGGCCCTGCGACATGTCGATCACCGCGGCGCCGGGAATTCCCAGCACGATGAACATGTAGTCGACGTGGCGGTCCTTCCACGCCGAGGCGAGTTCGTTGTAATCGCCCTGGACGATGCGCGCGCCGCTGCCCCGCATTTTGTCGTACGACGTGCCGTAATATTCCTGCACGAAGCGGAACGTCATCTCGTCGGATGATCCCGCCTTGGTGACGCCGATCTTGATGTTCGGCGTCTTGAAGATCTCGGCGAAGCCGAGATTGGCGCCTTCGGCCCGCATCACGTGCAGATAATTGTCCGAAAAGCTCTGTCCGATCATCATCACCTTGGCATGGGGCTTGCCCTGATAGATCCCCACGCCGTCGCGCGCCGCCTTGGCGAAGATGTCGAGACCCATGCCGAGCTGGCTCTGGCCCTGCTCGATCTTCGACGGGTTGGCGGTTCCACCGCCCGGAACCACACGAACGTTGAGGCCGGGGTTCTTGTCCTGAACCAACTTCGCCATGCCGGTCGACATTACGTACCAACCACCACCGAGCTGTCCCGCCACCCACTCGACCGTCTGCGCGCTCGCCGCAGTCGACGCCGCCAGCGATACGCCGACGGCAAACGCAAGTCCTGCGAATGCTTTGCTCATGACTCCCTCTCCCTGGTTTCCGCTTCGATATCGACCGAACGGCCTGAGGACCGGAGGGTATCGGAACGCAAATGCGGCTCACGCGCGATCAATAGCGCCCCCGCCTCCCGCGATCGCTAAAGCGCAGCAAATCCCTCCCCTCGCCGCTTGTCAATCGTCGCCCCCGGTGTTCCGCGTGGGTCAGCTCCCGACGACGACCGGCGCAACCATCGCCCGCAGCGCGGCGATGATACTCGGCGCGACGATCCGGCTGGTGCGCGGATTGGCCGATGGCCGGTTGCGGCTCTGCATGGTGAGTCCGATATCCTCGGCGTCGACTTCGATTTGATGGATCGCGCCTGGAATGTCGGGATCGACCCAGACCTCGACCGTGGTGCGCTCGAAGCCGATCCCGCCGAGGCTGAGCGCGACAGCTACGTTGAAGTGGCGCGGAAACGCCGCCGCCGCCTCGCCAGCCGTGCCCTCGAACACTTTGACCGGCTCCTTGGGGGGTCGTTCGGCGAAGTCATGGCCGCGATCGAG
>DATIBC010000117.1:0-7609 GCA_035457725.1 Alphaproteobacteria bacterium | reverse complement strand
TTCCAGGTCTTGTAGCGCTGCAGCATCGGATAGAGGCCGAAATTCATCGAACCCATGTTGAGCGAACACATTTCCGGGCTGGCTCTAAGCGGCGCGGCGAGCCGTTCGGCCAGCGTCATGCCGTGTCCGCCGCCGGTGGTGATGTTTACCACCGCGTCGGTGTTCTGTTTGATGCGCGGCAAGAACTGCATGAACACATTGGGATCGGGCGTCGGGCGGCCGTCCTTGGCATCGCGCGCATGGAGATGAATTATCGCCGCGCCCGCTTCGGCGGCACCGATCGCTGCTTCGGCGACTTCGTCGGGCGTCACTGGCAGGTGAGGCGACATGGTCGGCGTGTGGATCGAACCGGTGACGGCGCAGGTGATGATTACTTTGCGGCTGGCGGCGGCCATGGGCGGGGTCCTTATGGGCGTTTGGGTCAGTAGTCCTTGCGCCGGGCGGCGGCGCGCTTATGGGCGAGCAGAGCCATGAGACGGCGGTCTCGCCAGCGCTGCCGCTCGAGGAGCCGTTCCGTAGGCAGCTCGGCGCGGCGTTCGGCCTCGATCTTGTCGACCAAGGCCAGGCTCCAGGGGCGGGGATCGGCCTGCGACTTGGCCATTTCGTAATATAGCGAGCCATAGCGGTCGACGTAATCGCGCACCCCGCCGGGGGCGTTGAGGTCGATGGTTTCGAACGGACCCATGAACGACCATCGCAGTCCAAGGCCGTCCTTGAGTGTCTTGTCTACGTCGGCGGTCGAAACATAACCGTCCTCGACCAGCCTGAAAGCCTCGGCCAACAGGGCTCCCTGCAGCCGATTGAGAACGAACCCGTCGACCTCGCGGCGAATGACGATTGGCGATTGACCCACGGCTTCGTGGAGCGCGCGGGTCCGCGCGACGATACCGGGCGACGTCCAAGGCGCAGGGGAGATTTCGACCAATGGCAGAAGGTGGGGCGGGTTGACCGGGTGCGCGACCAGGCACCGCGCCCGTCCGGCGAGCGGCTCGCTGAACGCCGATGCCGGCAGTCCCGAACTGGAACTAGCAAGGATCGCGCCGGCCGGCGCCAGGCGGTCGAGGTCGGCATAGAGGGCGATTTTGAGGTCGAGCCGCTCCGGCGAATTCTCCTGCACGTAATCCGCGCCGGCGACGGTTGCCGCAAGCGTGGGCGCCGGCGCGATGCGGGCGGCGATAGCAGTCGCCGGCTCGTCGATCAACCCGGCTTCCGCCAGATCGTCGAGGCTCACCCGAATGCGCGCCGATGCCCGGCTTGCGACCTCGGGATCGGGATCGAAGAACGTGACCTGCCGTCCGGCGCGCGCGAATACGACGGCCCAGGCGCGGCCGATCAAGCCAGCGCCGACAATGGCGATCTTTTCCATGAGTCGCAGGTCAGGAGAGCGTTTGCACGCCGCCGCATACGCTGAGCGCCTGGCCGGTGATGTTCTGGCCATTGGGCGTGCACAAAAACAGCGCCATGGCGGCGATGTCTTCGGCGCTCACCGTGCGCCGGAGCGACACCTTCGATAGCAACTGCGCTTGATAGGCGTCGAATGTCAGGCCGAGCGCCTTGGCCTTGGCGTCGATGACGCGATTGATGCGCTCTCCCGCGACGACACCGGGCTGAATGGCGTTCACCCGAATGTTGAACGGTCCAAGTTCGATCGCCAGGCTTTCCGTGAAGCCGATAACCGCCCATTTGGAAGCTGCGTAGGGCGTGCGCAGGGGAAAACCGAGGCGGCCGGCCACCGACGACAGATTGACGATCGAACCGCCGCCAGCCGCCTTGAGGAGGGGCACAGCGGCGCGCGTGCAATAGAACATGCCGTTGAGATTGACGGCGATGGTCCGCTCCCAATCGCCGGGCGCTACGTCCTCGACCGCAGCCGTCGGCCCGGCGATCCCGGCGTTGTTCACCAGCACATCGAGACCGCCGAGGTCGCCGCGAACCTCCTCGAACAGCTTATCGACCGCGAGCGGGTCGGCGACGTCGGCCAAACTCCGGCCGACCGCGGGTGAATCGCGTTCGAACTGGCTGAGGGCTTTGCGGTCGACATCACAAATATGGACGCGGGCTCCGGCATCGACGAACGCCTTGGCGATCGCGCGGCCTATCCCGGCGGCGCCGGCGGTCACGAGCACGCGCAAATCGCGAGCAGACAAATCCATGATGGGTTCCTCGGCGCTGCAAAAAACAGGAGTGGATGCGGATGGGCCGTCGGTTGCCATTGCGGGTCCGAGGGCGAAGTTACCGCATGATGGCCGGCGTTTGGCAAGCGCGACCGGCGCGGCCGGTCTTTGGACGCGCCGCCGCGCGACGCCAACCTTACGTATGGCGAGCTGTCTCGGATGCCAAGCCGGATAAAAAAATTGTGACGGCCTAGTCGCCGGTGATTACGGCAATATCTGGTTCGCACGACGGTTGCCGGTTGATCGATCGACACGCCACCCATCACGCGAGTATCCGACGCCATGCCCGACGACGCCGAAAGAAACGCCATCGAGTTCGACACGCAAGTCCTTGCCGGTCCGCTTGGCGCCGCATTGGACCGTGGCGCGGACCGGCCCTCCCGCAGCGAAGCCGAGGCTGCGGTACGTACGCTCCTGCGCTGGGCGGGCGACGATCCCGACCGCGAAGGGCTGCTTGAAACGCCGGCCCGTGTCGCCCGCGCGTTCGAGGAATGGTTCGCCGGCTATGACGTCGATCCGGTGGCGTTCCTGCAGCGGACGTTCTCGGAGATCGACGGGTACGACGAGATGGTTGTGCTGCGCGACATCCGGTTCGAATCGTTCTGCGAGCATCATGTGGCGCCCATACTCGGCGTGGCCCACGTCGCATATCTTCCCGGCCGCCGGGTCGTCGGCATCTCGAAACTCGCCCGTGTCGTCGAAGTCTACGCCAAGCGCCTGCAGATCCAGGAGCGGCTGACGGCGCAGATCGCCAACACGATCGACGAGGTCTTGCGTCCCAAAGGCGTTGCGGTGGTCATCGAGGCGGTGCATCAGTGCATCAGCACGCGCGGCGTCTGCAAGCCCGGCGTCCGCCTGGTCACCAGCCGGATGCTCGGCGCGTTTCGCGCCAATCCGGCGACGCGACGTGAATTCCTGTCGCTGATCGGCGACCGGCGCGAAGGGCCTGTCGGCTAGAGCGTGATCCGTTTCAGTGTAATCATATCGAGCGCCCTCATGGTTCGTCCTTCGCCTCGCACGCCCATCCTCATCGTGCGCGCCTCCTCATCCCGAGCTTGTCGAGGGACGAAGGGCGAGGGGTAAAACCGGCGTTCAACCTTGGCCGATCACGCTCTAGGCGCGGATCAGGCCGCGCATCGGCTGGACTCCGGCGCTACCGGGGAACACTTCGCGCTCGATCGCGTCGCGCGGCAAGCCGAGATGTTCGGCGAGTATGCCTTTCAGCACCGCGCGCAGATCGCTGGTCGGCGCCAGATCGCGCCCTTCATACAGCCGGCCCTGCGCCAGCCCTGGCCACTGTCCGACAACCCGTCCGCCGTCGACCGCGCCGCCAAGCAGGAACGCAATTCCGGCGGTGCCATGGTCGGTCCCACCAGTTCCGTTGATCGCTACCGTGCGGCCGAACTCGGTGACGACCGCAATGGTCGCCTGACGCCACGACGGTCCCAGGCCTTCCTTGAGCGCCGCGAGCGCACCGGCCAGCGACGCCAGACCCACGGCCAGCCGGCCGTTGATCGTGCCTTGTTGAGCGTGGGTGTCCCAGCCGCCGGCTTCGATCACCGCGACTCGCGCGCCATCTGGCGCGGCGAGCAGCTTGCCGACCTTGGCGGCGACGGCGCGGATCGCCGCCGGCCCGCGCAACGTTTCGCGTCCCATCCGCTTCTCCTCCCCCAGGACTTCGTCGCTCATCGCCTGCGCCTTGATGCCTTCATCGATGGCCGCGGCGAAGATTGCATCGCGGCGATACAACGCGGCGAGGCGGGCAAGGAAATCGCTTTCGAGCTCGGCCATTGTTTGCGGTGCGTAAGAGCCAACCGGCGTTGAGCCCCGCAACAGCAGAGGGACGGTCTGTCCGACCGCCAAGCCCAGCCGGCGGTCGGAAGGTCCGAGCAGGGCCAACGCCCGATTGAGCCAGCCATCGCTTGCGCCGCGTGGCGCCGCGGTTCCATTCTCCAGCAGGTCCTGGCCGTCGAAATGCGAACGCGATCGATAGGGCGTGGCGACGGCATGCACTACCAGCAGCTCGCCGACCCGATACATCTCGTGCAGCGACCGTAAAGCCGGATGCAGCCCGAAATAGCCGTCGAGATCGAGCGCGCCATCGGCTTCGCTTGGCTCGGCGAGCGCCAGTGCGCCGCGTTGCCGGCGATAATCGGGGTCGGCATATGCGGGAACTGCCGCCAGTCCGTCGAGCGCGCCGCGCAGTACGATGACGACGAGACGACGGTCGGTCGCAGCATAGGCCAGTCGGGCCGGCAGCAACCATAATGCCGCCAACGACGCGCCGGCGCCGATCTGACGGAGCGCTCGGCGGCGCGACAAGGCGTGGGTCGGAGCGAGCGGATGCATTGCGCTACCTCCTCTGGAACTCGGCGCTCGCCAGGACCAGAGCCAGCCCTTCGGCTGCGGTGGGTGCGCCGGCGATGGCCGCCCCGGTCGCCGCATCGGCGACCGGACCGATCGTCGCGGCGAAAAACGCGTCGGGCCGGTGCGCGCGCTCGGCGCGCAGCGCCACCGCCATCGCCCATTCGGCGCGACGAAGCACCGACTCCGGGCCGATCCACTGCTCGGCGATGTCCGGCCAGCCGGCGGGCGAGGGCGCGGCGAATGGCGCTTGGCCGAGCACGCGAAGCGAACCGACGAGACGTTCGGGGTCGCCGGCAAATCCGGTGGCGCGCAAGGCCGAGACAACGAATTCATTGGGCGTTTTGACCTTGGCGAGGGGGTTGGCCCACGCTTCAGGCGTATCGATCACGGCGCGTGAGAGCGCCGCCAAATCGCCATCGCTGTCGCGAAACAATTGGGCGAGCCGCGACACCACGGCCGCGGGCGGCTGATCGGCGACGAAGTGGCGCGCGAATTTCAAGGCGATGTGCGTCGCCGTGGCTGGATGCCGCGCCAACGCGGTCAACGCGGCGACACCCTCGTCCTCGCCGGCTTCGGCATAGCGCATGCCGAGCAGCACCTTGTCGCCCGGTTCGTGGATCAGGCGCTGGAACTTGTAATGACCTGCATCGCCGTCCTCGGTCCGGCCAAGCGACCAACCGGTGAGAATTCTGCCGAACTCGCGTACGTCGTCTTGCGTATAACCGCCGGATACGCCAACGGTATGGAGTTCGAGAATCTCCCGCGCCAGATTTTCGTTGAGGCCACGACCGCGCCGACTTCCGGCGATCGAGTTGGGGCCGACCGACAGTGCGTTGTCGAGATAGACCAGCATCGCGGGATGGCGCGTCGCGGCGATGAGCATGTCGCGGAATTTGCCGGTCACGTTAGGGCGAATTGCTTCGCGCTCGAACGCGCCTGCGAGGCCCAGCAGCGTCGGACGTTGCACGGAGACGGTGAAATGATTGCTCCAGAATGCGACCAGCCGCTCGCGAAACGGCGACTCGGCCTCGATCTGCGTCAAGGTGCGTGCCACCGCCTCGCGCAGGTAGGTGGTCCGGAATTCTTGGCGGATCAACCGTTGCGCGTCGGCGGCTCCTTGGCGTCGCGAGCGCTGGAACTGCGCCATGTTCTGAGCACCCGTTGCCAGCCCGGCAAGCCGCGACGGCTGAGGCGGTGTCGCCTGTAGCTGCGCCACGAGCCAGCCGCGCGGATCGCCGGAGGCGAGCGCCAACTCGCCGGCCCGGGCGCCCAGGCCGAAACGATTGACCGCGGCAAACGCCCCCGGTTGCGTCATCGACGGTGCCGGTCGGGCCCAACGCGCTCGCCGGGGCGCCATTCCGAAAGCCTGCCGCGCGCTTCCGCTGGAAGCTTCTGGACTGCCTCGGCCATCGCCTCATGGACCGACTTTTGCAACGCCATGTTGCGCTCGCGCACTTCCGCGAACGCGGCTTCGAGCTTGGCCCTGTCGAACGGCTCGGCGCGCACCGCCTCGCGAATCTTCGTGCGCGATTCTCTGAGAGCTTGGCTCGTGCGCTCCATGTCCGGACGCTTGGCGCTGAGCACATCTTCGAACGCGGCGCGATGCTCGGCCGGAACGCGGCCGATCAAACGCCGAAAAAACTCCTGCCCGGGCCGTTCGTAGGCCTCGCTTCGTGCGAACGTCCGGTGCTGTGGTCCGAAATAGCGTCCGGCGAGCAGGCCGCCGAGAAAGAGATTGACGCCCAAGGAGACGAGCAGGGCCAACGCCAACCACTTGGCCGCGCGCGAATCGATCGTCACCATGCTACGTACTCCAGCGCGAGCAGACCCGAGACGATATCAGCCGCTTCGGCTGTCGTGCCCAAGTCGCCGTCGATTCCCGCCCAGCCAACGATGAAGCCGGCGAGCATCGCCGCGGCAAGCCCGGCAATGTTGAACCAGCGGAATAAGAACGTCGTCGCTGGCAGCACGATGTCGGACTCGATGACTCCGACTCGTGGCTCGACCTGCGACTGGCGTTGCGCGGTCACCGCGGCGGCCAACTGCGCCGCGTCGAAGCTGACCGATACATCGGCCGAGTCTCGCGCCAACAAGGCATCGAGCGCCATCGCTTCGAGATGCGCCACACGCGCCGCTGCCGAACGGGCGAGAAGCTGCTCGGCGGCCGCGCGTTCCCCGCTCGGCCAGCGGCTCGCGTCGCCGCCGTATGCGTCGAGTATTTCGCGCAAACGATCATCGTTCATGGTCGTCATGACTTGCTCCACGTCGCCGCGACAGCGGGTGACAGATCGGCGAGCTCAATCTTGAGCGTCCTGCGGGCCCGGACGAGAAGCGATTCGAGCGCGCCGACGCTTATGTCGAGTATCGCCGCCGCCTCGATGTTGCTCATGCCCTCGAAATGGCAGAGCGAAAGGGCCGTGCGCTGGCGCTCGGGCAGGCGCGCCATCGCTTGGCCGACCCTACGGGTGGTCTGCGCCCGCGAGACGACCTCGTCGCCCGCCGGCCCCGGATCGGCGACCTCGGCGGCGGCGTCGATCCCTGACATGGTTGGGCGCCGCGTGTGATCGATGCATAGGTTGACGACCACGCGATAAAACCAGGTCGAGAAAAGCGCGCCATCGGACCGCTCGGTCTTGCTCCGCCAGTCCGGCGCCTTGGTCCAGGCGCGCATGAATGCCTCTTGCACGATCTCCTCCGCATCGCTGCGGTTGCGCACGATCCGTCCGGCAAGACCCACCGTGCGTTTGAAGTGGCGTTCGACCAAGCGTGCGAAGGCGTCCCGGTCGCCCGTCCCGGCGCGGCGCATCAGATCGTCGTCGCTCTCGTCTTCCGGGGCGTCGCGCATTCGAGCGGCGTGTCCTCGAAACGAATTCACGGCAGGGCACGGGAAATCCTGCGCATTATCGGGCGAAATTCGTCAGCTTTGCGGTCGTCGCCGTGTTATAAAATTGCGCAATCTCTATTCTATAGGTTTTTCAAAGGGTTGGGAACGATGCGAGCGCACCCCGGTGATACCGAAGCGAGATCGTCGACGGTCAAGGGGATCGTCCTGTTTCTTTCGACAGTGG
>DATIBC010000116.1:0-37891 GCA_035457725.1 Alphaproteobacteria bacterium | reverse complement strand
TGTATCGCGTTAGCGAGCACTGGGTCGAGCTGCCGGGCGCTCACCACCGCGTCAGCGCAAATGCCAGCGACACCGAACCGGCGCGCCTGCTGGCCGTCTTCGTGCTCGACACCAACGAAACGAACATCGTTATCGACGACCCGCAGTGAGTGATCCTACATCAAGGCCCTGAGCATCGGGATTGCTGTTGGCTCGACCGCAGCAAGTCTACAGCGTGTCGTCGCCTCTGCCGATGCGGTCCTGACTGCCACCCAACCAAATGGAGAAAACATCATGAGCACGATCACTACCAAAGACGGGGTCGATATCTTCTACAAGGACTGGGGTTCCGGGAAGCCGATCGTCTTCCATCACGGATGGCCATTGAGCGCCGACGATTGGGACGCGCAGATGCTCTACTTCGTCGAAATGGGCTATCGCGTGATCGCTCATGACCGACGCGGCCATGGCCGGTCTGCGCAGGTCGGCGACGGCCACGACATGGACCACTATGCCGCCGATGCCGCGGCAGTCGTCGCTCATCTCGATCTGCGGGACGCCATCCATATTGGCCACTCTACCGGGGGCGGCGAGGCGACACACTATGTTGCGCGCCATGGAAAAGGCCGTGTCGCAAAGCTGGTGCTGATCGGTGCGGTGCCGCCGATCATGGTCAAGACTCCAGCCAACCCGGGTGGGCTGCCGATCGAGGTATTCGATGGGTTTCGAAAGCAGCTTGCCGCGAACCGCGCGCAGTTCTACCGCGACATTCCGAGCGGTCCCTTCTACAGCTTCAACCGGCCGGGCGCGAAGGTCTTGGAGGGTGTCGTCGATAACTGGTGGCGCCAGAGCATGATGGGCAGCGCCAAGGCACACTACGACGGCATCAAGGCCTTTTCTGAGACCGATTTCACTGAAGACTTGAAATCGATTGGCGTCCCGACGCTGGTCATGCACGGCGACGACGACCAGATTGTACCGATTGCCGACTCGGCATTGCTGTCCGCAAAGCTGCTGAAGAACGGCATTCTGAAAGTCTATGAGAAATACCCGCACGGCATGTGCACGACGCACGCCGAGGTAATCAACCGAGACCTTCTGGCGTTCATCAGAGCCTGATCCTCAGCGCCTCGTGGGAGCCTGTGGCTATCAATTATCAGGTTCGAACGAAAGAATGGTGCAAGCCGCCAAGGTGTGGGATGCGGGTGACCTTGCCGACCGGCTGCACAGACCTGCCGTGCGGCGTATCTTTGGCCAGCGACCGGTGCGCGCGGACCCGATTGTAGTAATCGCTGTAAGCGGCGAGGACGCGGCGCAGGTGCGCTTCACCGAAGATGATCAGATGGTCGAGACACTCGCGGCGGATTGAGCCGATCACGCGCTCAGAATACGCATTCTGTCTAGGACAGCGTGATGCGATCGGTCGGCCGCGGATGCCCATGGCGCGAAGGCGCCGCGTGAATGGCGCGCCATACGATGAATCTCGGTCACGGATGAGATACCGCGGCGCCGAGTCCCGCAAAAAAGCCTCGCTGAGCTGGCGGGCGAGCTATTCTGCCGTCGGCTGCGCCGTCACGGCCACCGCGATCAGCTGGCGGCGGTCATGGTGCAAAATGGCCAAACCGAACAGCAGCTTGAAGGTGATTGTCGGGACGACGAAGAGATCGATCGCGGCGATCCCGTCGGCATGGTCGTGGAGAAACGTCCGCCACGACGGTGACGGCGGCCGGAGGTGCTTCGCCATATACAGCGCCACGCTCGACTGCGCGACATCGATGCCAAGCTTGAGGATCTCGCCATGAATCCGCGGCGCGCCCCACAGAGGGTTGGCCAAGCTGATCTAACGAATGAAGTCTCTCACGTCCTTCGGAACTCGCGGCCTATTTGGCCCGCCGCGGGAGCGCCAGCGCCAGTAGGCGCGGACGCCTTGCCGGTGCCAGCGGACGATCGTCTCCGGGTGCATGATGGTGACCGCTCGCAAGATCCCTGGCTAGGCGCGATAGGGGGCGACGAAGAGCCCGTGGTCGAGATTGGTCAGCGCCACGCGCCAGGGCGTCGCCCGCCGCAGAACGTTGAGCTGATGGCGGAGGATCAGGAATTCTTCGAGGAGCTTCGCCCGCCACCAGATCCGAGCAGTTGACGGCATGATCAGATACTGGAAGGCCGCGCCAATCACCGAAAATCGTTACTCGATTCGCTGTTTCAGGTCGACCAACCCTTCGATTCAAGTTCTCGGTAGGCATAGGGGAATTTTTATCCCAGAAAGTACGTCGGGATCCAGCTCGCCAGTCCGGGAATGAAGATGACGAGCAGCATGACCAGCACCTCGGCCGCCATGAACGGCCAGACGTGGCGGTTCGTCTCATCGAAGCTCGCCTTGGCGATGCTTGTGGTCACGAACAACAGCGGCGCGGTTGGCGGCGATACGGCGCCGATCTGATTGCACATCACCATCACTAGTCCCATTTGAAATGGATCGATCCCGTACACTTGGCTGATCTGGATCGCCACTGGGGCAAAGACGAGAAGAATGGCCAGCGAGTCGACGAAAGTGCCCAATACGATCATGACCACCGCGAGCACCAGCAACACCGCCGTCGGCGAATTGGCGACCGAAGTCACCAGCGACAGGGCGATGTCATTGAACTGCAGGTAGGCCAGCAGCCAGCCCATCGCCCCCGACACCGCGATGATGCCCGACACCAGCGAGGTCGTGATCGCCGCGTCGACGAGAATATCAATCATGTCGCGCAGCTTGATCTTGCGATAGACAAAATAGCTGATGACGAAGGCGTAGAGGCACGCCACCACCCCGGCCTCGGTAGCGGTGAAAACGCCGCTCAGAATTCCGCCGATAATTATTACGGGCGCGAGGAGCGCAGGCCACACCTTGCGCATCGACCGCCATATTGCGCCGACCTCGAATCGGCCCGCCACCTCGCGCAACTCGGGATAACCGGGATGGTAGGTATATATTTTGACGGTCGCCATCAGGAAAAGCCCGACCATGATTCCTGGGATGATCCCGCCGAGGAACAGCCCGCCAATCGACACCTGCGCGATCGCGCCGTAAACGACCATGGTCATGCTCGGCGGGATGATCGCGCCGATGGTGCCGGCGCAGGCGATGAGCGCGGCGGCGAATCCCGGCTTGTAGCCGGACTGCTTCATCGTCGGGATGACGATCGAGGCGATCGCCGAGGCGTCGGCGGTCGACGATCCCGACAAACCGGCGAACACCATGCTCGAGACTACCGAGGCGTGTGCAAGTCCCGCGCGAAGATAGCCGACCAGGACGCGGGCGAACTCGACCAGCTGCTGGCTCATGCCGCCGGCCGACATGATTGAGCCGGCGAGGATGAAATACGGCAGCGCCAGGAGCGTGAACGAATCGAGCTGGCCGAACATTTTCTGCGCGAACAGCGGCAGAACGAGACCGGGTATCAATGCGATGCCGACGAAGCCGACCAGCGCGATGCACAGGAGCACTGGCACGCCGACCAGCATGGTGCCCAGCAGCAGGACCATCATGAAACTGATCATCGGACCGCTCGCCCCTTTCGCGCGGCGAACCAGCCGGCCAGCCGACGGACGGCGACGAGCAGAAGGTACAGGCCGCCAAGCACGACGCCGTAATAGGGATAGCTCATCGGAATCTCGAGCCCCGGCGATTCCTGAAGCGCGGCGACGACTGATACCCGGTAACCGAGATATGCGAGCGCGAGCGCGAAGGCGGCCCACAGCAGCTCGATCAACAGATCGAAAGCGGCGTTGGCGCGGACCGAGAACCTGCGGCGGATCAACTCGACATGCAGATGAGCGCCGCGCCGATAGGCGATCGGAATGGTGAGGAAGACGAGCCAGATATGCCCGAAGATCTGCAGCTCTTCGCTCCAGCTCAGCGAGGCGTTGAGCACGAACCGGTTGAAGACCTGCAACAGGCCGATGACCACCATGACGGCGAAGATCGCCGCGACGAGAAGCTCGACGGCGCGATCGATTCTCGCGAGCGTCGCCTGCACCTCGACCCTCCCCTCGACAAGGATGCGGGAGCGACGGGCAAGCGTCGCCCCCGCGATTCGCTATTTGGCTATTGAGCGCGGATCTGCGCCAGCAACGCTTCCGCGCCGAACTCCTTGGCGAGCTCGTTCTGGACTGGAACGGCGGCCTCGCGCAATGGCGCAAGGTCGAGCGCGTTGACCTTGACTCCGAGCTTCTTGACCGCGGCCAGCGATTCGTTCTCGCGCTGGGTCGCCAATGCACGGACGACTTCCGAGCTAAGTTGCGCGCCCTTCATCAACGCCTGTTGTTCGTTCGGATTGAACTTCCGCCATTCCGGCAGTGACATCACCAGAAACGTCGGATCGAGCAGATGCTTGGTCTGCGCGATGCAGCAGACCACCTCGTTGAACTTGAACGAGATGACGGTCACCGCCGTGTGCTCGAAGCCGTCCAGCACGCCGCTCTGCAGCGAGGTGTAGATCTCGCCGAAGTTCATCGGCGTCGCATTCGCGCCCATGGCGTTCAGCGCCGCCACGAACACCTTGGTCGGAATGGTCCGAATCTTCAGGCCTTTGAGATCCGCGGCCTTGGTGACCTCCTTCTTAGCCGTGACGACGTTGCGGTAGCCCCAGCTCGTCGCCCAGGCCAGCACCTTGAATCCGGCCTTTTCCATGTCTTGGCCGAGCTCCTGGCCTACTGGTCCGTCGAGCACCGCAAAGACGTGGTCGTAGCTCTTCCACAGGAAAGGCAGCCCGAGAACGCCAAGCCGCTTGACGAACGAAGCGTATTCGGCCGGACCCCCGGTGGTACCCGATGCCCCCGAGCCGAGACGCATCGCCTCGATCACCTCGCGCGTCTGGCCGAGCTGGCTGTTGGGAAACACGCGAACGTCGATGGAATCGGAGTGTGTGTTGACGTAATTGGCGAACATCCAAGCCATCATCGTCGTCTCGACGTTGATGTCGTTCGGCCCAGCGGTGTGAATGCGCACCACTTTTTTCGTCGTGCTCTGTGCCGCCGCCGGTCCGGCGACCATCATCGCCGCTGCCAGTACGGCCGAGAGAAAGGTATTGATACGTCGCATCATCGTTTTTCCTCCCCTGCTGTGTTGAGCCTGTTTTCTGATGCTCGATTCCGGAATCGCCGGTTTCGATGTCGCCCGACATCCTCGTATGCGCACGTCACTGTGGAGCGCTCCGCGCCGATTGCTGTTCGCGTATCCGCCGCAGCGACGCGCCGAGCGTCGAGCGTCCCTCGCCCCGTCCAGCCTGTCGTTTCGCCTGCGGCGCGAATGCCGGAGCAAGGTCGCGCGCCGTGCCTGCGAGCAGTTGGTACATCGCCTGCTCTGCGTCTCCAGGCGCGCGGCGGCGAATGGCGTCGGCGACGGCCCAGTGCTCGGCCAGCGAGTTCTCATACGATTCTCGCGCGTCGGCACTGATGCGAAACAAGCTCAGCAAGGCGACACGGATCGCCGTCGCAAGCCGGCTCAGCAACGCGTTTCCGGCCGCGGCGATGACCGCCTCATGCAGTTCGAGATCGAACCGGCAGCACGCCTCGACATCGTGTGGAAGCGACGAAGCCATGCCTTGGAATGCACGCTCGATCGTCAGTATCTGCGCCGGAGTCGCCCGCTGTGCGGCGAGTCGGGCCGCAGCGGGTTCGAAAATCGTCCGCGCTTCGAGCAGACTGATGAGGAACTCCGGGTCGGGCGGCGCGTCAGCCATCCACCGCAACACGTCCGAGTCCAGCAGGTCCCAACGGTCGCGGCCGAGTACGGTCGTGCCGCGCCGCGTGCGGGTTTCAACCAGCCCCTTGCGTGCGAGCGCCGTCAGACCTTCGCGCAACGACGGACGGCTGACGCCGAGCCGTCGGGCGAGCTCTTCCTCGGTCGGGAGACGCTGGCCGGCAGCATACTGACCCGCGACGATGCGCGGCCCGAGCGCATCCAGAACGCCGTCCGCCTTGCGTCGTCTCGCCTTGCACTTGCCCGGTGTGCGCCGTTCGCCTCGTTTGCGTGGCTTCTTCGTCATGCGACCCGCTAGCCCAAAACGAATTGTTAGATATATATTATTTTATGTCAAACAAATCTCTATCAATGAATCGGCTGGCCGAGCCTTCCGATTTCGGCGTCGCTTCACGCCTGTGGCAATCGATTACTAGATTCGAACAAGGGAGTCGTGAAGGCGGCCGAGGTGTCGGACCCGTATCATTTCGCCGATCCACTGCGCTAGCCGACCGTGTGGTGTGTCTTTGGCCAGAGACAAATGCGTGCGGACCCGGTTGTAATAATCCCTATACGCGGCCAGTACGCGCCGGAGGTATTCCTCGTTGAAGATGATCAGTTGATCGAGGCACTCACGACGGATCGATCCAAATACGCGTTCGGCGTATGAATTCTGGCGGGGGCAGCAGGCGCGATCGGCTGATCCCGGCCCCTGTCGCTATCAATTTTCAGGTTCAAATCACCGAAAATCGTTACTCGATTCGCTGTTTCAGGTCGACCAACCCTTCGATTCGAATTCTCGGTAAGCACAGGGGAAATGGCGGTGTTTAGGGTAAGCGCGCTAACACGCCACCCGTCACAATTTGCCAACCCTCACTCAGCGCCACAACACCTTTTCCGTATGGTTTCCGTACGACACGCAAAAGCTAATGCGCCAAACCACTAACTTATTGAAATATTTGGCGTCCCCTGGGGGATTCGAACCCCCGTTTGCGCCGTGAGAGGGCGCCGTCCTGGGCCTCTAGACGAAGGGGACCCCGAAAACGTCGGCGGGCGGTCCCGAGCGACCACCCGCGCATCGTCCCGTTTCATAGCCGATGCCCCAGCCTGCTTCAAGCCGTCTGCTCGCCTTGTCTCCCGCTACGCCCGCCGGCGCCCCTCACCTGAAGCGGCATGGCGTTGCGCGCTGGCGAGGAACGCCTCGACGTGGGCGACATCGGTGTCGAACGATGTCACCAGCCGCAGCGTTGGCGAATCCGGCGTCAGCCAGCGATAGAACTTGAACCCGTCGCGCTCGAGGCCTTGGATGACCTGCTCGGACAGGGTAACGAAGATCTCGTTCGCCTCCACCGGATGCTCGATGCGCGCGCCCGGCACGCCGGCAAGGCCCGTCGCAAGCTTGGCCGCCGCGGCGTTGGCATGGCGGGCGTTGGCGAGCCACAGGTCGTCGGCGAGATACCCCGCCATCTGAGCCGACAGAAAGCGCATCTTCGACCACAGCTGCGCCGCGCGCTTGCGGCGGAAGCCGAGGCTGTCGGCCTTGGCGCGATCGAAGACGATCACCGCTTCGGCGGCGAGCGCGCCGTTCTTGGTGGCGCCGAACGACAACGCGTCGATCCCCGCCTTCCAGGTCGCTTCGGCCGGAGTTGAGCCCAGCCGCACCAGCGCGTTAGCGAAGCGTGCGCCGTCGACATGCAGCGCCAGCTTGTGGTTGCGGCAAACCTCGGCGATGGCGGCGATCTCCTCGAGACGATAGACGGTGCCCGCCTCGGTCGCCTGCGTCAGGCTGACCGCCGCCGGCTGGACGTGATGGACGACGCCGGCGCCGGCGCCGGCGAGGAACGCCGCCAGATCGGCGGCGGCGATTTTGCCGTGCGCGCCCGGCACGCCGACCAGCTTGGCGCCGCCGCTGTAGAACTCGGGCGCGCCGCATTCGTCAATGTTGACGTGCGATTCGGGATGGCAATAAATCGCGCCCCACGGCGGCGTCAGCGCCGACAGCGCGAGCGCATTCGCCGCCGTTCCGGTCGCGACAAGGAACACCGCGCAGTCGCGCTCGAAGATCTCGGCGAACCGTTTTTCGACGCCGCGCGTCAGATCGTCGTTGCCGTACGGCATGACGTTTCCGCCCGCCGCCGCCTCGATCGCCGCGATAATGGCGCGATGCGCGCCGGCGGTGTTGTCGCTGCAGAAATTCATCGCCTTGTTCTCCCTCGGATCCTTCATCGTGGATCGGTCGGCACGAAGCTTCCGAGCAGAGCACCCGTCGCCGGATCGACGACGACGAGGCGCTCCGCGCCGCCGCCCTCGCGCACATGGAGCACGACCAGTCCGCCCGCCGTTTCCATGCGCTCGATCCGGGCGCCGGGACCAAGCCCCAGGCCGCGCACGCCCCACGGCGGATGAGCGGGGCCGGCGAGCGGCGGCGGGAGCGCGGGCGCCAGCGTGGTAGGTATAGCCGTCGTGCCCAGTTGGCCCCAGCCTTGCAGGATGCCGTAGATCAACGCCGCAAAGGCGATCACTATGAGAATGCCGAGCACCACGACGATGATCTTGAGCGTGCGCATCGACTTGGCTTCAAGTGTCGTCGTTGACGATAACGACCGAGGGTTCCAGAGGTGGAAGGTAAATCGATCGTGGGTCCCGGCCGGATGCTCGGCGTAACGATCGCGCCCGAGGGCGCCGGCGAACGGCTCGATCGCGCCCTTGCGGCATCGCTCGCACCTCCGCTTTCGCGCAGCCGCGTCAAGGCGTTGATCGAGGCCGGCCACGTTCGCACCAACGGCGGCGCGACCATAACCGAGCCCTCGAAAAGGGTCAAACCGGGCCAAACTTTCGCCATTTTTGTTCCCGAGGCTGAGCCCGCATCAGTTCGCGCCGAAGCGTTGCCGCTCGACATTGTCTATGAGGATGCGGACGTGATCGTGATTGACAAGCCGGCGGGAATGGTCGTCCATCCCGCGCCCGGCAATTCCTCAGGCACGTTGGTCAATGCGCTGCTCGCGCATTGCGGCGATGCGCTGTCGGGAATCGGCGGTGTGCGAAGGCCCGGCATCGTGCATCGTCTCGATAAGGATACGCGCGGGCTGCTGGTGGCGGCGAAGCACGACGCGGCGCACCGGAGCCTTGCCGCGCAGTTCGCCAAGCACAGCGTCGAGCGCGTTTACACCGCGCTTGTCTGGGGCGTGCCGCGGCCAAAGGCCGGCGAGATCTTTGGCGCGATCGGCCGCAGCCGCGCCGACCGCAAGAAAATGGCGGTTGTCGCACGCGGCGGAAGAACGGCGCTCACCCGCTACCGCGTGGCGCAGGAATTCGCCGGCGGCGCCGTGGGTCTTCTCGAGTGCCGGCTCGCCACTGGGCGCACGCACCAGATTCGCGTCCACTTCGCGGCGAAAGGGCACCCGGTGGTCGGCGACCCGGTCTACGGTAGGAAATCGGCCCGCCGGGGCAGGCTTTCAGAGCCGGCGATCGCCGCGATCGCGTGCTACCCCCATCAGGCGCTGGAAGCCGTGGTGCTGGGCTTCCGTCATCCCGCGAGCCATCAGGAAGTCCGGTTCGAACGTCCATTATCTAATGAATTAAGAAGGTTAATCAGTATCCTAGAGTAAATTTAATTTGCCTCTAGGCAATCGGGAGACGAGCGGATATAGTGATGCTGGCGATCGACATTCAGAACATCGACCAAAGCAAGGAGGGGCGCCCGGCGAAAACCGGCATGCGCCCCTTGGGCGTCGCCACAAAGTGGCTCCGCGGCGCAGTCGGTTCCGCGTCGCTGCCAGGGGTGCCAACCACCACGAAGCTTACGGCGGATCAATCGTGAGCACCGAACAACCCCGACCGCAATTCAAGCGCACCAGGGTGGCACTTCCTGTGCCGGCCTCGGAAGGCGGCCTGTCGCGCTACCTGCAGGAGATCCGCAAGTTTCCGATGCTCGAGCCGGAGGAGGAGTACATGCTCGCCAAGCGGTGGCGCGAGCACGGCGACTCCGAGGCGGCGCACAAGCTGGTGACCAGCCACCTGCGTCTGGTGGCCAAGATCGCGATGGGTTATCGCGGCTACGGCCTGCCGCTGTCGGAGCTCATCTCCGAAGGCAATGTCGGCATGATGCAGGCGGTGAAGCGTTTCGATCCCGAGCGCGGCTTTCGCCTAGCGACGTACGCGATGTGGTGGATCCGCGCCTCGATCCAGGAATACATCCTGCATTCGTGGTCGCTGGTGAAAATCGGCACGACGGCGGCGCAGAAAAAGCTCTTTTTCTCGCTACGCAAGATCAAGAGCCAGATGAAGGCGATCGAGGAAGGCGATCTCACGCCCGAGCACGTCAAGAAGATCGCCCGCGAGCTGAACGTGCCGGAATCCGACGTCATTTCGATGAACCGCCGGCTTTCGAGCCCCGACCAGTCGCTCAACGCGCCGTTGCGCGGCGACGGCGAAGGCGAATGGCAGGACTGGCTGGTCGACGAGGAGGACAATCAGGAGGTTCGCCTCGCCGACAGCCAGGAGAGCGAACGCCGGCACCGCTTGCTCGAACGGGCGATGAAAACGTTGAACGAGCGCGAACGGCACATCCTCGCCGAGCGGCGGCTTCGCGACGAACCGATGACGCTCGAAGACCTGTCGCAGAAATACAGCATCAGCCGCGAGCGCGTGCGGCAGATCGAGGTCCGCGCGTTCGAGAAACTACAGAAAGCGATGAAGGCGATGGCGATCGACGACGCCAAGCAGCGCTCGACCCAGACCGCGCCGGTTAAAAATTAATACCTGACCCGATCGCGCGCCTCGCGGCGAGAGCGGGCGTCCCCGCATCGTCGTCGAGACAAACGAACCGCCCCGCCAATCTTGCGGCGGGGCGTTTTATCGCGCGACCTTGCGTTCGGCGGAGCGCGGCCTACGAGCCAGGCTGCGGCTCCGGATTGAGGCCGCCGCCCTCCGGGCGATCCTTGCTGGCGGCGCCTGCGCTCGGCACCGAGCTGCGGCGACCCGCCGGCTTCGGCGGCTCGTCGGCGTCGGGCCGCACCACCGGCTCGCCGCGGAGGAGCGCCCGTATCTCCTCGCCCGACAGTGTCTCGTACTCGAGCAGCGCCTTGGCGATCTTGTGCAGATCGTCGATATGGTCGCCGATGATCTTGCGCGCCGTCGTCTCGGCTTCCTCGACGAGACGGCGGATCTCCTCGTCGATGATCTTCGCAGTGGCGTCGGACACGTTCTTGCGTTGCGTCACCGAGTGGCCAAGGAAAACCTCTTCCTCGTTTTCGCTGTAACGCAACGGCCCGAGTTTGTCCGAGAACCCGAACTCGGTGACCATGCGCCGCGCCAGATTGGTCGCCCGCCGGATGTCGTCGGCAGCGCCGGTGGTGACATTTTCCTCGCCGAACACCATCTCCTCGGCGACGCGGCCGCCGAACAGGCTCGACATCATCGCCTCGAGCTCACGTCGCGACTGGCTGTACTTGTCGCGCTCGGGGAGGAACATCGTGACGCCGAGCGCGCGCCCGCGTGGGATGATCGTCACCTTGTGCAGCGGCTCGTGCCCCGGAACGTAGAGCATGACGAGCGCATGCCCGCCCTCATGAT
The DNA here is from genome assembly GCA_035457725.1 of Alphaproteobacteria bacterium. Taxonomy (GTDB): domain Bacteria; phylum Pseudomonadota; class Alphaproteobacteria; order CACIAM-22H2; family CACIAM-22H2; genus DATFES01. The sequence continues at coordinate 26,613 of DATIBC010000116.1, read as the reverse complement.
AGGCGGTCAATTCCTTTTCCTTCTCGGTCATCACCATCGAGCGGCGTTCGGCGCCCATCATCACCTTGTCCTTGGCGTCTTCGAGCTCGCTCATGGTCACCATGCGCTTGCCGCGCCGCGCGGCGAGAAGCGCCGCCTCGTTGACCAGATTGGCGAGGTCGGCGCCCGAGAACCCGGGCGTGCCGCGGGCGATCACCTTCGGATCGACGTCGGGGGCGATCGGAACCTTGCGCAGGTGGACCTTGAGGATTTTTTCGCGCCCCAGCACGTCGGGATTGGGCACCACGACCTGGCGGTCGAAACGTCCCGGCCGCAACAGCGCCGGGTCGAGCACGTCCGGGCGGTTGGTGGCGGCGATCAGGATTACGCCTTCGTTCGCCTCAAAGCCGTCCATCTCGACCAGCAGCTGGTTCAACGTCTGCTCGCGTTCGTCGTTGCCGCCGCCGAGGCCGGCGCCGCGGTGACGGCCGACGGCGTCGATCTCATCGATGAAGATGATGCAAGGCGCGTTCTTCTTGCCCTGCTCGAACATGTCGCGCACGCGGCTGGCGCCGACGCCGACGAACATTTCAACGAAGTCGGAGCCCGAAATGGTGAAGAACGGCACGTTCGCCTCGCCGGCGATCGCCCGGGCGAGCAGCGTCTTTCCGGTGCCGGGAGGACCGACCAGCAGCACGCCCTTGGGAATCTTGCCGCCGAGCCGCTGGAACTTCTGCGGGTCGCGCAGGAACTCGACGATCTCCTCGAGTTCTTGCTTGGCTTCGTCGATTCCGGCGACGTCGTCGAAGGTCACCCGCCCGACCTTTTCTGTCAGCAATCGGGCTCGCGACTTGCCGAAGCCCATCGCGCGACCGCCGCCCGACTGCATCTGGCGCATGAAGAACACCCAGACGCCGATCAGGATCAGGAAGGGAAACCACGAAGCGAGGATCGACAGCAGCGGATGGACCGGCTCCTCGGTCGGCACGGCGGTGATCCGCACGTTGGCGCCGGTCAGCTTTTGGATGTAATTGGGGTCTTGCGGAGCGTAGGTGGCGAACGAGCGGCCATCGGTGAAATGCCCGCGGATCGACTGCCCCTGGATGGTGACGTCACTGACCTGGCCGCGATCGACCTGCGACAGGAACTCGGAGAAGGCGACCTGCGAGCTGGTGCCGCGCGGGGTCGTCCCTTGGAAAAGATTGAACAGCGCGATCAGCAGCAGGCCGATGATCACCCACAGAACCAGGTTCTTGCCGAAATTGTTCACGAATTGAGCCTCATTTCCCGCCGCCGATCTCTGCAACGGCGACGGCGATCAGCCGCCGCGCCTTCCGCCTCACCTAGGGTCCGGCAAATCCCGGGCCAACCAGGGCATGACGGGGACGAAAAAGCGCGCGGCACTCGATTACGCTAGCAGCACCAAATGCTTCGCGTCCACATAAGAGGTGGGGCACGCTCCACCCTCCGTCAAGGTCGACCAATGCTGGCAGCGCCGCTCCGCAGACCGCCGGCACGACGCGCCTGACGCCTGGTTTGCGCGCCCGTCCGAGCGTCCTCGCCAGCGCGGCGAAACGCGCGGCGCCAAGCCTTTCGACCCGCGCGCCGCCATGTCGTTGCGAATCCAGCTTAACCACGAAGCGATCGTCCCACATTACGGTTGCCCCGGGATTAACGACGCACGGCGGCGACATGGCGGCGGGCTCGCGGGCGATCAAAATTTGCCCGCGGCGCACGACAAATAGGCACCCCCCCAGGGTCCGCGTGACCGCCCGCTCCGCGGTGAGCGTCTTGGCAAGGCGCGCCACCCGCTCGGCGCGCGGCGGGTAATCGCGGCCGCCGATGGTGAGTGCGAGGCGCGCCAGAGCGGTGCATGCCATTTCGAACGCCGCTCCCCGCAGCTGCGCGTGGTCGAGCGACGCCCAGCCTTCGGAATGGATGGCGGCCGCACGCGCAAGAAAATCGGCCAGACGCCATTCCTCGGCGCGCCGTCGCGCCGCGAACCCGCCGGCAAGCGATTGCAACCGCCTGTCGTCCATTCCGCGGTCGGCAAGTTTCGGCAGCACCGCGCGCAAGCGCGTCCGGGCGAACCGCGGGTCGCGATTGCTCGGATCCTCGAGCCACGACTGCCTGCATGCCTCGAGGGTCGCAATCAGCCGCGCGTGCGGCACGTCCAGGAGCGGCCGCAAGACGCGCGCCTCGGCGCGTTCACTGACCGTCGGCATCGCCGCCAGACCAAGCGCTCCGCTGGCGCGCGACAAACGCAAAAGGAAAGTTTCGCCCTGGTCCTCGGCTTGGTGGGCGAGTACGAGATGCAGGACGCCATTCGAAGCACACCAGTCGAGCAGCAGGCGATAGCGCGCCGCGCGCGCCGCCGCCATGACGCCGGAAGGCGGCTTGGGTCCCTTCCACGTCAAAATCTCGTGTCGAATTCCGTGCGTGGCGAGCCATTCGCCGACCTGCGCCGCCTCGCGCGACGATTCGGGCCGCAGCCCGTGATCCACCGTGAGCGCCACTGCCTTGCCGCCGGTGGCCGTCGCCCACCGCGCGGCGAGCAGCGCAAGCGCCATGCTGTCGGCGCCGCCGGAAACAGCGAGCGCCAAAACCGGCCGTCGCTCGAACGGCGCGAAACGGGCCATGCGCTCGGCGAACTCGTTGGCTTCGATCGGCGCGTGCCGCGGGCGCGCCAAGGTGTCGAAAGCGGGCAGCATGACTTTAAGGGATTTCGGCGCGCGGCGGCGCTCAGGCGCAGTTGAGCCGCTGTTTCTCGCGCGCCATCGTCTGCTTGATCGTCACCGAGGCCTGCGGATAACGCCGCTCGAGCTCGCCGAAAGTTCCGCACGCCTCACGCGCACGCTTGAGATTGCCAAGCGACATGCCGAGCTTGAGCAGGTTGTCGGGAGCTTTCTCGCTGTTGGGGTAGCGCTTGAACCCTTCGGCGAACGCCGCCGCCGATTGCTGATAGTCGCGGCGCACGAAGTAGGTTTCGCCGAGCCAATACTGCGCGTTTCCGGCAAGTCTATGCGTGGAGTGCGCGGTGAGAAACTGCCGCAGCGCGTCTTCGGCCGATGCGAAGTCCCCGCTTTCGAGCTGCGCCTTGCGGACTAGGCCGTAAGCATACTCGTATTGCGCCTCGGGCGTGCCGTCGGGAAGCCGAATCGCCCCAGCGGCAGGCGCGCCGGCCGTCGGCTGCGCGCCGGATGGCATCGCCCCTTGCGCCGATGGCCCGCCGGGAACCAACACGACTTGTGTTTCGCCGGGCTCAAGTTGCGCGCCGCGCGGCGGTGGCGACGCTGCGCGCGAGGGCGTCGTCGCCGCGACGGCGCTGGAAGTTGCGCCCGGCGCCGCGCCGCTACGTCCGGGCGGGGCGCCCGCCGGTCCGCCCGCCCCGCCGGAACGCTCGAGTTGGCTCAAACGAAAATCGACGTCGCCGACCAGCTTATCCAGCCGCGCCGACATCTCGCGAACCTGAAAGCTCATTTCCTCGAGCCGATTGGTGATGTCCCGGAGCTGCTGATCCATATCCGAGAAGCGCTGATCGGTCTGGGCGATATAGCCCTGCGACGGCGGACCGCCGCCGCTCGCCAATGGCGCAGCGGCCGAACCGCCGCCTCCGCGAGCGACGCTCCGTTGCAATACGTCGACATCGCGCTGCAGCCGCTCGATACGGTCGGACAGCGCGCGAACATCGGGAGTCGTCTGCGCGACGACGCGCGATTGCTCGGCGAACGCGAGCATGGCGGTGATGCTGGCCGCGCCCAGCCATAGGAACCGAGGCCCAGGTTTCATGGCAAAGTCGATTCTACCGCGTCCAATGCGGCAAAACAAAGGCGCCCGTCCCATCTTAGCCCGCGCGGGGAAGGACAGGCGCCGATCTCGATGAGCCAGCGATCTCCGACCGGCGGGCGATGGTCCCGCCGGTCGACATGACGATCGTCAGCGATCGTTAATTGATGACCGCAGCGGCGCGGCGGTTCTGCGACCAAGCCGCCTCGTTCGAGCCGAGGACCGCCGGGCGCTCCTTGCCGTAGCTGATCGTCGCGACGCGGCGCGCTTCGATGCCGAGCGACACCAGATAGTTCTTGGCGGCATTGGCGCGACGCTCGCCGAGACCGAGGTTGTACTCGCGCGTGCCGCGCTCGTCGCAATGGCCCTCGATCGTCACCGTCGTATTCGGGTTCTGGCGGAAAAACGTCGCCCATCGCTCGATCGTGCGCCGCGCCTCGGGCTTGAGATCGGATTTGTCGAAGTCGAAGAATACGCGATCGCCGACCTCGGCGACGAAGCGCTCCTGCAGCGACTGCGAACGCGACACGCCGCCCGTGCCGCCGGCGCCGGTGGTGCCGCCTTGGCCGGACGTCGCCGCACTCTGGTCGGACGCGGTTTCGCACGCCGCAAGCAGCAGTGCTGCGGCGAAGAGGGCTACAACCTTGGAACGCATCTCCAACTCCTTATGTGGATTTTTGGCTCGCCTGGGGGACGTCGTTGTTCGGGGATCTCGGCCGTTTCGAGTCGCTAAAATACTGCGCAAATCCAAGCGCTTATCGGCGGTGAGCAGACCCCGTCTGGAAGCGATCGGCGCGGACTATAAGCCCGTAAAATCAAGGAATCAAGGGGCTCCACGCCGGGTCCGATCCCTCCACTGGAGTGACGATTTCTCTTTCATTATAGCCGGTTAGATCAATCGAATAAAGCCGCGTCGTCGACCCTTGCCCGCGCGAATCGCCGGGAGTCTGGCGGAAAAACATCAAGACGCGGCCGTTCGGGGCCCATGTCGGGCCTTCGACGAGATAGCCCTTGGTCAACAACCGCTCGCCCTGGCCGTCGGGCCGCATGACACCGATGAAAAATTCGCCCTCGGTGATCTTGGTGAAGGCGATGAGGTCGCCGCGCGGCGACCAAACCGGCGTCGCGTAGCGTCCGGTGCCGAAGCTGACGCGCCGCACGTCATTACCGCCGCTGTCCATGATGTAAAGCTGCTGGCTGCCGCTGCGATCCGAATTGAACGTGATCGAGCGGCCATCGGGCGAATACGAGGGCGAGGTGTCGATCGCCGGATGATTGGTCAAGCGCTGCGTGGCGCGCGTGCGCAGATCCATGACGTAGATTTCGGAATTGCCTTCGCGCGCCAGGCTCATCACCACCTTGTTGCCATCGGGCGAGAAGCGCGGCGCAAACGTCATGCCGGGAAAATCGCCGAGAACCTCCTGCTGGCCGGTGTCGATGTTCAGCACGTACACACGCGGCCGATTGTTGATGTAGGAGAGATAGGTGATCTCCTGCGTCGTCGGAGAGAACCGCGGCGTCAAGACCAACGCCCGTCCATCGGTCAGGAAACGATGATTGGCGCCGTCTTGATCCATGATCGCGAGGCGCTTGGTGCGCCGCTGCAGCGGACCAGTTTCGGCGATGTAGACGACGCGGGTGTCGAAGTACCCGTCCTCGCCGGTAATCCGCTTATAGATCGCGTCGGCGATGATGTGCGCCACCCGCCGCCAATTCTGTGGTTGCGTCGTGTAGACGCGACCTTCCATCTGGCTTTCGCCGAAAACGTCCCACAACCTGAATTCGGCCTTGAGTCTCCCATCGCGCTGAAGTTCGACGTTCCCGTGGACCAGCGCCTGGGCGTTGATCGCCCGCCAATCGGCGAACCGCGGCGGAGCCGCGCGCAGCGCCGCCGGAGTCTGGATGAAGGCGCGTGGATCCAGCGGACGGAAAAGGCCCGAGCGTTCGAGATCGTTCGAGATCACGGTCATCATATCGCGTCCGACCTGCACTTCCTGGGCTTGCGCGCCGTGCAACGGCGACAGTGCGATCGGCATCGGCTCGACGCGTCCGCGTGTGATGTCGATGCGCGGCTGGGCCAGCGCCCCAAGCGTCCATGGCGACGCCGGCAGCGCCGACGCCAACAAGACGAGCGCGGCGATCGCCGCGCGGCGGGTGAGGACGGGGATGCGGACCATGTTCGACCTCTCGTTCTGCCTTCGTGGATTTTCGGCGATGCTTGAGCGTCAGCCTCGAATGCCGAGCATCTCGCGGGGACTGAAGCTCAAGATCAGATTGCGAAACGTCTCGTACTTGTCGGGCGGGACCGGCAGCGGGCTGGCGCGCAACACCGCGCGCTGGGCGCTTTCGGCGGCGGCGCGATAGAAATCGTCCTGCGCCAACCGCCCGCGATCAACGATCTGCGCATCACGCACCGTGCCGTCGCGATCGAGAACGACGCGAATCTCGACGATCAAATCCTGCGCATCGCGCGCGCCCACCGGAGGATTCCAGAAGCGTTCGACATGCGCGCGAATCGCGTCTTGCTCGCTGATCGACAGCGGCAATGCCGGATTGTAGGGCGCGTTCGACGCGGTCCGCGCTGGGGCCGCCGCCTGCTGCTGCGGCTTCGCCGCCTCGCTCGGCGCCAACGTCGGCCGCGGCCGATTGCGGGTCAAATCGCGAAGCACGGAGTCGAGATCGAACGCTTGCTTGGGCGGCGGTTTGGGGGCTGGCGGGGCTGGCGGCGCCTGCGCTTTCGGCGGTTCGGGCTTTGGCGGCTCGGGTTTGGGAGGCGGTGGGGCCGGAATCTCCGCCTTCGGCTGTGGTTGCGGCGGCGGCGGCAATACGGCCGGCGGCGGCGGCGGCGCAGGCGGAGGGGGTGGCGGCGGCTTCGGCGGCTCGGGCTTCGGCGGTTCCGGTTTCGGCGGCTCCGGCTTGGGTGGTTCCGGCTTGGGCGGTTCCGGCTTGGGCGGCTCGGGTTTCGGCTCGGGTCTGGGCTGCGGCGGCTCGGGCTTGACGTTGGTGCGATCGGCGAGCGGCAGCACTTCGACGACCAGCGGGGTCTCGGGCGCGATCTCGGGACGGAACAATTGCGGCAGGCCCAACCAGGCGAGAAGAAAAACCGCCACATGGAGCGCGGCCGAATAGAGCGCCGGCCGGCCCATTTCGAGGCGCGTCTCCGCCGCGGCCATCGGCTGCGCCACCGCCATCGATCAGCGATTCGTTCGACGCTGTCCGCGCGGCGGCGTGGGCGCGTTTGGCACCTCGGCGACCAGGGCCACTTTCGTGAACCCCGCGCTCGAGATGTTTCCCATCACCTCCATCACCTTGCCGTAGGCAAGCGCCTTATCACCGCGCACGAAAATGCGCTGGTCGGGCTTGTTGGCGGTGATCGCCTGCAAGCGCGCGATCAACGCTTCGGGCTCAAGCTCGGTCTCCTGGAGAAACAGCTTGCCGGCGGCGTTTATCGACACCACGAGCGGTTCGTCCTGGCCGGTCGCCTGCGCCGCTTGCGTTTTCGGCAAATCGACATCGACCGCCGCGGTGAGCAGCGGCGCCGTCACCATGAAGATGACCAGAAGCACCAACATGACGTCGACGAACGGCGTGACGTTGATATCGGCGACTAGCGGCCGCCTTCGGCTGGCCCCGAGACGGCGCGGGGCATGAATCAGCGCGCCTGCCATCGCCTCACCCCTTCTCCTCGAGTTGGCGTGAGAGGATCGCGCCGAATTCGCTGGCGAATGCCTCGAGACGGCCAGCGTAGCGGGCAAGTTCGCTCGACAGCTTGTTGTAGGCGATCACCGCCGGGATGGCCGCGACAAGGCCAAGCGCGGTGGCGAAAAGCGCTTCCGAGATTCCTGGGGCGACGATCGCAAGGCTGGTGTTCTTGCTGACTCCGATCGCGTGGAAGCTGTTCATGATCCCCCATACGGTCCCGAAGAGACCAATGAAGGGAGCCGTCGAGCCGACCGAGGCGAGAAAGGTCATTTGCCGTTCGACGCGGTCCATCTCGCGCGACAGCGTAACCTGCATGACGCGCTCGATCCGCTGCGCCAGGCCGGCGCGCATCTGCGAGACGATCGCCGCGCCGCGCGCCGCCGAGCGCCGCCATTCGCGCATCGCCGCGCCAAACATCGCCGACATCGGATCCGCCGGCGAATCGCCGATGCGATCATAAAGATCCTCGAGCGAACCGCCGGACCAGAAGGTGTCCTCGAAATCGTCGGCGAGCCGCTGCAGGCGACGCAACCGCAGCCATTTTTCGAAGATGATCGCCCAACTCCAAAACGAGGCGAAGATCAACGCCACAATGACCAGCTTGACGATAATGTCGGCGTTGAGGAACAGCCCCCACACCGACAGTTGCTGCGCAGCGGCGGTTCCCGCCAGCGCGGCCGCTTCGACCGCTCTATCCATTCGATTCTCGCTTTCCGATTGGTCCGATTTTTCGCGAAAAAGATGGCGTAACTGTGACGTTTTTCAGCGCCTGCGCTATGGCGGCCGGCAGCCGCGCCGGGTGACCGTCGCGATCGACGCAGGCGACCCGGACGTGGAGCACCGCGAGGCGCGCGGCAAGGCGGCGAACCGTTTGTTCGGCCTCGAGCGAGGCCCCTCGCACCGCCGTCAGCCGCGTAAGGACCTCGAGCCGATCGTCGAGAAAGGCCGGCGCGAAATACTCGACCTCGCAACGCCGCACCGCGAAACCGACGCCGGTCTCGCGCATCAGCAGGCGCTGCTCGACGCCATGGGCGCGCAACATCTCGGTCCGCGCCCGCTCGGCGAATTTGAGATAATTTGCGTAATAAACGATGCCTGCGGCGTCAGTATCCTCGTAATAGACGCGTAATGGAAAAATGTGGGCGTCAGGCATCGCGTTCCGCCTCGCCCGCTTGGCCGGTCGCGCGCAAGAGATCGGGCTGGGCCGAGGCGCCCGGCGGTGGCGTAAGGCCGATGTGTCGCCATCCCTTGTCGGCAAGCACGCGTCCACGCGGCGTCCGTTGCAGGAGTCCCTCTTGGATTAGATAGGGCTCGATCACGTCCTCGATCGTGTCGCGTTCCTCGGCAAGCGCCGCCGCCAGCGTTTCGAGGCCGACCGGCCCGCCGCCATAGTTCAACGCGATGCGCGACAGATAGCGGCGGTCCATGGCGTCGAGCCCCAGCGCATCGACTTCGAGCCGCTGGAGCGCAGTGTCCGCCGCCATGCGATCGACACGCGCCGCGCCGGCGACAGCGGCGAAATCGCGCACTCGCCGTAACAACCGTCCGGCGACACGCGGCGTTCCGCGCGCGCGCCGCGCGATCTCGGCGGCGCCGTCGCCGGTCAGATCGAAGCCAAGGAGGCGCGCCCCGCGGTTGACGATCACTTCGAGCTCGGCGGTGGTATAGAAGTTCAGCCGCAGCGGAATGCCGAATCGCTCGCGCAGTGGCGTTGTCACGAGGCCGGAGCGTGTCGTCGCCCCGACCAGCGTGAAGGGCGGCAGATCGATGCGCACCGAGCGCGCCGATGGCCCTTCGCCGATGATCAGGTCGAGTTGATAGTCCTCCATCGCCGGATAGAGGATTTCCTCGACTGCCGGCGACAAGCGATGGATTTCGTCGATGAACAATACGTCGCGCGGTTGCAGGTTGGTGACGATCGCCGCCAGATCGCCGGCGCGCGCGATCACCGGACCCGAGGTGGCGCGAAATCCGACGCCGAGTTCGCGGGCGATGATTTGGGCGAGCGTCGTCTTGCCGAGACCGGGCGGGCCGTGGAGCAGAACGTGATCGAGCGCCTCGGCCCGCTCGCGCGCCGCCTGGATGAATACGCCGAGATTTTCGCGCACCTGACGCTGACCGACGAACTCGCCCAGCGTCAGCGGCCGCAGGCTCGCTTCGCCGGCGTCGGCGGTGGAAAATTCGGCGTCGATCTTGCGCGCTTCGCTCACGCGCCAAGCTCTCTAAGCCCGGCCGGAATCAACGCCTCGACGCGCGCGCCGGGTCCGAGCCGCTTGACCGCCCGTTCGACCGCGCCCAACGCCTCGCCGCGACGGTAGCCGAGGTTGATCAATGCCGATACGGCGTCAGCCGCGGCGCCGGCCGCGGGAACGCGTGCGCCCGGGATCGGATGGGTGACCATCGCGCCGAGCGCCGTCGCCTTTTCCTTGAGTTCGCTCGCCAGGCGATTGGCGAGCTTCGGGCCGACGCCGTCGGCCCGGGTCAGCATCGCCTTGTCGCCCGAAGCGAGCGCGTTCGCAAGTTGGTCGGGTGCCAGCGCCGACAACAGCGCCATGGCGACCTTCGCGCCGACCCCTTGGACCGTGAGCAGCAAACGAAACCAGTCGCGCTCGGTCTCCTCGGCGAAACCGTAGAGTTCGATGGCGTCCTCGCGGACCATCGTAACGATGGCAAGGCTGACCGGGGCGCCGACGCCGGACAGACCCGCCAAGGTCCGGCTCGAACACCGCACCAGATAGCCGACGCCGCTGACATCGATCACCGCGTGATCTCGACCGGCGCGGTCGAGGATTCCGGTAAGCTTGGCGATCATCGCGGTCCTCCCGCCGCCGCGCGCATCGCGCCTTTCCACGCGCCAAGCGTTTGACGATGATGCGCGTGGCATATTGCGACCGCGAGTGCGTCCGCCGCGTCGGCGCTGGCGATCGCCACGCCGGGCAGGAGACGGCGAACCATCATCTGCACCTGCTCCTTGTCGGCATGCCCGACGCCGACGACGGCCTTTTTGATCGCATTGGCCGAATATTCGGCGACGGAGAGCCCGCTCAGCGCCGGCGCCAGAAGTGCCGCGCCGCGCGCCTGGCCAAGCTTGAGCGTCGATCCGGCGTTCTTGTTGACGAAAGTCTCTTCAATCGCCGCGGCGTTTGGGCGATGGCGCTCGATCACGGCGGCCAATCCCTCGTAGAGTTGGGCCAGCCGCTCGGCCGTGCCGCTGCGACGATCGGAGGCGACCGAACCGTTGGCGACATGGCGCAAACGGGTGCCATCGACGTCGATGATTCCCCAACCGGTGACCCGAAGGCCGGGATCGAGGCCGATGAGACGCATCTTCGCTCGCTACGCGCTGAGACGCGCCATTACGTCGTCCGCCACTTCGAAATTGGCGGAGACGGATTGCACGTCGTCGCTATCTTCGAGCGCCTCGATCAGCGACAGCACGGACTTCGCCGCCACCTCGTCGATCGCCACCGTCGTCACCGGACGCCACTGCAGCTTCGTGTTTTCGGCTGGGCCGAATTTCGCCTCGAGCGCGTCGCGAACCTGGGCGAAATCGTCGACACCGGCGAGGATCTCGTGGCCGGCTACGCCTGACTCGACGTTTTCGGCGCCGGCATCGAGCGCCGCCTCGAACATCGCTTCGGGCGTGGCGGTCGCGGCGGGATAGGCTATGACGCCCTTGCGCTGGAACATGAACGATACCGAGTTTGCCTCGCCCAGCGTGCCGCCGCCCTTGGTGAAGATTGATCGCACTTCACTCGCGGTTCGATTGCGGTTGTCGGTGAGCGCCTCGACGATCAGCGCGACGCCGGCCGGTCCGAATCCCTCGTAACGGATCTCTTCGAAACTGGCCCCCTCGCCGCCGCCAGCGCCGCGCAAGATCGCGCGATCGATCGTGTCCTTGGGCATGTTGGCCTGCCGCGCCGCCATCACCGCGGCGCGCAGTCGCGGGTTCGAATTGAGGTCCGGCAGGCCGTTGCGCGCCGCCGACATGATCTCGCGAATGAGCTTGGTGAAGAGCTTGCCCCGCCTGGCGTCCTGCTTGCCCTTGCGGTGCATGATGTTCTTGAACTGCGAATGGCCGGCCATCTGCCGCGCGTCCCCGGAGTCGCGTGTTGATTCTTAACGAACTTTTGCGGCCGCAACCGCTATGGTCCTAATTCTCGAAGATATACCAAATCTGGTGGGATGTCACAGTTCCCGCCGTCTCGCTAACAGCCCAATATGGCGATAATTTGACGCCCGTTAGCAGCTCGCGGGTTGGCTCGACCAATCTCAGACCGGCCAAGCGGCGGCGAGACGGCCCCCTAGCCGCAGGGGGGCGATCTTGCGGGTGAACCCGGATCGGTCGTCGAGCTCGGCGTAGATCCCACATAGCGTCGCCGGTCCTTCGGCCGGAACCAGCCGCTCGCCCGGCAGCTTGCGGATGAAGCGGGCCATGGCGATTTCCTTCTTCATCCCGATAACGGAATCGTAATCGCCGCACATGCCGGCGTCGCTTTGGTATCCGGTACCGCGCGGCAGAATCTGCGCGTCGGCGGTGGGAACGTGGCTGTGCGAGCCGACGACAAGCGACGCGCGGCCGTCGCAAAGGTGACCCAGCGACATTTTCTCCGATGTCGCCTCACCGTGCACGTCGACGATGATCGCCTGCGCGCTGCCGCCAAGCGAGTGCTGCTGGAACACCAACTCGAGGCCAGCGAAGGGATCGTCGAGCGGATCCATGAACAGGCGGCACATGACGTTGGCGACCACGACCTTGCGCCCCGTCTTGGTCTGGTAGACGCCAATGCCCCGCCCCGGCGTCCCCTTCGGGAAATTGAGCGGCCGCAACAGCCGCGAATCGCCGTCGATATAGGCGATGGTCTCGCGCTGCGCCCAGACATGGTTGCCGGTGGTGATGCAGTCGACGCCGGCGGAATAGAGATCGTGGGCGATCTTGTCGGTGATTCCGAAACCGCCGGCGGCGTTCTCGCCGTTCACGACGACGAAATCGAGTTCGAGCCGACGTCGCAGTTCCGGCATGTTGTCGACCACGACGTCGCGCCCGGCACGTCCCACGATATCGCCGCAAAACAATACTTTCATGCTCGTGTCATCGGTTGGCGTCGATCGGCCGCGCGGCGATTTCGCTGACGATCCAGTCGAGACGCTGATCGTCGGGTCCGCGCGGCAGGCGGGGGAACTCCTGTACCGCGAAGCCGACGCCGACGGCGAGAATTTTCTTGGACGCGCGCAAGCGGGCGAGCGTGCGATCGTAATAACCGCCGCCGTAACCGAGCCGATATCCGCTCGCATCGAAGGCGACCAGCGGCACGATCAGCACATCGGGATCGACGGTGGGAGCGGCGGACAGCGGCGCCAGGATGCCGTGCATGCCGGGCTCAAGGCCGTCGCCCTCGCGCCAACGACGAAAGATCAGGCTGGCGCGCCGCGCCGCCACCACCGGCAGGGACGTCACGTGTCCTCGCGCGGCGAGCCCGGAAAGCAGCGGCCGCACGTCGAGCTCCTCGCCGATCGGCCAGTATCCAGCGACGATCGCGCCGCGCGCGAACGGCACGGAACCCAACGCCAGCGCGGCGACGCGCGCGGCGGCACCGGCGCCGTCGAGTCGGTACGCCAACCGGCGCGCCGCGATCGCCTGGGCGCGGAGTGCGCGCTTGTCGTCGGAGATATCGCTCATCGGCGTCTTGGGGAGCGAAGCTGGACGGGGCCGCCTCGGCCGTTGGCGGTTCTATCCTCTGCGGCCCGCTTAACGCAGGTGGGCGCCGTATGCCGAGACCACGGTCCCGGTAGGGACAGCTCCCTAGAGGTTAGGTATCGGCCCCAGGGATATGATTTGCCTGACGCGCCGCGCAGCACCCGTCCGCCAATCAATGTACGCGCTGACAAGTCGTGCGACAAGCGGCGGTTCGGGCTTTCCCGATCGGCGCCTCAGGCCAGCACCACCTTGCGCATGAACACGAGATAGGACCCCTTGAACGGTTCGCGGCCGGTTTCGACATAACCCAGGCCGCGATAGAAGCGGATGTTCTCAATCAGCGCCTCGTTGGTGAACAAACGCAGCTCGGGCAAACGCAACCGTATCGCCTCGATCTCGGCGAAGGTCATCAACTGCCGGCCGTATCCGCGGCCCTGCAGTGCCGGCCGCACGGCGACGTTCTCGACGAACAGGTGATCGGGCTCGGGTACAAGTTCGATAACGCCGTCGACTGCCCGTCCGCGCGCCAGCACCCACACGCTGCGCTCGATCACCGCCTTGCTGAAATCGGTCAGCATCGGCAGCGGCTCGCGGCCGATGCGGGCGATGTGCTTGGCGTAGGCCTCGCGGACGAGCCTGGATATCGCGACGGCGTCGTCGACGCGGGCGCGGCGAATATCGGGTTCGACCATCGCGCTGAGCAGCGTCTTGACCTCTCGTCCGAGAACGCGGGTCTTCGTCTAGGCGGCTTCCAATCGCGCCGCCATGGCGTCGATGCGCTGCGCGAGCACGTCGATTTGGCCGGCGATTCGCGCCTCGGTTTCGTCCGCCGCCGCCGGCGCCTCGCGCGCCGATTGCAATTCGTCGTAAGCCTCGCCCAGCTCGTCGGCGATCATCAGGCTGGCGATGACGAGAAGCTGCGCCTCGCTGGGCACCGCGCCGGCTCCCGCCTTCGCGGCAAGCTCGCTGACCTTCTGGTCGAGATACGTCGCGAGTTTGGCCAGGCGCTCTTCCTGGCCTTCGGCGCAAGCGATCTTGTATGGCCGCTGGTTGATGCGAACGGTGATCTCGGGCATCGCGGGCTCCCTATGCGGCGATGGCGTTCTTCAAGCGATCGATCGTGGCATCGAGACGCGCCGCGACGGTGTCGGCATTCGCCTCGAGCTGCGCGCGTTCGCGCCGCAATGTCTCGAGTTCCAACTCGAGCTGCCGGATCGATTTTTCGCGCGCCTGCGCCGCCTCGACCCGCCGCCCCAACGCCACCTCGAGCCGCGCCATCGCCGCCGTCAGCCGTTTCATCGCCTCGTCGAGTTGCGCCATGAGTTCCGCCGCCTCTTTTGCGCGGAGTCGCGGCGATCGCCGCTCCTCCCGATCGAGCACGATATGACCGCCCGAGAGGCGCGTCAAATCGACGTTGCACGAACGGCTTAACGATATGCGCGAAGAACGCGGCCAGGAGGGTTGACGGGCCAAGGAGCCGACGGCATGTTGCGCGCCATCGGCCCGCGGCGCCGCGGCCGCGCGACCTATCCCATGCCGCAGCCGTCAGGATAACGACGATGAGCGCCTCCGCCGCAACGCCCCTCCTTCGCGCCGCAGCGCCACCGCTCTCCGACAAGCAATCGCCCGAGCACCGTGCCATGGCCAACGCCATCCGTGCGTTGGCGATGGATGCGGTGGAGCAAGCGAAATCCGGGCACCCCGGCATGCCGATGGGCATGGCCGATGTAGCGACCGTGCTGTTCACGCGTTTCCTCAAATTCGATCCCAGCGACCCCACGTGGCCCGATCGCGACCGCTTCGTGCTGTCGGCCGGGCACGGATCGATGTTGCTCTACGCGCTCCTGTATTTGACCGGTTATCCGGCGATGACGCTCGACGAATTGCGGCGCTTCCGCCAACTTGGATCGCGGACGCCCGGACATCCGGAGTTCGGCCACGCGCCGGGGGTCGAGACGACGACCGGGCCCTTGGCCCAAGGCCTGGGCAACGCGGTCGGCATGGCGATCGCCGAGCGGCTGCTGGCGGCGCGGTTCGGCGCCGAGGCAGTCGATCATCACACCTATGTCATCGCCGGCGACGGCTGCCTGATGGAGGGCGTCAGCCATGAGGCGATTTCGCTCGCCGGCCATCTCGGGCTCAGCAAGCTGATCGTGCTGTTCGACGACAATTCGATATCAATCGACGGCCCGACGTCGCTCGCGGTCTCCGACGATCAAGTGGCGCGCTTCGCCGCTTGCGGCTGGGCGGCCCGCGCCATCGACGGCCACGATCCCGAAGCCGTCGCGGCGGCGATCGAATGGGCGCGGCGCAACGACCGGCCGACGATGATTGCCTGCCGCACCACCATCGCCTACGGCGCGCCGACCAAGGCAGGCACCGCCGCGGCGCACGGAGCGCCGCTTGGCGCGAGCGAAATCGCTGCCGCCCGCCAGGCGCTCGACTGGGTTCACGCGCCGTTCGTCGTGCCGGACGACATTCTCGCGCGCTGGCGCGCGATAGGCGCGCGCGGAGCGGCGTTGCGCGCCGATTGGCAGCGCCGGATCGAAAAGCTTCCCTCCGAACGGCGGGCCGAATTCCGCAGGGTGCTCGCCGGAAAGCTGCCGAAGGGTTGGAACGACCCAGCCAATGCGTTCAAGGCCAGGCTTGCCGCCGACCAACCGACCATCGCGACACGCGTCGCCTCGCAGCAGGCGCTCGACGTGCTCGCCTCGGCGATACCGGAGATGATCGGCGGATCGGCCGACCTGACGGGATCCAACAATACCAAGGCCAGGGGCTTCGCGGTCGTCACGCGCGACGATTTCTCCGGCCGCTACATCCATTTTGGCGTGCGCGAGCACGGCATGGCGGCGGCGATGAACGGCATGGCGCTGCACGGCGGGGTCATTCCCTATGGCGGCACGTTCCTCGTCTTCACCGATTACTGCCGGCCGTCGATCCGTCTCGCCGCGTTGATGGGCCAGCGGGTCATCTTCGTTATGACGCACGATTCGATCGGGCTCGGCGAGGACGGACCGACGCACCAACCGATCGAACATCTCGCAAGCCTACGCGCGATGCCGAACCTGCAGGTCATGCGCCCCGCCGACGCCATCGAAACGCTCGAATGCTGGCAGGCGGCGCTGGCGCGCGAGGACGGGCCGACGGTGCTGGCGCTGACGCGCCAGAACCTCCCGCCGGTCCGCACAGAGCACGCGCCGGAGAACCTCGCTTTGCGCGGCGGGTACGTGATCGCCGACAGCAATGGCGAGCGCGCCGTGACGCTGATCGGCACCGGCTCGGAGCTGTCGATCGCGCTCAAGGCGCGCGAGCTGCTCGCGGCGGAGGGAGTCGAAGCGGCGGTCGTATCGCTGCCGTGCTGGTCGCTGTTCGATCGCCAGACCGCCAAATATCGACGCGCCGTGCTAGGGCCCGCGCGTTGTCCGCGCATCGCGGTGGAAGCGGGCGTAGCCATGGGTTGGGAGAAATATCTCGGCGCAAAAGGCGCTTTCGTCGGCATGACCGGCTTCGGAGCGTCCGCCCCTTATGGCGATCTTTACCGGCATTTCGGCATCACGCCCGAGGCGGTCGCCGCGGCGGCAAAAAAGCTAATCTGATCGGCCCAAACCTCAGCGGAGAACAACCGAGCCATGTCCGTCAAAGTCGCCATCAACGGGTTCGGCCGTATCGGCCGGCTGGTCTTGCGCGCGCTTCACGAATCGGGCCGCAAGGAGATCGAGGTCGTGGCCATCAACGATCTCGGTCCGGTCAAGACCAACGTCCATCTGCTCAAGCACGATTCGGTGCACGGACCATTTCCGGGCGCGATCGACAGCGGGCCCGACTGGATGGACATCGGGCGCGGCAAGATCAAGGTGACCGCCGAGCGCGATCCGGCCAAGCTGCCGTGGCGCGAACTCGGCGTCGAACTGGCGATGGAATGCACCGGCATCTTCACCAAGCGCGAGCAGGCGGAGATGCACCTGAAGGCCGGCGCCAAGCGGGTGTTGATCTCGGCCCCCGCCGAGGGCGCCGACCTGACCGTCGTCTACGGCGTCAATCACGACCGCCTTGAGAAGCAGCACGTCGTCGTCTCGAACGCCTCGTGCACCACCAACTGCCTGGCGCCCGTCGCCTATGTGATGCACGAGAACTTCGGCATTGAGCGCGGCTACATGACGACGATTCACTCCTACACCGGCGACCAGCCCAGCGTCGATACGCTGCACAAGGACTTGCGCCGGGCCCGCGCCGCAGCACTGTCGATGATCCCGACCTCGACCGGCGCCGCCAAGGCGGTGGGGCTGGTGCTACCCGATCTCAAAGGCAAGCTCGATGGCACTGCCATCCGCGTGCCGACCGCCAACGTGTCGCTCATCGACTTCAAGTTCGTGCCGAAGAAGAAGGTTACCGTCGCCGAGGTCAACGGCGCGGCGATCGAGGCGTCGAAATCGAACCGGCTCAAGGGTATCTTGATGACCACCGACGAGGAGCTGGTGTCGTCGGATTTCAACCACAATCCGGCGAGTTCGACCTTCGATCTCACCCAGACCCAGGTGATCGATAACGGCTTGGTGCGGGTTCTGTCGTGGTACGACAACGAATGGGGCTTCGCCAATCGGATGATCGACACCGCGCTGATGATGGCGAAGCTCGGGTAGTCGGCGCTCGAACTTTCCGCGCGATTGTGCGACCCGCATGCTTCGCCGTTTCGAATATGCTGGCTATGCCTGCCTTGACTTCGCCATAACCCGACGCAATCGCACGCCAAGGCGTCTACCGTCGGGCTTCACGGTGGTGCGGTGAGGCTTACCCGCCGCGGGCGAGACGTCGAAGCTGTCGCGCGGTCCATAAAGAAGCGGATCGCCGCCGGACATCTGGCCCCTGGACATCGCTTGGTCGAAGAAGAGCTGGCGCGCGCGGCGGGTGTCTCGCGCGGCGTCGTCCGCCAAGCGTTGCGACGGCTGGCCGACGAAAAGCTGGTCGACATCGCAGCCTATCGCGGCGCCTCGGTGCGCTGGCTGTCGCGCGCCGACGTCAACGACGTGTTCGACATCCTGGTGGCCCTCGGACGAGCCGCGGTCGGTCTCGCGGCAGCGCGGATCGAGGAGCGGAACAACCGGGAGATCGCCCGCGACTCGCTCGCCGCGACGCGGCGCTTCCGGCGGCGCTCGCGCGCGGTTCGCGAGGTCGGCGTATTTATCGCGGAGAACCAGCGTTTCCACGAGGTCATCCGCCGATTGTCGGGCAATCGCGCGCTGGCCGAGATCGAGCGACAGGTCGAAGCGCAGCTCGACCGCTTGTGGGTTCACGGCCTCGCGGTCGGCAAGGACCGCGCGATGTGGACGCGCGGCCATGAGGAGATCTTGCTGGCCATCCTCGACGGCGACGCGCGCGCGGCCGAAAACGCAATGAAGTCCTACGGTCGGACCATCCGGGCGCAGGTCTTGTCGCTGCCCGACATGACGTTTCGCCCCGAGTAGTCACTTTCTTGCTCGCCGCCTTGGCGCGTTTGTCGTAACATTGTTAACAATACTGTAAACAATGTTGCAGAGTCGGCCGGCCGCCGCTACGCTAGTATGTCGACAAAACGCCGCGGGGAGACGCCGACATGAATGCAGCAGGTTCAGCATCGGCCGCAGCCGCGGCGGGCGGCCGTTTCGAGATTCAGACCCCGAAAAGCATTCGCGCCCTGCGCAAGACGTGGGAGCTGTATCGGCAGGCCGATCTCGGCTTGCGCAACCACTGGTACCCGATCTGCTGGGCTTACGAGCTCGCCGACGGCAAGCCGCTAGCGCAGAAAGTTCTCGGCGAGCCGATCATCGTCCGCCGGGTCGACGGCAAGGTCTACGCGCTCGAGGATCGCTGCCTGCACCGCCGCGTGCCGCTGTCGTACCGCTTCGAGTGCTTCACCAAGGACACCGTGACGTGCTGGTACCACGGCTTCACCTACGACTGGAAAACCGGCGTGTTGCGGACCATCCTCACCGATCCCGCTTGCGAATTGATCGGCAAGATGGCGGTCAAGACCTACCGGATCGAGGAGGCGCAAGGTCTGGTCTTCGTCTTCATCGGCGACATCGAGCCGCCGCCGCTAGCCGACGACGTTCCGCTCGGTTTCCTCGACGCGAACCGCGTCGCCCACGGGCGGCGCATCAAGGTCGACTCGAACTGGCGCTGGGCGTGCGAGAACGGTCTCGATTCGACCCACGTTTACATCCACCGCAATTCGCGGATCGCCGGCGCGCTCGACGGAATCTATCCGATGGGAATCGCCGCCAAGCCCGATCACGCCAAACTGCTCGACATCCGTACCGGCGACGGGCCGAAGGGTCTGCTCGATTCGCTGTCGGAGAACTACGAGCCGATCTGGAGCGGCGACATCGGCGAGGCGACCGAGGTGACGTCGGCGCAGCTCAAATTCGGCGAGGAACTCGACCTCGTCATTCCCAGCGTCGGCATCTGGATGCCGTGCGGCGTCTCGGTGTTCGACTTTCCCAAACGCGGCATGTCGGCCTACGAGTTCTACGTCCCGATCGACAAAAAATCGCACATGTATTTCCAGATCTCGACCAAGGACGACTGTCCCGACCTCAAGGAAGCCGCCGTTTTCCGGCGCCTGGTCGATGATTTCTGGGGGCCGCTGGTGTTCGACGAGTTCAACGGCGACGACGTAATGGCGCGCGAAGGACTCGAGGACGGCTACACCAACGGCGACGGCTGGCAGCAGGAATACCTTACGCCCAACGACATTCCGGTCATCGCCTGGCGGCAGCTCGTCAGCCGCTATGCGCGCGGCGTGCAACAGATCGGCTCGAATGGGCCGCGCGACGGCGCCGGCGCGACGGCGCCGTGAGCGGCGGCGGGGAGCGCGTCATGGACATCGCGACGCTGACCGAGGACGTCCGCCGTCGCATCGGCGCGGACAACGGCGTGGTCAAGAAGACGATCAAGATAACTTTCAACGGTGGAGAGGGAGTGATCTACATCGACGGCGCGGCGACGCCCAATGCAGTGCACAACCAGGATCTCGCCAGCGACCTCAACATCATCGTCGGGTTGGACGACTTCAAACGGATCATGGCCCGCGAGGCCAGCGGACTTAAATTGATGCTCGCCGGCAAGATGCGCATCAAGGGCGATATCCGTATCGCCATGAAGATGGACGACGTCCTCAAGCTCAAGGATTGACGCGCGAGCGAAGCGAACAGTTCCTCATGGCGGGCTTGTCGAACCATGAGCCCGCGCCTCGTTTGCGTCCTGGCCAATTGCGTCTCAGGCGATCAGCGACTCGGCGGGAATGTCGAGCGCGTCGCGCAGTTTTCGGATCATCGGCAGCGTCAGGCGGCGGCGGTGCGCGAGGATCTCCGAGGCGCGTGGTCGCGAGCCAAGCACGCGCGCGAGGTGCGCTTGACCCAACCCCATTTGCTCGAGCCGGAACTTGATCGCGTCGATCGGGTCGGGTGGACGCCGAGGAAACCGGCGCGGTATCGTCGTCGCGCCGCCTCGATGCCGTGCGCTATGGTGACACCACGACTCCGCGCCGTCGGGTCATCGCAGCCAGATCCGCGCGCGGTCGTGCGGGGCGGTTGCGACTATGTGTTATCAGAGCGATGACTTGGCGCGCGGCGGCGCGCTCGCCCGACCCTGCCGACCGAGCAGCGTTTCGGCATCCATCAGATCCGGCGTGTCATCGCCTTCCTTGAACCAACCGTAAACCGGCGCAAGAAGCGCGCGCGCGTCCACGTTCCGGCCATCGCCCTGCCAGAGACGACAAAGGCCGGTCGCAGTGCGCAGTTCCCATGATCGCGCATGCTGCCTGCGCGCGATGTCGAGCGACCGGGAGAAGCAGTCTTCTGCGCTCGCTCGGTTTTCGGGCGATGCAGCCAAGAGCAGCTCTCCCTTGATCCGATTTAGCTCTGCCTGCCAGCAGCGTTCCCCGGTTGTTTCGCCGACCGCAAGCGCCTCGGAGACCACGACGAGTCCGTCGGAGTGCCGGGTCGCTCGAAGATAGGTTTCGGCCTGCAGTCCAAGAAAATAAGGGAGCCATGCCTGTGAGCCGGTCGCCCGGTAGGCGGCCAGTCCCTGGTCGATTTCGGCGACGCCGGCGTCTTTGCGCCCGGAAGCCGACCACGCCCAGCCACGCAAGATCCTCGACCACGCCAAAAAGTACGGATTTTTCTGCTCGGTGCACAACGCCATGGTCGCCTCCGCCCGTTGCTCGGCGGCGGCCAGTTCCCTTCGAAATACGTGAATTAGCGCCACGAACGCCAGTGTATTGATGAGGTTCGCCGGGTTCGCCAGCGATCTCGCCAAGGCGAGCGCTTCCTCGCTTCGCCGCCGGGCCCGCTCCGGGTACCCAAGCATCCACAGCGCAAACGCACTGTAGAGAAAGCATTGCTCGCCGGGTTGTCCACCAGGCCAATTGTGAACTCGGTGCTGGGCGGGATCGAATAGGGCGATGCCGCGATCGACGGTTTTCCGAGCCGAGCGCAGCTCGCCCATCTGGAAAAGATCCTGCCCGAGCGCCTGACAGCTCCCGACCATCAACGCAGGATCCTTCCGCCGCTCGGCCAACGCCAAGAGCTGCTCCGAAAACTCCCGCGCCTTGTCCAGCTCGCCGCGTATGCGATGAAAGACCTGCCGTCCTCGCAACACGATGGGCAAATGCGGTTGGTCGTCGAGGCGCCGGCATAGCTCCCAGGCGCGCGCGTAGGCGCGCCCGACGCCCTGATCGGCAAAACCGCGGGCGGCGACCAGCGCCGGTCCGATCGTCATCTGAATGGCAAGGTCACGCCCATCGCGCGCCCTGGTCTCGGGAAGAACCGACAGAAGCTCTAGCCCGCGTTCGCAGTGGGTCACAGCCTCGACATTGGCCGAGCGCTGCGCCGCGAGTCGTCCGGCTTGTTGCCAATAGTCGATCGCTTTTTCAGGCTGACCGGCTTCGGAATAATGCTGGGCCAGTATCTCCGGCTGCGTCTCAGCGAGTCTCGGGAACCGTTCCTCGAGAACCCTGGCGATTCGCAGATGATACTGCTGTCGACTCGCCTTCAGCAGCGACTGATACGCGGTGTCCTGAATCAGCGCGTGCTTGAACGAAAATGTCGCCTCGGGCGGAACACCACGACCAAAGATCAAGCCTGATGCGACCGCCTGGGAAAGCGCCTCGCGCAGTCGCCGGTCGTCCAGCGGTACGACCGCGGCAAGCAACTCATAGGAGAATTCCCGGCCGATGATCGCGCCGATCTGCAAAACGTCCTTGACCGAGGCCAACCGATCCAGACGCGCCATCAGCGAGTCATGCAATGTCGTGGGGATCGCCAGCGGCGGCAGCGGGCCGCGCAACTCGAAACGGCCTCCGGCATCGGCAAGAAGTCCTGAGTCGAGCACCGTTTTCGTCAGTTCCTCGAGAAACAGCGGAACGCCGTCGGTTCGCTCGATGATCTGATCGGCGATTTCACGCGGGAGAACACGCCCGCCCGTCAGCCGCTCGACCATCGCCGTCGCGTCACGGCGACCCAGTCGATTGAGCGAGTGAATGGTGACATGCGGCCGCCCGGCCCAAGTCGTCACGAACTCGGGTCGCGCCGTGACGACGAGCAGAACGGGCAAGTTTTGCACCACGTCGACGATGCGGTCCAACAGCTCCATCGAAGTGGGGTCGATCCAGTGCGCGTCTTCGAAGATGATCAGCACGGGCTCGCGCGCCGCCAGCCCCTCGAGCTGCGCCAGCAAAGCGATGAGCGTTTCCTCTCTGCGTCGTTGTGGGCTGAACTCGCGCCGTGGATAGCGAACGTCAGACGGTATCGACATCAAGGACGCGATGATAGACGTGTCATGCGCAAGGTTTTTGCTCGAACCCGCAAGCAGGGCTTCGAGCCTATCAAGCTTGACGCTCGTAGTATCGTCCGCCCGTAGACCGGCGGCTCGTTCGAGCTGGCTAATGAACGGGTAGAGCGCGCTCGTGCGGTGATAAGTCGAGCAGAAATACTGAAGGCGCGTATGCGCCTCCTCGCTTAGGGTCTGCTGAAACGCGCGAACGATTCGCGTCTTGCCGATGCCAGGTTCGCCGGTGAACAGAACGACGCGCCCCTCGGCGTCCCTAACCTGTCGCCAGCGGCGGAGCAGCAGGTCGATTTCTTCCTCGCGCCCCACCAGATGGGTCAAATTCGCTTCGGAATGGAACGCATCGAAGCGGCTTTCGATGGCGCTCAGGCTGAGTACCTGCCAGGCGTGCACCGGTTCGGCAAAGCCCTTCGCTTCGAAGGGGGCGAGCTCTCGGCACTCGAAAAGTGCGCCTAGAAGCTCCCGCGTACTGGCCGCAATCACGACCGCATCCGCCGCCGCGATCGCCTGCAACCGGGCCGCCAGGTTCGGGGTTTCACCGACCACACCGCGCTCGTGTCCGTAATCGGTGCCGACGAGATCGCCGACGACGACGAGGCCGGTGGCGACACCGATGCGGACGTGCAGTCCTTCGCCCGTTTCAAGCCGCGGCACATTCTCGACAATGTCGAGCGCAGCGCGCACCGCGCGCTCGGCGGCGTCCTCGTGAGCAAGCGGGTAACCGAAATAGATCAGCGCCCCATCGCCCATGTACTTGGCGACACTGCCGTGGTAACGGGCCGTGATATCGCCGACGCAGCGCCGGTATGTGTCGAGGATATTTCGCAGATCTTCGGGATCGAGGCGCGTCGCCAGCGCCGTCGAGCCGACCAAATCACAAAACATCACGGTAAGCTGGCGACGCTCGGCTTGCGTTGCGGCCTCCCCCGGCGCGCCATTTGGCTGTACCGCGGTCCCCGTCGCGCCTGCGCGAGCGGCGTCGTTCAAGAGCGTGCCGCAATCGCCGCAGAATTTGTTGCCCGGCGGATTCTCCGCCCCGCACGCGCCGCAAGCGCGCGCGAGCGGAGACCCGCATTCACCGCAAAATCTCTTACCTCTCGGATTGGTGCTTCCGCAGGTTCCGCAATTCATGCGTCGTCCCCGGCCGGAGAGCCGCTGTGCATTGTAATCTCGATGCGGAACGACCGGCAAACGGCGATCGCCGCAATGATTGCCAGACTATCGCGCGACGACGACTAGGGCGGCGTCCATCCTCGGGCGCGCCAATCCCGCTTAAATCGGCCCCCGCTCCTCGATGAATTCGGCGATGCGGCCGTCGACGAGATGGACGCGCCGCGTCGCCATGCGCGCGAGTTCGGCGTCGTGGGTGACGACGATCGCCGTCTTGCCGCGTTGGGCGGCGAGGCCGCGGAAGATCTCGAACACGATGTGGGCGTTCTTGGTGTCGAGATTGCCGGTCGGCTCGTCGGCCAGCAGTATGTCAGGATCGTTGGCGAGCGCGCGGGCGATCGCCACGCGTTGGCGCTGGCCGCCCGACATCTGGTCCGGGCGTTTCTTCGCCTGCGGCGCGAGGTCGAGGCTCGCCAGGATCTCGTCGGCGCGCGCGCGCATCGCCCGCTCCGACAGACGGCCCAGCCTGCGCATCGGGATCAGCACGTTGTCGAGGGCGGTGAACTCCGGCAGCAGGAAGTGGAACTGGAAGACAAAGCCGAGCCGCGCCAGCCGCAAGTCGGCGAGCGCGTCGCGCGACAGCCCGCTGGTCGGCGCGCCATCGAGCAGCACTTCGCCCTCGCTCGGCACGTCGAGCAGACCCAGCAGATAGAGCAGCGACGACTTGCCGGAGCCCGACGGTCCACTGATGGCGGCAAACTCTCCCGGGCGAAAGGCGAGCGAAATGTCGCGGACCAGCGTCACCGGCACCGGCCCCGGCAAGGTGCGGGTGACCTCCCGCGCCTCGACGATCGGCGACAACGCGCCGCGCGGCGCCAGCGCCTGCGCCTGCGCCGCCGCGGTCATGCCGCACCTCGCACGATGTCGACCGGATTGACGCGCGCCGCCTTGCGTGCCGGCAGCCACGCCGCCACCGTCGCCGAAAGCATGGCGAAGCCGCCGGCGACGCCGTAGTGCGTCCACGAGCGGTATAGCACGAAGCCCTGCGCCTTGATGAAGCCCTCGACCTTGAACTCCAGGCTACCGAGAAACTCGACGATCGCCGAGCCCAGCAACCAGCCGAGCACCGTGCCGACCAGACCGACCAGCACGCCCTCGATGACGAAGATCCGCTTGATGTCGGTCTCGCGGAAGCCCATCGACTTGAGGATGGCGATGTCGCGCGTCTTCTCGTAGATCACCGTCGAGATGACGTTGAAGATGCCGAAGCACGCGACGATGAGGATGGCGCCCACGGTCGAGTACATGATGCCGTTCTGGATGACGAAGATGCCGAGCACGTTGCTGTTGGTCTCCTCCCACGGCTCGCTGCGGTAGCCAAAGCGCTCCTCGATGCGCCGCGCCAGCGCCCGCGACAGCGTGATGTCGTCGAGCCGGATGCGAATCTGGTTGACGACGTTCGAGCGGTCCTGCAGCACCTGCGCCTTCTTGAGGAGCGTGTAGCCCTGGAAATTGTCGACCGAGGTAATGCCGCTACGGAAAACTCCGACCACCTTGACGCGCAGGATGACGCCCTCGGGGCTCACGGCGGTGAGCGTGTTGCCGAGCTCGGCCCCCACCTTCTGCGCCAACCCTTCGCCGAGGATGACGCCGTTTTGCGCCGTGTAGAGCGCGTCGAGCGAGCCGGCGATGAGATCGCCTTCGAGCTTGCTGACCTTGCGTTCGAGATCAGGCTCGATGCCGATCAACGTGCCCGAAACGTCCTTGGCGCCGTAGCGCAGGAACGCCTGGCCGGTCAGCGACGGCGCGACGTGAACTCCGGGAATCTCGGCCAGCGCCTGCATCACGCCGCGCGCGTTGCGGATGCCGCGCGGCTCGTCCTTCGGCTTGAGGCCCGACAGGCTGACCGCGCCGCCGGCGAACAGCGCGTGCACCGGCTGCGCCGGCGGATCACGGAATTCGTCCTTGATGGTGATGTGCGGCGAGGTATCGATTACGCGGGCGACGAAATCGCGTTGGAACCCCTGCATCATCGATGCCATGCCGATGAAGAAGCCGACTCCGAGCGCCACCCCGAGGATCGACACCACGCTCTGCCGTCGGCGCGACAGGAGATGCGAGGCGGCGATGTCCAAACTGAGCGGCATGACGCGGCCGCGCCCTAGCCCGCGGGTTCGCCCGCCGAAAGCGGAACCGGGCGTACATGCGCGCCGTCGGCGAGACCATCGGGCGGGTTGACGATCACGCTTTCCCCATCGTTGAGGCCGTCGCGGATTTCCACCATGCCGCGGCCGACGATGCCCGTCTTGACGCTGCGCCGCCGCGCCATGCCGTCTTCGACGACGTAGATGCGCCCGGCGCGAACCGCGTCGCTTGGCACCAGCAGCACGTTATCGCGCGTCTCGACGATGACGTTGATCTCGGTCGTCATGCCGATATGAAGCTTGGTGTCGTCGGGCAAGGCGATGCGCACCCGGTAGCTCTTGTTGACCGGGTCGCCCTTGGGCGTG
>DATIBC010000115.1:0-2923 GCA_035457725.1 Alphaproteobacteria bacterium | reverse complement strand
CCAATCCAAATGAGCCCAGATGGAGTGGCGCGAAACACATCGCGGCGACTTCGACAAGCGATGTCGACGGCCGACCCCGCCGATGCCGAAGAATCAATCCGATCGTGGCGATCACCCAGGCCCAGCCAAGTATTCTGACGACGTAACCAAAAAGCGAGACCGGCACTCCATCCGTAAGGATCGGCGCGAAATGATCCCACCGCGCCGCTGGAAACGGCGCAAGCTGTTTGGCGATCGCCGAGACCGGCATCGCCGATCCGGTAAACGCGATCGATGCGATCGCCCATGCCGCCAGTGGCATCGCACCCGCTGCGACGGCCAGAACGTTGGGTCGCCTGGCTGTCGCGAGCAAGGCCGCTACCTCGCCCGACATCCAGGCACGAACGATCACGAGAGGGCCGAGCAGCAGATACAGCAGCGCGGCGTCGAGGCGAGACAGAATCGCCGCCGAGGCGATCAACGCCATCCCGAAGGATCGCGCGGGGGTCGGCGTTGCCATCCATGCACGCAGCGCGACAAGCGACCAAAGAATGAGCGGCACCGCCAGCGCCACCTCCATGCCGCCGGAGGCGACATAAAGGGCGGCGATGAACACGAATACCGTCGCTGTTTCGAGCGGCAAGCCGCCAAAGCCCTCCTCGCGCAACAATCGGTGCGCGGCTGCGCTGGCGACGCAGCACAACAGCGTGACAAGCAGATGGACGACGACCAGAAACCAGAACCCCGTGCCGAGGATGGCGCCGATCGCAAGAAGAACGAGGAACCACAGCGGATGATACCCGTTTGTCACGCTGAGTCGGTCGAACGACGAGATGTAGCCGTCAAGGGTATTGCGGACAATGACTACGTAATAAAAGAAATCGTCGAAGAAGAGCGATGGCGGTAGGTCCGCATCACGCGCCTGCAAAACGAAAGGAGCAATGCCATAGATAGCCCCAACGAAGGCAATCAACGCCGCTAGAGGCGGCGGAAATCGGCGAGTCTCCGCCGTGGCTTTCGCGTCGGATCGTGTCAAAGCGAGATTGGCGCGTAGCTCTGACCCATCGAGCCGCCCACTTCGAGCGGACGTTCGGTCGTGGCGCGGATCCTGGATCTGGTCGGCAACGGCTGGCGCCGGTGCGCTGTCAAACGACGATGGAGAAATCTTCAACCTCCGACTGCCGACTCATCGTGCAATGAGAAATATGCGGTATACGGAATAAGGGTATCCAAAATTGCAGTCGTGAACATGGATATGGCTCGGGTAAGCGCCGATCTCTCAGTCATGTCATTGGGTTAATTGAACGATCCGGAACGCTGTCCTGAGCCGGCGTCGATTCGACCACGATCTCGGCTTTCGAACCGTGCCAACCCCCCGGCTAGTCCTTTGGTGCGCGGATGACACTGGCCGTATCATGGTTGCGAAAAACCTAATATACCTTAGATACGTGAATAGTTCAGAAAACGACCTGAGATTACAGAAAATCGTGTGAAACGCCAGAATATTGTTGTATTGAATACCCCGGATACCGCGCGCCGCACGGTGGCTGAACGAGCGATGGTTGCCGGCGCCGCAGAGACGGGAGAACGGCGGCGACGCCCATGACGGAGACGATATCCGCAGCGGTGGCGACGGATTCCGGCCTCTCCTGTCTGGCGATCGTCTCCCGCTTTTTCGGCCGGCCGCTCGATCCCGAGCAGCTGCGTCACGAGTTCGCGAGTCCATCGACGGCTGCGGCTGCAGCCGTGATTCTGCGCGCGGCCAAGCGGTCCGGGCTCAAGGCGCGGCGCGTGCGCGGCGATTGGCGGCGGTTGGAGCGGAGCCACCCGCCGGCGATCGCCGAGCTCGGCGGCGGCCGCTTCGTCGTCATCGCCCGCGTCGCGCCGGATAAGGTACTGATCGATGATCCGGGCGAGCAACGACCGCGCACGCTGTCGCGGGCCGAGTTCGAGGCGTTGTGGACAGGCGATCTGATCCTGATCGCCAGCCGCGCAAGGCTCGCCGACGCGATGCGGCGATTCGACTTCACCTGGTTCATCCCGGCGATTCTGCGCTACCGCCGCATGTTCGCCGACGTGCTGGTCGCCTCATTCTTTCTGCAGCTCTTCGCGCTGGTGACGCCGCTGTTCTTCCAGGTGGTGGTCGACAAGGTGCTGGTGCATCGCGGCCTGTCGACGCTCGACGTGCTGGTCTTCGCGCTCGTCGTGGTGACGCTGTTCGAGGCGGCGCTGGGCGGCGTTCGGGCCTATGTCTTCGCGCACACGACGAGCCGCATCGACGTCGAGCTTGGGGCGCGACTGTTCCATCACGTGCTGGCGTTGCCGCTCGCCTATTTCCAGGCGCGGCGGGTGGGCGATACGGTGGCGCGGGTGCGCGAGTTGGAGACGATCCGCAATTTCCTCACGGGCTCGGCGGTCACCGTTGTCATCGACGTCGGGTTCACCTTCGTCTTCCTCGCCGTCATGTACTGGTACAGCGCGCTCCTCACCGGCATCGTGCTGGCGACCATTCCGGCCTATGTGGTGCTGTCGCTGTTCGTCACGCCAGTGTTGCGCCGCCGGCTCGATGAGAAGTTCAACCGCGGCGCCGAGAACCAGGCTTTCCTGGTCGAGGCGGTGACCGGGGTCGAGACGGTGAAGGCGATGGCGGTCGAGCCCCGCCTGCGCCAGCGCTGGGAGGAACAGCTCGCCGGTTATGTCGGATCGGCGTTCCGCGCCGGCAACCTCGCCGCATGGGCCGGCCAGGGCGTCGGCATGGTCAACAAACTCGCCATGGCGGCAATATTATGGGCGGGAGCGCGCCTGGTTATCGAGGGCGCGCTTACCGTCGGCGAGCTGGTGGCGTTCAACATGCTGGCGGGCCGCGTCGGCGGGCCGATCATGCGGCTGGCGCAGCTTTGGCAGGACTTCCAGCAAGTGCGCATCGCCGTGGAGCGGCTCGGCG
>DATIBC010000114.1:0-21985 GCA_035457725.1 Alphaproteobacteria bacterium | reverse complement strand
CCAGCTCGCCGCCTCGCCGCTTTGCGACGCCCCCGGGTTTGCCAGCGCGCTGGAAGACGCCTATCGCGCCCTATGGCGCGAGTGGTGCGTGTCGACTCACGCTTCGACGAGCTCAGCGTGAGGAGTTCTGCTTATTCCTCGCCCTGAGCCGTGGTGCGTTGCGCCCGTGTACCCATCCTCACGGCCGAGACTCCTCGTCCCGAGCTTGTCGAGGGACAAAGCGTGAGGTCCGTTCGACCTCGTCCTTCGTCAGGCTCAGGACGAGGATGGGTGTGCGCGCCGAAGTGCAATGTCTCGCGGCAAAAAAAGCGGGGCGGCCCGAAGGCCGCCCCGAGGCAACGGAGAGGTACCAACCCTCCGATCGGACGATCAGAACACCAGGACCACGCCCACCGCGCCGCCGACCGCCTCGTTATCGTTCAAGCTCCGGGTTGCTGGCGACGACGTAGGTAGATCGTTGCCTTGGAACTCGGCGATGAAGAGCACGGCGTCGAGGCTGATGCCCGGCCCGAGGACGTATTTTCCGGCCAAGGCGATTGCCGTGAACTCGTCGTCGCCGCCGGTGTTAACGGCGCACCCCTGCGTTGCCGTCGAGCACGGGCTGTCGTTATTGCGACCGTTGAAGTAGGTCAAGCTGACCGAAACCGGCCCCGTCGTGTACGACGCGCCGAGATCCCAAGCATAGCCATCGACCTGCGCCGCGCCGGCGCCGGCCGCGCCTATCGCGCCGACGGTACCGAAGGGGGTGCGTCCGTTGTCCACCGCGCCATAGCTGCCGCCGATGCGGAACCCGGCGAAGCCGACCTGCAAACCAAAGGCAAAGATATCCGGATCGGGCGCATGGACAGTCGCGCCGGTCTGTGGCCCTTCGAACGTGAAGTACCCAGCCGAGGCCGAAATATCGACCGGACCGATGGTGCGGATGAAGTTCGCCGCCGCCGACCAGCCGCGCGTATAGGCCGTCGATGCCGGTGTCGGCACCGCCGTGTCTTGCGAAGAGTCGGGAATGTACGAAAAGCCGATCTGGAAACCGGCGAAGCGCGGCGTGTAGATGTTGACCTTGTCCGAATCGTTGTCGGCGAAACGGGTGTGGGTCGTGTTGATCGTCGTGTTGTTGTTCGCCGAGCCGGTCGGGTTCAAGACGACGTTGGTGATGTTGCCTTCGTTGAGCCAGCCGCGGGTAAAGACGTCCGGCGCCCGCACGCCCATGCGGTAATGGACGTTGTTGAGCTGGCCGATTTCGATGCGGCCGAAATTGCTCTCGAGGAACAGCCAGGATTCGTCGATCGTGTCGCCGCTGGTGTTGCCCTCGAGCTCGACGCGGAAGCCGACGGTGATGCCGTTGGCGAGCGTCGTGCGGCCGTTGAAGTGGATCTCGGCGTCGGTATGCGTGTCGAGCTTGACGAATTTGCCGGGTGTTAGTGAACCGGCCGGTGTGGGCGCCCGGTCATCCTGATCGACGAAGCTGACGAAGCCGCCGAAATAGCCGCCGGTCGTCACCTTGATCGGCTCAACCTTCTGCTGCGCCGAAACCGGCCCCGCATCGGCGAGCACGCATAGGCCGGCCGCGATCAGCGCCGTTGTGCCCAATAGTTGTTTTCTCATCGTCTCCCTCTTCCCAAGTTGGTGAGCGACGGCGCGACGCCGACGCGAATACTCGCGAATTGTCGCGAGTATTCGTCTTGTTTCATCGAAGAGAGAGTCAGTCAACGTACCAGTTAAAGATGGAGATAAGAAACATACTGCATGTTGCAAACATGCAATTTATTAGCGTTACCTGTATAAGAGAAAATAAATACTTCTGGCGACGCCCATCGACTGGAGGGACATGGCGCCGCGAGGCCAATAAAAAAGGGGCGGCCGAAGCCGCCCCTTGGAAGTCGAATGCGAGTCGGTTGGCTTAGAACACCAGCACGAAACCGGTGACGAGGCCGATCGCTTCGTTGTCGTCGACGTTGGTGCCGGCAGTATTGCCCTCGAACTCGGCCCAGAACAGCGCCGTGTCCCAGCTGATTCCCGGTCCCAACACGTACTTGGCAGCCAGCGAGACGATCGAGAACTCGTCATCGCCCAGAGCCGGGCCACCGACGGGCGAGTCATCGTTCTCGGCTTGCATGTACGTCAAGCTGACCGATGCCGGACCGAAGGTGTACGACACGCCGACGTCCCAAGCCATTCCGTCAGTGATGTTGCCGCCGGTGCCGGCCGCCGAAGCGCCCGCAGTGCCCGCAGCGCCGGTGCGACCATCGCTGATCTGGCCGTAGCTGCCGCCGACCCGGAACCCGGCGTAGCCGAGCTGCAGGCCAACGCTCCAGTGGTCCGGATCTGGCGCCGAAACGCCAGGGGCCGTTTGCGGACCCTGCCACTTGAAGTAACCGGCGTAAGCCGCAACGCTGAATTCGCCGAAGGTCTGGACGTAGTTGGCCGCGACCGCCCAGCCTTCCGAGTACGCTGCGGAAACGCTGGTCGGCGCCGCGGTGTCCTGCGACGAATCAGGAACATACGACGCGCCGATCTGGAAGCCGGCGAAGCGCGGCGTATAGATGTTGATCTTGTCCGAGTCGTTGTCGCGGAAACGCGAGACCGTGGTGTTGATCGTCGAATCGCCGTTGGGCGAACCGGTCGGGTTCACCATCACGTTGGTGAAGTTGCCTTCGTTGACCCAACCGCGGGTGAACACGTCCGGCGCCTTGTAGGCCATCCGGTAGTGCACGTTGTTGACCTGACCGATCTCGACGCGGCCGAAGCTGCTCTCGAGGAACAGATACGACTCGTCGATCTGGTCGCCTTCGGTGTTGCCTTCGAGTTCGATGCGGAAACCGATGGTGATCCCGTTCGCCAGCGTCGTGCGGCCGTTGAAATGGATCTCCTGGTCGGTGTGCGTATCGATCAACGCAAGCTCACCGTCGCGCCCGGCCGCCGTGTTGCCCACGTCGTCCTGGTCGACAATGCTGACGAACGCACCGACGTAGCCGCCGACCGAAACCTTGATCGGCTCGACCTTCTGCTGCGCCGAAGCCGGCCCAGCGTCGGCGAGCACGAACAGGCCGGCTGCGACCAGCGCCGTCGTCCCTAGGAGTTGCTTCTTCATCTGGTACCTCTCCGAATTGTTTTTCGTCTCTGCACTGCTCGCCGCCAGCGGAGAAGCCGGAGCGCCGCCCAAATTCCATTCAGGCTATGGAGATTTTCCATGGAGACTGTTACTGGTCAACAAATCAGTAGAAGTACTTGTGTTGAAAACCCCGCACTGTTGCATCGAAGCAACAATAGCTAAGGACGAGATTTTTCCATTAAACCTCCGTAGTCAACCATAAATAACTGATATTGAATATAAATATCGGCTTCATCGCTGCCCGACCGTACGCTAGGCCGCTGTCGCGGCGAGAATTAACCTTTTGGTTACACTTACCCGCCGACTTGTTGTGCAGCCTCCTGGCGAAGGTTATGATCCGCCGCGAATTGTCGATTGGGCGGTGCGAGCGAGTCGCTGGTCGTGGGCGGATTTGGCGGACAAGGGCAAATTTCGATGGATGGCACGAAGATCAATCGAATGTCGCGCGCGCGGGTGATTGTCGTGGCGGTGGCAATTGCCGGTTTGGCGGTTTCCGCCTGCAGTCGCGACAACATCGAGTACAGCTATCCAGACAAAAAGCCGGGTCAGGCGGTCGATCCGGTCGGCAGCAACAAGAAAAGCGAAGGTGTGTTCGGCACCGACGGCATCCGGCTGTGGGGTCCGAGCGACAAGCCCGCCGATCCCGGCGCCGGGGGCGGCATCGGCGTCAACAGCTTCCTGTGGCGCGCGTCGCTAGACTCGATCTCGTTCATGCCGCTGGTCTCGGCCGACCCGTTCGGCGGCGTGATCATCACCGACTGGTACACGCCGGCCGAGTCGCCGGACGAGCGGTTCAAGGTCAACATCTTCATTCTCGGCCGCCAGCTTCGCGCCGACGGACTCAAGGCCGCGGTGTTCAAGCAGCGCAGGGATGCGAGCGGCGCCTGGGTCGACGCCGCGGTCGAGCCGAAGACGGCGATCGAGCTCGAGAACACGATACTGACTCGGGCCCGCCAGTTGCGGATCGACACCGCGCGGCCGTGAACGGCGCGCTGCTCGTCTAAAGTATGATCCGCTAAGATTGAATCGCCGGTTTTACCCCTCGCCCTTCGACAGGCTCAGGGCGAGGACTGATAAATATGCCCTCATGTGAGCCTGTCGAACCATGAGGGCGCTCGACACGATTAGACTAAAGCGGATCACACGCTAGTTCTCCGCCCACATCCGCAGCAGGTTCTTGCGTACCTTGTCGACCAGGTCGAGGTCGGCGGCCGGCACGTTCTTGCCTTTGAGCTGCAGCGATTGGGCGAGCACGGCGAGATCGACCATCATTTCGCGGCGTAGCGGGTCGCGCAGCATGCTCTGCATCCAGCTCACCACCGCCAGCCGCTCGCCCTTGGTCACCGGCGCCACGTGGTGAAAAAAATAGGTCGGATAGACGACCATCTGGCCCGCCGGCAGTTTGAACGTATGCTCGCCATAGCCGGTGCGGATCACCAGTTCGCCGCCGGAATAACTCTCGGGCGGTGAGACGAAGAGCGTGAACGACAGGTCGACCCGCACCGCGTCGGGCTCGCCGGGACCGCCGCCCATGATCGCGTTGTCGACGTGATCGCCGTAATGCATGCCCTCTTTATAGAGGTTGAACCGGATCGGCAGGATCCGCTTCGGCGCCGTCACCGCGACGAAGGTCGAATTGCGCATCAGCGCCTTCAACACCAGGTCTTGCAGCGCCTTCGAGGTTTCGGCCTTGACGTCGGTCTGCAGGTTCTTCTTGACCATCGCCGCCCGGCCGCCGGCGGTGAGTCTGCCGTCGAGAAAAAGCTCCGGCGGCAACTCGGCACGAATGCGCGCCAGTTCGGCCGGCGTGAGCACGTCTTGTATGACCACCAGCATGACGATCGAAAATCCCCTGCGAGCGACGACGGGCAGTTTCGGCCGCCAGCGACTACCCGGTCAAGCGCGCCGGCCGGCGCAGCGGTGCCCCATTGTCGGGCCGCGGATAATCCCGTAATCCTTGCCGCGGCTTGTTGACCAAGGCGGCCAGCGGCACGGGCGATGACGCGCTACAACTTCGAAGCATCCGAGGCGAAATGGCAGGCGGCGTGGGAGAAGGCGGGCGCCTTCGCCGCCGAGGCCGATCCGTCGCGGCCCAAATACTACGTGCTGGAGATGTTCCCTTATCCCTCGGGGCGCATCCACATGGGCCACGTGCGCAACTACACGCTGGGCGACGTCGTGGCGCGCTACAAGCGCGCGCAGGGCTTCAACGTGCTGCACCCGATGGGGTGGGACGCATTCGGCCTTCCGGCCGAAAACGCGGCGCGCGACCAGAAGGTGCATCCGGCGCACTGGACCTACGACAACATCGCCACCATGCGCGCCGAGCTGAAGCGCATGGGCCTGTCGCTCGACTGGACCCGCGAGCTGGCGACGTGCCATCCCGGATATTACGCGCACCAGCAGAAGCTGTTCCTCGATTTCATGCGGGCCGGCCTGGTCTACCGCAAGGAGGCCTTCGTCAACTGGGACCCGGTCGACCAGACAGTGTTGGCCAACGAGCAGGTCATTGACGGCCGCGGCTGGCGTTCGGGCGCGCTGGTCGAGAAGAAGAAGTTGGCGCAGTGGTTCCTCAAGATCACCGCCTATTCGGACGAGCTGCTCGATGCGCTCAAGGCGCTCTCGCGTTGGCCGGAAAAAGTACGGCTGATGCAGGAGAATTGGATCGGCCGCTCCTCGGGCGCCGAGATCCGCTTTCGCCTGAAGGGCCGCGACGATCGCCTGCAGGTATTCACCACCCGGCCCGACACCATATTCGGCGCCACGTTTTGCGCCATCTCGCCCGATCATCCGCTCGCCGACGAACTGGCCGAGCGCGATCCGACGCTCGCCGCCTTTATCGCCGAGTGCCGCCACGCCGGCACTTCCGAGGCGGCGCTGGAGGCCCAGGAGAAACGCGGCCACGAGACGCAACTGAAGGCGCTGCATCCGTTCATCGCCGGCAAGGAGCTGCCGGTCTACGTCGCCAACTTCGTGCTCATCGAGTACGGCGCGGGGGCCATTTTCGGCTGCCCCGGGCACGATCAGCGCGACCTCGACTTCGCCCGCAAATACGGGCTGCCGGTCATCCCGGTCGTGGCGCCGCCGGGCGCCGATCCGGAACGCTTCGCGATCGACGACCTCGCCTATACCGAGGACGGGACGATCATCAATTCCGGCTTTCTCGACGGGCTGGAAGTCGAAGCGGCAAAAGCCGAAGTCGGGCGGCGCCTCGCCGCCGCCGACCTCGGCCGACCGGCCACGGTCTACCGTCTGCGCGACTGGCTGGTCAGCCGACAGCGCTATTGGGGTTGCCCGATCCCGGCAATCCATTGCCAGCGCTGCGGCATTGTGCCGGTGCCGGAAGAAGACCTGCCGGTGCGGCTGCCGGACGACGTCAGCTTCGACAAACCGGGCAATCCACTCGACCATCATCCGACGTGGAAGAACGTCGAGTGCCCGACATGCCGCGGCAAGGCGCGGCGCGAGACTGACACTTTCGACACCTTCGTCGATTCAGCGTGGTACTTCGCTCGCTTCTGCTCGCCGCGCGCCGATATCCCGGTGGATCGGCAAGCGGTCGATTACTGGCTGCCGGTCGATCAATACATCGGCGGCGTCGAGCACGCGATTTTACATCTGCTCTATTCGCGCTTCTTCACCCGGGCGATGCGCAAGACCGGGCATGTCGGGCTCGACGAACCGTTCGCCGGCATGTTCACCCAAGGCATGGTGATCCACGAATCCTACAAGGATGCGGCGGGCAACTGGCTTTATCCCGAAGAGGTGCACAAGACCGGCGAGGGTAGCGCGGTACATGTCGAGACCGGCCAAGCGGTGGATGTCGGCCGGCGCGAGGTGATGTCGAAATCGAAGAAGAACGTCGTGGCGCCGGCGCGCATCATCGACGCGTACGGCGCCGATACGGCGCGCTTGTTCATGCTTTCCGACTCGCCGCCCGAGCGCGACCTTGAATGGACCGAGGCCGGGGTCGAGGGCGCCTGGCGTTATCTCAACCGCCTCTATCGCCTGGTCGCCGAACCAAAGACGAAGCTGCCGCCGCCGGGCGCGCCCAAGCCCAACGCGCTGTCGCCGGCCGGCGAAGCGGCGTGGCGGCTCACCCACAAGACCATCGCCGCGGTGAGCGAGCATCTCGAGAATTTCCGCTTCAACGTCGCCGTGGCGCAAATTCGCGCCCTCACCAACGCACTCGAGGACGTGCCCGGCGACGGTCCTGGCGAAGGCTGGGTCCTGCGTCAGGGATTCGAAACGGCGATCAAGCTGATCGGGCCAATGACCCCGCATCTGGCCGAGGAGTTGTGGCGCGCGATTGGCCGCACGACGCTGTTGGCGCGGGAGCCGTGGCCGAAGGCCGAGGCGGCGCTTCTGGTCGACGAGCAGATCACCATCGCCGTGCAGGTGAACGGCAAGCTGCGCGGCACGGTGAGCCTGCCGCGTGATTGCCCGGAGAACGACGCGCGCGAAGCGGCGTTGGCGGTGCCCAACGTCGCGGCGGCGATGGCCGGCAAGACGCCGCGCAAGGTGATCGTCGTCGCCAACCGAATCATCAATGTCGTGGTCTAGAGGACGGATGTCTGATGACGGATGTCGGAACGCCATTGCTCCGACATTCGTCATCTGACGTCTGACATCGTGTGAAGATCGATACGCGAAGCGTCGCTAGGTTCCTGCGCGCGCCTGACAAGGCGGCGCGCGCGATCCTGCTTTATGGCCCCGATGGCGGCCTGGTGCGCGAGCGCGGCGAGGGTTTGGCGCGGCTCGTCGTCGACGATCTGAGCGATCCGTTCCGCGTCGCCGAGTTTGCGGGCGACGCGCTCGCCGACGATCCGGCGCGTCTTGCCGACGAGGCGGCGGCGATGTCGCTCTCGGGCGGGCGACGGGTGGTGCGGGTGCGTCCCGCCGGCAACGAATGCGCGGCGGCGTTCGCCGAGTTCCTTCGCCACCCGATCGGCGACGCGCTGATCGTCGTCGAGGCTGGCGAGCTCGACGGCCGCTCGGCGCTGCGCAAGCTCTTCGAGGGCGCCGACAACGCCGCCGCGATCGCCTGTTATCGCGACGAGGCGGGCAATCTCGACCGGGTGATCGCCGAAACGCTGGCGGCGTACAAAGTGACCGCGACGCCCGACGCCGCCCAGTGGCTGGCAAGCCGGCTCGGCGGAGACCGTCAGGTGACGCGGCGCGAGCTGGAGAAACTGGCGCTCTATGTCGGCGCCGACAACACGGCGCGGCTCGAAGACGCGCAGGCCTGCGTCGGCGACAGCGCCGAGATCGATACCGACGATCTCGTTCACGCCGTCGCAGAAGGCGACGTGAAGGCGCTCGATCGCGCCTTCGGTCGTCTCGTCGCCGAAGGCGCTTCGCCGATCCAGATCGCGCGCCGGGCGCAATGGCATTTCGCGCGGCTTCACCTTTGCGCCGCATCGATCGCCGGCGGTAGCGACGAGTCGAGCGCGATGCGCGCCTTGCGGCCGCCGGTATTCTACAAGGACGACGCGCGGTTCCGTCGCCAGCTCAAGCGCTGGCCGCCCGAGGGCGCGCAAGACGCGATCGCTTCGCTGCTCGCCGCCGAGATGCAGGCCAAGGCCGGCGGGCAATCGCCGCTCGCCGAGCTTACGATCGGCCGCTGCCTCCTCGAAATCGCCCACGGCGGCCAAAAACGCCCGTCATAGGCCGACGCCGCGCGCCAGCGCCAACACGCCGGCGACGCCGATCATGGTCCATGTCAGCACCGTGCCGGCGGCGCGGCCGAACGACCGGTCGGCTGATCGCGACAGCCCCCAGGCGTGCAGAATACGGCCGATCACCAGCGCGCCGCCAAGCGCATGGATCGTCCACGCCGCAGTCCCCGTCAGTTCGAGCGCAAGCAGGACGACCAACGCCAGCGGCGCGTTCTCGACAAAGTTTCCGTGCATGCGGATCGCCTGCAGCAGCTCCGGCTTGTCGCCGTCGCCGAGTCCGACGCCGTACTTGCCGCGCACACGCGCGGTATTGGCGGCGAGCGCAATGGCGAGCAACGCCAGTGCCCCGGCATAGAGGGCGGTGATGACCGGCGGCGGCGTCAAGCTCGACGCGACAGCCGCGCCAGCAGGTCGTCGAGTTGATCGAGCGTCTGATAGCGGATCACCAGGCTGCCGCCTTTGGCGCCGCGTTTATGCTCGATCGAAACGCTGAGCCCGAGTTCAGTCGAAAGCCGGCGCTCGAGCGCCAGCGTGTCGGCGTCGCGTCCCGAATCGCCGCGCGCGGCGTTGCGCCTCGCCGGCTTGGCGCGCAGCCCTTGCGCCAGTGCTTCGGCCTGGCGGACGGTCAGCTTGTCGTCGACGATGCGCCGTGCCAGCGCCAGCGGGTCGGCCGCGGTCACCAGCACGCGCGCGTGGCCGGCGCTAAGCTCGCCCGAATCGATCAGCGCCTTGACCTCCTCGGGCAGCTCGAGCAGGCGCACCGCGTTGGCGATCGTCGGCCGGCTCTTGCCGAGCGCCGCGGCGATGTTCTCCTGCGTGTGGCCGAAATCGTCGATCAAGCGGCGATAGGCCTCGGCCTCTTCGAGCGGCGTCAAATCCTGGCGCTGGAGATTTTCGACCAGCGCCACCTCGAGCGCTTCCCGATCCGACAGTTCGCGCACCAGCGCCGGAATTTCGTGGAGCTGCGCCGCTTGGGCGGCGCGCCATCGCCGCTCGCCGGCGATCAGCTCGAAATTTCCCGGCGTCTGCGGATCGCGGCGCACCAGAATCGGTTGCAACACGCCTTGGCTTCGGATCGATGCCGCAAGCTCTTCGATCTCGTTGGCCGGGAAACGCCGCCGCGGCTGGAACCGCGACGGCCGTATCTGAGACACGGCGATCGGCCGTGCGCCGCCGCGGGCGGCGAGCGGCACCGGCGTCGCGCCTTCGCCGGCGCTGTCGCCGAGGAGCGCGGAGAGGCCGCGGCCGAGCTGCTTGCGTTTATGTTCTTCGGGGCTCATGCGGACACCTCGTTTTGCGTCGCGCCCGGATCCGGCAGATCGGCGGCAAGCGGGGCGACGGCGGGTTCCTCGCGCCGCAAGACTTCGCGCGCGAGCAGAATGTAGGCCTGGGCGCCGGAGGAGCGGACGTCGTACAGCAGCACCGGCTTGCCATGGCTCGGCGCCTCAGAGACCCGGACGTTGCGCGGGATCACGGTTTCGTAGACGCGCTCGCCGAAAAACGCGCGGACATCGGAGGCGACAAGATCGGAGAGATTGTTGCGGCGGTCGTACATGGTGAGCACGACGCCTTGGATTTGCAACTTTGGATTGAACCGCTCACGAATCCGCTCGACGGTACGGACGAGATGCGACAGCCCTTCCAGCGCGAAGAACTCGCATTGCAGCGGGACCAGGATGGAGTCGGCGGCGGCCAGCGCGTTGACCGTGAGCAGGCCTAGCGCCGGAGGACAGTCGATCAGGATGTAGTCGAAATCCAGCGTCTGGCCGGCGAGCGCGTCGGCCAGGCGGTACTCTCGCCGGTCGAGATCGACCAGCTCGATCTCCGCCCCTGACAGGTCCACCGTCGCCGGCACGACGAACAGGCCTGGTATCATCGCCGGCTGCACCGCGCCGATCAGGCTTTCGGCGCCGAGCAGGACATCGTAGGTCCCGATCGCACGCTGCTCGCGCGTCATTCCGAGCCCGGTCGAGGCGTTGCCTTGCGGGTCTAGATCGATCGCCAGCACGCGCTTGCCGACCGCTGCGAGCCCAGTCGCCAGGTTGATCGCCGTTGTCGTTTTGCCGACCCCGCCTTTTTGATTGGCGATGGCAATAATTTTTGCAGATCGTCGTTTTATTTCAATGTGTTCAGCGGTATCGGACAACGGCTTATGCCCCTCAGGCGGAGAATGACCCCGGACGGATCGGAGCGGCTGGGCAAAATCTCACTGTGCATATTCCACACTTTGTGTGCGAGGGTCAATTCATCACTAGCGCTTGTGCCCTTGAGGAAGAGGCATATCCCAGTGCTCCGTAGCAAAGGAACGCTCCAAACGACCAGCTGGCGCAAATCGGCCAACGCGCGTGCCGTGACCACATCCACCCGCGCGCGGAGCGTTCCGTTCAGCGACTCGGCGCGCCGGTTGTGAATGTTGACCGATTCGCCCAGCCTTAAAGTCCGTACCGCTTCGATGAGGAACGCCGCTTTGCGCTGATCGGATTCGACCAAGTTGATCGCAAGCGGCCGGGTTTCGCCACTCGCCAGCAAAGCCAATACCAGCCCCGGAAATCCAGCCCCGCTGCCTAGGTCGACGAGCACCGGCGGACTATCCGCAACTGCCGGCGCCGGCAGGAGCGGAAAGAGCTGGGCGCTATCGAGAAAATGCCGGCGCCAGATATCTTCGCGGGTTCCTGCACCGATCAGGTTGATCCGTGCCTGCCACTTAAGAAGGAGATCGTGCAAGGCCTGGAACCGCGCCAATGTTTCACGTGAAACATTGGTCTCGGCAGCAAACTCGTCCGGCGTCACGCCGCCTCGCGCCGTCGCACGTATTTGAGCAGCACCGTCAGCGCTGCCGGCGTCACTCCTGAGATTCGCGCTGCTTGGCCAAGCGTTGCCGGTCGAACGGCAGCGAGCTTCTGGCGGACCTCGGTCGACAGGCTTGCGATCGACGCGTAGTCGAGCTGCGGCGGCAATTCGAGCGTTTCGTCCTGGCGAAAGGCGCGAATGTCGGCATCTTGGCGATCAAGATAACCGCGATACCGGGCATCGATTTCGAGCTGCTCGGCGATTTCGGGTGCGATGGTGCGCAGTTCCAGCCAGATGGTCGCCAGGCGCGCCATATCGACGCCGGGCAGGGCAAGCAGGTCGATCACCGAGCGGGCGGCGCCGTCCTGGTTCACCGGCAAGCCGGCTGCCGCGAGCTGCGATGGCGTTGCCCGCAGCGCCTCAGCTTGCGCGCGCGCTTGAGCGAGCTGCGTGGCCTTGGTTTCGAACAGGCTCGCACGATCGCCACCGACGCAGCCGATCGACATACCCTTGGGCGTGAGCCGCTGGTCGGCGTTGTCGGCACGTAGGACGAGACGATATTCGGCCCGGCTGGTGAACATGCGATAGGGCTCGCTGGTCCCCAACGTAATCAGATCGTCGATCAGCACACCGATATATGCGTCGGCGCGGTCGAGCACGAACTCGCGATCCCGCCCGAGCGACAGCGCGGCGTTGATGCCGGCCATCAAACCTTGTGCCGCGGCTTCTTCGTAACCAGTCGTGCCATTGATCTGGCCGGCGAGAAACAACCCCGGAAGCCGCTTCGTCTCGAGCGTCGAACGCAACTCGCGCGGATCGATATAGTCGTACTCGATGGCATAGCCCGGACGCCGCATCACCGCACGCTCGAGACCCGGAATAGTCTTCAAGAGTCCGGCCTGAACATCGCGGGGCAGCGAAGTCGAAATGCCGTTGGGATAGATGGTGTCGTCGTCGAGTCCTTCGGGCTCGAGAAAAATCTGATGGCGGTCGCGCGCCGCAAACCGGACAACCTTGTCCTCGATCGACGGGCAATAGCGTGGGCCAGCGCTGGCGATTTGGCCCGAATACATCGGCGAGCGGTCGAGATTGGCGCGGATCAACGCGTGGGTAGCTCGTGTCGTATACGTGATGTGACACGGCATCTGCGGCGTCGTGATCCGTGCGGTCATGTACGAGAACGGTGCTGGCGGATCGTCGCCATGCTGAATCTCCAAACCGGCCCAATCGATCGTCCGGCCGTCGAGCCGCGGCGGCGTTCCGGTCTTGAGTCGGCCAAGGGCAAATCCAAGGCGATGAAGGGTTCGCGCCAATCCCGTGGCCGGTGCTTCGCCGACGCGGCCCGCAGGGATCTTTTCTTCGCCGATGTGGATCAGGCCGCGCAGAAACGTTCCGGTGGTGACGACCGCCGCGCTGCAAGCGATGCGTCGGCCGTCGGCGGTGACGACCGCCGA
Source organism: Alphaproteobacteria bacterium (assembly GCA_035457725.1). Lineage (GTDB taxonomy): Bacteria > Pseudomonadota > Alphaproteobacteria > CACIAM-22H2 > CACIAM-22H2 > DATFES01. The sequence continues at coordinate 8,951 of DATIBC010000114.1, read as the reverse complement.
TAGCCGGCCATCCTCGCCGACCTCCAAGTCCTCGGCCGCCGCTTCGACGATCGTGAGGTTGGCTTGCTCGGCAAGGATCGCCTGCATGGCCTGGCGATAAAGCTTGCGATCCGCCTGCGCCCGCGGCCCACGAACCGCAGGGCCTTTCGAGCGGTTGAGAACCCGGAACTGGATGCCGGCACGATCGATCGCCCGCCCCATTACGCCGTCAAGGGCGTCGATCTCGCGCACCAGATGGCCCTTCGCCAATCCACCGATCGCCGGATTGCACGACATCTCGCCGATGGTGGAGTGCTTATGGGTAAGGAGCAGGGTGCGGGCGCCGAGGCGTGCCGCGGCCGCCGCCGCTTCGCAACCGGAGTGTCCGCCGCCGATCACGACGATGTCGAATCGCCAATCCGTCATGGCCGGCTTGTATAAATCGCTCCGGACGGTGCGTCAAAGACCCAATGTTTCATGTGGAACAATCGTAAAAAACCACCACGTTTCAAGCAGATGGCTCGGACTACCGCTTGTTGCGATATGCATGCCATAGATATGATCTAAATCATGTCACTTGCCTAAGCAAAATTCCTTGAAGACAACATCTAGTATGTCGTCGACGGCAACCCGGCCTGTAATCCGGCCGAGCGCCCGCACGGCAAGCCGAAGATCCTCCGCAAACAACTCGGCGGCGTCGGCGGACACAGCGCGCCGGAGCGCCTCAAGACATACCGCAAGCGCCTCGCGATGGCGGGCGCGGGTCAGAACCGGACCGCCCGACACCTCGACGGCGAATCGCGCCGCGACCGCAGCGGTCAGCGACGCCACCAGCTCGGCCACGCCCTCGCCGGTCTTGACGGAAATCCGCCAATTTCTATCTTGAGTTGTGGACGGCGCGAGATCGATCTTGTTGACGACGACCAGAGTCCGGCCATCGATCAGCCGCGCTAATGCGGGGTCGAGTGGCGTGTTCTTATCGATCGTGGTGGCGTCGAGCACCAGCAGCCGGAGATCGGCGGCGTCGGCGCGGGCCAGCGCCCGGCGCATGCCTTCGCGCTCGATCACCGCCTGATCGTCGCCCGGCGTCGCGGCCATCGCGCGCAACCCGGCGGTATCGGCGACGATCGCCGGATATCCGCCGAGATCGAGATGGACCTCGATCACGTCGCGCGTCGTCCCGGCGACGGTCGAAACGATCGCCGCCTCGCGTCGCGCCAGCGCGTTCAGCAGGCTCGACTTGCCGGCGTTGGGCGGACCGACGATGGCGATCGACACGCCCTCGCGCAGGCGCTCGCCGCGACGCTCGTCGGCGAGATGCATCTCGATATGGCGGATCAGCGCCGCGAGTTCGGGGCGCAGCGTGGCGATCAGGCCCGCCGGCAGATCCTCGTCGGGGAAATCGATCTCGGCCTCGGCGTGGGCGAGCGCCCGCACCAGCCGCGCGCGCCAGCTCTCGTATAACCGGCCGAGCTCTCCCGAAAGCTGCCGCAGCGCCTGGCGCGCTTGCGCCTCGGTTTCGGCGGCGACGAGATCGGCGAGGCCCTCGACTTCGGTCAAATCGAGCTTACCGGCGTCAAACGCGCGCCGCGTGAATTCGCCGGGTGTCGCCAATCGCAAACCTTCGCGGCGACCAAGCGCCGTCAGCACCCGCGCCAGCACCGCGCGGCCGCCGTGGAGGTGGAATTCGGCGACGTCTTCGCCGGTGAAACTGCCCGGCCTCGGAAACCACAGCACCAGCGCCGCATCGAGCGCTTCGTGCGTGCTGGGATCGATGAGGTTGGCCCGCGTCGCCCGGCGCGCCGGCGGCCGCCAGCGTGGAGGCTTGGCGCACAAAGCTGCAAGCGCCTCGCCGGCGCGCGGACCCGAAATGCGCACGATGGCGATGGCGGCGCGTCCGGCGGCGGTGGCCGGCGCGAAGATGGTCGGCCGGGAGTGGGGAGCGGCGCTCACCCTTGAGGCGATAGCACGAGGCGTGCGCCGCCGGCAAAATTGTCAGCCCGCTTCGGCGCGCTCGCGATAATAGGCGTAGAGCCCGCCGGCGCAGATCAACACCGCGCCAAGCACCGTCCAGGCGTCGGGGAATTGGCCGAAGACGACGACGCCGAACACGGCCGCCCACAGCATCATCGTGTAGCCGTAGGGCTGCAGACGCGAGGCCGGCGCATAGTCGAAGGCGCGGATGAGCGCGAAATGCGCGCCGGCACCCAGGCACGCCGAGAGCAGCAGAAGCGCCCAGCCGGCGGCGTCGGGGACGATGAAATCGAACGGCCCGATCAGGCTGAGCGCGGCGGCGCCGACGAAGGCCGAGTAGAGCAGGGTGGTGGGCGGGGAATCGTAGCGCGCCACGAGACGCAGCAGGATCTGGTAGACGGCGAACAGCAGCGCGCCCAGCAGCGGCAGCAGGAGGCGGGCATCGAAGATCGCAAAGCCAGGCCGCACGATCAGGAGCACGCCGGCGAAGCCGACGCCGATCGCGCCGGCGCGCCGCCAGCCGACGCGCTCGCCCAACAGCGGCACGGCGAGCACGGTCACCAGCAGCGGGCTAATCGCGGCGAGCGCGTGGACGTCGGCGATCGGCAGGTAATGGAGTGCCAGCACGAAGGTGGCGATTTCGAAGATGAGGAGAAGCGCTCGCGCGCTCTGCAGCCACGGCGCCTTCGAGCGCAGCAGCGTCGGCACGCGACGCGGCCGCGCCACGATGAGCGCGAAGCCGGCGAAGAAGATGAAACGCACCCAGACGATCTCGACGATCGGGTAGCGATCGGAGAGATACTTGTTGGTCGAATCCATCGCCGCGAAGAGAAACATCGCCAGCAGCATCACCGCGACGCCGCGCGCAGGAGTCGCCGTGCTTGGCGCGGGATACGCCGCAGTCGCGGCGGTGGCGGCGACAAATTTATCGATCGCTTCGATGCGTGCATCACCTCGAGTCGACGGGTCTCTCGTCCTGGATTGCGAAGTACTCACCTCGAACAATCTTGCGAAAACCCGGAACCAGCTACTTCGCCTTCTTCGCTGGCCCATCCTCGGGGCGCATCATCAAGCGCGGCACGCGGCCGCCGTCGCGCACATGCGTCAAGAGAATCTCGTCGATGTCGGCGGTATTCTTCGGGCTGTACCACACGCCCTCGGGATATATGACCATCGTCGGCCCGAGCTCGCAGCGATCGAGGCACAGCGACTGATTGACCCGCACGTCGGAAAGCCCAAGCTCCTTCGCCCGCGCCTTCATGTAGTTGCGCAACCGCTCCGAGCCCTTGTGCTTGCAGCAGCCGCGCGGATGGCCCTCGGGTCGCTCGTTGACGCACAAGAACACATGGCGGCGGTAGAACAGCGGCGGGTCGTTCGCATCGTCCGCTGTCGCGATCGTTGTTTCAGTGTTGTCCAATTTCGTCCCCGTGTGTCGTCCGATTTCACCACAAAGACACGAATTCATAGCGAGAAGACCCATCCTCATCCTGAGCCTCCTCATCCTGAGCGGCCGGCCTCCACTCCGACAAGCTCAGTGTGAGGCCGGCCGTCGAAGGACGAAGCACGAGGACGGCAACCTCCCCCTTCGACAGGCTCGCGATGAGGTTGCTTATACGTGGGCGGCGTCTTGGCGTGGCGAAAAGCCCCTTCGCGTTCGCTGTCCGACCGATTTCATTTCTTCGCGCCCTTGAGCGGATCGGGCGGCGGCGCGCCGCCGGTCGCCGCGGTCATGCCGGCGGCCATTTGGCTCCAGAACATCTTCTGGAGCTGCTCGAATCCCTGCAGCGAGGCCGGCAGCCAGATCTTCATCATCGTCTCGGCGTCCATCGCCGCCAGCGCCTGCTTCATCCGCTGGCCCATGTCCTTCATGATCTCGTCTTGCATCGGCTGCACGTCGGGCAGGCCGAGGAACGTACGCGCCTCCTCGGGCGTGCAATCGACGTTGACGGTGATCTTCATCGCGCGCTCCCTGCCTGTCGGAAAGACCCCAAGCAACACGGTGTTGTTCTGCCGCCCGCCGCAACCTAATTTGCAGGGACAAGGTACGGCACCGGGGCCGGGTTCGGCAAATCCCGCTGTTCGTCTCCAACTCCATTGCCCGATGCGAGGCTTTACGCATGGCGCCACCGACGTCCAGCAATCTGCTCAAGCACGAGACCTCGCCCTACCTGCTGCAGCACGCCGACAATCCGGTGCAATGGCGGGCCTGGAACGACGCGACGCTCGCCGAAGCCAAGGCCAGCGGCAAGCCGATCTTGCTGTCGGTCGGCTACGCCGCCTGCCATTGGTGCCACGTCATGGCGCACGAAAGCTTCGAGGACGAGGCCACCGCCGCGCTGATGAACGAGCTTTACGTCAACATCAAGGTCGACCGCGAGGAGCGGCCGGATCTCGACGCCATCTACCAGGCGGCACTCGCCATGATGGGCGAGCAGGGCGGCTGGCCGCTCACCATGTTCCTTACGCCCGAGGGCGCGCCGTTCTGGGGCGGGACATATTTCCCGCCAAGCCCGCGCTTTGGCCGGCCGGGTTTCGCCGACGTCCTGCGCGGCGTTGCCGCCGCCTATCGCAGCAAGCCCGACCAGGTGCGCCAGAACGTCGAGGCACTGACCGGCGCGCTCAACCGGCGCGCTGCCGGCGATGCCGGCGGCGGTGTATCCATCGCCACGATCGACGCGGTTGCGGCGCGCCTGGCGCAGGAAGTGGACTTGATTCATGGCGGCATCGGCGGTGCGCCGAAGTTTCCGCAGTGTTCGATTTTCGCGCTCCTGTGGCGCGCCCACCTCCGCGCCAAGGCCGGCGCCGCCGTCGATTTCCGACACGCGGTGACGCTGACGCTCGATCGCATGTGCCAGGGCGGCATCTACGACCATCTCGGCGGCGGGTTCGCGCGCTACTCGACCGACGCGCGATGGCTGGCGCCGCATTTCGAAAAGATGCTCTACGACAACGCGCAGATGATCGATCTGCTGACGCTGGTCTGGCAGGAGACCAGATCGCCGCTCTACGCGGCGCGTGTCGCCGAGACGGCCGGCTGGCTCATGCGCGAGATGACCGCCGAGGGCGGCGCTTTCGCGGCGACCCTCGACGCCGATTCGGAAGGCGAGGAAGGCAAGTTCTACGTCTGGGCGGCCGACGAGATCGCGGCATTGCTCGGCGCCGACGCCGCCTTCTTCGCCGACGCTTACGACGTCACGCCCGAGGGCAACTGGGAAGGCCGCACCATACTCAACCGCTCGAAGCGCATGCTGCTTGGCGACGCGGCGCACGAAGCACGGCTCGCCCAATGCCGCGATATTCTGTTCACGGCGCGCGCCGAGCGCATCGCGCCCGGCCGCGACGACAAGGTGCTGGCCGACTGGAACGGCATGATGATCGCCGCGCTGACGCGCGCCAGTTTCGTTTTCGAGCGGCCGGATTGGCTGGCGCGCGCGCAGGCGGCGTTCGCCGGCGCGGTGGCGCTGCTCGATCGCGACGGGCGGTTGGGGCACAGCTATCGCGCCGGCCGCCGCCAGGACGTCGCCATGCTCGACGATTACGCCCAAATGGCCCGCGCCGCGTTGACGCTGTTCGAATTCACCGGCGACGATGCGTATTTCGTCCGCGCGCAAGCCTGGACGGCGACGGCCGACAGGCATTACTGGGACGACGCCGGCGGCGGCTACTTTTTCACCGCCGATGACGCGCCCGGTCTTATCGCGCGCACCAAGCACGCGCACGACAACGCAACGCCTTCCGGTAACGGCGCGATGGCCGAAGTCTTGACGCGGCTGCACCTGCTCACCGGCGAAACCCGTCATCGCGACCGCGCCGAGGCGGTGATCGGCGCCTTCTCGGGCGAACTGGCCAAGAACTTCTTTCCGCTCTCGACGCTGCTCAACGCGGCCGAGTTCATGGCGCGACCGCTGCAGATCGCCATACGCGGGCCGCGCGGAGCGGCGGCGACCGCGGCGCTGCTCAGCGCCGTCGCCACGTCGGCGTCGCTGCCGAACCTCGTCTTCAGCGTCCTAACGTCCGACGCCACGCTTCCGGCAAGCCATCCGGCGTACGGTAAGGGCATGATCGGGGTCAAGCCTGCGGCGTATGTCTGCGAAGGCCCGGTATGTTCGCCACCGATCACCGATCCGGCGGCGTTGATGGAGGATTTGAGGCGACGTTGAGCGACCACGGCCTGCTTGCCTCATCCTTCCACAGGTTCGGGACGCGGCGATTTCGAATCGCACGCATCCTCGTGCTGCGCCAGGTCGAAGCATGAGTATGCAACCTTGCGGGCTTTCACCCGCGGTGGCAATTTGCCGGGCCATAATCACGGGAGGAAGGATCGATGGCTGAGATTCAGGTGAAAGCCAAGGATGGCTCGGGACAATTCATGGCCTACGTCGCCAAGCCGGCGAGCGGCAAGGGGCCCGGCATCTTGCTGATCCAGGAGATCTTCGGCGTCAACAAGGTGATGCGCGACCTTGCCGACGGCTTGGCGCGCCAAGGCTATGTCGTCGCCTGCCCCGACCTGTTCTGGCGCCAGAAGCCCGGCATCCAGATCACCGACCAGAGCGAGGCGGAATGGGCGCAGGCCTTCGAGCTCTACAAGGGATTCAACGAGGCGAAGGGCGTCGAGGATCTCGAGGCGACGCTGGTTTCGCTGCGGGCGCTGCCGGGGTGCTCGGGCAAGGCGGGCAGCGTCGGCTACTGCCTCGGCGGCAAGCTGGCCTATCTCACCGCGACGCGCACGACGGTCGACTGCGCCGTTGGCTACTACGGCGTCGGCATCGAGAGCGCGCTGGGCGAGGCGAAGAACGTCAAGAAGCCGCTGATGCTGCATATCGCCGAGAAGGATTCGTACTGTCCGCCCGAGGCGCAAGCGAAGATCAAGGCGACGCTGGGCGCCAACTCTCTCGTCACGCTCCATACGTATCCCGGCCAGGAGCACGCCTTCGCGCGCGTCGGCGGCCAGCACTGGAACCAAGCCGCGGCCAAACAGGCCAATGAGCGCACTGCCGCGTTCTTCAAGAAGAATCTCGGGTAGCTGCAAGCCTCACCCGATCGCTCGCCCTCGCCCAACCCTTGCACGGAGTCCGTTCGCCATGCCCAAAGCAATGCGCATCCATAAGCCCGGCGGTCCCGAAGTTCTGTCATGGGACGACATCACGGTTGCGCCGCCCGGCGAAGGCGAGGCGCAGATCCGCCACACGGCGGTCGGCCTCAATTACATCGACACCTATCACCGCACCGGCCTCTACGCGTTGCCGATGCCGGCGGTGATCGGCAGCGAGGGCGCCGGGGTGGTCGAGGCGGTGGGCCCGGGTGTCGCCGATATCAAGCGCGGCGATCGCGTCGCCTACGGCAACGCGCCGGTGGGCTCGTATAGCGAGGTCCGCAACATCCCGGCCGGCCGCTTGGTCAAGATTCCCGACGGCATCAGCGACCAGCAGGCGGCCTCGATGATGCTCAAGGGCATGACGACGCAATACCTCATCCGCCAGACCTACAAGGTGCAGAAAGGCGACACGATCCTGCTGCACGCGGCGGCGGGCGGCGTCGGACTGATCTTGTGCCAGTGGGCCAAGCACCTCGGCGCCACCGTCATCGGCACCGTCGGCTCCAAGGACAAGGCGGCGCTGGCCAAGGCGCACGGCTGCGATCACACGATCCTCTATCGCGAGGAGGATTTCGTCGCCCGCGTCAAGGCGATCACCGGCGGCGCCGGCGTGCCGGTAGTCTACGACGCGGTCGGCAAGGACACGTTCCTCAAGTCGCTCGACTGCATCCGCCCGCGCGGCTTGATGGTCAATTTCGGCAACGCTTCGGGACCCGCCGAACCGCTCAACGTGCTGCTGCTGGCGCAGAAGGGCTCGCTCTATGTGACGCGGCCGACCCTGGCGACCTACGTCGCCAAGCGCGACGACCTCGTCGCTTGCGCCAACGATCTGTTCAACGTGGTGAAGTCGGGGGCGGTCAAGCTCGAGATCAACCAGACCTACCCGCTCAAGGAGGCGGCGCAGGCCCACCGCGACCTCGAGGGCCGCAAGACCACCGGCTCGACGGTGCTGCTGCCGTGAAAGTCCCGGCGCTCGATCCCGCTTCGTTGCCGGGACGCAAGGGCACCGGCTATCCGACGCCGTTCGCCGCCCGTATCAAGGACCGCGAAAAGCGGTTCCTGGGCCGAGCGCTGGGGCTCAACAACTTCGGCGTCAACCTCGTCCGGCTGCCGCCCGGCGCGATTTCGTCGCAGCGTCACTGGCACGAAAAACAGGATGAGTTCGTCTATATCCTCGAAGGGGAACTCGTGCTGGCGACCGACGCCGGCGAACAGGTTCTGAAAGCTGGCATGTGCGCCGGCTTTCCCGCCGGTGTTCCCGACGGCCATCACATGATCAACCGCTCCGCCGCCGACGCGGTCTATCTTGAGGTCGGCGACCGGACCGTAAACGAGGTCGGCCACTATCCCGATATCGATCTCATGGCGAAGGCCCCCGACGGGATGAAATACGCCTTCACCCGCAAGGACGGCACGCCGTACTGACGGCGGCGCGCTTGACCGAAATGCCGCGCGCTGCGTCAATAGCGCCGGGGTTGTGGCGCGGCAGCGGGGGCACGGCGCGGTGCGACGGCAGATCATTATCATCTTGGCCGGCGTCGCGGCGGTCGTCGCCGTCATCGGCCCGGTCGTCGGTCTCCTCTATCTCTCCTTCGGCGAGATGGTTCGCGCGCACGAGCGTCAACTCGCGGCGCATGCGCACTCGGTTCGCCAGCGGGCCGACGAGATTTTCGCGTCGACCGAGCGGACCTTGCGCGACATCGCCGACGCGACCGGCGGCCTGTGCGAAGCCGAGGACATCAAGCTGCTGCAACGCGCCACTTTCCGTAGCCTGCACATCCGCGAGATCGCGATCATCGAAGATGGCCGCCTCGTCTGCACCACCCGGGGCGTCGCCGACCCGCCGCTTGCCGTCGAGCCTCCCGACGCCGTCGTGCCGTCGCCCGATCAAATCGCGATCTAC
>DATIBC010000113.1:0-4662 GCA_035457725.1 Alphaproteobacteria bacterium | reverse complement strand
CACGCTCGAGTAGATGATCATCGGCAGCGTGGTGGCGCCAGGGCCGGTCACGAAGCTGGCGATGACCAGATCGTCGAGCGACAGCGTGAAGGCAAGCAGCCACGCCGCGGCGAGCGAAGGCGCGATCATCGGCAAGGTGACGGCGAGCAACACGGTCCGCGGCCGGGCGCCGAGATCGAGCGCCGCCTCCTCGATGGAGCGATCGAGGGTCGCGAGCCGCGCCTGGACGATGACCGCGACATACGCCATCCCGAACGTCGCGTGTGCGATGACAATGGTGATGAAGCCGCGCTCGCCGGGCCAGCCGATGGCCTGCTCGAGCGAGACGAAGAGGAGCAGCAGGGACAGTCCGGTGATCACCTCCGGCATGACGAGTGGCGCCGCCAGCATGCTGGCAAATATTATACGGCTGGGAAAGCGGCCGGCCCGCGTCATCGCGAGCGCGGCCAGCGTGCCGAGCGCAAGCGCGATCGTCGCCGATGCCGCCGCGATCATCAGTGACAGCCACGCCGATTCGAGGATGCGTTCGTTTTCGAGCAATTCGCCGTACCAGCGAACCGAAAAACCCGTCCACACGGTGACCAGCCGCGAATCATTGAACGAATACGCCATCAGAAGCGCGATAGGCACATAGAGAAACGCCAGCCCAGCGGCGAGCCAGTACGTGCGCCAGGGCGAGCCACGCGGCCTCATCGCCGATCCTGTCGCCGCGGCGGTGCGCCCGCGGATTCGACGCGCTGCCACCAAACAATCGGTGCCACGAGAAGGATCAGCGTGGCGACCGCGAGCGCCGAGGCCGCCGGCCAATCGCGATTGGCGAAGAACTCGTTCCACAGGACCCGGCCGATCATCGGCGTGCCCGGTCCGCCGAGGAGATCGGGAATCACGAACTCGCCGCTTGCAGGAATGAACACAAGCAGGCATCCCGCGACGACTCCAGGCATCGACAGCGGCAAGGTCACGGTGAAAAATGCGCGTACCGGTCGACAACCAAGATCGGCGGCCGCTTCGAGCAAGGTCCAATCCAGCCGCGTCAAGGTGGCGTAGATGGGTAATACCATGAACGGCAGATACGAATAGACGATGCCGAGATGCAGCGAAAATTCGTTGTTGATCAGCGAAAGCGGCTCCGATACGGCGCCCAACGCGATGAGCGCGCCGTTGACCAGGCCGGTCGGCCGCAGCAACGCCATCCATGCGTAGACCCGAATGAGGAACGACGTCCAGAACGGCAGGATCACCAGCAGCACCAGGAGGACGCGCCAACGTTCCGGCGCGCGCGCAATGGCGTAGGCCATCGGGTAGCCGATCGATAGCGCGATAAAGGTCGCGGCCAGCGCGATGCGAAGCGAATTGAGCAACGCCGCGCCGTAGAGGTCGTCGCCGATCAGCAAGCGGTAACTGTCCAATGTCGCGCGCAAGGCGATGGTGCCGCTTTCGGCGATCGCGATCGCCGGCTCATAGGGCGGACTGGCGTCGCTGGCGCGCGACAGGCTGATCAACAGAACGATCGCCAACGGCGTGAGGAAAAAGAGCAGCAGCCACAAGTAAGGCACGACCAGCGTGCCGATCCGGCCGCCCGGCGCGCCGGCGGTCATTCCCGCAACACCACGGCGCCCTCGGGCGCCCAATAGAAGGCGACGTGCTGGCCGCGCGATGCTCGCTCGAGCCCTGCCCCGTCGACGCTGGGTGCGGCGATCCGCACGCTTCGCCCATCGGCGGTCTCGACATGGACGATCGAGTGGTCGCCGAAATAGGATACTTCACGGACGATGCCAGCCCCGCGGTTCGCTGCCGGCCCGCCCGCGCCGATGGCGATCTTTTCCGGCCGCACGGCGAGCGCAATCGCGGCGCCCGGTGCGACGTCATGCGCGGGCGCGACATGGACGTCGCCCGCCGCGAGTCTGACCGTCATACCGGCGACGTCGCGCCCCACCACCGTGCCCTCGAACAGATTCACCCGGCCGATGAAATCGGCGACGAAGCGCGAGCGCGGCGTCTCGTAGATTTCGCGCGGGCTGCCGATCTGGGCGATCACGCCGTCGTTCATCACCGCCATGCGGTGCGCCATGCTCATGGCCTCGTCCTGATCGTGCGTAACCAGAACGAAAGTAATGCCTACCTTCTGCTGGAGCGACACCAGTTCGAGCTGCGTCTCCTCGCGTAGCTTGCGGTCGAGCGCCGCCATCGGTTCATCGAGCAAAAGGACCTTCGGCAGCTTGGCCAGGCTGCGCGCCAGCGCCACGCGCTGACGCTGCCCGCCCGACAGTTGATGCGGCCGCCGCTCGGCGAGCGTCCCAAGCTTGACCAAGTCGAGCATCTCGCGAACCCGCGCCGCGATCGCCGGCGCGGCCATTTTGTCTTGTTTCAAGCCGAACGCGACGTTTTCAGCCACGCTCATGTGGGGAAACAGCGCGTAGGATTGGAAGACGGTGTTGACCGGCCTCCGGTATGGCGGCGTCTGCGTCATGTCGACGCCGTCGATGATCACCTGCCCGGCGTCCGGAATCTCCAGCCCGGCGACGAGCCGCAATAGCGTCGTCTTGCCGCATCCCGAGGCGCCGAGCAGCGCGAATAGCTCTCCCGGTCGCGCCTCGAGACTGACGTCGCGCACGGCCGCGACGTCGCCGAACGATTTTGCGATGCCGCGAAGCTGAAGCGCCGGCGTGCGAGCCACGGAGCGGGACGCCTTGCGATCGAGGCGCTTACCTGCCGGTGGTGATCCGCGTCCAGGCGCGCGTACGCAAGCGCTCGTACGCGCGGTCGGGGGCGGAAATCGTGTAAAAGCGTTTTCGCAACTCGTCGGGAGGATAGATCGTCGGGTCGCTGCGCACCTCCGGTTCGATCATCGGCAACGATTTCGGGACGGCGTTGGCGTAGCCGATATAGCTCGAATTGAGCGCGGCGATCTCCGGCCGCAGGACGAAATCGAGAAATTTGTGCGCCGCCTCGACGTTTCGCGCGTCGGCCGGAATGGCCCAGGTGTCGGTCCACACCAGGGCACCTTCCTGGGGAATGGCGTATTCGACGCGCACGCCCTTGTCGGCCTCCTCGGCGCGCGAGGCCGCCTGCTTGATGTCGCCCGAGTAGCCGAAGACGATGCATGCATCGCCGTTGGCGAGGTCGTTGATGTATTCGGAGGAATGCCATTTGCGAACGAATCGCCGGATTTTGGAGAGCACAGCCACGGCGGCATCGAGATCCTTGGCGTCGTGGCTGTCGGGATTGCGGCCGATATACGCCAGCGCGGCGGGGATAACGTCGGTGGGCGAATCGAGGACGACGACGCCGCAGCGTTGAAATTTCGCGACGATTTCGGGATCGAAAAGCATCCGGAGCGAGTAGACCGGAGCGTCGGGCATGATGCGCTGCACCCGCTCGGCGTTGTAGCCGATACCTGTCGTACCCCACATCCATGGCACAGCATGACGATTGCCGGGGTCGTAGTTCTCGAGCTGCTTCATCAAGGCAGGATCGAGATTGCTGTAGTTGGTGAGCTTCGATTTGTCGATCGCCTGATAAAGCCTGGCCGGAATCTGCTGGGCAAGAAACGGCGACGCGGTCGGTACGACCAGGTCGTAGCCGCTGCGCCCGGCGCGCAGCTTGGCGTCCAGCACCTCGTTCGAGTCGTAAACGTCGTAGGTGACCTTGATCCCCGATTCGGACTCGAACCTCTTCAGCGTCTCTTCGGCGATGTAGTCGTTCCAATTGTAGATGTTGAGCCGATTCTGGGCGCCCGCGACGCCCGACCATATCGTCGTCACGGCGATCGCGGCGCCGAACGCGACACGGCGCAGCAGCGTTTGCATCGTTTTTGCCCTCCTCCCGACGTGTCCGCCCTCGAGCGCGGATTGAGCAGGCGCGAGAGGCCCGTGTCAATCGTCGCAACGCGCGATGGGGCTTGATTTGGCGACCGCACTCCGGCGGAATACGCCGCGTCGTTCGACGCGATCAATGAGGCTACATGCCGGATTCACTTGGCGCTTTCGTTACCCATTCGAACGTTCGCATCGAGGGCCGCACGGGCGGTCCGCTTTCGGGTCTGGCGTTCGCCGCGAAGGACATCTTCGACGTCGCCGGCGAGCGCACCGGCGCCGGCAACCCGGCATGGCTGGACACGCATCCGCCGGCGTCCCGTAACGCATGGGCCGTCCAGGCGCTGCTTGACGCGGGCGCCACGCTCGCTGGTAAGACGCTCACCGAGGAGCTCGCCTACGGCATGACCGGGCGCAACACGCATTACGGTACGCCGATCAACGCTGGCGCCCCCGACCGCCTGCCCGGCGGCTCGTCGAACGGGTCAGCTTCGGCGGTGTCGGGAAAGCTGGTCGATTTCGCCCTCGGGTCGGACACCGGCGGGTCGATTCGCGTGCCGGCGAGCTATTGCGGGATATTCGGCCTGCGGCCGACCCACGGGCGGATCTCGACCGCAGGCGTGGTCGATCTGGCGCCAAGCTTCGACACTGTGGGCTGGTTTGCCCGCGACGCTCGATTGCTGGCGCGCGTCGGCGAAGTGCTGCTTGGCGCCGATCCGAAAGACTTCACCTACCGGCGCGTTTTGCGCGCCGACGATGCGTTCGGCTGCGCCGAGCCGCCGACGATCGCCCTCCTCGCGCCCTGGCTTGGGCGGGTCGAGAGGGCGCTCGCGCCAGCCGAGGGAAT
>DATIBC010000112.1:0-51913 GCA_035457725.1 Alphaproteobacteria bacterium | reverse complement strand
TGGCGACAAGCGGGTGATCCTGATCGACGGCCGCGCCGCCGGTGCGATTCTACGCGTTCCGGCGAAGGGAGAAGCACGGGCCAACCTTCACGCGGGCGGCAAGCCTTTGAAAACGACGCTGACCCGGCGCGAGCGCGATATCTGCGCGGCGATCGGGCCGACGCTCAAGGAGCGCGGCCTGATCTTCGTCGGCATCGACGTCATCGGCGACTACCTGACCGAGATCAACGTCACCTCTCCGACCGGTATCCAAGAGATCGGCCGCTTCGACGGAACCTGCCTCGAAGCCGAGATCTGGGACGCCATCGAGGCGCGACGCGCGAGTTCGTTCTAAACCTCTTGCCTCTGCTCGCCGGCGGCGCGGTAAAGCCGCGGGTCGAACCGGAACGGTCGCTGCGCAATGGTTCGGATTTGCGTGGCGTCGGGGTGAGCGTGATTGACGACGAGATTTCGATCCGGAGCCGCTGGCTCGGCAACTACGACCGAAGGGACCCTCAGCAGCGCGGCACCGCGGCGGCCGATCCAAGCCTCGCCACGCTGGCGCGTCCACTGCGGATTCTCGCGCCAGTCATCGCGCAGATCGTCGAGTTCGACGACTTCGAGCGAAATGCCGGCGGGCGCCTCATACGCGACCATCATGAACGTGCCCTCAAGACGGCCCACTCGCTCCACATGCACCAGTTTTTCGAGCACGCATAGGGCCGGCGTGGTCGCGCAATAAGTCACCGGATGGCCCCGTGCGTTCCATCTGCCGCTGAACCGGAGTCCATAACCGCCGTCGAAACGGTCAGCGAACATCGCTTGCGACAGCCGCCAAAAACGAATCAAGCAGCGGCGCCCCACTCGATCTTGGCGAGCAACGTTTCGACATGGCGCGCGCCGAATTCGTTGCGCGCCAGCGACAGCGGCGACCGGCCGTCGAGGATCGAAAGCGGGTCGCGCAGCCATGCATCGGCTTTCGCCCGATTGTTGAAGGCCCGTTCCGCAAGCGCGCGAAGCCGCAACAATCGCACGACCCTTTCCGACTCCTGGTGCGTCAGCTTTTGTTCGCGATCCCGACGATGCCGTTCGGTGCGCGCCGGGATTGCGAGGTCATCGATCTCTACATTGCTGAATCCGATCGCGCGAAGCTCGTCTATCGCGGTGGCGGCTAGCCCACGGTCGATCAGTTGCAAGATCTCGTCGTCGGACGGTTCACGGTTGGCCCGGTACGCCGCATAGAGCCGCCGCACCTCGGCGGCGCTGGAATGCGCTCGGCCGCCCGCCGGGGGGGATGGTTCCTTTCGTTCCCGTCGAATCGTCGATGGCCGGCGCATTGCCAATCCGGTCGATGAATGATCATTCAATCTGCCGAAATAGTATCGGCATTTTGCCACACCGTCAAGTTGTTTTCTTCTACGGCGAGCAGAGCGCATTGGGGCCGATGTCGAGGTGGATGTGGTTCCAATGGTCGCGATCGCTGTTGGGCGTCAACACGACGCTGAAGTGCCGGCACGCGCCACGGGCGATCTCGCGCAGGAATGCGGCGCGCGGCCCGCCCGTCCGCCAATGATCCTTGACGACGATGAGCGCGCCGTCGTCGAGTTCGAATGCGGCGATGTCGATGGCGCGGCCAAACGCATGCTCGGAGAGTCGTCCGGCTTGCCCGGCGACCTGGCGGCAGCTATAGGCGCCGAGGTAGTGAATGCGCGCCACCCCTCGGCCGAAGTGCCTCGCGGCGGCCGGTTGCAACACGTCGCGATCGAAGTCGTTGAGCGCCAGCGCCAGCCGGCAATCCATCACTGCCGGGCGATCGAGCGCGGCGACGCTCCTCGCCAGCGACACGCCGTCGCGCACGCGGCACGGCCCGCTCGCCGGCGGCGAGGCGTGCACGAACACGGCGCCGCGTTCGGCGAGCGCGCCATAGCAGGCCTGCCCGGATGGCCGTACGATCGGCGCCGGCGACGGCGCCCAGCCGGCACAGCCGGCAAGGGTCGCCGCCAGCGCCAGGACGTAAATCCGCCGCAAGTCGGGGAATCGACGCCGGAGCATATCGCGCCCGATTATAGCCGGCACGGCGCTGGCTGGCTCGTCAGGCTGCTATCGGGCGGCGCTTGACCGAGGAGGGCGAGTCGCGAGATATTTGCAATTGCAAATAATGCTGCTGCGGCGCCAGGCGAGGAGCGGGAGGCGGTCATGGATTTCGGCTATTTCACGCTGAGCGACAACCGCTATCCGAACAACCCGCGCACGCCCGAGCAATTCGTGCGCGAGATTTACCGGCAGGCGCTTTACGCCGAGGAGATCGGGCTGCACTCGGCATGGATCGGCGAGCATCATTTCAACCTGCTCGGGGTCAATCCTTGCCCCAACATCCTGCTCGCCAAACTCGCTGGCGCCACGACGCGGCTTCGCTTGGCGCCGGCGGTCGTGCTGTTGCCGGTGCATCACCCGCTGCACGTCGCCGAGGAATGGGCAACGCTCGACCTGTTGTCGGGCGGTCGGGTCGACTTCGCCGCCGGCCGCGGCTACGACCGTCTCGAATACGGGCCCTTCCAGGCGCCGTTCCAGGATTCGGCCGAGATCTTCGCTGAAGGGCTCGAGATCGTCTGGCGCGCCTGGACCGAGCCGGGCAAATGGTCGCACAAAGGCAAATTCTACCAGTTCGACGACATCGAGGTCCGCCCGCGGCCGGCGCAGAATCCGTTGCGGCCCTACGTCGCCTGCTTCTCGCGCCCATCGATGGAGCTCGCCGCCGCCAACGATTGGAACATCATCTTTGCGCCATTCGCCGCGGCGATGGTGTATGGCAGCCTGGCGTCGGCGGTAGAGGCCTATCGCGCCGAATGCTCCAAGCGCGGCCGCGCGGCAAGGCAGGCGATGTGCAGCTATTTCATCCATATCGCCGGTTCGCCCGAGGAGGAGGCGTTCGGCCGCGAATCGCTGGTGCGCTATTTCAAGGATGCGCTGGTTGCGGCGTTTCCCTCGAACCCGAAGACCGTGCCGCCGACGCTGAAATATTTCATCGACATCGTCGACATCCTCAACAACATGAAGCCCGAGAACTTGACGTCGAAATCGATCCTCACCGGCAGCCCGCAGAAGATTGTCGACGACCTCAAGGGCGTCGAGGCGGCGGGAGTCGGCGAGGTTATTCTCTATTTCAACTACGGGCTAAAGCCCTACGACATGGTGATCGAGC
The DNA here is from genome assembly GCA_035457725.1 of Alphaproteobacteria bacterium. Classification (GTDB taxonomy): domain Bacteria; phylum Pseudomonadota; class Alphaproteobacteria; order CACIAM-22H2; family CACIAM-22H2; genus DATFES01. The sequence goes on along the minus strand of DATIBC010000112.1, from coordinate 48,732 downwards.
AGATGGACCGCTTCATGCGCGACGTCGCGCCCGCCTTCGGCCATATCCGCCCCGATGTTCGACCTCACGCGATATCTGCCGTATCTGATTAACCGGAGCGGCGCCAAACTGGCGCTCGCCTTCGGCCGCGAGCTTGTCCGCTTCGGCGTCACCCTCCAGGAATGGCGCGTGCTGGCGGCGCTCGCCGCCCATGACGGGCAGCGGCTTTCGGATCTCGCCACCCTCACGTCGATCGACGTGTCGACGCTGTCGCGGTTGGTCGATCGCATGCGGCGCAAGGGTCTCCTCGCACGGGCGCGGGCCAACGGCGACGGCCGCGCCGTGCGTCTGGCGCTGACCGATGCCGGGCGGCAGCGCACGCGGGCGATCGTTCCCGAGGCGCGCCGCTACGAGCGGCTGGCGCTGCGCGGCATCGCGCCCGCCGACGCGCAGGCGCTGAAGCGGCTTCTGGTTCGCATCTACGGCAATCTCGAGGGAATCGAAGGCTAGACGGCGCTGTCGGCCATTTACCCTCTCAGCACCCTACTTAACGCCGGCCTTGCGCAGGCCTTCGACGAGATGATCGCGGTGCGCAGGATCGGCGTAGCGGGTGGTGATCGCCCATAGCCGTTCGGCATTGGCCGGCGCCAGCTTAGCCAATTCGGCGATGACCGCCTTGGCCTGCTCGGTTCGACCCAGCTGACCAAGACAAGCGAGCAGCGTGCGCACGCGTATGTAGCTCGGCCAGCCGCGCAGCGTGCGCTCGGCGTAATGTGCGGCTTCCTCGTAGTTCCGTTGATGGTAGTGCGCCAGCGCCAGCATGCTGAAAAAGAGGCCCGAATGCGGGTCGTTCGGGCCCAGCCTAAGGCTGCGCAGCAGCGGATCGACGGCCTCGGCGAAATGGCCGATATAGATACGGATCCAGCCAAGCGCGAAATGCCCGAGGGCAAAATTCGGGTTGAGATCGATGGCGCGCTGCGCCTCGGCCAGCGCCTGTTCATGCCGGCCCGTCGCCATGCTCCCCAGGAACAGCGCATAGTGCGCGTACGGGTCTCGCTCATCGAGCGATACCGCGCGCTCAGCGGCGGCGTATGCATCGTCGATGTCACGGTCGATATCCTGGCTCCAGCCGTACCAGATGCGCTGGGTGAGGACGCGAGCAAGGAACGTATACGCCTGTGGCAGCTGGGGATCGAGTTCGATCGCCCGGCGCAGCCACGTCTCCGCCTGCCGGCTTTCGTCGGGCGCGAAACGGTGGAAATGCGACAGTCCGCGCATGTAGCAGTCGAAGGCATCGAGGTTCGCCGCGCTCTTGCGCGCGGCGCGTCGTCCTTCGACCACCAGCATCTCGGGCTCGATCGCCCCAGTGACGCGCTCGGTGATCTCGTCCTGGATCGCGAAGATGTCGGCGAGATCGCGGTCGTAGCGTTCCGCCCAAAGGTGGTTGCCGGTCTCCGCCTCGATCAGCTGGCCGGTCACGCGTACACGCGCGCCGACCTTGCGCACGCTGCCTTCAAGCACATAGCGAACGCCAAGCTCGCGTCCAACCTGCTTCACGTCGACCGCGCGCCCCTTGTAGACGAAGGTCGAGTTGCGCGCGATGACGAAGAACCAGCGATGGCGCGACAACGCGGTGATGATGTCCTCGGTGATGCCGTCGGCGAAGTATTCCTGTTCGGCGTCGCCGCTCATGTTGACGAACGGCAGTATGGCGATCGACGGCCTGTCGGGCAGCTTCAGCGACCCGCCGAGCACGCCGCTCATCGCCGGGTCGTCGAGCCGCCAATCGACGCGAAAGACCTGCACCGGCCGCGGAATGTTCTTGAGCGCGCGCTCGCCGAGCGGCGCCAGCGGAAAATTGAGCTTGCCGTCGATCTGCTCGCGCACCGCGCCGGTGAGGCAAATCCCGGCGGGTGCGGCGATCTCCTGCAGCCGGGCTGCGATGTTGATGCCGTCGCCGAGCAGATCGGCGCCCTCGGCCATAACCTCGCCGAGATTGACGCCGATGCGGAACTCGAGGCGTTTTCCTTCGGGAACGTCGGCGTTCCGACGGTGGATCGCCCGCTGGACGGCGACCGCCGCGCGCACCGCCTCGACCGTGCTCGAAAACTCGGCGGCCAGGCTGTCGCCTGCGGTATTGAAGACGCGGCCGCCGTGCTCGACGACGAGATCGGAAACGGCCAGCCGGTAGGCGCCGAGGGCGCGCGCCGTCGCTTCCTCGTCGTCGGCCATCAGCCGGCTATAACCGGCGACGTCGGCGGCGAGGATCGCAGCCAAGCGACGCTTGATCGGCATTTCGGACATCGGCTATCCCCCGCGGATAACCTGCATCTTAGCGCCGAGACCCGGTATGGCGCGAGATTTTACGCCGCCCGCCGGCGACGGTAGACTGCGCGTCATGGCGAAACGCTGGTCGCCCGTATCGCGTCGGCGCTTTCTATCCGGTGCCGTCGCGGCGCTGGTCGCCGCGCGGCCGCAATCGCTGTCCTCCCAGTCGCGCCAGTCCCAGCCGTTGACGCGCGTCGCTTTCGGTAGTTGCGCCGATCAGGGCGCGCCGCAGCCGATCTGGGAGGCTGTCCTCGCCTACCGACCGGAGCTGTTCATCTTTGCCGGCGACAACGTCTACGGCGATGTGAGCTCGGGCGATCTCGTCGAGCTCCGCCAGGCCTACGCGACGGCGCGCGAGATTCCCGGCATGAATCGGCTGCGCGCCAGCGTGCCGCATCTTGCCACCTGGGACGATCACGACTACGGCGAAAACGACGGCGGTGCCGATTTTCCGTGGCGGCGCGAGAGCCAGCGTCAATTCGCCGAGTTCTGGGACCTGGCGCCCGGCGACCCGCGTCGCATGCGCGAAGGCGTCTATCACGCCGCGACGTTCGGCCCCGTCGACCGCCGAGTTCAGGTCATCCTGCTCGATACCCGCTATTTCCGCTCGCCCCTCAAGCCCTCCGACCAGCGCGGCGCGCCGGGCAAGGAGCGTTACGTGCCCGACGACGACCCCGCAAAGACCATACTCGGCGCCGCGCAATGGCAATGGCTCGAGGAGCGCTTGGCCGAGCCGGCGCAGATCCGGCTCATCGTCTCCTCGATCCAGGTGCTGGCCGAGGGGCATGGCTGGGAGCGTTGGGGCAATCTTCCCCGCGAGCGTCGCCGGCTGTTCGATCTGATCGCCCGCACGAAGGCCGAAGGCGTCGTGTTCCTGTCCGGCGATCGCCACGTCGGCGCGCTCTACGAAGAAACCGGGGATGTGCCCTATCCGCTGATCGAAATCACCTCGAGCGGCATCAACAAGTTCTTCGCCGCGGCAAGCGAGGCGGGTCCCAACCGCCTGGGTGCGCTCTACCCGCTGCCGAATTTCGGCATCGTCGACATCGATTGGTGGAGCGACGAAATCTCGCTTGCCGTCGCCGATATCGCCGGCCAGTCGCGGCGCCGAGCGACGCGCCGCATCTCGAGCCTGCGGCAGGCCTGATCGGCTCGCCAATCGCCGCTGGCAATTCAACATTGTCGTGCGATAGACATACCATCGGAGATTGTTTATCCGTTTTTACTGCCGGCATCCGGTGTCGGGGAGAGCCATGCTTGCGCGCGTACACACGGTGGCGTTCCAGGGCATCGAAGTGGTCGACGTCGACGTGCAAATCAGCATCGGCGCCGGAATGCCGGCGTTCCTGCTCGTCGGCCTGCCCGACAAGGCGGTAGGCGAGAGCCGCGAGCGGGTGCGCGCCGCGCTAGCGGCGATGGGGTTGGCCCTGCCGCCGCGGCGCATCACCGTCAACCTGTCGCCGGCGGATCTGGTCAAGGAAGGCTCGCACTACGATTTGCCGATCGCCATCGGACTGCTGGCCGCGATGGGCATCCTCGATGGACTTCAACTGGCCGAATACGTGGCGCTCGGCGAACTCGCGCTCGACGGGCGGCTGGCCGCGGTCTCCGGGGTGTTGCCGGCGGCGGTGGCGGCGGTCGGCCATGGCCGCGGGCTGATCTGCCCCGCCGCCAGCGGCGCGGAAGCGGTGTGGGCCGGTGGCGTCGCGCAGGGCCTCGATGTGCTGGCGCCCGACTCCCTGATCGCGCTGGTCAACCACTTCAAGGGAGCGCAGGTGTTGCAGGCGCCAAGGCCGCGCCTTGCCACCGACGGCGTGGCCTACCCCGACCTCGCCGACATCAAGGGCCAGGAAAGCGCCAAGCGCGCGCTCGAGGTCGCCGCCGCGGGCGGCCATAATCTTTTGATGGTCGGGCCGCCGGGGGCCGGCAAGTCGATGCTGGCCCAGCGCCTGCCCGGGCTCTTGCCACCGCTCGAGCCGGCCGAGGCGCTCGAGGTCAGCATGATCCATTCGGTGGCGGGGCTGATCGGCGAGGGCGGATTGCGGCGCGATCGGCCGTTTCGCGATCCGCACCACTCGGCGACGCTTGCGGCACTGATCGGCGGCGGCGCCCGCGCGCGCCCCGGCGAGGTGTCGCTCGCTCACTGCGGCGTGTTGTTCCTCGACGAGCTACCGGAATTCGCCCGCAGCACGCTCGAGGCGCTGCGCCAGCCGCTCGAGTCGGGCCGCGCGGTCATCGCCCGGGCAAACGCCCATGTCAGCTACCCGGCGCGCGTTCAATTGGTCGCGGCGATGAACCCGTGCCGGTGCGGGCACCTCGGCGACGCGGCGCAGGCGTGCGGCCGCGCCCCGCGCTGCGCGCTCGACTACCAGTCGCGCATCTCCGGCCCGCTGTTCGACCGCATCGACCTGCACATCGACGTGCCGGCGGTGGCGGCGGCCGATCTATCGCTGCCGCCGCCGGCCGAGGATTCGGCGGCCGTCGCGGCACGGGTCGCCGCGGCGCGGGCGCGGCAGAATGCGCGCTTCGCCAGCCTCCCGGAAGACCGCCGTCCGCGCGCAAACGCCATGCTCGACGGCCGCCTGCTCGAGGAGATGGCGGCGCCCGAGGCGGCCGGGCGCGCCCTGCTCAACGATGCCGCCGAGCGGCTCAAACTCTCGGCGCGGGGATATCACCGCGTCTTGCGCGTGGCGCGCACGCTGGCCGACCTTGATCGGACGGCCGGCGTGGCGCGCCTCCACGTCGCCGAGGCGCTTTCCTACCGCCGGCTCAATCTGGCGCGCTAACGGCGCGGCTCAATCGTCGCCGGCGTCGACCAGCAGACTGATCGTCGGGTCGGTGAGCGAGGCGCTGACGATCACCGGTTCGCCCAAGGGCCCTACGAACGGCACGATGACCCGGCGATAGCGGACCCGCACCGGCGCGCGGCCGGCGGGGTGGATCAGCGCATCGACATCGTCGATCCGCGCCTTGCCGCTGTCGGCGACTTCCTCGAAGGTGCGGCGGATCCAATCGCCGAAGCGCGGATCGGGATGGTACTCGACCGGCGCGCCGATCGCTTGGCGATGCCACATGTCGTCCGCATCGCGGTGACCGCGGCCGATCTTGGCGTAAACCATGCCCATCGGCCCAAGCGTGTCGCGGGCGATCAAGTAGCGCTCGCCAAGAAAAGCATGAAGGCGGGCGCCCAGCTCATCGATGTTGTCGGCGCGCACCCCCGGCCGCCAAAACGTCAGCAGGGCGGCCAGCGGAGCGAAGCGTCCGACGCCAAGCTCGGCCGCCCGTCGACGGCGGCTGCAAAAACGCGCCCCGCGTTCGGCGCGGGCCACCTCGACGAGCTGAGCAATCCGTCGCAAGGCCGCTCCGCCCTGCCGGATCTCGTGGCGCCAATCGCCGTCAGCGTAGGTCAAGGCGACCTGCCGCGGCCGCGTCTCCGCCAACAGATAGTAAAGCGCGACCTGCGCCTCGGCGGACAGGCTACGCGGATCGAACCGCACAAGGGCCGCATGATGCCGCAGCGCCACGCCGGCGAATCCGAGCTGGCGAATCGCGTGCACCGCGGGATCGTCGACCGACCCTTCGGCCGGCAGGCGCCGTAGCAATTCGTGCGACGGCCACGGCCACTCGCGGCCTTCCTCGTCGATCATCAGGGACATCGACTGATAGGTCATTCCCCCGTCTCCACCGACCGCGCGACCGAATCGATCGGCCCCCCGCTCCCAGGATCATCGGCGATCTCGACAACCAAGCAATAGCAAAGTAGGTGCATATGCTCCCAATTTTTCGGCCGCTGTCATAATCCTCATGCCATCAATTCTTCGTGACGGTTGGTGATATTCCGTACCCGGCCTATCTCGCTTTCGCTGCGGGCGTCGCTTCGAATCCTACCCGATCGGCCGCGTCGACATTCGCCCGCCGTGATCTCGGCAAGGCGGACCGGTGCGCCGCGCCCAAGGCTCTCAGCGGCCGATCATCGTCCCGGGCAGCCACAAAGCGAGTTCGGGGAAGGCCATCACCATGCCGAGGCCGGCTACCAGCAATACGACATAGGGCGCGATGCCGGAGATTATTTCGCCAATCGGCGCCTTGGTGATGGCCTTGATGGCGAACAGGTTCATGCCGACTGGCGGCGTAATCAATGCCAGTTCGAGATTGATCGTCAGCAGCACGCCGTACCACACCGGGTTGATGTCCAGCGCGACCAGGACCGGCAGGACGACCGGCGTGGTGATGAGAATGATCGAAATCGTCTCGAGGAACATGCCAAGCACGAACACCAGCGCCATGACGGCGACGAGAAACTCGATCTGCGATACGCCGTAGGTGGTGACCAATTCGACCATCTGCTGCGGGATGCGCAGCTTGGTCAGCACGTGTCCGAACAGTGCCGCGCCGATGAGGATCATGAACAGCATCGCCGAAGTGCGCGCCGCGTCGCGCGCCGCCTCGCATATGCCGCGGACGCCGAGGCTGCGATAGGCGGCGACCGCGATGAGCAGCGCCGCCAGCGCGCCGACGCCTGCCGCCTCGGTCGCCGTGAAGACACCGAAATACATGCCGCCGAGAATCAATGGCGGCAACGATAACGCCCAGATCGAGCGGCGGACGGCGGAGAATGCCTCGCCGAGCCGGGCGCGGGGCAGGCGCTCGGCGGCCCGCCCATGCGCGCTCCACATGCAGAACAGGGCGAAGATAAGCGCCACCAGCAATCCGGGGACCACGCCGGCCATGAAGAGCTGTCCGATCGACGTGTCGGAGACGACGCCGAACAACACCATCGGCGCCGAGGGTGGAATGAGAATGCCGAGCGTGCCGCCGGCGCCGACGACGCCGTATGCCGTGCGCGGGGTATAGCCGTAGCGCAGCATCTGCGGGATCGCCGCCGAACCGATGGTGAGCGCGGTGGCGACGCTCGAACCCGAAATGGCGGCGAAAATGGTGCACGCGGCCACAGTGGCGATGCCCAGCCCGCCAGGCAGGTGGCGCAAGAGCGTGTGCGCGGTGGTGTAGAGATCGTCCACCACCTTGCCGCGGATCATGAAATGCGCCATCAGCGTGAACAGCGGAATGGCGACGAGAAGATACGTATTGAGCTTGCCGAAAACGATCTCGCCGAGATTGCCGAGATTGCCCTCGACGCCGACCAGGATCGCCGCAGCGAACAACGTGAGCGCGGTGAATACGGGGATGCCGGTGAACAGCACCAGCACGAGGGCGATCAGGATGATGAAAAAGGTCATCTCAATCGAGCGCGCCGCGTTTGATCTCGGGCGCATGGGAGTCGGGCCGCTCACGCTCGCCCGGCGACGGCAGGCGCGCGGCGACGCGCAACAGCTCGGCCAGCGCCGTCAAGAGCAGCAGGACTCCACCTAGCGGAACCATGAGCTGTGGAATCCATATCTCGATCGACAGATAGCCGATCGAGCGAATGCCGACGAGACGCGAGAAGGCGACCATTTCCCATCCTTCGACGATGAGGATGACCGCGGTAAGGGCGACGGCGAGGAGTCCGACGACGTGGACGGCGCGCTGCCCGGGCGCTCCCAATCGCTCGGTCAGGATGTCGACGCAGATGTGCTCGCCCTTGCTGAGCGCCTCGGCGATGGCGAACGCGACGCTAGCCACTAAGACGTAGCCGACCAGCTCGTCAACCCACGGCTCGGGCCGATTGGCGAGGTAACGCATGCCGACCGAGTAAACGACCAGAAACAGCGAGCCCAGCACGCTTGCCGCGGCAATCCACGATGCCGCGTCGGCCAGAAAGCGAACCGCGCGGTAGACGGCTGCCGTCATGGTCGAATCTTCGCCAGCGGCAAGAATGGCAGCGCCAGACGGCAGGCGATCCGGAACGCGGCGCCCCCCGCGAGCCTCGCCGGGGCGGGGAGCGCCGCAGTTTCCATTGGCGCGATTACAGCTTGTTCAGCGCCTCGATCAGGCGCGGACCGTCCTTGGGCGCCGCCTTGAGGAAGGCGTCGAGGACCGGCTTCTGCATCGATGCCTTCCAGGCGGCGGCTTCCTGCGCGTTGTGGATCTTGAGCTGCATGCCCTTGTCCTGTAGCTGCTTGATCGCATCGTCGGCCGTCTTCTCGGTGATCGCGATCGCTTCGGCTTCGGCCTTACGCGCCGCCGCCTCGAGCGCCATTCGCTGCTCGGCCTTCAGGCCGTTCCACCACTGCGGATTGACGTACATGTGGAAATAGACGGTGAGCGCGGGCGTCACCGTGCCGAATTTCTGGACCTCGTAGTATTTTCGGCTGTACGCGGCCGAAACGTCGGTGACGCCGGCGTCGAGCACGCCGGTCTGCAACGCCTGATAGACCTCGTCGCCAGCCATCGCGGAAGGCGCGGCGCCGACCGCTTTGAGCGCCTCGTCGGCGAGCGGGTTGAAGCCGCGGATCTTGAGCCCCTTAAAATCGTCGAGCGCCACGATCGGCTTCTTGCCCGAGGTGTAGATCGCCTGGCGTGTGATGTAGAACCAGGCGAGATTCTTTACCCCCTTCTCCTCGAGCTTGGCCTCGAGCACCTTCGCGGCCGGCGAGCCGGGAAACTTTTTTATCCGCTCGAGGTCGCTGAACATGTACGGAATGACGACGACGTTCATCTCGGGGATCGTGTTGCCCCACTGGAAGTTGACCGACAGCGCCGCTTCGATCGAGCCGCGCGCCACCGCTGGATGGTTCTCGGCCGGCTTGAAGGCCGACGAAGCGCCGAGAATCTGCACTTCGACGGTGCCGTTCGATCCCTTCTCCGCCTCCGCCTTGAAGATCTCCAGCATCTTGCTCAGGTGATGCGCCGGCGGCACCTGATGGCTGATGCGCATCGTCGCCTTTTGCGCCAATGCCGGGCCGGCGACGAGCGCGATCGCCGCGGCCGCCGCCGCAACGCGAAGCACGTTTCGCATGTCGTATTTCCTCCCCTTTTTCGAGAAATATCGTCGCCCGCCGGCGCGCTCGCCCGCGGGCGTTCCGCAAGGTGACGGCATTGTTCCTTCGCGCCGCCGGAGCGTCAAGGCGCGTATCGCGGCTGGACGGAGCCGACGAAAATGGATAACCATCGCCGGCCATCCGGCGACAATCCGCGTTTCTCTGCGCCAACTTCCATGATTGCTGGGCTTGCTCCGGATTTTTCACTTACCGGCCGCGTCGCCCTGGTCACCGGCTCGGGCCGCGGCCTGGGCTTGGCGATCGCCCGCGGGCTCGCCGGGGCAGGAGCGCATGTCGTGCTCAATGGCCGCGATGCCGGCCGGCTTGCGCCCGCGCGCACGGCGATCTTGGACGCCGGCGGCGACGCGTCGCTCGCCCCGTTCGACGTCGCCGATCACGCGGCGGCGGCGCGCGCCGTGGCCGAGATCGCCGAAGAGCGCGGGCGTCTCGACGTTCTGGTGAACAATGTCGGCGTGCGCAACCGCAAAACGATCGCCGCATTCACGCTTGAGGAGATCCGTGCATTGCTCGACGCCGATCTCATCGGTGCGCTGGTGCTGGCTCGCGAGTCGGCAAAGCCGATGATCGCGCGCAAATGGGGCCGGATCATCAACATCACCTCGATCGCCGGCATCATCGCCCGGCCCGACGACGGGGTTTACACCGCCGCCAAGGGCGGCTTGACCGCGCTCACCAAGGCGCTCGCCGCCGAGCTCGGTCCGCACGCCATCACCGCCAACGCGATCGCGCCCGGATTTTTCGCCACCGAGACCAACGCTCCGATGATCGCCGATCCGGCGATTGGCCCGGTCTATGCCGCGCGCACCATGCTTGGCCGCTGGGCGCGCCCCGAGGAGATCGCCGGCGCCGTCGTATTTCTCGCCTCCGACGCGGCGTCGTTCGTCACCGGTCACGTGCTGGTGGTCGACGGCGGAACCACGTCGGCGTTTTGATCGCCAAACCAAGCAGGAGACCGGGGAAATGACGGCAAAGCCGACTTGGCGTGAGCTGCTGGCGCGCGAAAAACCGCTGGTGTTGCCCGGCGCACACGACGCTCTTTCGGCGCGTCTCATCGAGATGGCGGGTTTCGCCGCCTACGTGATCGGCGGCTATCCGGTGGTCGGCGCGCGTTTCGGCCTGCCCGATCTCGGTCTGGTGGGATTGGGTGAAATGTCGGGCGCCATCCGCGACATCATGTCGGCGAGCAGCCTGCCGGTGCTGATCGACGCTGATCACGGCTACGGCGACGTCAAGAACGTCACGCGCACGATTCGCACCTACGAGGACATGGGCGCCTCGGCGATTTTCATCGAGGATCAGGTGGCGCCGAAACGCTGCGGCCACATGGCGGGCAAGGACGTCGTGCCGGCCGAGACGATGGAGAAGAAAATCCGCGCCGCCGTCGCCGCGCGGCGCGATCGCGAAACCTTCATCATCGCCCGCACCGACGCACGCGCGGTGCACGGGCTCGACGAGGCGCTGCGGCGCGGCGAGCGCTACATCAAGGCCGGCGCCGATGGGCTGTTCGTCGAGGCGCCCGAGACCGTCGCCGAGCTCGAGACGATCGCCAAGGCATTCGACGTGCCGCAGTTCTGCAACATGCTCGACGGCGGCAAGACGCCCATCCTATCCAACCGGGAGCTCCACGAAATGGGCTACGCGATGGTGGTGCACGGCATCACGCTCATCATGCGAATCGCGCGCACCATGCACGAGGCGCTGGCCGATCTGCGCGCCGACCGGCTGAGCTTCGCCGGCGGCAGCGTGAGTTTCGAGGAGTTCAAGCAGATCACCCGCTTCAAGGATTGGGCGGAGATTGAGGACCGCTTCGGACGATAGAACGGGGCGCGCGGCCGGGCATCGGACGCACGCCCCGCTCGCCGCCTCAAACGATCGCGATCGGCCGTCCGGGCGAGCCGGTCGCGCCCTTGATGCGTAACGGAGTCATGACGTAGACGAACTCGTTGACCCGGTCGGCGGCAAGTCCTCCCAGGTCGAGATTCTCGTGCAGGAAAATTCCGTTCCGGGTGATCAGCTCCTGGTGGGCCGGAAACGCGAGATCGGGGTCGGGGTTCGGGACCGCCTCGACGCCCCACGTGTCGGCGCCGACGACGACCACTCGGCGCTCGGCGAGCCAGCGCGCGGCGGCGAGTCCGATGCCCGGTTCGCCGCTGTTGTACTTGGCGTTGTCTTTCATCCACAGCGCGCCCCAGCCGGTGTGGATGAACACGGCGTCGCCTTCGCCGATGGCGCTGGCGGGCAGCCCTTGGCGCTGAAGCGCTCCGGTCAGATCGGCGACGCCGACCTCCTCGCCGCCATTGAGCATACGCCCGCGCAGGCCCTGGATATCGAGCAGGACGCCGCGGGTGAAGATCGGCTTCACGTTCTCGATGCCGAGCTTCTTCATTCCATATGGCCCGGCGATATCGGTCTCGGCAAAGCCGTTGTAGAATCGCATCTCGTCATGATTTCCGGCGCCTTTGATCGCGACGCCGATATGGGCGAGGCCATCGAATTGCGTGCCGACCTGGCCGATTTCGGTCGACAGGTATTCATCGTGCCAGACGATTTGGTTTTTGCCGAACACGCCGCCGGTGGGGGCCCCCGGGATGCGCAGCGCGAAGACGCGCTCGCCGAACAGCGGCATCCCGGATTCGTAAACGCGGCCGATCTCATAGACTTTTCCCGTCTTGATGAGCCGGGCGGCGGCGAGGACTCGTTCCGGGGTCATCAGGTTCGAGGCGCCGGCCTGGTCGTCGGGACCCCAGCGCGACGGCCACCATTTGGCGCCAATCGGCGTCTCGCCGGCCGGGGTCTGAGCTTGGGCGAGCTGCGCGCCTTGCGCTTCGGCGACAAGGGCAAGCTCGTGCGGCACGGCCGCGGCCGCGCCAAGCGCGCCGACGCCGAGGCTGGCGGCCTTGAGAAATCCGCGGCGTTCGGGCGATCGTGGCGCGTCGCCGGGCTTAGCGTCATGGCCGTGACAGCAAGTCTTCGCAGGGAAATCGTTCGTTTGTTCGTCGTTCATTGGTTTCGCCTCCCAATAGGCGGTTGTGTCGGATAGGGTCGGAACCCCTGGGGCAGATTAGCCACGGGCAATTCTACCGCATGGCAGTGGCGTTCGCGGCATAGTATGGCAGTCCGTCGCCTGGGACCGAGGGTCGTGTTCGATGCACGAGAATAACGCCCATGATCGCTGGGAGAGCGGCGACCCTTATGAAACCTATGTCGGGCGGTGGAGCCGGCGGGTGGCGCCGCAGTTTCTGGCGTGGCTCGGCGCGGCGGAACAGTCGCGGTCTATGTGTGGGACCATGCCGGCGGGATGGAGATGATGCGGTACTTCTGGGACGTCGCGGCCGCCGTCGATCCGCGCGCCGCCAAGCTCGACGAAGGCCGCCGCTTCCCGATTTGCCGGGCCGAGGCGCTCGACCGATTGTTCGAAACTAATGGTGCGTTCGGCGGTATCGCGACGCGTGCGATCGACGTGCCGACCGTGTTCCGCAATTTCGACGACGATTGGACGCCGTCCCTTGGCGGCCGGGGGCCGGCGCCCGCCTACTGCGCGTCGCTTGCCGACGATACGCGCGCCAAGCTGTGCGGGCGGCTGCGGGCGCGCTTGCCCGAATCGCGGGACGGCAGCATCGACTTGAAGGCGCGCGCCTAGGCGGTGCGCGCACGGCGGCTTTAGACCGACCGCCGGTTGGCGCGCTACTCCGCGCGCTGGACCATGCGGCCCAACGGCCGGCCGCCAAGCACGTGAAAATGAAGATGCGGCACTTCTTGATGCCCGTTGGCGCCGCAATTGGCGATGATGCGGTAGCCGCTCGCCTCCACCTCGGTCGCCGCGGCCACTTTGCCGATGGCTCGCGTCAGCGCCGCCACCTCGGCGTCGCTCGCCTTGGCGTGGAAATCGTCCATCGACACGTAGGCGCCCTTGGGAATGACGAGCACATGCACCGGGGCCTGCGGCCGGATGTCGTGGAAGGCCAGCACGTGAGCGTCCTCGTAGACTTTCTTGCACGGGATCTCGCCGCGCAGGATGCGGGCGAAGATGTTATTGGCGTCGTAGCTCATACGTGCTCCCAAGATGATCGGTGCATGGTCACTCGTCCTCGCGGGCCAGCTTTTCGTTGAGGCCCGAGACGCCCTCGCGGCGTGCCAGTTCGGCCCACACCTCGTTGGGATGGATGCGGGCATCGGCCCACAGCACCAGCAGGTGATACATGAGATCGGCGCACTCGCTGATCAGGCGCTCGCGTTTGCCGCGCACCGCCTCGATCACCGCCTCGACCGCTTCCTCGCCGACCTTCTGCGCGATCTTGCGCGTGCCTTTCTGGAACAGCTTGGCGGTGTGCGAGACGGCGGGATCGGCGGCGCGCCGGCTTTCGATCACTGTGTAGAGCCGATCGAGGATGTGACCGGCCGCGGCCTGTTCGTTCATGTGCTCCTCCCCCCGCTCCGCTTCGCGTCAATGGCGACCGGCGCGGGCGTGCGCGATGCGCTTCGTTCTTTACACAGCGAGCCGGCCGCCGCCGTCAACCGCTTTTGACCATCCCGCGCGTCGCGCGAACCGGGATGCCGGCGGCGGCGAGGCTTTGCTTCACCGCCGCGATCGAGAACTGCCCGAAATGGAACACCGAGGCGGCGAGGAGCGCCGAGGCGTGGCCCTCGCGCACGCCCGCGACGAAATGCTCGAGCGCGCCCACGCCGCCTGAGGCGATCACCGGCACGCCGACGGCATCGGCGATGGCGCGCGTCAGCGCCAAATCGTAGCCCGCTTTGGTGCCGTCGCGATCCATCGACGTCAGCAGGATCTCGCCGCATCCGTGTGCCGCCATGCGTCGCGCCCATTCGACGGCGTCAAGTCCCGTCGGATTGCGGCCGCCATGGGTGAAGACTTCGAAGCCGCCGCCGGCGATGCGTTTGGCGTCGATCGCCACGGTGATGCACTGGCTGCCGAATTTCTCCGCCGCCTCGCCGACGAACTCGGGCCGCCGCACCGCCTCGGTGTTGATCGACACCTTGTCGGCGCCGGCCAGCAGCAGCTTGCTGATGTCGTCGAGCTTGCGCACGCCGCCGCCGACGGTGAGCGGCATGAAACACTCTTCGGCGGTCCGCGCCACGACGTCGAACAGCGTGTCGCGGTTCTCGTGGCTTGCCGTGATGTCGAGGAAACACAGCTCGTCGGCGCCCTCGCGATCATACAGCCGCGCCTGTTCGACCGGGTCGCCAGCGTCGACCAGATTGACGAAGTTGACGCCCTTGACGACGCGCCCATCCTTGACGTCGAGACAGGGGATGACGCGGAGCTTCAGCATGTCATTCGATCGTCGTGGAACGCCCGCACCGCGGGCCGCCGAGATCTGACACGTTTCACATCCTCATGCTGAGCCGGTCGAAGCAGGCGGACGACGACCTTACCCTTCGACACGCTCAGGGTGAGGTCGATCGCATATCGCGACGGCTTGGCATGTTGGTGGATCACGACTGTAGCACCGCCAGCGCCGCCTTGAGATCGATCGCGCCGTCGTAGATCGCGCGCCCGCAAATGACTCCGACGATACCGGCGCTTTCGTGCTGCTTCAACGCCTCGAGATCGGCCAGCGATGACACGCCGCCCGAGGCGATCACCGGAGTCGTCAAATGAAAGGCGAGATCGACCGTCGCCTCGATGTTGGGCCCGGCCATCACGCCGTCGCGGCCGATGTCGGTGTAAACGATCGCCGCCACGCCGGCGTCCTCGAACTTGAGCGCCAGATCGAGCGCCTTGACGCTCGAGGTTTCGGACCAACCCTCGACCGCGACGAGGCCGCCGCGCGCATCGATGCCGACGACGACGCGACCGGGATGAAGCTTGCACGCCGACTTGACCAATTCGGGGTCTTTGAGCGCGGCCGTGCCGAGGATGCAGCGCGTCGCGCCCGCTTCGAGCCACGCGGATATGGCCGACAGATCGCGGATTCCGCCGCCGATCTGCACCTCGACGCCGGCGGCGTCGATGATCGCGCGGACCGCCTTCTCGTTCACCGGGCGGCCGGCCATCGCGCCGTCGAGATCGACCACGTGGAGCCATCGGCACCCGGCCGCGACGAAGCGGCGCGCCTGGTCGGCGGGATCGTCGTTGAAGCGCGTCGCCGAGCTCATGTCGCCCCGCAGCAGGCGTACGCACGCGCCGTCCTTGAGGTCGATGGCGGGGAACAGGATCATCGTCGTGCGTCTTTGTCCCGAGCTTGTCGAGGAACGCGCTCGCCATGCTTCGACGAGCGCAACGACATGCGGCGGTCTTGTCCGCTCATGGGCGCCATGTCAGGAAATTGGCGATCAGTCGCAGGCCGGTCTCCTGGCTTTTCTCGGGATGAAATTGCGTGCCCGCGACATTATCGCGCCCGACGATCGCCACCAGCTCGCCGCCATAATCGGTGGTCGCCACGACGTCCGAGCGATCGGAAGGCGAAAAATGGTAGCTGTGCACGAAGTAGGATTGGGCCCCAGCGGCAATCTTGTCGAGGAGCTTGTGCGCGCGGCGCGGCGTCAGGTCGTTCCAGCCCATATGCGGGACCTTGAACGTCGGGTCAGGTGGCGCAATACGTCTCACCTCGCCGGCGATCCAGCCGAGCCCGCGGTGCAATCCATGTTCGTGGCCGCGTTCGGCAAGAAGCTGCATGCCGACGCAGATGCCGAGCAACGGCCGCCCACGTTCGCGCACGGAGCGGGTCAGCGCCTCGATCATTCCGGATAGCGCGGCGAGGCCGTTCATGCAGGCGGCGAACGCGCCGACGCCTGGCAAGACGATGCGGTCGGCGGCCGCCGCCTCGCGCGGATCGGCGCTGACGCGTATTTCGCCGGCGATATCGCGCTCGCGGAGCGCGCGCTCGAACGCCTTGGCGGCCGATCGGAGATTGCCCGATCCGTAATCGACGATCACCGTGCGCATCGGGCGGTCTTAGGGCGCGAGGGCGAGCGTGCGATCGTGATGACGCGAGAAATATCGATGCTCCGCCTCGATCGCGTCGGGCGCCGCGACGACGTCCGCGAAGGCGTAGCCGCGTCGGGCCAGCTTGCGGCGGCGCCAATCGTTGGCCGAAAAACCGATCCACAACAGCCACCCGCCGTGCAACGCGTATTCGAGCGCTTCGGGCAATTCGAGCGCAATGGCGGCGAGTGCGATCGCCAGACCGCCGGCAAGGAAGATGGCCGCGGCCAGCCAAAGGCGGTGCCATGCCGCCCAAATCGCGGTCAGCAGGAAAGCCGGCCACGCGAAGCCCTCCTTGACGAACACCGTCTCCTCGATGCGCGGCCAGGGTTCGGGCGGCGCATGAACGGTGAAAATTCGCGTGCGCGTCATCGTCGGCGGCCTCATGCCTCGAGCGTGCCGCCGAGCACGCCCTTGGTCGAAGGCACCGCGTCGGCCTTGCGCGGGTCGCGCGCCACCGCCTGGCGCAACGCGCGGGCCAAGCCTTTGTATGCCGATTCGATGATGTGGTGGTTGTTCTCGCCGTAGACCGTCTCGACGTGGAGCGTGACGCCGGCCGACTGTGCGAACGCCTTGAACCATTCCTGGAACAGTTCGGTGTCCATCTCTCCCAGCTTCGGGCGCGAGAAATTGACCTTCCATACGAGATAGGGACGGTTCGAGGCGTCGAGCGCCACGCGGGTCAGCGTCTCGTCCATCGGAATCATCGCTTCGCCGTAGCGCATGATGCCGGCCCGCGATCCGAGCGCCTTGCTGATCGCCTCGCCGACGACGTATCCGGTGTCCTCGGTGGTGTGGTGATAGTCGATGTGCAGATCGCCCTTTGCCGCCAGCGCCAGGTCGATCAGGCTGTGGCGCGAAAGCTGCTCCAGCATGTGATCGAGGAAGCCGATGCCGGTTTTGACGTCGTAAACGCCGCCGCCGTCGAGATTGACCGTCGCCCTGATATGCGTCTCCTTGGTCCGCCGCTCGACCGTGGCGACGCGAACCGGCGCCTCGACGATGGTCGAAGCGCGCCGGAGGTTGGTTTTCGATGGCTTGGGCATGAGCAAGCGGCCTTCGCGAGCAATGCCGCCGCTGGGGCCCTGGCGGCAGGCGGGTTGTAGCAAAGCCCCGCTTCGCCCGCCACTCCGGAAAGCGCCGCGAGCGCCGGCGACTTGATCGCCGGGCCGATCGCGCCTAAGTGCTAGGGGTCTTCGCTCATGTCCTCCCCGACCACGATGCACGACCCGTCCTCTCCCGCCGTGTGGCACGGCACGACGATTCTTTCCGTGCGCAAGGCCGGCCAAGTGGTCGTCGCTGGCGACGGCCAGGTGAGCTTCGGCCAGACGGTGATCAAGTCGAACGCGCGCAAGCTGCGCCGTCTCGGTTCCGAGCAGGGCCACGAGGTCATCGCCGGTTTTGCCGGCGCCACGGCGGACGCCTTCGCGCTGTTCGAGCGGCTCGAGGCGAAACTCGAGAAGCATCCCGGCCAACTGGCGCGGGCTTGCGTCGAGCTGGCGAAGGATTGGCGCACCGATCGCTATTTGCGCCGACTCGAAGCGATGATGGCGGTGGTCGACAAGAGCGTCTCGCTCGTGCTGACCGGCACCGGCGATGTGCTCGAGCCGGAAGACGGCTTGATCGGCATCGGCTCGGGTGGGGCGTACGCGCTGGCTGCGGCGCGCGCGCTGGTCGCCGTCGACGGGCTTGACGCCCGCGCGGTCGCCGAGCGGGCGATGAAGATCGCCGCCGATATTTGCGTTTACACCAACGACAAAATCTTGATCGAAAGCCTCTAACGAGTCCTCCGCGAATCGTCGAATGACCTCGTTCAGCCCGCGCGAAATCGTCTCCGAGCTCGACCGTTACATCGTCGGCCAGACCGCCGCCAAGCGCGCCGTCGCGGTGGCGCTGCGCAACCGCTGGCGCCGCCAGCAACTGCCCGAGGCGTTACGCGAGGAGGTGCTGCCGAAGAACATCCTGATGATCGGCCCAACCGGCGTCGGCAAGACCGAGATCGCCCGCCGCTTGGCGCGGCTGGCCCAGGCGCCGTTCCTCAAGGTCGAGGCGACGAAGTTCACCGAGGTGGGTTACGTTGGCCGCGACGTCGAGCAGATCGTGCGCGACCTGCTCGAGGCGGCGATCGCCATCGCCCGCGAGCGGCTGCGCAAGGAAGTCACCGCCAAAGCCGAACTCGCCGCCGAGGAGCGCGTGCTCGACGCGCTGGTCGGCGACAACGCCTCGGCCGACACCCGCGCCAAGTTCCGCCGGATGCTGCGCGAGGGCCAGTTGGGCGATCGCGTCATCGAGGTGCAGGTGAACGATTCGAGCGGCCTGCAGCTGCCGACGATCGACATTCCCGGCATGCCGGGGGCGCAGATGGGAATGCTGAACATCTCCGACATGCTCGGCAAAGCGTTTGGCGGCCTGCGCCAGAAGCCGCGTAAGATGACGGTCGCCGAGAGCTACGAAGTGTTGATCGCCGAGGAAAGCGACAGGCTGCTCGACCAGGACAAGGTCGTCGCCGAGGCAAAACAGGCGGTGGAGCAGAACGGCATCGTCTTCATCGACGAAATCGACAAGATCTGCGCGCGCGGCGAGCGCATCGGCGCCGACGTCAGCCGTGAGGGCGTGCAGCGCGACCTGCTGCCGTTGATCGAGGGCACCACGGTCGCCACCAAGCATGGCGCGGTCAAGACCGACCACATCCTGTTCATCGCCTCGGGCGCCTTCCATCTCGCCAAGCCATCCGATCTCCTGCCCGAGCTGCAGGGCCGGTTGCCGATCCGCGTCGAGCTCAAGGCGCTCGACCGCGACGATTTCGTGCGCATCCTGACCGAGCCCGAGGCGAGCCTGATCAAGCAGTACAAGGCGCTGCTGAAGACCGAGGACGTCACGCTCGATTTCAGCGACGACGCCATCGCCGCGGTCGCCGACATCGCCGCCGCCGTCAACCGCAGCGTCGAGAATATCGGCGCGCGCCGACTGCACACCGTGCTCGAACGCCTTCTCGAGGAGATCAGTTTCGCCGCTTCCGACCGCGCCGGCACGACACTGGCGATCGATGCCGCCTACGTGCACGACAAGGTCGGCGGCTTGGCCACGAACGTCGATCTCAGCAAGTTCATTCTTTAACCGAGGCGTGCATCGCCGCTCGTTCGCGGTATCCGCCTCTTGCCGCGCTGCAGACATTTCGTTAACGACGGCCTCGGCATAATCCACTTGGACGGGTGGCGCCGTATAGGTAGCAATGCTCCGCTTCCGGAAATTCCGACTCCCGACGATGTCCCGAACGATTCCCTTCGAGCACTGCGATCACCGGCTCCACCGGGTCTACGACTATTGGCAGGCCAAGCGCGGCGCGCGCGCCATGCCGGCCCGCGTCGATGTCGATCCGGGCGAGTTGCGATCGGAGCTGCCCTATCTGATGCTGACCGACGTCGTCGACGGCGGCCGGCGCTTCCGCTATCGCCTCTTCGGCACCGCCGTGGCCGATGCGTTCGGCATGGACCCGACTGGTCGCTTCGTCGACGAGGTGATGAGCGATCCCAAGTATCGCGCCTTCATCATTGGTCTCTATCGCGACATCGTAACCAAGAAACGGCCGATCTATTCGACCACCCGTTACGGCAGCCATCGCGACGTCGAAATGTGGACGCAACGCCTGATGATGCCGCTGTCGAGCGACGGCATGACCGTCGATATGGTGCTTTCGATCCAGGTCTTCACCCACGCCTCGCCGTTGAAGACCCAGACGGTGCGACTGGCGCAAGACAAGGCCGAGCCGATCGCCAGCCTGCACGATCTGCTAGAATAGCCCGGACCGATTCGGCGCCTGTCGCGCCGAAGACGCATTAATTGCGAGGCAAGCAATGTGGATCATCGGCGTGATCGTCATTGGCTTCGTGGTCGGGCTCATCGCCCGTTTCGTGCTGCCCGGCAAGGACTCGCTGGGCATGATCGTGACCACCGTGGTTGGCATCGCCGGGGCGTTCCTCGCCCAGTTCGTCGGCCAAGCGGCTGGGCTTTATGGATACGGGCAGCCGGCGGGGTTTATCGCCTCGGTCATCGGCGCCATCGTTCTCCTGCTGCTCTTGCGCATCGCACGAAGGGGCGGCGAATCTTGAATTCGCGCGTCAGCGCGGGCGCGCATTTCTTCCCGCGCCTGGCGGTAAAACCGTAGTGTTTGCGGGCGTGATTCCGAATGGCGCGCCGCGCGCGCCAAATTGACGCCATAAATCGTCAGTACTGAGCGAGGTCATGCGAATCGGTCGATTCGCACCGCTCGATCTTATGCCGCCGAGCCAACGGCGAACGGGCGTCACCGGGATAACGGCCCCCCCGGCAACAACCTTCTGGGACCACTGAGGCGGTGCCGCAAGCGAGCGAATTATGTCCATCGTCTCTCCCGTTTCCACGCACGCACGCCGCCGCCATCTCGACGCAAACGACATGCCGGCGACACGCACAAGGCGCGCCCAAAACGCCCCGTCGCCAACCACCCCACCCTCGTGCAGGTCGGGTTCGCATCAAGAGCCCGATCTTCGCGAGTGGCCGCCGCAACCGGCCAAGATCTACATCATGCTGAAACGCGCCGATGGCGCTCCGGTCAGCGTGCAAGCTCTGATCGACAGCGTGTGGGGAACGGATGAAACCGGCGGCCCACTCGCTGCCATGGAGATCGTCAAAACGCAGATCTGCCGGATTCGCAAACGCCTCGCCGGCTCGCGCTTTCGCATCGTCACCGTGCCGCGGCGCGGATACCGTCTCACTGCGCTGGACGAGCGGGAGGGAGATCCGTTCGCCAGCGTCGCGCACGGCCGCGTCGGCGACCGCCCGCTGCCGCCGCAGGAAGCCGCCATCGTGCGTTTGCTGCTGGACCGTGCGACACGGTTCGTCACACGCGAGGATATTGCCGGCAGGCTATGGCAGGAGCGCTGGCCCGAAGCGTGGCGGCGGACCATCGTCGCTCTCGTGGCGCGCGTGCGATGGAAGCTCGAAACCGTCGGCCACACGCTGGAGAATCAGCGCGGCGCCGGCTGGCGGCTTGTCCGGCTCGACGAGGCCGCTTCGTTCGCCGCCTGATGGCGACGAGGCGGCGGGCGAAGAAGGACCCCTCACCCACGCGTCCCAATGGGGCGCTGCCCTTAGGCGGGGCGAGACTGACGTCGGCGGTACGTCAGGGGTGAGGGGATCAAGTGGAAACCGGCTTGGGAGGAAGGTGCCGGTCTCTTGGTTCGGAGAGCGAGCCGAAAAGGATCGTCGCGTTTCCAGGCATCGTTCAGTCCGCCGCCGCCGCCGCCGGCTTGTCGTGAAATTGATCATGTTCGGTCGATCCGGCCATCGCGGTCGTCGACGCCTTGCCGGCCGAGATCGCCATCGCGACGGCGTCGAAATAGCCGGTGCCGACCTCGCGCTGGTGTTTGGTCGCCGTGTACCCGTCGCGCTCGGCGGCGAACTCGGCCTCCTGCAGTTCCGAATACGCTGCCATGCCGCGCCGCGCATAGCCGTGCGCGAGCTGGAACATGCCGTGATTGAGCGAGTGAAAGCCGGCGAGGGTCACGAACTGGTACTTGTAGCCCATCGCGCCGATGCGCGCCTGAAACTCGCCGATCGCCTGAGCCGGCAGTTTCTTGCGCCAATTGAACGAGGGCGAGCAATTGTAGGCGAGCAGTTTGCCCGGAAAGTGATGGTGGATTGCCTCGGCGAAACGCTGCGCGTCGGCGAGGTTGGGCTCCGAGGTCTCCCACCAGATGAGATCAGCGTATTCGGCGTAGGCGAGGCCGCGGGCGATGGCGTAATCCTTGCCGACGTCGGGCTTGATGCGGAAGAAGCCTTCGGCGGTCCGCTCGCCGGTCAGGAAACGATGGTCGCGCGGATCGATGTCGGAAGTAAGAAGCTGCGCCGAGTCGGCGTCGGTGCGCGCCAGCAGCACCGTCGGCACGGCTTCGACGTCGGCGGCCAGCCGCGCTGCATTGAGCGTACGCACGAACTGCGAGATCGGCACCAGCACCTTGCCGCCGAGATGGCCGCATTTCTTTTCGGAGGCGAGCTGGTCCTCGAAGTGGACGCCTGCCGCGCCGGCTTCGATCATCGCCTTCATCAACTCGTAGGCGTTGAGCGGACCGCCGAACCCGGCTTCGGCATCGGCGACGATCGGCGCAAACCAATGCGTGTCGCCGCGCCCTTCCAGCGTCTGGATTTGATCGGCGCGCTGCAGCGCGCGGTTGATACGCCGTACGACCTCCGGCACGGAGTTCGCCGGATAGAGGCTCTGGTCGGGATACATCTGCCCGGCGAGGTTGGCGTCGGCGGCGACCTGCCAACCTGACAAGTAGATCGCTTTCAGCCCCGCCTTGACCTGTTGCACCGCCTGATTGCCGGTGAGCGCCCCCAGCGTCGGCACGTAAGGCTCGCTTTGCAGCAGATGCCACAGCCGGCGCGCGCCCCGATCGGCGAGCGTGTGCTGAATCGTCAACGACCCGGCAAGCCGCCTTGCGTCCTCAGCCGTGAAATCACGTTTGATGCCGCGAAACCGCGTCGCATCCCAGTCAGGATTGGCGTCGCTCATTGGATTCGACCTCCAGGCAATCAGCATTCGGGCGTAGCCCGCTTCTGGTAAATAATTGACACTGCACATGCGAAACGCAAATGCGATGTGATAATAAAATTAGCAAAGTTGTCGGTCGATTTTCCCTTTTATGGCGATTATTGTAAAGTCTGTAAATCGACACGGTCGCGGCGACGGGGGTTGCGGATGGCCAAAAAAGCGTTGTTGGGAAACAAGATACGGCGGCTGCGCCAGAGCAGGGGGCTGACCCAGAGCCAAATGGCCGAGCAGCTCGGCATTTCGGCGAGCTATCTCAATTTGATCGAGCACGACGAGCGATCGGTCACCGTGTCGCTGCTGCTCAAGCTCGGCAAGACGTTCGACGTCGACCTGCAGCAACTGTCCGACGATATCGAGCGCCGACTGGAGTTCGGTCTGCGCGAGATCTTGGCCGACACGACGCTCGGTGCGACGGGCGTCGCGCCCGAAGAGGTGCGCGACATAGTTGCCGCGTCGCCCGCGGCGGCCAAGACCTTCCTCGAGCTCTATCGCGCCTATCGCACGGCGCGCGAGGATGCGCAAGCGATGGTGCTCGGACTGCCTTCGGGCGGCACGCGGCGGATCGCCTTGCCCAACGAGGAGGCGCGCGATTTTTTTGCCGACCGGGTCAACCACTTCCCGACACTCGAAGACGCCGCCGAGGCCCTGTGGAGGGACGCCAAGCTCGATCGGCAGGACCTGCGGCGCGGCTTGGTCGAATACCTGTCGCGCGCGCGCGCGGTGAGCGTCGAGGTCGCACCGCGCGAGGCGATGGCCGGTGCGTTGCGTCGCTACGAGCCCAAGTCGCGCCGACTGTTGCTTTCCGAGATGCTGGCGCGCCCCAGCGGCAATTTCCAGATCGCCTATCAGATCGCTCTCCTCGGCGCGCGGCCGGCGATCGACCGGTTGATCGGCGAAGCCAAGCTATCGACGCCGGAAAGCGAGACGCTGGTCCGCGTCGGCCTCGCCAATTACTTCGCCGGCGCGGTGTTGATGCCCTATGCCGGATTCCTCGAGGCGGCGAAGGCGGTGCGCTATGATGTCGACCTGCTCACCCATCGCTTCGGCGTATCGTTCGAGCAGGCCTGCCACCGCTTGTCGACGCTGCAACGTCATGGCGCCAAGGGCGTGCCGTTCTACCTCGTTCGCGTCGACATCGCCGGCAATCTGTCGAAGCGGTTCTCGGCCTCCGGATTCCACTTCTCGCGCTTCGGCGGTTCATGCCCGCGCTGGAACGTGCACGAGTCGTTCACCACGCCGGGCCTGATTCGCACGCAGATCGCGCGGCTTCCCGACGGCACGACGTTCTTCTCCATTGCCCGCACACTGACCAAGGAGAGCGCCGGATTCAAGGAGCCGCATACCCTGCTGGCGCTCGGCATCGGTTGCGACATCGCCCACGCCCGCGAGCTCGTCTATGCCGATGGCTACGACCTCGAGCGGCTCGACGCTGTCACCGAGATCGGCGTCGGCTGCCGTCTTTGCGAGCGCATGGATTGCCGCCAGCGCGCGTTTCCGCCGCTCCACCATCGCCTGGTCGTCGACGAACAGGTCAAGGGCGCCTCGGCGTACAATTTCGCCATGAAGTGAGCCGGCACACGCCGGCGAAGGTCAGGCGGGCTTGCGCGGCCGCCCGGAAGCAATTGAAAGGCGCCCGCGCCGGAGCTTCCGCCGGCTGCTCGGCGGCGACGCCTTGATCTTGTCGGCCAGCGCCGCGAGTGTCGCATCGTCGAGATCGGCGACGCGATCGGCGAGCAGATTGGCGAGCTCGGTCGCCGCCGGCGACAGGCCCCGGGTGTCGACGATGGCGCGCGGGTGGGACAGACGCGCCAAGCGATGCATTTCTTCGTAGTCGTCCCAGATGAGATGAAAGTATTCGCAAATCTGGATCACCAGGGCCGGCGTCGGCCGGCCGCGCTGGCCGTGCTCGAGGGCCGAAAGATAGGCCTGCGAGAGCTCGAGATCGGCGGCCATGCGTTTCAGCGAAATGCCGCGCGCCGCGCGCAAGGCGCGAATCCTGGCGCCGAACGGCGTCATCGCTCGCGCCGGCGGCGCAGCAAGACGTAATACGCCCCGCCACCGCCATGGCGCGGCTGTGCGGGAACGATCTTCAGCACGCGCGGGGCGTTCTCCCCTTGCGCCAGCCAGCGCGGCAGATTGCGCCGCAGCACGCCGCCACCTTCGGCGACGGTGCCTTTGCCGGTGATCACCAGCAGCATCCGTTGCCCCGCCTCCCAGGCGTCGCGCACGAAACGATCGAGCGCGCGATGCGCCATCTCCTCGTTCAAGCCATGGAGGTCGAGCCTAAGGTCGATCGCGATCGCGCCGTGACGCAGTCGCTCCTCGGTACGGCGATCGATGCCGGGATTGGGCGCCACGGCGGCGCCACGATTCTTGTGCGGCCGCGCCCCCCGACGCTCCGCCGGGCGTTCGGCGACCTCGGGACGAATCGGATGATCGGCCGCAGCGTCGCCGGCGGCGGCGCGCGGCGGCGCAGCGGCTTGGCGTCCTTCAGCGCGGCGCGGAACAACGCGACCTCGTCGGCGGTCGGATGCGGGGTTCGCGGCGGCGGTTTACCGGAGCGCTTCATCCTCGACGACGATGATGTGCAGCCGCCGCGGTCCGTGAGCGCCCATTTCGATCTTCTGTTCGATATCACCGGTCCGCGACGGCCCGGTGATGAAATTGATCGTTCGCGGCATCGATGCGCCGCCGATATCGTCGCCCTGCGGCGCGAACGCCTGGCGCAGTCGGTCCCATGCCGCTTCCATCGGCCCGACCATCCGCGCAATTGGCAGCACGACGATATGCGTGTCGGGGAGGAAGTTGAGCGCCGACGGGCTGTTCTTTCCCGACACCAGCATCAGCGTCCCGGTTTCGGCGATGGCGGCGAAAGCCGCCGATAGGCCGGTCGGCTCCTTTCCGTCGGCGGCGCCGCGACGGATCTTGATTAGCGGGCGTTTGGCCCACGGCGCGCCATCGAGCAGCGGGTCGGGCGCCATGGTCAGTTCCGATTCCAGGTTGCGCCCGGCGAGGTACTCGGCGACGGCGTCAGGAACGGCGTCCAAAGAAGCGACGCGCACGACGCTTGCCAGGATCTTGCTCGCCTGCGCTTCGAACAGCTCGACCAGCCGGCGCGGTTCCAAGCCCGCGGCGCGCGCAGGCACAAGATTGGCCGCGTGGCCGCGAAGCCGCGTCTCGAGCGTCGCCGCGTGCTCCGGCGCCAGCGCATCGCGGGCGAGCGAGCGCCGCACGCCGCCGAGTATTTGCGCGCGCGCCTCGCTCATCGGGTCGCTCGCGTTTTCGGCGCGCGATTTCGCTTGAACCAGAGTTCCTGGAACGTGCGTCCCTCCGGCGCCGGAAATTCGCGCGTCGCCGTCCAGCCCGACGCCAGCGGTAAATTGTAGAAGCTGCCGTGGCGGCGGCCGAGGAGTCCGAGCACCTGCGCTGCGACCGCGGCGATGAAATGATAGAGCGGCGGTCGCTTGGCGAAGTACGCCCACACGCCGATGCCCCAGCGCATCGCGCGCGGCGCGAGCTTGCGCTCGTAATCCAGTTCGCGATAGCGCCGCATGAGTTTGGGCAGCGGGATGCGCATCGGACATACGCTTTCGCACCGGCCGCAGAACGTCGAGGCGTTGGGCAGGTCGCGGGCGTTCTCGATGCCGATGAGGCTGGGCGTCAGCACGGCGCCCATCGGACCGGGATAGACCCAGCCATAGGCGTGTCCGCCCACCGCCGCGTAGACCGGGCAGTGATTCATGCATGCCCCGCAACGGATGCAACGCAGAATCTCGCGGAACTCGGAGCCGAGGAGCGCGCTACGGCCGTTGTCGAGCAAGACAACGTGATATTCCGCCGGACCGTCGAGATCGTCCGCGCGCCGCGGTCCGGTCGAGAACGTGGTGTAGGCCGACATGTCCTGCCCGGTCGCCGAGCGGGCCAGTACGCGCAAGATGGTCGCCGCGTCCTCCAGCGTCGGCACCACCTTTTCGAGGCTGGCCAACACGATATGCGCCCGCGGCAGGAGTTGCGTCAGGTCGCCATTGCCTTCGTTGGTGACGATCACCGACGAACCGGTCTCGGCGATGAGGAAATTGGCGCCGGTGATTCCGACATCGGCGGCGAAGAATTTTTCGCGCAAGACCTGGCGCGCCTCGTCGACGAGATCGCGCGGCTCGGCCAGCGAGCGCGCCGGATCCATGGCGGTGTGCGTGGCGCGAAAGCTGTCGGCGACCGCTTCCTTGGTCAGATGGATCGCCGGGGCGATGATGTGCGAGGGCGGTTCGTTGCGGATCTGGATGATGTATTCGCCAAGGTCGGTCTCGACCGGCGCGACGCCGTTCTCGGCGAGGTACTCGTTGAGGCCGATCTCCTCGGCGATCATCGTCTTGCCCTTGGCGGCAGTGCGCGCGCCGAGCCGCTCGCAGATTTCGAGCACGATGGCGCAAGCCTCGGCCGGCGTGCGCGCCCAGTGAACTTCGCCGCCCGCTTCCTTCACCTTGGTTTCATAGCGTTCGAGATACCAATCGAGATGAGCCAGCGTGTGGTTCTTGATCTCGCGCGCCGCGTCGCGCAAGGCGTCGAATTCCGGAAGCCCCTCGATCGCCTGCAGGCGCTTGTCGAGGAACCCGGTCTTCATGATTCCCATCGCCCGCTGCAGCACCTGGTCGTCGAGCGCCCGATGCGCGTTATCCTTGAAGGCGTGGCTCGTCGATCGCATCGCGCTCAACGCTCCTTCCGCCCCGATTCGCCGATCGGCGGCGCTTCGGTCATCCCGGCGAGCACTTCGGCGACGTGGCGGACGGCGATCTCGTGGCCGTCGCGCTTGAGTTTTCCCGCCATGTTCATCAGACAGCCCAGATCGCCGGCGAGCAGCGCGTCGGCGCCGGTACGCACGATATCGGCGGTCTTGGCGCTCACCATCTTGTCGGAGATCTCGGGATACTTGACGCAGAACGTGCCGCCGAAGCCGCAACACACTTCGGCGTCGGCGAGTTCGGCGATTTTCACGCCCTCGACGCTGCCGAGCAACGTGCGCGGTTGCTGCTTGATGCCAAGTTCGCGCAGACCGGAGCACGAATCGTGATAAGCGACGCTGCCCGTAAAGCGCGCCTCGACCCGCCGCACGCCGCGTACATCGTGGAGGAACGACACGAGCTCGTAGGTGCGCCGGGCAAGCGCCGTCGCGCGTTGATGCCAGCGCGCCTCTTCCTCGAACAAATGCGGGTAGTGCTCCTTGATCATGCCGCCGCACGACCCCGACGGCACGACGACATAATCGTAGGGCTCGAACAACGCGATCGTCCGGCGCGCGAGGTCCTTGCTGTCGCGCCGATCGCCCGAGTTGTAGGCCGGCTGTCCGCAGCAGGTCTGCAACGCCGGCACCTCGACGCTGCAGCCGGCGTCCTCGAGCAGCTTCACCGCCGCGAAACCGACCGAGGGGCGGAAGAAATCGACCAGGCAGGTGACGAATAGGCCGACGCGCGGCCGGTCGGCGGGAGTGGGTGCGGGCACCTCGGCGATTCCTCCGTCAGCAATGCGGGTACAATGCGGTGCGGCGTTGGCTTCTGGCAAGGGCCGCCGGCAAGCGTTGTGCGCCGCTTTGCGAGCGCGCCTGCGATCGTTCGGCGCACGCCGGCGCGACAGCCTGTCAACGCCCGGCGAGCCGCGCCGCGCCGACCTCGCGCGGCAGCAGCAGCCAGTAGCGGCCGCTCGATCGCATCCGGCCAGCGCGCTCGGCCGCATCGGCGCCGTGACCCCAAAAAACGTCGCCGCGCACTGGCCCGCGGATCGCGCCGCCGGTGTCTTGCGCCACCATCAAGCGGCGCACCCGAGCGTTCGGGTCGAGCGGATCTTCGGCGTCGAGCCAGATCGGCACGCCCAGAGCAAGATGCGTCCGGTCGACGGCGAGGCTGCGGCCCGGCGTCAAGACGACGCCCTGGCTGCCGAGCGGGCCTTCGCCATCGAGCGTGCGAAAGAAGACATAGGACGGATTCTGATTCATCACCCGCTCCGCCTCCGCCGGATTGGCGAGGAGCCAGGCGCGGATCGACTGCATCGAGACGTCCTCGCGCGCCAACGCGCCGCGGGCGATCAATTCGCGGCCGATCGGCACGTAGACATGCCCGTTCTGCGCCGCATAGCCGACGCGCAGCACCTCGCCGCTGTCGAGCACGATGCGTCCTGAGCCTTGCACGTGCAGGAAAAACGCATCGATCGGATCGTCAACCCAGACGATCTCGGTAGCGCGACCGGAGATCGCCCCGGCCTCGATTTCGGCCCGTGTCGCATACGGCCGCAGTACGCCGTCGTCGACCCGTCCGGCGATGCGCTGGCCGCGCAGGCTGTCGCGAAATTGGCCGAGTTCGACGCTGACCAGATCGGCCGGCCGGCCATAGAGCGGCACGGAGTAGCGCCCATCGCGGCGCAGCGACCCGCGCAGTTCAGGCTCGAAGTATCCGGTGAACAGCCCCTCCGCCCGACCGTTGTTGGTGGCGGCGAGCGGAACGAAGCGGCGTTCGAAAAAGGCGCGGGCCGCATCATGATCGTCGGCCGCGATCGTTGCCGCCTCGGCGCACGCGGCACGCCAGTCGCCGGCGCGCCCCGCCAAGCCATCGGGGCCCAGCGCCGCGTCGTCGCCGAGGCTCGCCAGCCGCTCGCAAGAACGCCGCAACGCAAGCAGCGCCTCGCCCTGGCGGTCGCTCGACCAATCGGCAAGATCGCCGAACTCGGCGCCAACGAGGACCAGCTTATCGGGCGGCGGGGTGGGGGGCTTGGTCTCGCACGCCGCGGGCAATGCGGCGAGTAAAGCCGCCAATACGATGCCCGGGCGGCGGCGAACCGCCATCACTGTTGGGCGGCGGTGGCCGTCAATAACCAGTTCGGGTCCCGCGCACGGGTATTGCGCGAGAACGTCCACACATCGGTCACCGTGGCGACCGCGTTGGCGTCGCCCTCGACTATGTTGCCGTCGGCGTCGCGCGTCACGTTGACCTGTTCGCTGACGAATTTCACCGTAACGAACGCCGAGCGCCCCTCGAGCCGAGCCTCGACGATATCGCCGGATTTGATGCCGATTATGGTCGTCTCCAACGTGCGCTTTGCCTTTTGCCGTTCGCGTATCGCCGTCGCGAAATTGTCGTAAACCTCATCGGCGAGCAGCGGGCGCAATGCCGCCGTATCCCCTTGCGCGAATGCGCCAACGATCATCTCGAACGCCGACTGCGCGCCCTTGATGAATCCGCGCGGATCGAAGCTCGAATCGGCGACTTTGATTTGGGTCAGCGCCGCATCGAGCGGGCTGCCGGCCGGCACCGGGGCAGGCGCCGTCTCGCCGCTGTCGCGCCCAGGCAGTCGCACGACGTTTTCGTTCGGCCGTTCTCCCCCGGCAGGCGCCGAACGGGGTGCACGCGTCGTCCACCGTTCGCGATTCTCCTCGCCGGTCCGCCGGCCGAGGACGTTGCGCAGCCTCAAGATAAGAAAGGCGGCGACCATGGCAATGAATACGATGTCGAAAAACGCAAAACCGTCGTTCATGTCCTTCCGTCCCGGTGCCGGGATGCCGTTTCAGGGGCGCGCCCGTATGCGCGCCTGCGCATGTCGAATGTAACAGTGCGCCGTCGCCCGGTGCGCGCGTCGCACTCAAGGCTAATCGTCGGCGACGGCTTGGTCCAGCCCGATGCGTCACCGCAATTGCAGCATATCATGGTAAATAAATCGGCGCGCGCCGGGAACAAGTGCACCCGTTCCGCCCGACGCAGGGCTTGGTCTCTGACATGATCCTGATTCGACACGGACAATCCGAGTTCAACGCGGCCTTCAGCGTGACCAGGGTCGATCCCGGCATCGCCGACCCGCGACTGACGCAAATGGGGCGTCGCCAAGCCGAGCAGGCGGCCTGCGAATTGTCGACACACGGCGTCAAGCGTTTGATTTCCAGTCCATATACTCGCGCGCTCGA
Source organism: Alphaproteobacteria bacterium (assembly GCA_035457725.1). Lineage (GTDB taxonomy): Bacteria > Pseudomonadota > Alphaproteobacteria > CACIAM-22H2 > CACIAM-22H2 > DATFES01. The sequence continues at coordinate 17,998 of DATIBC010000112.1, read as the reverse complement.
AACCGCAGTAATCATCGCTGAGGCGCTCGGGCTGGCCGTGGCCGTCGATCCGCTGGTGCGCGAACGCGCCGCCTTTCACTGCGATATCGGCAGCCCGCCCGCGGTCTTGCGCCGCCGCTTTCCGCAGCTGCGCTTCGATCACCTGGAAGACCCGTGGTGGCACGATCATCTTGCTTTGGGCGCGCCCGAGAGCGAGCCCGCGCTCGCCGCGCGCGGAACGGAGTTTTGCCGCGCGATGGCGACGGCGCCTGACTGGCGCGACATCGCCGTGGTGACGCATTGGGGCTTCATTCGCGCGCTCACCGGCCGCCCGCTCACCAATGGCGAGATGATCCGCGTCGATCCGATCCGTGTTGCCGGCTGAATGCGGCGCTATCGCGCCTTGGTTGCGGCGGCGACGCTTCCATGTTACGTGCGAGCCCCGTTCCACCTCAAGCGACGCGAGTACCCGCCATGGCCGAGCCGCCGCAGAGCGACCCGCAAACAGCTAGTCCCCCCGCCGCCGAGGGCGTTTCGCTCGCGGTCAATCTGCAATACATCAAGGACCTCTCGTTCGAGAATCCGCGCGCGCCGCAAGTGTTCTCCGGTCAAGGCGGGCAGCCGCAGGTGCAAGTCGGCGTCGACGTCGGGGCGCGGCAAATCGGCGACAAGACCTACGAAGTTACGTTGACCGTGAATGCCGAGGCGAAAGTGGCCAACGAGCGCGCCTTCGTGGTCGAACTGGTCTACGCCGGCTTGTTCACTGTCACCGGCTTGGCGCAGGAGCAACTCGCGCCGGTGCTGCTGATCGAATGCCCGCGGTTGCTCTTCCCCTTTGCGCGCGAGATCGTCGCCGGCGCCACGCGCGACGGAGGATTTCCGCCGCTGCTGATCAATCCGATCGACTTCGTCGCGCTCTACCGCCGACAGGCGCAGCAACAGCAGTCGGGGGTCCAAGGCGCCCCAGTCAAGGCATCGATCAACTGAACGCAGCGCTGGCTCACTCGCGCCAGATCGGGTTCTTCAACCGGTCGATCAAGGCGGCGTGGGCCGCTTCTTCCTCCGCCGTGGGCGCGTGCGGGCGCGGGGCGCGGACGGTCCGCCGACGGACCTCGGCCGCCGTCGGCGCGCTTGCCGACAGCTCCATCGTCGCCTGGCGCCCGCCGATGAGTTCGAGATAGACCTCGGCGAGCAGTTCGGCGTCGAGCAGCGCGCCATGCAGCGCGCGTTTCGAGTTGTCGATGTTGAAGCGGGCGCAGAGCGCGTCGAGCGACGCCGGCGCGCCGGGGAATCGCCGCCGCGCCAGGCGCACGGTATCGATGGCGCGATGCGATTCGATCGCCGGAAAACCTAGTCGCGCCAGCTCGGCGTTGAGGAATCCAAGATCGAATTCGGCGTTGTGGATGACCAGACGCGCCCGTCCGAGAAACTCCAGAAGTTCGCCGACGATTTCGGAGAAGACCTTCTGGCCGGCGAGAAACGCCGCGGTCAGTCCATGTACCGCGACGGCGTCCGGCGGTACATCGCGTTCCGGGTTGACGTAGGAGTGGAACGTCCGCCCGGTCGGCAGATGATGGACCAGTTCGAGGCAGGCGACCTCGATGATGCGGTGGCCGGATACGGGATCGAGTCCGGTGGTCTCGGTGTCGACAACGACTTCGCGCATGGGTTTTCGCTGTTCCTTCTTTGCGTTCAATTCAGGCGCGTGTAGCCGGGCCGCCATGCGCGTCCGGGACGTCGGCGCAAGGTCCGCAGCGCGCGTTTGAGCGCGCGCAGGCTGCGTTCGCGGCCAAGCCCGGTCGAGACGATGAAATCGGCGCGCTGGCGTTTCTGGGCATCGGGGACCTGGCGGGCGAGGATCTGCGCCAGTCGCGCCGGGGTCATACCTTTTCGACGCAAGACCCGTTGTGCCTGAAGAAAGGCCGGTGCCGATACCACCGCAACCGCGTCGCAGCGCGCCGCCGCGCCGGTCTCGTAGAGCAGCGGAATATCGAGCGCCACGATGGGAGCCCGGCGGCGTGCCGCCGTCGCCAGCATGCGGTCGGCCGCGCTGCGGACCAGGGGATGGAGGATCGCCTCGAGCCGCCGCAAAGCCTCGGGATCGCCGAAGACGCGGTCGCCCAGCGCGCGGCGGTCGATGACGCCGTTGCGCGCTACGCCAGGAAATGCCCGACCTACCGCGTCCACCGCTGCCCCACCGGCGCCTATCGCGCAGTGGACTGCGGCATCGGAGTCGTGGACCGGCACGCCAAGCCGCCGCAGAACGCCGGCGGCCACGCTTTTTCCCATGCCGATCGATCCGGTCAGGCCGAGGATACGCATCCGGGAGCTAAGCGGCGATTCTCGATACGACGTACGCGCGTAACGCCGGCGTGACCTTGGGATCGACGCCGAACCAGGCCCGGAATCCCGGGCGTCCTTGATGAAGCAGCATTCCAAGCCCGTCGACCACGTGGTTGCCGCGCTGCCGCGCCGCCGCCAACAACGGCGTTTCGAGCGGCACGTAGACGATGTCGAAGACCGTCGCTTCGGGCGGCAACCGGGCGAGATCGAGATCGAGCGCCGGCTGACCGGCCATGCCCAAGGTGGTCGAATTGACCAGCAGCGCGGCGCCGTCCAAGGCGCGTGCGCCGCGCTCCCAACCCCATGCCCGCGTCGGTCCGCCGATTTCCGAGGCCAGCCTCTCGGCACGCTCCAATGTGCGATTGACGACGCGGATCTCGGGCACGTCGAGGTCGACCAAGGCGGTGACGATCGCCCGCGCGGCGCCGCCGGCGCCGATGACGACCGCTGGACCGGTGTTCGGCCGGTATGCCGGAGTGTCGTGCCGCAGGCTCTCGAGAAATCCGTAGGCATCGGTATTGCGCCCCTCGTAGCGTCCATCGGGTCGAATGATGACCGTGTTGATCGCGCCGATCCGCCGCGCGATGTCGTCGATCTCATCGACCAATTTCAGCGCCGCCTCCTTGTACGGCACGGTCAGATTGACGCCGGCGAACCCCAGCGGCGCCAGCGCGCGAAATGCGTCCTCGAACCGATCGGCGGGCACCGCCAACGGCACGTATGCGCCGTCGATTTCGTGACGGGCCAACCAATAGCCGTGCAATTGCGGCGAGCGCGAGTGCCTGACTGGCCATCCCATGACCCCGGCCAGTTTGGCGCCACCGCTGATGGTTCGTGGCTGTCTTGCCATCGCTTCAATCCATGACGACGCCATGCTCGCGTAAGAACGCCAGCACTGGCAGGAGCGGCAATCCGAGAACAGTGAAGTAGTCGCCCTCGATCCGGCTGAAAAGCTGCGCGCCGAGTCCCTCGAGCTGGTAGGCGCCCACCGATTGCAACGCCTGATCGCCGGCCGCCGCCAGATACGCGCCGATGAACTGCCGCGTCAGCGGCCGCATGGTAAGCCGCGCGCTTGCCGCATGGCCCCAGATCCGCGCTCCGTTGCGCACCGCCGCCACTGCGCAAACCAACCGGTGGGTCCTGCCGGCCAGAGCCGCGAGCTGTTCGGCGGCCTGTTCGCGGTCCGCCGGCTTGTCGAACCACACGCCATCCAACTCCAGCATCTGGTCGGCGCCCAGGACGATCGCCCCCTGGTGGCGTCCGGTCACGCGGAGCGCCTTGATCTCGGCCAAACGCTCGGCACACGCCTCGACCGGCGCGCCATCGGCGTGCATGGCGCGCTTGATTTCCTCCTCGTCGGCACGGCCAGGATCGACGATGACCGGGACCCCGGCATTTTCGAGCAGCTTGCGCCGAACGTCGCTCGCCGACGCAAGCACGACCGGCGGCGCCAGCGGGCGCGGCGCGACGGTGGCTGAAATCGGCGCTGGGCCGATCATGTCGTCACCTGCGTTTTGCGCTCCATGTACATTTGCATGATCGACGCCGCTGTCTCCTCGACCGATCGGCGCGAGACATCGAGAACCGGCCAACTGCGTTGCGTGAACAGCTTGCGCGCCGCAGCCACTTCGGCCCTGACCGAATCGGCGTCGGTATAATCGGTATCGCGGCTTTCATTGAGCAGCCGAAGACGATTGCGACGCACCTGAACCAGCGACGCAGGATCGACCGTCAGCCCGACGATCAGCGGCCGCGCCAGCTCGTCAAGTTCCGACGGCACTGGACATCCGGGGACAATCGGCACGTTGGCCGCCTTGATGCCGCGATTGGCCAAGTAGATGCATGTCGGTGTCTTCGAGGTGCGCGAAACCCCGACCAGGACGACGTCGGCATCATCGAGGTCCTGCAGCATCTGCCCGTCGTCGTGCGCCATGACGAAATTGATCGCTTCGATGCGCGCGAAATATTCGGCGTCCATCTCGTGCTGGCGGCCGGGAAGGTTGCGCGTGCGGGAGTGCAGGAACTGCCCGAGCGCCATCATCACGGGATCGAGCGCCGCGATACACGGAATACGCATCTCGCGGCACGCGTCCTCGAGCGCCCGGCGCAGCTTGTCGTCGACCAGCGTGTACAACACCAAGCCCGGGTTCGCCCCGATACCCTGGACGACGCGCTCCAGCTGGCGTGTCGAGCGCACCATCGACCAAGCGTGTTCGATCGCCTGCGCGTCCTCGTATTGAACAAGACAGGCGCGGGCGACCGAATGGATCGTTTCACCGGTTGCGTCCGAGACCAGATGCAAGTGAAAGGTCTTCATCCACCGAGGCCGTGACTGCTCGTGTGAAACATGAGGATCGATGACCGCTTATCCCCAAGCCGCCAAAACAAGTGCACTCGATGCGTTTGGCCCCGCCGCCGATTCCAACATCTGCATAATTCTACGCCCTGTTTGTGAGTCCTCGGCATGCCACGCGCGGTGTTCGTCTTGCCACGTTTTTCAGTCAAATCTGTCCCAGCGATTGCTGTTGGAATGGCGATGGTTTGCCGTAGGGGTCCACAAGAACCCCACAGTTTTTTCCAGTTTTGCGCTGCTCCCATCCGCGCTGTGAATGGCGGGCCGGCAGCGAAGAATTCTCCTGTCCCACAGGCATCCACTACTACCTCATCCTTACTGATTCTAATTCAGAAAGGTAGTATGAAGCGAACTTGCCGGGCCTTGGCCCTGGTCCAGGTCCCATCTCCACCGAGCGTCACGCCAATCGCCCCGTGCCACAAGCTCCCGAGCTCGCCCAAGCCAAATCTTTCATCCGCGCGTTGCGGGGCGAGGTCCACGCCGAACCGCCATTTTGGTTCATGCGCCAGGCGGGACGTTACCTTCCCGAATACCGGGAACTTCGCGCCAAAGCACGCGATTTCATCGATCTCTGCCTGACGCCGGAACTCGCCTGCGAGGTCACGTTGCAGCCGATCCGCCGTTTCGCCATGGACGCGGCGATCGTGTTTTCCGACATCCTGATGGTGCCTTATGCGCTCGGGCAGAAGGTCGAGTTTCGCGAGGGCGAAGGACCGGTTTTGTCTCCGGTAAGAGCCGCGGCGGACATTGACCGGCTGGCCGCGCGGATCGACGAACTCGATCAGCGCCTCGAGCCAGTGTTCGAGACCGTGCGCCGGGTTTCGCACGCCTTGCCGCTCGATACGTCGCTGATCGGCTTCGCCGGCGCTCCCTGGACCGTCGCGGCCTACATGGTCGAAGGTGGATCGAGCCGCGATCTCTCCTCGGTTCGCGCCTTCGCTTATCGCGAGCCCGAAGCGTTCGGCCGGCTGATCGAGCTTTTGATCGATGCCACCGGTCTCTATCTCGTCGAGCAGATCAAAGCTGGCGCCGAGGCGATCCAGATTTTCGATAGCTGGGCGGGGGTGCTGCCGGCCAGCGAGTTTCAACGTTGGTGCGTGCGGCCGGTCCAGGAGATCGTCGCCTTCGTCCGACAACGGCACCCGGCGGTGCCGATCATCGCCTTTCCCAGGGGCGCCGGCGTGCATTACCGCGACTTCGCCGAATTGACCGGCGTGGAGGCGGTGAGCCTGGATACCGCGGTGCCGATCGATTGGGTGGCGCGCGAGGTGCAACCCTCGGCAACCGTGCAGGGCAATCTCGATCCGATCTTGCTGGTCGTCGGCGGCCGGCCGATGGAACGGGCGGCGCGCCGCATCCTCGATGTGCTCAACCGCGGTCCGTTCGTGTTCAACCTCGGCCATGGCATCCTGCCGGAAACGCCGGTCGAGAACGTCATGCGGTTGTGTGAAATTATCCACAAATGGCGGGCATGAATCCGCTTAGCTACGCCCGAACGCCGCGCCGCGATGCGTAAAATCGCCGTCGTGCTGTTCAACCTTGGCGGCCCCGATCAGGCAGCTTCGGTGCGGCCGTTTCTATTCAACTTGTTTAACGACCCGGCGATCATCGGCGTTCCGGCTCCGCTGCGCTTTCTGCTCGCCAAGTTCATCGCCTGGCGGCGCGGACCCAAGGCGGAAGCGATCTACGCCAAGCTCGGCGGAGGTTCGCCGCTATTGGCGAATACCGAGGCCCAGGCCTACGGCCTCGAGGCGGCGTTGGCGCCGCTCGGTCGCGTGCGAGTTTTCATCGCCATGCGCTATTGGCGCCCGATGAGCGATGAGACGGCGCGCCAGGTCGCCGAATTCGCGCCCGATGATTTGGTGCTGTTGCCGCTTTATCCGCAGTTCTCGACGACGACCACGGCGTCGTCACGGCGCGACTGGGACCGCGCGGCACGGCGCGCGGCGATCACGCTCGCATCGCGCACGGTGTGCTGTTATCCGGACGATCGCGGGTTCGTGCGCGCGCTCGCCGACTTGGTCCGCCCCGCGCACGCCCGCGCGAGCCAACACGGGCGGCCCCGCGTGCTGTTCTCCGCGCATGGCCTGCCCAAGCGGGTAATCGAACGTGGCGATCCCTATCGCTGGCAGGTTGAACGCACGGCGGCCGCCGTCGTCACCGAGCTAGGGGCGGACCTCGATTGGGCGGTCTGCTACCAGAGCCGGGTCGGGCCGCTCGAGTGGATTGGGCCATCGACCGAGGAGGAAATCGAGCGCGCCGGCCGGGAGCGGGTTCCGACGGTGGTCGTGCCGGTCGCCTTCGTGTCCGAGCATTCCGAGACGCTGGTCGAACTCGATATCGAGTACCGCGAACGGGCGAAACAGGCGGGCGTGCCATGTTTTGAGCGCGTTCCTGCGGTCGCCACGCATCCAGCGTTCATCGCCGGCCTTGCCGATCTCGTGCGCGGCGCGCTCGAGCGAGCGCCAAGCATATGCAGCGGTGGCGGCGCGCGGCTATGCCCGGCCTCGCGGACCGGCTGCGCAATGGCGGGGTGATGGCATGGCTGGCGACCTCGCTCGCGCGTTTAGCGACTTCGTCGTCGGGCATTACCCGTGGATCAAGGCGCTCCATGTCATCGCCGTGATCGCATGGATGGCCGGGCTGCTGTATCTACCGCGGTTGTTCGTTTATCACTGCGGCGCAAAAGCCGGTTCCGAGTGGTCGGAGACGCTCAAGGTGATGGAGCGCCGGCTGCTGCGGGCGATCATGAACCCGGCGATGATCGCGACGTGGATCTTCGGACTTGCGCTGCTCTCGGCCCAAGACCTTGCTCAGGGCTGGCTGCATGCCAAGCTCGTGTGTGTCACCGCAATGACTTGGCTCCATCATGTTTTCGCCCGATGGCGCAAGGACTTCGCCGCCGATCGCAATGCGCGGTCGCGGCGCTTCTACCGGATCGCCAATGAGGCGCCGACGTTGTTGCTGATCGCCATTGTCGTCCTGGTCATCGTCAAGCCTTTTTGATAATTCGCAGGAAACATTCATTGCCATTGGGGAATTGACTTAGGGGCCGCTATTGATTAATTGACTGTTGGCGGACCCTTCCAGGGGCCGCCGAACGGTCAACCCGGGTTTCCTGCCCGGCGACGATTGGCCGGCCAATCTCCGCCACAACCGATCGGGTCGCCGCAACGGCGGCCAGCATGAGCCTCGGGCAAAGGGGTTGGCGCATAGCAAGCATGGTGCGGCGGCGGCCTGTCGAAGACGGGTCGGAATCACAGTTCCGCGCATGCCGCATCCAAGAACCGGCGTCGGCTCCGCATCGCCGCCGGGTGCCTCTCGCCAAGCCGCGCCTTGCGGCGCGGCCTCTCCAACCATCGTAGCGACGAATGAACCTCCAAGAACTCAAACAGAAATCCCCAGGCGAGCTGCTCGCCTTCGCCGAGGAATTGCAGATCGAGAACGCCTCGGCCCTGCGCAAACAGGACATGATGTTCGCCATCCTCAAACGGCTGGCCGACAACGACATGCCGATCTACGGCGATGGCGCGCTGGAGATATTGCAGGACGGCTTCGGCTTCTTGCGCAGCCCCGAGGCGAATTACCTTCCCGGCCCTGACGATATTTACGTCGGACCGCAGATTCTTCGCCGCTATGGCCTGCGGACCGGCGACACGGTCGAAGGGCAAATTCGCGCGCCCAAAGACGGCGAGCGATACTTCGCCTTGACGATGGTGAAGACGATCAATTTCGATCAGCCCGAGGTCGCACGCCACCGCATCAATTTCGACAATCTTACCCCGTTATATCCCGAGCAGCGCCTCAAGCTCGAGATCACCGACGACGATAAACCGGTTCGCGGCAAGGAGGCCAAGGACGGCAAGGACGGCAAGGACGGCAAGGACGGTAAGTCCAATCATCCGGTGAAGCGCGATATCACCTGCCGCATCGTCGATCTGATCGCTCCGCTCGGCAAGGGTCAGCGCGGGCTGATCATCGCGCCGCCGCGCACCGGCAAGACGGTGATGCTGCAGAACATCGCACACTCGATCGCGCACAACCACCCGGACGTCTATCTCATCGTGCTGCTCATCGACGAGCGGCCCGAGGAGGTCACCGACATGATCCGCTCGGTCAAGGGCGAGGTGATTTCATCAACTTTCGACGAGCCGGCGAGCCGCCACGTCCAAGTGGCCGAGATGGTGATCGAGAAGGCGAAGCGGCTGGTCGAGCACAAGCGCGACGTGGTGATCTTGTTGGATTCGATCACCCGGCTGGCGCGAGCCTACAATACGGTCGTGCCGTCGTCGGGCAAGGTGTTGACTGGCGGCGTCGACGCCAACGCATTGCAGCGGCCCAAGCGCTTCTTCGGCGCGGCGCGCAACATCGAAGAGGGCGGAAGCCTTACCATCATCGCGACCGGCCTCATCGACACCGGCAGCCGCATGGACGAGGTCATCTTCGAGGAGTTCAAGGGCACCGGAAATTCGGAAATTATCCTCGATCGCAAGCTCTCCGACAAACGCACCTTCCCGTCGATCGACATCACCAAATCTGGGACCCGCAAGGAAGAGTTGCTGCTCGACAAGAACGTCATGGCGAAACTGTGGGTGCTGCGGCGCATCCTGATGCCGATGGGCGTCGTCGATGCGATGGAGTTCCTGATCGAGAAGCTCAAGCAGTCGAAAACCAACGCCGAGTTCTTCCAGGCGATGAACACCTGAGCCGCCCGAGGCGGCGCCGTTCCCGGCAACGTGACTGGACGCCCGCTGGCGGCTCGTGCCAGCGTCGCCGCTTGGCGCGCGAGGCGCCGATAACCGGACGGGACGATGGCTGAATCCGCTTCTGCATTGATCGTCGGCGCAGGCGCCGGGCTGAGCGCGGCGCTGGCCAGGCTTTTCGCGCGCGAGGGCATTCGCGTCGGGCTCGCCGCCCGCAACATCGGCAAGCTGTCGCCGTTGATCGCCGATATCGATGGTCGGGCCTATGCTGGCGACGCCAGCCAAGCCGCCGACGTCGCGCGCATCTTCGATGCGTTCGTCAAGGATCTCGGGATTCCCGAGATCGTCGTCTATAACGCCAGCCGCCGCGTGCGCGGTCCCGTCGTCGATCTCGACCCGGCCGAGATCGAGAAAGCGATTTCGACCACGTGTTTTGGCGGCTTCCTCGTCGCCCAGGCGGCGGCGCGGCTGATGCTGGCGCGCGGCTCGGGCACGATCCTGCTGACCGGCGCGTCGGCGAGCGTCAAGGGCTACGCCAACTCATCGTCCTTCGCCATGGGCAAGTTCGGCCTGCGCGGCTTGGCGCAAAGCCTTGCGCGCGAGTTGGCGCCAAAGAACATTCACGTCGCGCATTTCGTCATCGACGGCGGCATCCGCCAGCCGGGCGACGCCCGCGCGCAGGCGCGCGGTGCCGACGGCATGCTTGACCCCGATTCCATAGCCGCGACGTATCTCCACATCCATCGCCAGCACCGCAGCGCCTGGACGTGGGAGGTCGAACTGCGGCCGTGGGTGGAGCCTTTTTAGCCGGCCCTAAACGACCCGCATCTCGACTGCGCCGATGCCGTCGAGTGCGAATCTGGCGGCGACGCCGGCGGGCGGAAATTTGGTCGCGACGATGGAGCCGGTCATGACGATCATGCCGGCGGCGAGATAACGGCCGCGCCCGCCGAGGTGGTCGGCCAGCCACGCCACTGCGTCGAGCGGATGACCGAGAACGTCACGCCCGCGTCCTTCGCCTTGCGGCGCGCCGTCGAACGTTAAGCCGCCGCCCACGGTTCCCAGATCGGGCAATGATTCGAGCGGGCGAAATTCACCAAGCACGATTCCGGCGTTCCAGCAATTGTCGGCGACGATGCCGATCGCATCGAGCGCCGCGTAATCGGCATTGCGATCCTCGATCAATTCGAACGCCGGCGCGGCGGCGGTGATGGCGGCGCGCACGCGTTCGCGCGTGAACGGCGCCTCCGCCGCCGACAGATCGGCGCCGAGCCGGACCGCGATCTCGCATTCTAGGCCGAGCCGGACGAACGCCCTGGACTCGAGGCGGGCCGGGCTCGCATGGGTCGAGCGAGCATAAAGCGGCCCCGACAAGGGATGCGGAATGCCGCACAACTTTTGCATCACCGGCGAGGTGAGGGCGATCTTGTAGCCGCACAGCGCGCCGCGTTCCGGCTCGAGCAATCGACGGAAATGCTCTTGGATGGCATAAGCCACGGCAAGCGTCGTCGGGCGGAGCTCGCCTGGCAATGGCGCATAGCGCGCGCCCGCCCGGTGGGCGGCCAGCAGATGTTGGGCGGCGGCCTCGACTTGGGTGTCCATGCCGATGCTCCGGTGATCCGACCCGACAAGGAGATACATAAATGACGCGATCAGGGGAACAGCGGTTGTTGATCATGGTCGCCGGCCCGTATTCCGCGCCGACCGCCGCGGCACGCGCCGCCAATCTCGCGGCAATGAACCGCGTCGCGGCCGAGGTCCTGCGGCGCGGACATATCCCGATGATCGGAGTCAACGCGGCATTGCCGGTGCTCGACGCGGCCGGTCTCGCCTTCAGCGATCCGGCGATGATGACGATATCATTGGCGCTCGCCGAGCGTTGCGACGCCGTACTGCAGATCGGCCGCTCGCCGGGCGCCAACCGCGAGGTGGCGGCGATCCGCGCCCGCGGCGGCCGAATCTACCATTCCCTCGATGAACTGCCGGACATAACCGCAGGCTGAACGACGGGGCGCGGCTTAGGCGCTCTTGCGCCACGCCGGACCGGCCGTATTCGCCGGCCCGCCGAATACGGCGCGGAGCTCGGCCGCCGTGACCGGCCGTGCCGCATTCGTCCGCTGCGCGGGGCGAGCGATGGCATGCGAAAGCGGCCGGGCCGCACGAGCGATGCGTTTGGGCTGGTCGGCGGCAGTGCGCTTCAGTGCGACCCAAAACCGGTTGGCCCAGGAGGCGAATGTCAGGCTGCGAATGACCCTCGCGCGACGCATCGCGGCCGCGACGTACTCGTGATTCAGAGGGTCGTGGGCAAAGTTCTCGGAGATGTTCGACATCGGGACTCTCCATGCGATTGCGGTCGGCGTTGAAGGAACCGACGCGTTCTCCGAGAAGGTAAAGGTTGGCGCCTAAGGATATAATCGTGTAATTTCGCAACATATCTGTTCTTGTGAGGCACAGATGAGCGACAATCTCGGCGAGATGGGGGTGTTCGTTCAAGTCGTTGATGGCGGAAGCTTTTCAGCCGCCGCGCGGGCGTTGCGCGTGACTCCTTCGGCGATCAGCAAGCAGATCGCACGGCTCGAGGGACGTCTGGGCGTACGGCTCTTACAGCGCTCGACGCGGCAGATCGCGGTGACCGAGGAGGGCAGGGCCTACTATCAGAATGCGGCGCGGATCCTGGCCGATGTCGCCGAAACCGAACAAGCCTTGGCCAGCGCCAAGGGCGAGCCGGTGGGAACCTTGCGCATTAGCACCTCGATCGCGTTTGGCCGGCGACAGATCGCCCCGATCCTGCCCGAATTCTTGGCGCGTTATCCCAAGCTGCGGATCGACCTAAGTTGCAGCGACGCAATCGTCGACCTCGTCGAGGAGAACATCGACGTCGCGATCCGCATCGCGCACCTGACCGATTCGAGCCTGGTGGCGCGCAAATTGGCCGACAACCGGCGCATCGTCTGTGCCGCGCCGGATTACATCGCGCGTCGCGGCAAGCCCGAACGGCCCGAGGATCTCAAGCACCACAACTGCCTTACCCTGTCTTTCGCTTCCTCGCTCAATGTCTGGGAATTCGAGGCGCCCGACGGCCTCAAGCGCATCGAGGTTTCGGGCAACATCGAATCGGATGTCACCGAGATGGTCTACGATCTCGGCATCGCCGGCATGGGCATTCTGCGGTCCTCCGAATTCGTCGTCGGCGCGGACATTCGCGCCGGCAGGCTGGTGCCGCTTCTAACCGAGTATCAGCAGCCGGAGAGCCCGCCGATGTGGGCGGTCTACCCGCATCGCCGGCATCTTTCGGCGCGGGTTCGCGCCTTCGTCGATTTCCTGGTCGAGAAGTTCACCCCCGTACCGCCGTGGCGCTGCTGGAATCCATGAAACGAGCGAGCCCGCTGCCGCGCCTCAAGCCGTCGCCGGTCCCGGCGATCCATCCGCTTGCCGAGTACCGCGCCGAGGGCGAACTCGCGCGCCGCTACGCCGACATGAAGCTGGTGCTGCAAGTGCCGTGGATGGGCGTGGTGACAATGGCATTCGCGCATTATCCGAACTTTTTCGCCGTGCTTTGGCGCGGTTTGCGGCCGCTCGCGGCAAGCGCCGCTTTCGTCGCCGAGGCGGCGGCGCTGCGGCGCTTGGTCGAGACCAGGATAACCGCACTCGCTCCGCCGCGGATCGACGGACGTCTGGCGAAACTGGGATATGCGCCACGCGAGCTCGATCAAATCCGCCAGGCGATCGAGGTCTTTTCACACGGCAACCATCTCTATTTTCTGATCGCCACCGCGGCGCGGTTTGCCCTCGAAGGCGGCGAGTTGTCGAAGTCGCAAGCGGCGGGGCCGACCGCCCCGAACCACGGCCCGGCCGCGGCATTGCCTCTGACGTTGATGGAAGCGCATCACGCCGATGCGCCGACGCGCGCGCTGTATGACGACGTCAAGGCTGTTTTGGGGCTTCCGTTCGTCAACACCGATTATCGCGCACTAGCGCGTTGGCCGAGCTATTTTGCGCTGGCCTGGAGCGATCTGCGCGAACTGGCGGGCGGCGCGGCCCACGAGGCGATCTGCGGCGCTTATCACGAGCTGGCGGTCGATGCGGTCGCCGGGCGGCTGGCCGACCCGGGGGCGCTGGACGCCGCGTCGTTGCGCGCCGCGGCCGAGGCTGATGCGCCGCTGGACGAGGTCCGCGACGTCGTGCGCCTGTTCCAGTGGCTGCTACCCGGGCTCGCGGTTAACGTCGCTTTCTTTCGCGCCCAACTCGCCTGATTCGCCATCTGGAGGAAAATGCCATGCGCTCTCCCGCCACGCTCCGCGCAACGTTGCAAGCGGGCGAAGTTCTGGTCGCGGAAACCGGCGTCGGTCCGTTTGGCCAGGTCGTGCTCGCCGGGCGCCATACGCTCAGCGCCGACGAGCCGGTGACGGTCGGCGGCAACGACGGCGGTCCGGGGCCGTACGATTTTCTGCTGATCGCGCTCGGCGCTTGCACGTCAATGACCGTGCGCCTCTATGCGCGTCGCAAGGAATGGCCGCTCGAGCAGGTGATCGTGCGGCTGCGCCACGCCAAGATCCACGCCGAAGATTGCGCCGATTGCGAGACGCGGGCCGGTATGCTCGACGCGATCGAACGCGACATCGAGTTCGTCGGCGCGATCGACGCCGAGCAACGCCAGCGCCTGCTCGAAATCGCCGACAAATGCCCGGTGCACCGGACGCTGACCTCGGAAATCAAGATTCGCACCAAGAGCCGCTGAACGGCGTGCGACGCGAGGTGGAGACCGCGATGGACGTGCAGTATCTCGACGACTTCAAAACCGGCGACCGCTTCGAATCGCCGGAACTGGCGGTGAGCGAGGACGATATCCGGGCCTTCGCGGCGCTCTACGATCCACAACCCTTCCATCTCGATCGCGCCAGCGCCAAAGCCTCGCCGTTCCAGGAGCTGGTCGGCAGCGGCTGGCACACCGCGGCGTTGACGATGCGGCTCCTGGTGCAAAGCCGCTTCCGGCCGGCCGGCGGCATTCTCGGTTTCGGCGTCGACCAACTGCGGTGGCCGAGTCCGCTCAAGCCGGGCGACCGCATCAAGGCGCGCGTCGAGGTGCTGGAAGTGCGCCCGTCGACCAAGAACCCCGATCGCGGCGTATTGCGGGTGCGGGTCGAGACGGTCAATCAGGAGGGCGCCATTCTGATCAGCTTCATGCCCCTCCTGCGCGTTTCGCGGCGCAACAGCGGAGGATAGGGCGCGCCCGCCATTGCGTCGGAGGGGCGTGCCCCCATATTCGAAGTGGGTCGATCGCACGCAACAGGGGAGGAGCCGTCATGGCCATTGCGACCAATTTGCGGGCATATCTCGACGCACAAGGCGTAGCCTACGAAATCGTCACGCACAAACCGGCGATGACCGCCATGGCGGCGGCGCGGAGCGCCGGGGTCGACGGTGCGTGCATGGCCAAGGCGGTGGTACTCGAGGACGAGTCGGGCCGATATGTGCTGGCGCTGGTGCCGGCATCGCATCATGTTCGCCTGCGCGATCTCGACCGCACGCTCGAGCGCCATGTCGGGCTGGCGACCGAAAAGGAACTACCGGCGATCTTCGCCGATTGCGCGCTGGGCGCCGTGCCGCCGGTGGGCGCGCCCTACGGCGTCGAAGTGGTGGTCGACGACAGCCTGAGCGGGCAGGAGACCATCTACTTCGAGGGCGGCGACCACTGCACGCTGGTACGCGTGCAGGGAAGCGATTTCGCGCGGCTCACCGCCGCGTCAAGACACGGGCGGTTCAGCGCGCCGGCGTGATCGCCGATGCAAGCCGATCACGCCGCGCGTCGCCGGGCGTGGATCCGCGCAAACTCGCGGAACGCCGCCGGGTCGAGCGGTTTGGCGAAATGCCAGCCCTGGCCATAACCGCAGCCGCAGGCGCGGAGGTATTCGACCTGCTCGGCCGTCTCGACGCCTTCGGCGACGACCTTGAGTTCGAGCTTGCGTCCCATGTCGACGATGACGTCGACCAGACCTGACGTCGCGGCGCCCTTGCCGATGGCGTCGATGAACGATTTGTCGATCTTGAGATAATCGAGCGTGAAACTGCGGAGATAGCCGAGGCTGGAATAGCCGGTGCCGAAGTCGTCGAGCGCCAGCTTGGCGCCGAGCGCGCGCAGCGCCACCATCACCTCGTGCGCCGGCCCGCGATCGCCGACGACGCTGCGCTCGGTGATCTCGAACATGACGCGTTCGAACGAGCAGCCGGCGCCGCCGAAAATCTCCCGCGCCGCGTCGACGACCCGATGGTCGCGGAAATGCCACGGCGCCAGATTGACGCCGACATAGACGTCGATTCCCTCACGCTCGAACGCGCGCAGGTCGTCGGCGACGTGGCGCATCAGCCATTCGGTCATCGGTTCGATCAACCCGGTTTCCTCGGCGAGCGGAATGAACAGGTCGGGTCGCACGACGCCTTTTTCACGATGTCGCCATCGGATCAGCGCTTCGGCGCCGACGCAGACGCCGCTGGCCAGGTCGACCGACGGCAGATATTGGACGAAAAACTCGCCGCGGCGAATCGCCAAGCGGAGCTCGGCGTCGAGCGACAGGCTGCGGCGGGCGAGGAAGACGATGAGTGCGACCAGCGCCGCCGCCGCGACGCCTCCAGCGCCGCCGGCGACGAGCGCCTCGCGCCACCACGCGCGCGTGAGCCAAGCGACCGGCGCCTTGACCGCCGCGAGCGCCGGATAGCGCCACGATCGCTCGACGGCGATGACGTCCCGACCGATGCGCGAAATGCCCGATCCGACGCGCAGTCCGACCAGGCTGGCGTCGCCGGCGATCATCAGCCCGTCGCGCGTCAGAATGGAAAGCCCAACTCCCTCGATGTCGCGGACATAGCGAAACGGCTCCAGGAACTGGAGCGGATTGAGCTGCGCATTCACGGCGATGCGATCGAACACGCGCGCCTGAACGACGATCGTCGGCAGGTCATCCCCCCCATCCGGCGCACGCTGGTAGATTACGATTTGATTCGGCGGCGGCACGACGGCGTCGCGCCGCTCGACGGCTTGCGGCGGCTCGGCCACGCCCCAGGTGTTGCAGACGAGGCGGCCGTCGACAATCAGCGCAATCTCGCGGATGTGGAGGCTGCGGAATGTGGCGCGCTGCAGGATTTTGACGTCCTCGGCCTCGCACAAGCCGCCGGTCGCATCGGCGACTTCGCGCAGCGTACGCTCGGTCGAGCCGAAAATCTCGTCGGTTCGTTGCAGCACGGAGCGCGCATGCGCGACGAGCTGGAGCTCGTGCGCGCGCACCATCTCACCGAAGGAGAGAAAGAGGAGGCCGACGATCGGGCCGATGACGGCGACGACCGCCGTGACGCCTGCCAAGACGATGATGATATGCCGCCGCACCGCGCCGAGCCCCCCGCGCGAGTCGCAATCCCAGGGCTATTGACGCAGCGCGCGGCGTGGCGGTCAAGCGCACCGCCGTCAGTACGGCGTGCCGTCCTTGCGGGTGAAGACGTATTTCATCCCATCGGGGGCCTTCGCCACGAGATCGATGTCGGGATAGTGGCCGACGTCGTTCGCGCTCCGGTCGCCGACTTCGAGATAAACCGCAACGCCGGCGGAGCGGTTGATCATGTGATGGCCGTCGGGGACGGCGGCGGGAAAGCCGGCGCACATGCCGGCTTTCAGAACCTGTTCGCCGGCGTCGGTCACCAGCACGAGTTCACCTTCGAGGATATAGACGAACTCGTCCTGCATCTCGTGCCAGTGGCGCTGGGAGGAGATCTCGCCGGGCGGCAGGCGGACGAGGTTGACGCCGAAGTTGCTGAGCCCCAGCGCGCGGCCCAGGAACCGCTTCTCGCGCTCCTTGAGGCGCGTGGCGAACGGCGGCGGAGAGCCGGTGCCCTTGCGTCCCGGCACCGAAGCGGGATCGAGCGCCGGGGGTTTCACGGCAGCAGCACGGTCGAGCCGGTGGTCTTGCGGCCCTCGAGGTCTCGATGGGCTTGCGCCGCCTCATTGAGCGGATAAGTCTGGTTGATCTCGAGCTTGACGGCGCCAGACTTCACCACGTTGAACAGATCGTTAGCGCAAGCGACGAGATCCTCGCGCTTGGCGACGTAGGTCGCCAAGGTCGGCCGCGTCACATAGAGCGAGCCCTTCTGCGCCAGCAGCAGCACGTTCAACGGTTCGGCCGGTCCCGAGGCGTTGCCGAAATTGACCATCAGGCCGCGCGGGCGAATGCAGTCGAGCGATTTGAGGAACGTGTCCTTGCCGACCGCGTCGTAGACCACCGGCACGCCGGCGCCGCCGGTGATCGCCTTGACGCGCGCGACGAAATCTTCCTCGCGATAAAGGATCGTGTGATCGCAACCATGCGCCTTGGCCAGCGCCGCCTTGTCCTTGGAGCCGACGGTGCCGATGACGGTGGCGCCGAGATGCTTCGCCCATTGGCACAAGATGAGTCCGACGCCGCCCGCCGCCGCGTGCAGCAGGATCGTATCGCCCTTCTGCACCTTGTAGGTTTGGCGGATGAGGTACTGCGTCGTCATGCCCTTGAGCATCATCGAAGCCGCCTGCTGGTCGCTGATGCCGTCAGGGATCTTGACCAGGCGGCCGGCCGGGATGTTGCGGACCTCGCTATACGAG
>DATIBC010000111.1:0-88515 GCA_035457725.1 Alphaproteobacteria bacterium | reverse complement strand
AGAGCCCCAGCTTCTTCGCCACGTGGCGTTCGACGAAGGGATCGACGTTGGCGAAGGTGCCGACCGCCCCTGATATCGCGCAGGTGGCGATTTCGCGGCGCGCCGCGACGAGACGCCCGCGCGCGCGCGCAAATTCGGCGTAGAACCCCGCCAGCTTGAGGCCGAACGTAGTCGGCTCGGCGTGGATGCCGTGGCTGCGGCCGACGCACGGTGTGCGCTTGTGCTCGAACGCCCGTTTGCGCAGTGCAGTCAGCACGCGATCGACGTCGGCGATCAGGATATCGGCCGACCGGGCGAGCTGGACGGCGAGGCAGGTGTCGAGCACGTCCGAAGAGGTCATGCCCTGATGGATGAACCGCGCTTCGGGACCGACGTGCTCGGCAAGGTTGGTGAGGAAGGCGATGACGTCATGCTTGGTCTTGCGCTCGATGGCGTCGATGCGCGAAATGCGCCATTTGCCGCGCCGCCACACTTTGCGCGCCGCCGACTTGGGCACGACGCCGAGGATCGCCTGGGCGTCCAAGGCATGCGCCTCGATCTCGAACCAGACGCGAAACCGGGTCTCGGGCGCCCAGATCGCCGCCATTTCCGGCCGGCTGTAACGTGGGATCATGGCGAGATCCTCATGACGAATAACGCCCCCATGCGTCGACATGCTCGGCATGACGACGCAGCTCGATTTCCGCCGGAAAGTTACCCTCGCCGCGGTCCTCTCGAAGGGCGAGGGTCGACATCACGATGCGGCTGGAGAGGCCGCAGGCGACACGCCGATCATCGAATCGCGGGTGACGAGATTTGCCAATCGCTCCTCGCTCCAACCCTCGGCGCCGGCCGGCCGCATCGGCAGAACGAGATAACGCAAATCGGCGGTCGAGTCGCAAACCCGAATTTCGACGTCGTCGGCGAGCTCGGTGCCGAATTCCTTTAGCACGCCGCGCGGATCCTTCACCACCCGCGCGCGATATGCGGCGCTCTTGTACCAAGCCGGAGACATGCCGAGAATTGCCTTGGGATAGCATGAACACAGCGTGCAGACGACGACGTGGTGCCGCGTCGGCGTGTTCTCCAGCACCAGCACATCGGGCATATCGGCGACATCGATTCCCAACGCGCTCGCCGCAGCCCGGCTGTCCTTGAGCAGCAACGCCTTGAACGCCGGGTCGACCCAGGCGCGCGCGACAAGCCGTGCGCCGGTCGCCGCGTTGCGCGTGTCCATGAGCTCGATCTGGCGGCGCACGTCGTCGGCGTTGAACACGCCTTTGGCGACCAGCAGCTCCTGGATCGCCTCGAGCAAGTACCGGTACTCCGCCAGCGGCTCGCTGGATTCGATGGCCGCGTGCGCGTCGTGGGAGTGCGCCGCATGGACGTGGTCGTGGTGGCGCGCCGCACGCGCTGTATGCTTGCCGTCAGCCATTTTGGCGCTCCTTGGCGGCAGGTTCGAGCCAATGGTCGAAGATGTCGGCGACCAACGTGCCATCGGGCGCGGCGCCGGGCGGCCATACATCGCGCTGGTCGAAACGCACCATATATAAGGTGCGCTTGGGAAAACCGGGCTTGCCGAAGGCGAGCTTCTCGGGATCCGCAAACACGCCATGCATCCGCTCGACCACCCCGATACGTCCTCGCAGATAGCCTGGCGTGCGCAAATGGACGCGAGCGCTGCCGCGCTCCGGCCAATCGGCGCGTACCCGCACCCGGTCGCCGGGGTTGAAGCGGGCGATCATGATTCGGCCGCCTGCCTGGCCCGGATTTCAGCCACCTTCAGCGTTATCTCTTCGTCGTCGAGCACGTCCTTCTCGATCAACAAGTCATGAATGGCCTGCAGCCATTTCTCGTAGTAGCTCAAATCCTCGTACTGTTGGGGAGTGAGCGATTCGATGGCGCGACGCAACTCGTCGACACGGATGATGCGCCGGGAGGGGTGCGACAGCAGATACATCAGCGCATCGACGTTCTTGTCGAAATGCGTCAGCTCGTGCTCGTGTCGGTCGATCCGCTCGCCCAGCAGCCTTTCGACGCCTCCCAGATCGTGCATTGCGCGCATCTACAGACCTCGTATACCGCCCGCGGTAGTCTAAGGTAGCCTCAGGCCGAGGCGCTCGGCAAGGTGCGCCGGGTCCAGCGGCGCCAAAGGAGGAGAATGTCGATTGATCTGCAGTTGAGCCGCCATGTCGGCGTCGTATTCGGCACGCCGCTCTACATTCGACATGTGGAAAGCACGGAGACGCTGAACGCCGAACTAACCGACCTGGGGCATCGGATGCGAGCCGAGGATTCTGGGGCGCGGGTCAGCAATGTCGGCGGCTGGCAGTCGGCCCCGACATTGTTGAAGCGGTCCGAGCCGGCGATCGCGCGGCTGCGCGGACTGATCGAGGATGCGACCGGCGAGCTCATGGCCGCGCCGCAGACCGGTTCGGCATCCACACCGCGTTTCGAGTTAAACGCTTGGATGAACATGAATCGGTCCGGAGACTACAACCAGCTTCACTCGCATCCGCTCAATCATTGGGCGGTGGTCTATTACGTCGCGACAGGCCGCCCGGCGGGCGCCAACCCCTTCAACGGTCGGATCGAACTGCGCGATCCGCGCCCTGCCGCGGTGCACGGCCGGATCACCGGCTACGCGTTCGGGCAGTCGGTCGCGATCGAGCCGAAGCCCGGATTGCTGGTCGGTTTTCCCGCCTGGATCGAACACTGGGTGCATCCGTTCCAAGGCGAGGGCGAACGGATTTCGATCGCCGCCAACGTCAAGTTGCTCGGCTAGCGTAACGCGGCGCCGTCACAACAGTCCGAGGCCCTTGAAGCTGGCGTGGCCGGTTCTCCCGACGACGATGTGGTCGTGCAGCACGACGCCGACGGCTTCGGCGGCCTTGGCGACCGCCCGGGTCATGTCGATGTCGGCCTTCGACGGGGTCGGATCGCCCGAGGGATGGTTGTGGACCATGATGATCGCCGAGGCGGCCAGCTCGAGGGCGCGTTTGACGACCTCGCGCGGGTAGACGGGGGCGTGGTCGACCGTGCCGCGCGCCTGCTCTTCGTCGGCGATGAGGGCGTTCTTGCGGTCGAGGAATAGCACGCGGAACTGCTCGGTCGCCCCGTGCGCCATACTGGCCCGGCAATAGTCGAGCACCTTCTGCCACGAACCGAGCACGGGAGCGGCCATCGCGTCGGCGCGCAGCAGGCGCACCGCACCCTCGCGCACCGCCTTCAAGGCGTCGATCGCTGTGTCGCCCAGACCAGGAACCGCGGCAAGCGCCGCCCGATCGGCCGATATCGCCGCTGCGAAACTGCCGAAACGGGCGATGAGCGCTTTGGCGATCGGCTTCACGTCGCGCCGCGGGATCGCCGAAAACAGCAGCAGCTCGACGAGCTCGTAGTCGGAAAGCGCCTCGCCGCCGGCGTGGCGAAAGCGATCGCGCAGGCGCTGTCGGTGTCCGAGGTAATGCGGCGCGGTGCTTTGCGCCTTAGGCGACGTCATACGGCGGTTTGTGCAGGCCGGCGGGCGACAGGGTGAAAATTTCGCACCCTTCGGCGGTGACGCCGATCGAGTGCTCGAACTGAGCCGATAGCGACTTGTCCTTGGTGACGGCGGTCCAACCGTCGGCGAGGATCTTAACCTCCCAGCGGCCGGCGTTGATCATCGGCTCGACGGTGAAAAACATGCCGGGGCGCAGGGCAATCCCGGTGCCGGCATCGCCGTAATGCAGCACCGATGGCGCGTCGTGAAAGACGCGACCAAGCCCGTGGCCGCAGAAATCGCGCACTACGGAGAACCGGCTGGCCTCGGCGTAGGCCTGGATGGCGTGGCCGAGATCGCCGAGCGTGGCTCCCGGCTGAATCGTCTGGATGCCGCGCATCATTGCTTCGTACGTCGCGTCGACCAGGCGGCGCGCCTTCACCCCGACCTCGCCGACATAGAACATGCGGCTGGTGTCGCCGTGCCAGCCGTCGAGAATGACGGTGACGTCGATGTTGAGGATGTCGCCTTCTTGCAGCCGCTTGTCGCTCGGAATGCCATGGCAGACGACGTGATTGACCGAGGTGCAGATCGATTTCGGAAATCCGCGGTAGCCAAGTGGCGCCGGCACGGCGTTTCGAGCCACGATAAAGTCGTGGCACAGCCGGTCGAGCTCGCCGGTGGTGACGCCTGGTTCTATATGGGGCGTGACGAAATCGAGCGTTTCAGCGGCCAGCCGACCGGCATTGCGCATGGCGATGAAGTCGCCCGGGCCATGGATCTTGATCCGCCGGCTGTCGAGGTCGACCGGTTCGGCGAGGCGATCTTGGGACATAACGCGTCGGGCCTGATTCATGCGCGTATATGTAGGATGCCGCGATCCATCCGGCTAGGCCTTTGCCGGTGTACGGGGCGGCATGCGGGCGGGGGCGAACGCCTCTTCGCCGGCGATCCAGCGTTCGACTGCGCCTGGATCGTGACCGATCAGCGCTAGAGAGGCGGTGAGCTCCAGCGTATCGGCGGAAAGTCCGGCTTCATGAAGCGCCGTGGCGACGGCGCGTATCGCCGCATCGAACAGCCGGGTCGGCTCGCGGGGCAGGGCGTCGTTGTCTTGCCAGCGCGGATCGTTGACGCCCGCCGCCGGATCGTCGAACGTTGCCCGGCACAACCCGACATCGCGCGAGAAAAACCCGCGGCAGCGCATCGGCCGCACGGGGTGAATGCTGCACGCGCCGTCATCGAGGAATGGGCACGGCACCTGCGCCTTGCGGCGCTCCATCATCGTCGCGCCGGCGATCTTCGCCTGGGTCTGCTGGATGCGAGCGAAACGTTGGCCCCGGCTCGGCTCGGACGTGCGCGTGTCGAGCCAGCGCGCGATGGCGGTTGCTTCGGCGGGATGCACGGAGACGTGCTGATGGCAACACCAGCCGCAACCCTTCGCGCAGTCGAACGGCTTGGCCCGCGCCTCGACCGACGGCCGCATCGCGCTCCAAGCCTGTTCGGCGATCCGATGCGCCGCTGCCATCGCCTGGGCGACGAGCGCGGCCGTTCTGCCGAGGGCGAGAAGATCCTTGGTCTGCCAGTACACGGCGGCGTAAACCTGCTGGGGCGTGCGCGCGGGCGGCGGCGCACCCAAGGGCGCCGTCTCGCGCGGCGGCGGGATATTCGCCGTCCCGGCGCGCTCGCCCTGGGCCAGGAACGCGAATGCCTCATCGGCGCCGAAACCCATCGCGGCGGCCGGGGCGGGGCGGGAATCGCGCGATGAGGCGGGGCGATCGGGGACACGCTTGGTCATGGGCGGGGCAGTTTGCCATGGCGCCGTCACCCGGCGCCAGATCGCTTCTCCATCGTGAGGCCGGTCAGCTATGATCCGGCTGCCATCGCCGGAGCCGCCGATTCATGCCCGAGAAACAGGTCACCGCGTGCGTTTTGATCGTCGGCAACGAGATCCTTTCGGGCCGGACCAAGGACGCCAATTTGCCGTGGCTCGCCGAGCAGCTCAACGCCATCGGCATCCAAGTGCTCGAAGCGCGGGTAATCCCCGACGTCGAGGCGACGATCGTCGCGACGGTGAACGACGTACGGACCAAGTTCGATTACGTCTTCACCACCGGCGGCATCGGGCCAACGCATGACGACATCACCGCCGAGTGCGTAGCCAAGGCCTTCGGCGTGCCGCTCGAGCGCAACCCGGAGGCGGTGGCGCGCCTGATGAGCCACTACGCCAATCCGGCCGACCTCAACGAGGCGCGGTTGCGCATGGCGAACGTCCCGCGAGGCGCCGTTCTCATCGACAACCCGGTGAGCAAGGCGCCGGGATTCGCCATCGGCAACGTTTTCGTATTGGCCGGGGTGCCGCGCATCATGCAGGCGATGTTCGACGGCTTGAAGCATCGCTTGACCGGTGGACGACCGATGCTGTCGCGTACCGTCACCAGTACCGTGCCGGAAGGCAAGCTGGCGCGGGGTTTGAGCGATATACAGGCTCGTCACGCCGGCATCGAGATCGGCAGCTATCCCTATTTTCGGCTGGGACAGTTCGGAACCTCGATCGTCATGCGCGGGTTCGAGCCGGCGCCGCTGGCCGCGGCGGCCGACGAGGTGAAGGCGCTAATGCGTTCGCTCGGCGGCGAACCGGTCGAGGAGTCGAGCGCATCGCCCGCGCTCGCCGCCGGCGGCTGATCGCGAGGCTTGCCGAGACGCGGCAAGTCGCGTCAACCTCCCGCAATCGGACCCGACTCGACCACTTGACTCGACCGACCATGCCCGCTTGGCGGAACAGGTAGACGCAACGGACTTAAAATCCGTTGGAGCCAAAAGCTCCGTCCCGGTTCGACTCCGGGAGCGGGCACCAGATCGAAGGGTTAGTGGAAATCGCGACATAGGCTCAACGCGGCTGACGTTCCGGGTAAGCAGCGGGTAGGCAGCCGGAAAGGACTGGCGACGGACCATCGACACGGCTGTCCGGCCGCCCATTGGACGGCGACTCGCCGCCTGTGCGAGCCTCTAGCAACGTCACGATGCGCGTGACCGGCTCCCGGAGATTGGACCGATGAATACCCAGCCTCAGCCGACAAGCCAGCCGACAAGCCAGCCGATAAGCGACAGGTCGCACGCCGAGGCGCTTCACGTCCTACAGGACATCCAAGAGAACATCCGCGACGCAAAGCGCAGCCAATGGAACACAACGCACTACGCCGCTTTGCTTTATGCCGCGCTCGTTGCAGTGATGCAGTTTGTCAGCGAAAATTGGTCGGCGACTGTTGCGGCGAAAATCATTTTTACAATAGCGGCAGGTTTCGTCGCCGTAATGTGGACAGTTCTAGTTTCTTGGCTCGAATACAATCTACTGAGCCGCCGCTGCACTGCACGTCGCATCCAGCGTGACCAATTCACGGAACAAATCAAGGTGTACCTCGGCGACCTGAAACCGTGCGGCGCGACCGTGCTCCAGGACGTATTTAAGGATTTGTCGATCCTACTTGCGCTCGCCTTGGCGTCGGTCGGCGGGTTGGCACTAACGCTGTGGGTAATCTGGCATTAGATGTCTCGCCCGCTGCTCGCCCATGCGCGCTGACCGCGTCGGCGCGACTTCGGCCTGTCCGGCGCATGCCGAATCGTTATGTCTACAAGGGCGAGTATACCGAGGGGTCGTGTGCCGATTTTTATATATTCTCGCGAAGCCCCGGCGCTCGGTAGTTTAGCTGTCCGCGCATCCGCCCGACGCGCAACCTTCGACGTGTGTATGACGATGCGCCGGCTCCGCTGGCGTAATTTGCCGGATCCTTCGTCGGGCGACTCAAGATCCGGAGAACCGGGCTCCGGTTAGGTCAATGTTGCCCGGCGCCAAGCGGTGGCGCGCCCTCAAAATAGGTGGTGGCTTCGGCAATGGCGCGATTGCGCGGCATGAATGTGAACATCCGTACCGGGGTCGGGCCCAGCGCGACAAAAGCGTGCGGCACGCCCGAGGGAATGGCGATGGTGTGATTCGCTTCGACCAAGCGCCTCTCACTGCCGAGGCGAAAGTCGAGCCTACCCTCGAGCACGATGAACACTTCGTCGACGCCGTCATGTGCGTGCAGCGGAGCGCCGGCACCCGGTTCGATCAGGCTGTAGCCGGCAACGCACGCAAGCCCCTCGTCGTGGCCAGCGAGCACGAAATTGCGATAACCCGGCCTCCACGGAAGTTCCTTGGCATCGGCGTTGCGGATGATTGGCATGCTCGCCTCCTCGCAGAAGCCGAATTTAGCATACAAGCGCGGCTTCCGCTTCACGGCACGTTGTGGCGCCCGAAGGGCGGCATCAGTCGATGGCCCATGACAATTCGTTGCGGCCGCGAAAGCCGAACGTATAAGACGCGCTTACACGATAGAATCCGGCGATCGGCATTAGGCATGCGCGCGAAATCGCGGCTGGACGCACGAATGTGCTCCATATGAACCGCCTGCGATCCGATAAAGCCGGGCCAAACGGCGATCGTCGTCCAGCCGCGCTCGATGTCGAGGTCGTAGTGGACCACGAGTTCTTCGCCGCCAAACGCCAGCGCGAGCGAGGAACGCGATTTCGGGCTACCCGATCATCCAAGCGCCCGGGCGGGCCTCGGTATACAGGTAGCCCCACCGTAATGTCGAAAGTCCGTATCCGACGGAAAGCCCGGCGCTTACGAACACGCCCGGCGCAACGAATTTCCCCGCCGAAAATACGATGACTGTCAGGATCGCAACCCCGATGGCCTGGGTGGCCCACCCGCGCACTTTGAGCCATTGCCGCCTGGCTTTCACGATGCGGCCAATCCATCGATACTTCAGCCCACTTCGCCGACAACATCCGCGCTTCCTCGGACGGCCCAATCCAACTCGAGTTTTCGCATCCTCCTTGCGCGCCGGATGCGCGATGCGCTGCCACGAAATCGCGCAGCCGACGAGCGCATCCGAGATCGCGACCTTGCGATCCGATCCCGGTCGCGAATTTACGATACTGGGACGTTTCATCGTTCTCGAACAACGGGTTTTTGGGAAGGCGGTTGGCCGCAATTCATTTCAAATACGGTTTGTTGCGGGCGCGACCGGAACGATTTAGCGTTTAACGCCTCCTTCGGCATCCCGCCTTGCTCGATGCGTGAACCAACGGTCCGCCAGAGACCGACATTATTTCTCTGGGGGTGGACATGAACATTCTCTATGTCGGCTTTGACGTCGAGGGCGTGGGTAGGTACGCGAATTATTGCCGGCACCAGATTCGCGCGTTGCAGCGGCTCGGGCACGCCGTCTTCGTCGCGTCGCTGGAAACGGAGATCAGGAATCGACGCGCCGTGCCAAGGATGGCCGACTTGCGCGTCGCGTGCCTCGAGAACAATCGCGCTGCGCTCGAAATGACGCAGTTTCTCGCCGCTCATCGCGGCCGTTTCGACCTCGTGATGCTCAATCGCGTAGACCTTGCCGGCTATGGCCTAGGGTACAAGACGGTCTCGGGCTCGCCCTATGCGATCAACGCTTATGGTGACGACGGCCTCGGCAAATTGTCGTTCGCCAAGGAATTCGCGCTGAGCAGGGCCAAACTGGTCATCGCCAACTGCAAGTGGACGGCCGACCGCCTACCGGAGTTTCACCGCAGGCTGCCGGCCGTCGGGCTACTTCCCGATCCATTCGATGTCGCATCCTTTCGGCCGTTCGCCAAGGATGGCGCGCGAGCCTACGTCGAGCAGCGATACGAGACCGGTCCGTTGGCCGAGCGCTTCGTGATCACCACCGTCGCCAGCCTCTCGCTTTCGCCGAGCAAGGGCCATCGCCAGACGATCGACGCTTTGGCCATGTTGCGCCATCGCCGCTACCTCTATTTGATCGGCGGCGATGGGCCAGATGACGATGCGATCGCCACCTACGCCGCCGAGCGCGGCGTGACCGGCCAGGTGCGAATGCTCGGCTTGGTCGATCAAGATGACCTGCCCAAGCTCTATAGCGCCAGCGACATCGCCGTATCGCTGGGCAGCGCCGGGGCGGAACTCGGTGAATCGGCGCCGCTCGGGCTGATCGAGCCGGCGGCGTGCGGCATCCCGTTCGTTTGCGCCAGCCGCGACGGCTCGGTGGAGATGATCAGCAGAGCACGGCCTTATGGGATCGCAATCGACCCGGGCAAGTCCGATCAGCTCGCCACCATACTGCAGCAGCTCGCCGACAGCCCCGGGGCCGTGAAGTCGATGGGCGAGAACGGCCGAGCGGTCGCCGAAGCGACGTTCAGTTTCGAGAAGTTCAGCTACACCCTGGGCCAAATGATGGCGCGACGGCTCGGCGTCGCCCACGCGCGAATGTCCGGACCCTCGCTCGCGGCGAGCCGGTGACGCGGGCGCGCGAGCATTCGGAGCGGGCTTGCGCGGCCCTGTGCGGCGGACGTTACGACCAGAATGCGCTAACGGCCAAAAGACTGGCCCCGCAGATCGCGACCGCCAATACCGATATGAACAGGAGGCCGCGAGTTTCCGACCACTGGTCGATCGGTGCGAACCGCGCGCGGATTTGATTGGCATCGAAGGGTACGAGCATGTCGCCCTCCATCGTTCGCTTCTCGGCGCTTGGACCGATCGACGCAGCTTGAAACATCCGGATTTTCGCCACCAGTGACCAAAATCGGGCGAATCCGTGACCGAGTGTGGGCGGTCCGGGCGGTGGCTGTGCGATCAACGGCGATGGCCTATCGGGCCGTCAAAGCACGGCGGTGATCGCCAGTAAGAGCGGGCCCCACAACGGCAGCTAAACGAGCACCATCACAACGAGGCTGCGCCGCCACGACCACGGCTCGACATCGTCCGTCGGCGCGTGAACCCAATCCAACAGATCAAGAACTTGCACGGCACGCCCCACCCGTGGGCATTGCTCCCGCCGGTTCCGTTGCCCGGTTTTTTAGGTTGATGGGGTCATATGAAACGCCCGGGCTCGGATACAAGGGACGAAGTCCGCCACGTCCCCAGCCCCGCTGGGACGGGATCCTTCGACCAAAGACCTCGACGCCATAAGGGACGATCGGCCGCTGCGGCGCCGCCGCGATCATTCGTTTGTCCCGCGGTTCCGGCGTATCGACCGGATTTCGCGGTGTCAGTTCACGGTCATTCTTATGGTAGGGGGCACGCTTATAGGTGCGTTATGCAAGGCATTGCATACCTGTGCGCAGGCCTCATCGCCTTGCCTGGCATTGTTCTCGCCGCTTGTCCGGTGGGAACGAAGTCGGCGGCGGATCAGATAACCGGGCACATGAACGCCGTGTACGGCGATGTCCAGACCTATTGCGTTCCGAGCAATGAACCAGCGGGGTGCTCGATCGTCTGCTTCACCGCGTCGCGAATCACCTCGTACCACGCGATGAGCGAGTGGCTGGCGGCGAGTGAGGGCGCGGTGGAACAGCTTACCGATCGTGTCCACCCCCCATTCGATTACCTTCACATGGCCGATCGTGGATTGCTCGAGCAGCGATTGACGTTGCGCATCCCCACATCGCGCGCGCTCGATGCGCAGTCGCAGGGAACCGACCTGACGGACGACGACCGCCGCTCGGCGGTCGCGGTGTGGGAGCGGTTTTCTCTGCATTCCCTGCCGTCGTTGATCGATCCGCCGCTACGCTGAGTGGGCGAGCCGCAAGCATCGCGGTCGCTGGCCGGGATTGCGTCCAAGGGCGCAGTTTTAGTAGCGTGTCGCCGGAACCGAGCACCGACGATACGCGGACATGGTCATTCGTCAGCTTATAGCCGGAGATTGCGTGTGGCGCGGCGCGGACATCGCCCGTTCGCCGCGGTGGATTCGCGATCTGCCGCACGCCGCCATCGAGGAGATCGACGCCGCGTTGGCCTCCGTTCGACGTCGTCGCCTCGACTGGAGTGCGACCACGCGCGAGGATTTCCCGTTGCCGCGCACCGCTCGACTCTTAAGCGACGTCGCCGTCGAGCTCGAAACCGGGTGCGGCATGGTCAAACTCCGCGGGCTGCCGGTCGCGCGCTACACCGAGGAGGAGTTGCGCTGCATCTGGTTCGGTCTCGGGGTGAATCTCGGCGCGCCGGTGTTTCAGAACCGTCGCGGAGAGCTGATGCGGGCGATCCGCGACGAGGGGGCCGACGTCGGGCGCCGCTATGGCCAATTCGCTGAAGCGGAGGGCGATGACAAACCCTTTCTGTCGTCGTACGCGCGCACGCTGTCGAACGGCGCGCTTCGCTTCCACACCGACCGCTGCGACGTCGTAGGGCTATTGTGCGTCCGTCAGGCTAAGTCGGGCGGCGTCAGCAAATTGTGCAGCTCGCCGGCGGTTCACAACGCAATGCTCGAGCGCCGTCCCGATTTGGCCGAGGCGCTCTACGGCCCGGTATGGCGAAGCCGGTTCGGAGAAGAGGCGGACGGCGAAACGTTGACGTACCCGCTGCCGGTATTCGGCGTGCGCGATGGCGCGTTCACCAGCCACTACTCGCTGACCTATATCGAGGCGGCGCAACGCCAGCCCGGCGTGCCGCGATTGACCGGTACGCAGCACGCCGCCATCGACCTGCTGATGGCGCTGGCCGAGGAGCTGTCGTTCGAGATGAGCCTCGAGCCCGGCGACATGCAGTTTCTGAACAATCATGTGATCTACCATGGCCGCACGCCGTTCGAAGACGACGCCGCGGCCGGGCGCGACCGCCTGCTGTTGCGGTTGTGGCTCGCCATGCCGAACAGCCGGGCGCTTCCAGCCGATCACGCGGTCCTGTGGCGCGACGTCGAAGCCGGGGCGCTCCGCGGCGGCATCGGTCAGGACGAGAGTTTGCCAGCTTCGAGTGGCAAATACCGAGAGTGATCCGCACTACTCAAGCGTAAAGCGGGCCGATCCGTGGTCGTTCCGTTTCGGCGGACAAAGCAGCCCGCACTACCTCGCCGGTTCGCGCGACATGGCGTCGCCAGATTTCGCCGGCGCGCTCGGCGTTGCGGGTGCTCAGCGCATTCATGAATTCGATGTGTTCGCCCAACGCCTCATCCCATCGAGCCGTCGATAATATTGCCATGTAGCGAATTCGTCGCGCGCGCGCCAGCAGCTTGGAATGCATTTCGGCCAAGATGCGATTGCCGGCGAGTCGAACGACGATCTCGTGAATCTGATGGTTGAGCTGAAAATACTCGTGACGCTTGTGCTCGCCATGCAGGCGGACGATCAGCTCATGCATCTCCTTGAGTCGCTCGAGATCGTCCACGGACATTCGCCGGCAGGCGAGTCCAGCCGCCATTCCCTCGATGCCGGCAATCGCCTCAAAAAGTTCGTCTACGTGTTCGACGGAAACTCTCGTCACTCGCGCGCCACGATTCGGCAGCAATTCGACCAGTCCCTCGCTCGCCAGTACCTTGAGCGCCTCGCGCAGGGGTGTGCGCGAGATATCGAGATGCCGGCAAATCTCGGCCTCGACAAGACGGGCGCCAGGGCCCAGCTCGCCTTCGACGATCATGTTGCGCAATTGATCGATTGCCTGCTCGTGGAGGGACTGCCGCCGAACCGGACGCGCCCTTGGCAATTGTTCGCTAGAGTCCATCGTGTCCCGCCTGTTCCTCTAGGTCATGTCAGGGGGCCCAGAGTTGATCGATCATAATTAACTATCAGAAATAATGCAATGTTTTTTCTATTGTATACATCATACAAAAATGTATTTTAAATACCACTCTGACTGTGGCATATATCGTGCAACCTGATTTGCGATGCTCGGCCGCTACGCGGCGTCACGAGCAGGTCGATGCGGGACTTGGCCATGCCGATGACGCCGATACTGCCAGCAAGCGAGGAAGTGGGTTCCTCGGCACGATCTAGAAAGGCCGACGGCCGTGTCCTCATCGGCATGCTGACGCCTTCGTCCAACACGATTCTCGAACCTATGAGCGGACGTATTTTGGCCGACTTGCCGGAAATCACGGCGCATTTCGGCCGATTTCCGGTGACCGAGATCTCCCTTGAATCGAGCGCGCTCGATCAGTTCGACCGTCGCGCGCTGCTTGTCGCGGCTCGACTTCTCGCTGACGCACGAGTTGACGTGATCGCCTGGAATGGAACCTCCGGAGGCTGGATGGGGTTCGACCAGGACCGCGCGCTTTGCCAGGCGATCGAGCAAGCGACGAGAATTCCGGCGACATCGTCGATACTGGCGTTGGACGAAGTTTTCCGCCGTACCGGCGTGGCCCGCTATGGCTTGGTGACCCCGTATCGCTCGGATGTCCAGTCGCGAATTATTGCGAATCTCGGCCGCCAGGGATTCGAATGCGCCACCGAACGACATCTCGATCTGCAGACCAACTTCGAGTTTTCCGAGATCGGTGAGGCAACGATCGCCGAAATGATTCGCGCCGTCGCTCGCGCCGCACCCGATGCGATAACCGTGATGTGCACCAACATGAAGGGCGCCGGCTTGGTCGAGGCAATCGAAGCCGAAGTCGGCATTCCAGTGTACGACACGGTCGCAACCGCCATCTGGGCGTCCGTCCGAATCGCCGGCGTGGATCCGCGGCGGATCGTCGGCTGGGGTCGTCTGTTTCGCGATGTGCGCTGACGGGAACTCGCGATCATGAACCAGCTCGATCTCGTCGTGCGCGGTGGAACGGTAGCGACGGCTGCCGACGTCTTTCGTGCCGACGTCGGCGTGCGCGATGGAAAGATCGTCGCTCTCGCTGCCGATTTGCCACGCGGTGGGTGCGAGGTTCCGGCCGTTGGCAAGCTGGTCATGCCCGGTGGAGTGGACGCACATTGCCACTTCGACCAGCCGATGGCCGACGGCGCGGTAATGGCCGATGATTTCCTCACCGGGACGCGATCGGCGGCCTGCGGCGGCACGACGACCGTGATTCCTTTCGCGGCTCAGGTAAAAGGACAGTCGTTGCGAGCTGCGGTCGCCGATTATCACGGGCGCGCCGCGGGCAAGGCGGTCATCGATTACGCGTTTCATCTGATCATCAGCGATCCGACCGACCAAATTCTCGGTCAGGAACTGCCGGCGTTGATTCGCGACGGCTATACGTCGTTCAAGATTTACATGACCTATGATGATTTGAAATTGAACGACCGGCAGATTCTTGACGTGCTAGCGATTGCGCGCCGCGACGGCGCAATGGCCATGATCCACGCGGAAAACGCCGACTGCATAGCCTGGCTGACCGAGCAGCTCACCCGGGCCGGAATGACGGCGCCGCATCATCATGCCATGTCTCGGCCAATGGTCGTCGAGCGCGAGGCAACGCATCGCGCGATCGCACTGGCCGAGCTGGTTGATGTCCCGGTGCTGATTGTCCATGTATCGGGAGGCGAGGCGGTCGAGCAAATCCGTCTAGCCCAAAGTCGCGGCCTCCGGGTCTATGCGGAAACCTGCCCGCAATACCTTGTGCTGACGGCCGACGATATGAAACGACCGGGGTTCGAAGGGGCGAAATGCATATGTAGCCCGCCGCCACGCGACAAGGCGAACCAAGCGGCGGTCTGGGCCGGGTTGGCGAGCGGCGTCTTCCACGTCTTCTCCTCCGATCATGCGCCGTTCCGCTACGCCGACCGCAGGGGGAAAATGCTGCGCGGTGAAGGCGCGGCTTTCAATCACGTGCCGAACGGAATTCCCGGCGTCGAGACGCGCGTGCCGATCCTGTTTTCGGAAGGTGTCACGAAGGGAAGGATCTCGATGTCGCGCTTCGTTGGCCTTGTCGCCACCAATCCGGCGCAGATGTACGGACTCTATCCCGCCAAGGGAACGATCGCCATCGGATCCGACGCCGACATCGTCGTGATCGATCCCGATCGCCGATGGGTGATTCGAAACGACGCGCTGCATCACAACGTCGATTATACCCCCTATGAGGGGCTCGAGGTGACAGGCTGGCCCGAGGTCACGATTTCAGCCGGCGAAATCGTCTGGGCCGACGGACATTTCACCGCTGCCGAGGGGCGCGGCCGTTTCCTACGTTGCCAGCCGCCATTGCCGGCGCGCCGGCGCGGCGTGACCGCCAGTGAATTCCACTGAGCCGACGATGATCGAACAGCGACGACCAAATTCGGGAACCAACGGCAGGCCATTCCGGGTCGTCGAGACAGTTGCTTGGGACGCACGGAACGCCAACTCAAACCAGTGGGGGTACCAATGATGATCAGATTTACGGCGGCTATGCTCGGCATTGCAATCGCTGGAGCAGCGGTTTCAGCAAACTCGCAGCAGACCATCAAACTTCGCGTCGCCGGCAATCTTCTGGCGACCGGCCTAATTCAGCAGAACAAAGAGCAGCCTTTCTTCGAGAGTCTGGCGAAGACGACCGGGTTGCCGCTCGATGTCGACTACAAGCCGATGGATGTCATCGGCATCAAGGACGCCGAAGGACTCCGCGTCCTGAAATCCGGTTTGTTCGACGTCGTGTCGCTACGCCTGGCGCAGGTGTCGCGCGACGAGCCGTTCTTTCTCGGACTCGACGTCGTCGGCCTCAATCCAAATTACGAGGTGGCGCGCAAAGTGATGACCGCGTATCGCGATGCGTTCGACCAGCGTCTGCAGGAGCGGTTCAATGGCAAGCTTCTCGGCCTGTGGCCGTTCGGCCCCCAGGTGGTTTTCTGCCGTGTTCCGATCGGCGGACTGTCGGATCTCAAGGGCAAGAAGGTGCGGGTCTATGACCAGTCGCTGGCGAAATTCATCGAGCAAATCGGTGGAGTTCCGGTGGCGATCTCGTTCGGCGAGGTGCAGCAGGCCTTGTCGCGCGGTGTCGTGGACTGTGCGATCACCGGCCCGAGTTCGGCTAATTCCGCCGGGTGGCCGGAGGTAACGACCCATTTCATGCCGATCGGCTTTCAGATCGCCTTCAACGCTTATGGCATGAATCTCGACTCGTGGAAGAAGCTGACGGCCGACCAGCAAGGGAAGATCGCGGCGGCATTCCGGCAGCTTGAAAGCGACATCTGGGAATACTCAAAGCACCTGTTCGACGATGCGGTACGGTGCAATGTCGGGAAGGACCCATGCACCACCGTCAAGAAGTACAGCATGGTCGAGGTTGCGGTGCGCGAATCAGACCTTCAGCTCATTCAAAGTGGGTTGAAATCGGTAGCCTATCCGGCGTGGTCCGAGGTATGCGAGAAGTCGTATGCCGGCTGCTCGGCGACTTGGAAAAAGCTTCTCGGACCGATTGCGGGAATAAACTAAAGCGCGTCGGAAGGGCATGCCCTGATCGCCGGCGAGGCGCACCGCCTCGCCGGCGGTCCGTAAGCTGCGGGAGCGAGCGATGGAACGGATCTTGAAGTCGTTGTCGGCGCTCTTCGCGTCGATCTTCGGCTATATCTTCATTGCGCTGTCGCTGTTCGTAGCGGTCGAGACATTGGGGCGAAAGCTGTTCAATTTCTCGCTCCAGGGCGCCGATGAGCTGGGCGGCTACGCGCTGGCGGTGGGTTCCTCGCTTGCATTCACGGTCGCGCTCATCGAGCGGGCGCACATACGCATCGAGATGTTCCATGTGCTTCTGCCGCGTCTGGTGCGAACGCTCCTCAACTGGCTTTCGATCGTATTGATCGCGGCGTTCGGCGTATTGATCGTCTGGGTTTGCACGACAATCCTTGCCGATACGGTCGAGTACCACAGTACGGCGCCCACGCCGTGGGCGACGCCGCTGATTTGGCCGCAGGGCGTCTGGTACGGGGGGCTGATGATTTTTGCCGTACTCGCGACGTTATTGGCGCTGCGCGCCACATATCTCCTGATGGCGGGCCGGCACGACGAACTCGATCGCATCCACGGTCCCAAGGAAGCGCGCGAAGAAATTGCCGAGGAGCTCGAGGACCTTGCCCACCGGTAACGTTCCCATCGCGGCCGGATGGAGTCGCGCGTGAGCGTCGCGACAATCGGCATTGCGTTCATCGTTGCCTTGGGCGTCCTGCTGATCGGCGTCCCGGTTGCAGTAGTCATGGCCGGAATGGGCGTCGTCGGCGGAATCGCCACGGTTGGCTGGCCGATGATCGAATCTCTGGGCAGCGTCATCTGGGGTGTTCAGAACGAGAACATTCTTACCGCGATCCCTCTTTTCATACTGCTCGGCGAAATCCTGTTGCGGAGCGGGTTGGCCGACAAAATGTACATGGCCCTTTCCGCCTGGCTTGGCCGCCTGCCGGGTGGCCTGCTTCATTCGAACATGGGGTCGTGCGCCCTTTTTGCAGCGACTTGCGGGTCGTCCGTCGCCACTGCCGCGACGATCGGTACAGTGGCGCTGCCGGCGCTCAGGGAGCATGGATATGACATGCGACACGCCCTGGGTTCACTCGCCGCAGGCGGAACGCTCGGCATTCTAATTCCTCCGAGCGTGGCACTCCTAGTCTATGGCTCGATCACGAATAACTCGATTGGCCAACTCTTCGTCGCGGGCATCTTGCCGGGCGTGCTCCTGACCTTGCTGTTCATGATTTATATCGTCGCGACGAATCTTGGCCGCCGTACATCACCCGGCTCGAAACAGCCCATGGAGTTGCGCGACCGCATAGTGCTGTCGCGTTTTCTCGTGCCGCCGTTCCTCATTTTTACCATTGTCATGGGCAGTATATACTTCGGCGTTGCAACGCCGACCGAGTCGGCGGCGGTCGGTGTGATCGTTGCGATAGGATTCGCGATTGTTTTCGGCCAATTCAGTCTAAGTCTGCTCCATCATTGCTTTCGGCAGACAGCCGCGTTGACCGGCATGATCATCCTGATCATCTGCGGCTCGTTCATCCTCAACGTGACGCTCAACTTCTTGAGCATCCCGCAGGTCCTAACGAAGTTCGTGACCGGGCTCGGCGTGTCGCCGACCGAGATTGTACTGATCCTGGTCGTCTTCTATCTTATCCTTGGCTGCTTTCTCGAGGTCCTGTCGATGCAGGTGACGACGATTCCGATCGCCTATCCGATCGTGACCGCGCTTGGTATCGACCCGATCTGGTTCGGGATATTCGTCGTCCTGATGAGCGAGATCGCGCTCATTACCCCGCCGGTCGGAATGAACCTGTACGTCGTTCAGGGGATACGTCCTGACAACGGGTCGATCAATGACGTCATTCAGGGCATTTGGCCTTACGTCGTGATCATGCTCGCATTCACCATACTCTTGTGGTTCGTGCCGGAGATCGTCTTGTGGCTGCCACGAAGCATGTTTTGAGCGGCAACGGCAGCCGGGCCCTCTGGCAGTTCAGCGCGACCGAGTTGGCCGCCGAGTTCGCCGGACGTCGGCTTTCCCCTGTTGATGTGCTGACTGCGTGCCTGGCCCGCATTGATGACGTCAATGCGCGCCTCAACGCAATCGTCATACTGGATGTCGACGGAGCGAAGGCTGCGGCGCAGGCAAGCGAGGCGAGGTGGCAGCGCGGCGCTGCGCGCGGCCCGCTCGACGGAATTCCGCTGACGATCAAGGACAATATGACGGTTCGCGGGATGCGCTCGACGTGGGGAAGCAAGCTATACGCCGAATTCGTCCCGAAGCACGATGAGCTGCCCGTGGCCCGGCTGCGTGCCGCCGGCGCGGTGATCGTGGGAAAGACGAACGTGCCGGAGTTCACGCTGCAGGGCTATACCGACAACCAGGTTTTCGGGCCGACGCGCAATCCCTGGAACTCACGACTGACGCCGGGTGGTTCGAGCGGTGGTGCGGCCGCGTCGGTCGCGGCCGGGATGACGCCGCTCGCCGCCGCGACGGATGGCGGCGGATCCATCCGGCGACCGGCGAGCCACACTGGACTTGTCGGGCTCAAACCTTCAATCGGTCGGGTCGCGCGGCGCGATGGGCTGCCGCAGATCCTCCACGACTTTGAAGTCGTCGGTCCGATCGCGCGGACCACGGCCGATGCTGCCCTCCTGATGTCGGTCATGGCTGGATCCGATGACCGTGATCAGGCTTCACGCGCCTTTGTCGGGTTTTCCTGCGATCTGGTGAGCGCGCCTCCGCGCCAGCGAGTCCTCTACGTTGCGCGATTTGATGACGCGCCGGTCGATCCGGAGGTGAGCGCGAGCGTCGACGAGGCGGCGCACAATCTGCAGCGGCTTGGACACCGCGTCGAGGTGGGGGAAGCGCCGTTCGACGTCGGCGCGCTCAATCGAGTCTGGCCGATGATCGGTGAGTCGGGCCTGGTGTGGTTGTTGCGTCGGCAAAGCGATTGGCGCGACCGGGTCACACCTTCGATCGCGGCCATGGCCGAACAAGGTCAACGCTGGAACGCCGCCGACTATGTCGAATCGCTGGACGTGGTCGCCGGATTGCGGCGCAGGCTTGCCGAGGTATTTGCGCGCCTCGACCTTATCCTTACGCCGAGTGCCGCTGCCTTGCCATGGCCGGCCGAAACCGCATATCCGGCGACGATTGCGGACGTACCGGTTGGACCGCGAGGACACGCGGTTTTCACTGGGTTTGCCAATGCCGCGGGCGTGCCGGGGATCAACATTCCGTGTGCGCATTCGCGTAACGGCCTACCCATCGGGGCGCAACTGGTTGGCGGATACGGAGCGGATGCGCTATTGCTGCAAGTGGCCGCCGAGTATGAGCGCAATTTTCCCTGGGCGGAACGTTGGCCGAAGATCGATTAACTGGGGCGAGTTTATCCACCCGCATGACCATATTCGACGCCGAACGCCTAGCCGGACAATTGGCCGATGCACGCATGCGGGGCACGCAGATCGCCGTCGATGATCCGCCCCGGCGAGTCGATGACGCGTACGCGGTGCAGGACGCGGTGGCGCGCCGGGTGGGAGAAATCGGCGGCTGGAAAGTGGGCGCCAAGACGCCGAGCGCCGAGCCGACCTGCGCGCCGATGTTCCGGCCGCTGATCCGACGCAGCCCGGCGACGTTGGCCGCCGCTGGGTTCCGCATGATCGGCATCGAGGCCGAGATCGCCTTTCGGGTCGCTCGCGACGTAGCTGCGGGGCGGCAGCCGCTGAGTGCGGAGGAGGTCTACGACATCATCGGCGCGGCGCATCCCGCGATTGAAGTCGTCGACACGCGTATCGCCGACTGGCGCACCGCCGATCCGTTGGCGCTTCTGGCCGACAACCAGATGAACGGCGGGTTCGTTGTCGGCGATGCCATCCAGGATTGGCGCGCCATCGATCTCGCCAACGCCGCCGTCCGCCTGTCGATCGACGGCAAGACCGTCGTCGACGCGGTCGGTGGAAACTCGGGCGGCGATCCACGCCGCTTGCTGGTGTGGCTGGTCAACCATTGCCGCGAACGGCGCGGCGGCCTGACGGCGGACGCGATCGTCACCACCGGGTCGTTCACCGGCATGACATTCGTCGAACCGGGAGCGCGCGCCGAGGCATATTTTCCGCAGATCGGGCGGGCGAGCGTCGAGTTTTTGCGCTGAGCCGGCCGGCCACGGCAACGGAGGCGCGCATGGATTTTTCGTTGAACGACGAGCAACGGCAGATCCAGGCGTCGATCGAGAAGCTCTGCCGGCGCTTCGACGACGATTATTGGCTGGCCAAGGACACCGCCGGCACGTTTCCTGAGGAGTTCTATCGCGCCGTCGCCGAGGCGGGCTGGCTCGGCATCGCGATGCCGGCGGAGCTCGGCGGCGCTGGGTTGGGCATCGTCGAGGCGGCGATCATGATGCAGACGATCGCGCAATCCGGCGCAGCGATGAGCGGCGCTTCCTCGGTGCACATGAACATCTTCGGTCTACAGCCGGTGGTCGTCTTCGGCACGGACGCCCAGAAGGCGCGTATGCTGCCGCCGCTGATCCGAGGCGAACATAAGGCCTGCTTCGCGGTGACCGAGCCCGACGCCGGCCTCAATACGACCCGGATCAAGACATGGGCCGAGCCGAGGGGCGAGGGATATATCCTCAAGGGGCAGAAGATCTGGATCTCGACCGCCCAGGTCGCCGACACGGCGCTGATCCTCGCGCGCACCACGCCGCTCGATCAGGTGCAAGGGAAGACCGAGGGCCTAAGTCTGTTCTACACCCATCTCGATCGCGCCCATGTCGAGATACGGCCGATCCCCAAGATGGGACGCCATGCCGTCGACTCCAACATGGTTTTCTTCGACGACATGCCGGTACCGAAGTCCGACCGGATCGGCGCCGAAGGCGAAGGGTTCAAGCTGATCCTTCATGGGCTCAATCCGGAAAGAATCCTGATCGCAGCCGAGGCGGTCGGCATCGGCCGCGCGGCGTTGCGCAAGGCGACGGCGTATGCCGGGGAGCGCGTCGTCTTCGACCGCCCAATCGGCCAGAACCAAGGCATCCAGCATCCGCTGGCGCGCTCATGGATGCAGCTCGAGGCGGCGAACCTGGTGGCGATGAAAGCGGCGACACTCTACGACAGGGGCGAGGACTGCGGGGCCGAGGCGAACGCGGCCAAGTACCTCGCCGCCGAGGCGGCGTTCACCGCCTGCGAGACCGCGGTGCTCACGCTGGGCGGCATGGGATACTCCGCGGAGTATCATGTCGAGAGGTACTTAAGGGAAAGCCTTATCCCGCGGCTGGCGCCGGTCAGCTCGCACATGATCTTAAACTTCATCGCCGAGAAGGTCCTCGGCCTACCGAAGTCTTACTGACGCAGCGTCGATCAGTCTTCGAGATCGGGACCGCCCACCAACCGGTATATCGTCCTCGTCCCGAATCCTTTCACCTCGACCGGCCCGAGCTCGATGCACTCGTACTCCCTCGGCAGCAACGCGTACATCGAATCGCAGAGTCGAATCTCCATCGGCGCGGCGAGCGCCTCCATGCGCGCCGCGAGGTTCACCCCCGGGCCGAATATGTCGTAGACGTATTTCTGGACGCCGACGATCGATCCGATCACCGGGCCGCTGTTGATGCCGATGCGGCACTCCCATTTGTATTGATGCGTACGGTTGCGCTTCTCGAGGAAGCGCACGAATCGCAGCGCGACGGCAGCGATGTTCTGCGCGTGATCGGGCGTTGTCTCGGGAATTCCCGAAACCGCGATGTAGGCGTCGCCGATGGTCTTCATCCGCTCGCAGCCGAACTGGTCGACGATGCGGTCGAACGCGGTGAAGATATCGTTGAGCTCAGCGATCAAGGCGGGCGGATCCTCGCTGATCGCCATCTCGGTGAAGCCGACGAAATCGAGCATCAGCACCGACGCCGAATCATAGCGTTGCGGCGTGGTCACGCCGAACCGTCTCCACTCTTCGTAGACGGTTTTCGGCATGATGTTGAGCAGGACTTTCTCGACGCGGTCTTTCTCCTTCTTCAGTTCGCGGTTCTGCTTTTCGATCATCTTGGAGTAAGATTCGATCATGTACTCGAGCTCGCGGATTTTCGACACGTTCTGCCATTCGACCATGAGAACGTTCATCCCGCCGCTTCGATGTTCGGTGATCTGGACCGCGAAGCTCAGCGTGCGGCTCCCTGACCGCGTGTCGACGTTGAGGGCGAACGGACGGCCGCCAGCGAGCCGCGCCCTGAGCTTTTCGCGATCGAGTTTCGGTATAAGCACGTCGAGAGTCTCCGGTTGCTCCGCTATCGCCGGAAACCATTGGGCAAGTCGCTGATTGTGGAAGAGGATGCGCAAGCTGCTCGGGTCGACAACCGCCAATCCGACGCCGATCGATTGCAGAAGCAGCTCATTGAACTTCGCGAAGTCCATAATCCCCCGCCTGGTCTCGCGTTGGACCGCGCGCTCGGCCTTTAGACTGTCACGATAAGGTGTTCGCGACTGCGCATCTGCTGGACGATTCGCGCCACGTCCTGTGCCTCGAGATTGAAGTCTTCGAGCGTTTCCGCGAACACGCGCAGCATTTCGTCGAAAGCTTCTTTGTCGATTTTGAGATTCCTATGTGACCGACGGAGGACTTCGTCCGAAAAGCTCGCCGGGCCACCCATCAACGATGCGACAAACTTCGTCTGGTGGTCGACCAGAGTCCGCATGTCGGTGTTGGCGAAATAAGGCGCTAGGCGCGGCGAATCGAGCAGGCGGTCGTAAAACGTGAGGACAAGCTTGCTGAGCGCGGCGAAACCGCCGTACTTTTGAAATAGCGTTTGCGCCATATCGTCGATCCCCCCGATCGTATCCCCTGCCGTTTCCGCCCCACGCGGGCGCGATCATCAATCTCTCCTGAAAGCGCATATAGCCGCATATTGTCATAATTTTGCGCCGGGGAAATAGATTCCTGCCCCTGCCGACGGGCCGAAAACCGCCTGGATGGGCCGTACTGTGGCCAAAACGTGCGGGCATCGAATTAATAGACCAAAGGTATTTCCGCGCTTGCCGCGGCGCCTTCACACTCGGAAGCGTCGAAATTCGTCCAACCGCCGGGGCCCGCGCGATGGTCGCGCGAGTGCCGGTCCGGACGGCCCCGAAGGGAGGGCGCCATGGCAACCAAGTTCGCGATATTGACGGCTGGAGCGGCGCTTGTGTTCACCGCCACGACCGCCGCCAACGCGCAAAATCCGCCTTGCGGACCCCGCGAGGCGCTGGCGACTGCGCTGGAGCAGGGCTTCGGCGAGCAACGCCTGTCGCACGGCGTGCTCGACAGCGGGGCGTTGCTCGAACTTTGGACCGCGCAGGACGGCTCGACCTGGACGTTGCTCACGGTGCGGCCCGACGGCATCGCTTGCGTCGTGGCGACCGGAAATTCGTGGGCGATGCCTGCGCCGCGCGACGTATACTTCGACGGGCCACGGCCGCCGAAGCGGCGCAACGCCTGAACGGCCAAGCGGGAGGTATTGGAACCATGGACATGCAATACGACGCCATCGTCGTCGGAACCGGACAGTCGGGTCCTTCCCTCGCCGCGCGCATGGCCGGCAGCGGAATGCGGGTCGCGGTCGTCGAACGCAACCTGTTCGGCGGCACCTGCGTGAACGTCGGCTGCACGCCGACCAAATCGCTGGTGGCGAGCGCGCGGACCGCCTATGTGGCACGGCGTGCCGGCGACTTCGGCGTGACCGTTGGCGGGCCGGTCGGCGTCGACATGAAGAAAGTGAAGGCGCGCAAGGACGCCATCGTCCGCGCCTCGAATCAGGGCGTCACGCGGCGGATGAAGACGACACCGAACATCACCGCCTATGAAGGCCACGCGCGTTTCGAAGGGCCGCAGCACGTCCGCGTCAACGGCGATCTACTCGCGGCCGAAAAGGTCTTTCTCAATGTCGGCGCCCGCGCCTTCGTGCCGGACATTCCCGGAATCAAGGACGTTCCGTATCTGACGAATTCATCGATGCTCGCGGTCGATTTCCTTCCCGAGCATCTGATCGTCGTCGGCGGCAGCTATATCGGACTCGAGTTCGCGCAAATCTACCGGCGCTTCGGCGCGCGTGTGACGGTGATCGAAGTCAAGGAGCGGCTGATTCCGCGCGAGGACGACGAAATCTCGGCGGCGGTGAAAAAGTTTCTCGAGGACGAGGGCGTAGTCGTTCACGTCAGCGCCCAGTGCTTGAGCCTTGAGCGCCGCGGCAACGGAATCGCGATCAAGCTCGACTGCGGTGACGGCGCGCGCGAGGTCGTCGGCTCGCACCTGCTTTTTGCCGTCGGACGCGTACCGAACACCCACGACCTCGGCTTGGACAAGGCCGGCGTCAAAACCGACCCCCGCGGCTTCATCGTCGTCGACGAGGAGCTGCGGACCAATGTCCCGAGCATATGGGCGCTCGGTGACTGCAACGGCCGTGGCGCGTTCACCCACACCTCGTACAACGATTTCGAGATCGTCGCCGCCAACCTGCTCGATGGCGGCAGGCGGCGGGCAAGCGATCGCATCCCGGCTTACGCGCTGTTCACCGACCCGCCGCTCGGCCGTGTCGGGTTGACCAAGCGCGAGGTCCGCCAGTCGGGGCGCAAGGCGCTTGTCGCCCGCCTCGACATGGAGGACATCGGGCGCGCTTACGAGGAGAGCGAGACCCGCGGCTTCATGGAGATCGTCGTCGATGCGGAAACGAAGCGCATTCTCGGCGCCGCGTTTCTCGGCATCCGCGGTGATGAGGTGGTGCAATCCATCCTCAACCTGATGTACGCCGATGCGCCCTATACGCTCATCCAGCGCGCGGTCTACATTCACCCAACGATTAACGAATTCCTGCCGGTGCTGCTCGATGGATTGGCGCCATTGGAGTGACGACGGCCTACGCTCCTCCTCGGGCGACGGCGGCCGATCCGACTCTTGGGGCGGCCTGGACCTCAGGAAGCAGGACGCCAAGCGAGTGCGCCGCGCCGCGCAATTCGTCCCAGGTCGCTAGGTCGATCGGTACGCCGGTGCGCATGCGTTCGGCCATCCGTTCGCGTTCTGGCTCGCCCGGCACGAGAACCGGGAGATCGGGATCGGCAGGCGGCGAAGCTTTGGCGTAGTCGATCATCGCCTGAATTTCGCTCTGCAAGAAGCTATCAGGCACGAGACGCTGCGGATCGACGATGATGCTGAGCATGTTGTTGATTATGCCCAGCCCGCGCGGCGTTCCCGGCTGGACGGTTCGCCCGCCGGCGACCGCGCCGGCGAGAAGCTCGCACGCCAACGCCAGCCCGTAGCCCTTATGTAGACCCATTGCAACCAGCGCGCCGCGAATCTCAGGGAACATCACGCCTGGATCGCGCGTCGGCTGCCCCTGATGGTCCAGCAACAGGCCCTCGTCCATCACCTCGCCCTTGTTCTTCGCCACGCGAACCTTGCCCATCGCCACGACGCTAGTCGCGAAATCGAGCAAAAATGGCGGTTTGCCAGGCCCCAGCGGAATGGCGCAGCAGAACGGGTTGGTCGAAAAACGGGCGTCGCTGCCGCGAAACGGCGCCACTAGAGGCGGGTGGCCGACGACGTTGACGAAGTGCAGCGACACGAGACCCTCGGCGGCGCATTGCTCGCCGTAGGTGCCGATGCGGCCGATATGGAAGGCGTTGCGCAGCGCCGCCAGCGCCAGGCCCTCGCTCCTGGCCCGCGCGATACCCGCGGCGATGCCCTCGCGCGCGACGACCTGCCCGAAACCGCGGCGACCATCGATCGAGAGAATCGCGCCATCGGCGCGAATCTCGGCGTGCGCCTTTGGATCGAGCTGTCCCGAGGCGATCGAGTCGACGTATTTCGGCAGCATGCCGACCCCATGGCTGTCGTGGCCGTAAAGATTCGCCGTGACGAGATGATCGGCGACGGTCCGCCCGTCAACCTCGGTCGCGCCGGCGGCGACGCAGACCTCGATGACGAACGCGCCGAGTGTGGGCGCCGGGACGTGGACATACGCCTCGGACATCTTGGCCTCTCCTTTCGATGCAATGCTGGCTACCGCGTGATCGCCTGGCGCTGACGTTCATCATAGGCCGGCCGGGCCGTACCCGCCATCGGCCTCCTGCGCCGATACAAGATCAGCGCAAGGTCTCGAATAGGCGCAACAGCAATTGGGTCCGCGGTAGCAGCGAGGAGAAATAGAT
The DNA here is from genome assembly GCA_035457725.1 of Alphaproteobacteria bacterium. Classification (GTDB taxonomy): domain Bacteria; phylum Pseudomonadota; class Alphaproteobacteria; order CACIAM-22H2; family CACIAM-22H2; genus DATFES01. Next base: position 61,717 of record DATIBC010000111.1, on the reverse strand, counting down.
CTGCTCCTCGGGCGCGTGGGCGCCCCTTCCGTCGGCGCCCAGACCGTCCAGCGTCGGCACGCCGAGCGCGGCGGTGAAATTCCCGTCGCTGCCGCCGCCGGTCTTGACTCCCTCGAGATCGAAGCCGATCTCACGCGCCAGCTCCTTGGCGTGCTCGAACAGCGCGGCGATTCCGGCGTCGACGTCGTAAGGCGGCCGATTGAGGCCGCCTTCGACCTCAATCCGGACGTCATGGTCGTATGCTTTGAGGCCGAGCACTCGCGCGACGCTCGTTTCCACGAGCTCGGGCGAGGGGATGCGCATATCGACATCGACCTGACAGAGCGCCGGCACGACATTCGTGACCGTCCCGCCGCGCACCGTACCGACGCTGACGGTCAGCCCGCTTTCGTAGTCGGTCATTGCCTCGAGATCGACGATCTGCCGCGCCATCTCCTTGATGGCGCTGCGGCCGTCTTGATGCCGCATCCCGGCGTGCGCGGCGCGACCGTGCGTGCGAATCGTGAACATCGCGGCGCCTTTGCGAGCGAGCACGATCTTGCCGCCGTCGCGTGCCGGCTCGACGACGAGGGCGTATTTGGCGCGCGCCGCTTCGCGCTCGATGATCTCGCGCGACGTCGGGCTGCCGACCTCTTCTTCGGGCACGAAAAGGAAGGTGATCGGCAGCGGCGTTCGGCGACCGAGGCGCACCAGATGGCGATAGGCATAGAACGCCATATGTCCGCCCGCCTTCATGTCGTAGATGCCAGGCCCGTGGACCGAATCCCGATCGCGCCGCCACGGCATCGCTCCGGCGAGCGAGCCCACGGGATGCACGGTGTCGAGGTGGGCGACCACTAGGATTCCCTTTTCGCTCTCGCCCCAAGGCGAGCGACCGACGAGCAAATCGCCGAAGCCGTCGCGGCCGCGTCGGCGCTCGACCTGCTGGCCGGCATCGCGGAGCTGCCGCTCGACAACGTCGACCAGCCGGTTGACCGCCGCGCCATCAGCCGAAGGCGTCTCGATTTCGACCCATTCGCGAATACCGGCGAGAATTTCCTCGGGATCGATGCGCGGCTCGTTATTCTTCAGCGAGGTCATGATTCCATCTTCTTTCCGGCGTGGCGGGCGACCGACAATTGAGCATATCGGCCGGGTCAGCGTCATCAGGCTGGCGGAGGGCATCGTTTGCTTTGAACCGCGGCCGAATTAACGGCATTCTGCGGCGGATGGATGACGCGATCGCCCGCGCGGCGCGATACATCGCCGGTCACCGCATGGCGCGCCGACGCATGTTGGAGCTGCCCGCCGGCATCCGCCCGCACGATGAGATCGGCGCGTACCGCATCCAGGACGCGTTCCACGACATAATGACGCACGCCGGCTGGGGCCGGGTGGTCGGCCACAAGATCGGTTGCACGACGCCGGTCATGCAGAGGTTTTTAGGCATAGACAGCCCCTGCGCCGGCGGCGTGTTCGACCGCACGGTGCATCGAAGGCGCGCCGAACTGCCGGTGGAGGATTTTCTTCGCGCCGGCGTCGAATGCGAGATCATCGTCTTTCTCGATCGCGATTTGCCTGCCGCCGGCGCGCCATACGACGCCAGCGGCGTGAGCCTGGCGATCGGCGCATTGGCGGCGGGAATCGAGGTGGTCGAAGACCGTTACGTCGACTACAAGGCGCTCGACGCGCCGACCCTCATCGCCGACGACTTTTTCAACGCCGGTGCGATCATCGGCGATCCGGTACCGACTTGGCGCTCGCTCGATGTCGCAGCTCTCATCGGCTCGACGCAGATCAATGGGCGCGCGGCAGGGGATGGACGCGCGAGCGACGTCATGGGGCACCCGTTCGCGGCGCTGGCTTGGCTCGCGAATACCCTGGCCAAGCGTGGGCGCTCGCTGGTCAAGGGCGAATTTGTCTGCACCGGCAGCATTGTTGAGACGAAATGGGTGGCGCGCGGCGACCATTGCACGGCGACGATCGACGGCCTGGGCTCGGTGGAGGCGCGATTCGTCTAGGTTCCGCCGGCGCGCCTCAACGGCGATATTGGCGCTGCACCAGCATGTTCGCGGCGACCGTAAGCACCAGCGTCGCGGTCATCAGAACGAACGAAATGGCGCCCCCGAACGGCCAGTTGTTGAGCTGGGCGAACTGGCCGAACACCAGCGGCCCCATCATCGTGAACTGCGGTCCGCCGAGCAGAACCGGCGTCGCATAGGCGTTCATGCCGAGAATGAAGGTGAGGATGCTGCCAGCGAGCGTGCCCGGCAGCGCCAGCGGCCACACGACGCGGCGGAAGGTCTGCCATGGCCCTGCGCCGAGGCTTTGCGCCGCCTCCTCGATCGCCTGGTCGATCCCTTCGATGACCGCCTGCAGGGTCAACACCATGAACGGCAGATTGACGGCGCAAATGCCGACGATGACCGCCGTCTCGGTGTACATGATTTCGAGCGGGGTCGATATGATGCCGAGACCGCCGAGCGTCGCGTTGATGAATCCCTTGCTGCCGAACAAGGTCATCCAACCGGCGGCGCGGACCGCGTTGCCCATGAACAGCGGCAGCACGACGAGCATGATCGCGATGTTCTTGTAGCGCGATTCCATGCGCGCCAGCACATAGGCGAGCGGAAAGCCCATCACCAAGCAGATCGCCATGCAGATCGTCGCGACCCGCAGCGTGCGCCACAGCACGGCGGTGTAGTACGGGTCGGTGAAAAACTTGATGTAGTTCGCGGCAGTCGTCGCCTCGACCATAAACTTGCCGGGCACGAACTGGTTGAGGCTGTAACGGAACAGGATGACGATCGGAATCAGAAGGCCGATCGCCACGAACACCGTCGCCGGACCGACCAGCGCGCCGGCGAGCGACCGCGGGCCGGCCGGCTCCTCGATGCGTCGCGCCGCGATCGCCGCGGTCTGCGAGATCATCGCTGTCGCTCCAGTCTAGTCGTCCCGACCCTAATGTCGCCCGCGACAGGCCGCGCCGCGGCGAAGGCGCCCGTGCATTCCGGATGCCTTCGCCTGCCGCGCGCCATCAACCCTTGAACGATTTGTCCCACCATTCCTTCAAGGTGGCGTCGTTCTTCGCGATGTAGCCGTAGTCAAGGTCCTTGAGGCGTTTCTGCTCCTCGGCGGTGAAGCCGATGCGCTTCTGCAGGTCGGCGGCGACCTTAGCGTTGGTGACCGTCGGGTTGTAGCCCATGTCGACGGCGAACGCTTCCTGCGCCGGAACCTCGAGCATCGCGTTTATGTAAGCGTAACCGCCGTCCTTGTTGGTGGCGTTCTTTGGCATGGCGAAACCCGAGATGAAGAGCGGCACGCCCTCCTTGGGCGCCGCGGTTTCGACATTGATGCCGGCGTTCTGCCACTGGACGGCACGCGCCTTCCACATGATGCAGATGCCGATCTCCTCGTTTTTGAGCGCCTGCGCCAACGCCTCGTTGGTGGGGTAGATGCGCGCTCCCGCCTTCTTGATCGCCAACAGCCGCTCCTTGCCGGAATCGAAGTTCGACATCGAGCCGCCCGACGCCATCGCCGACGCCATCATGGTGTAGATGTACTGGATATCGATGACGCCGAGCTTGTTGCCGTGCTTGGGATCGAACACCTCGGCGAAGCTGGTCGGCGGCTGGCTGATCATTTTCGGGTTGTAGAGAATGACCTTGCCCGAGTAGATGTGGCCGACGCCATACGTATACTTCATCTCAGGCACGAGGTTCTTGGCGTTCGGAATCTTGCCGTAGTCCAGGGTCTCGAGGACGCCCGCCTCGTTCATCTCGTACATGTTCGCCGCCGACAGGGCCTGGACATCCGTCGAGCCGCGCGGCAGTCGCTTCTCGGCGATCATCTTGGCGCGCCGCGGACCGTCGCTTGCTTCGTCCTTCACCACCTCCCAGCCCTTCGTCACCAAAATCGGCGTCTCGATGTTCTTGGCCAGTAACCGTGAATAATCGCCACCCCAGGTTCCCAGAATGATCTTCTTGTTGCTTTGCGACCAAGCCGGGCTCGCCCGGACCCCGGACAGCGCCGCCGCGCCGGCCAGCGCGCCGACGCCTTTGAGCGCCTCCCGGCGCGTCACGTCAAATCGCTTGAGTTTGTCGCTCATCGTCGTCTCCCCGCTCATGGTTGATGCCGTACCCTCTTAGTCCTGCACTTCGCCGGAGGACCGCGCGGCCTCCGGAAACACCAAGCCCGCCGTCGCCGGCCAACCGACATACATCGTCGCGCCCTCGACCGGCGTCTCGCCGTTCGCCCGGTTGGGCAATTGCACGACGACCCGATCGCTGGCCGACAACCGCACCCGAACGTCGAGCGCCGCGCCTAGATATGACACCAGATCGACCCTGCCGGGCAGATTATTGTCGAGGCCGGCGATCGGCCGGTCCGAGAGCGACAGGCGCTCCGGGCGCAACGCCAGGGACCCGCGTCCCGACGCGACGTCGCTCCCGCACCGTATCGCGAGCCCTCCCTCGGTGCGAAAGAGCCCGGGCCCTTCGACGCGGCCGGCAAGGAACGTGCTTCGGCCGACGAACTCGGCGACGAAACGGTCGGTGGGGCTTTCGTAAAGCTCGCGCTGCGTCCCGATTTGTCGTACCGCGCCGTCGGACATCACGACGAGGCGATCGGCCATCGTCAGCGCTTCTTCCTGATCGTGCGTCACCATGACCGTGGTGATGCGCAGCTCGTGCTGGAGTTCACGGATCTCCACCCGTACCTGCTCGCGAAGCTTGGCGTCGAGATTGGACAGCGGTTCGTCGAGCAGCAGCAGGTCGGGGCGGATCGCGAGTGCGCGCGCGAGCGCGACGCGCTGCTGCTGGCCGCCGGACAATTGCCGCGGCAGACGCTCGCCGTAGCCCTCGAGCCGGACGAGCCGCAGCGTCTCGGCCACTCGCGCCTCGATCTCGGCGCGCGACAGGCTGCGCATTTCGAGGCCAAAAGCGACGTTCTGCGCCACGGTCAAATGAGGAAAGAGCGCGTAGCTCTGGAACACCAGCCCAGTGTTGCGCTTCCACGGCGGCAACAGGGTGATATCACGACCTCCGAGGCGGATCACGCCGGACGTCGGCGCGACGAAGCCGGCGATCATTCTGAGCGTCGTTGTCTTGCCGCAGCCGGACGGCCCGAGCAAGACGAGGAATTCCCCCTCCTTGACGGCAAGCGTCACGTCGTGGACGGCGGCGAATTCGCCGTAACGTTTGGTCAGTCGTTGGAGCTCGAGTTGCGCCATCGCACTAGACCACGCGCGCCAACTTGACGTAGCGGTCGGTGACGATCATCGCCGCGCCGATAATCGCGATCTGCAGCACCGACACGGCGGCGATCGTCGGATCGAGCTTCCATTCGAGGTATTGCAGGATCGCGATCGGCAACGTCGTCCGGCCAGGGCCGACCAGGAACAGGCTCATCTCCAAGTTTCCGAACGACATGACGAAACCGAACAGCGCGCCGGCGACGATTCCCGGCCGGATCGCCGGCAGCGTGACGCGGAAGAACGTCACTAACGGGGTCGCGCCCAGATTTTGCGCCGCCTCCTCGGTGGCGCGATCCAGGCCGACGAGGCTGGCCGAAACCAAGCGCACGCACCAGGGAATGACGACGAGCGTGTGCGCGGCGATCAGTCCGCCGAGCGAGCCGATGATTGGCAGACTGGTGGCGATCTCGGCCTCGATGTGGAACACGTAGATCGACGTGCCGAGGACGACGCCCGGCACCACCAATGGCGCCAGCAGCAACGTATTGATCCATTCGCGCCCGACGAAACGCCGCCGTGCCAACGCCAGCGCCGCGGGCACGCCCAGCGCTAACCCCAACAGGGTCGCCACGACACCGGTCTGGATGCTGACCACGAAGCCGTCGACGAACTTGTTCTGGTCGAAAATCGCCCGGAACCAGCGCAGGGTGTAGCCCTCGGGCGGGAAGGAGACGATCTCGTTTTGAAAGAAGGCGAGCCAGATCACGAAGATCAGCGGCAACAGGATGAAGCCCAGCGATGCCCCGGCCGCGGCACGCAGCGCCCAGCGGCCAACGCGACGCGAGTCACGGAGCGCCACCGCCAGCATGACCCGGCTACTCCGGACCTCGGCGCATGTCGCGGCGCGGCTTCGCCATCAGTGGAGCCGGTTCTTGTGGAACTTGCCGGCCTTCATGATCGCCGGCAGGTGCGCTCCCTGGTCGAGGAAGAGCTCGAGCCTCTTGAGCGGATTGCCGTCGACTACGATAAGATCGGCGTAGGCGCCGGCCTCGACGATTCCAAGCTTGTCCTCGTGACGCAGGATCTGCGCACCGATGGTCGTCGCCTGTCGGATGATCTCGAGCGGCTTCAGGACGCGGGCGCGGAATATGAACTCGCGGCTCTGCTCGACTTGCAGCGGACCCAGTAGATCGCTGCCGTAACCGACGGGAACGCCGGCCTTCTTGCAGATCTCGAGCGACCGCAGTCCGCCATCGAGGACTAGATCGTTCTTCGCCAGCATTTCGGGGGTCATGCCGAACTGCGCCGCGCGGTCCTTCATCACGAAGTAGGTGACGAGATTGGCGACCATGAAACCCTTTTTGGCGGCGAGCAGTTTGGCCGCCGGCGCGTCGATCAAGTTGCCGTGCTCGATGGTGCGGACGCCGTTGCCAACCGCGCGGGTGATCGCCTCGGGCGTGTAGGCGTGCGCGAGGACATACCGATTGAATGCGTGCGCCTCCTCGACCGCAGCGGCGATCTCGCCAGGGGAGAACTGCAGGCTGTCGAGCGGATCGTAAGGCGAGGCGACGCCGCCCGAGCACATGATTTTGATCTGATCGGCGCCGAGCCGCATTTGCTCGCGAACCGCCTTGCGCACGCCGTCGACGCCGTCGGCGATCTCCATGACATAGTTCATCGCGTTGCAGCACGCGCACGCCGCTCCCGTGTCGGTTCGCCGCCGCGCGTCACTGTGCCCGCCGGTCGGCCCGATCGCCCGGCCAGAGATGAATAAGCGTGGGCCCGGCAACAGCCCCAGATTTACCGCCTCCTTGATACCCCAATCGGCGCCGCCGGTATCGCGTACGGTGGTGAAGCCGCGATCGAGCATGGCGCGCATCAGATCGCTAGCCCGCGCCGTCATCAGGGTGAGCGGCACCTGTTCGAGATTGCGGAGATAGACCTCGGACAAGAAGATATGGACGTGACAGTCGATCAAGCCTGGCATCAGCATGCGCTTGCCACAATCGACGATGGCGGCATCGCGCGCCTTGATCGGCCTGGGCGAAACTTCCTTGATCAACTCACCGTCGACCAGCACCTCATATCCGCCGCGAGGCTCCTCCCAGCGTGGATCGAAGAGCTGCAGGTTGCGGAACAGTATCGGCGTCGCCATGGTCCCCGGATTTTCCCCCGACGTCCGTACCGCAGCAATCGAGATCGGCGGTACGCCGCGTTGACGTCATATCACCGCGGGTTCGGCGCTTGCTTCGGTTACGTGTTGTCGGCTTGGATACAATATGCGAGACCATGGGGTGTCAAGCCGAATGTCCGGTGGAGGCGGGGATGACGGAGCGCGTCAAGACGAACGGCGACGATTATGCGGCGCGTGGCTATGGCGCGCATCAAATCGGTTTCGGCGAGCGCCCGGGAGTTTTGGTGATCGACCTGCAGCTCTCCCACACCGATCCGGCGTATCCCTTGGGCGGGGCGCCGCTTGTCGAGCGGGCGGTCCAGAATACGGCGCGCTTGCTCGCCGTGGCGCGGCGCGCGCGCATCCCGGTCGCCGTCTGCTACACCGCTTACAAGAGCGTCGACGACATGCCGCACTGGAAAATCACCGCCGTGCGCGAGCAGTATATTCTTGGACATCCCTCGGTGGCGCTCGACCGGCGGATTTACGATCCCGAGTACGACGTGGTCGTGTGCAAGACCGGACCATCGATGATGTTCCAAACCCCAGTCGTGCCATACTTTATTCGCCAGCGCGTCGACACGGTCATTCTCACCGGATGCAACACGAGCGGATGCATCCGCGCCACGGCGATTGACAGCTTCCAGCATGGATATCGCACCATCGTTCCGGAAGACTGCGTGGGCGATATCGAGGAGGGGCCGCACCGCGAAAACCTGCGCGATGTCGGCCGCCGCTACGTCGATGTCGTTACCTGCGCCGACGTTATCGCCTATCTGGAGACGTTGCCTCGCCGGAACGCCTAGGGACCCCGCCTGCGCGCCAAGGCAAGTCAAGGAGCAACCGATGCGCAACGATTGGCGCGGCGTTTTTCCCGCCGCTACCACGCAGATCGCCGCCGACGGCTCGGTCGACATCGCCGCGACGCGGAACCTACTGGAGTCGCTGATCGGCGCCGGCATTCACGGCGTCATCATGCTTGGATCCGTCGGCGAGAATACGGTGTTCGAGCCCGAGGAGAAGCTGGCCGTCGTCAAGATGGCCAAGGAGGCCGTGCGCGGGCGGATTCCGCTGCTGTCCGGCGTCGCGGAAAACTCGACGCGCGCGGCCTGTCGCTTCGCCAAAGCCTGCGAGGAGGTGGGCCTCGATGGCCTGATGGTACTGCCGGCGATGATCTACAAGGCTGACACGCGCGAGGCGATCGCTCATTTCCGCGCCGTCGCGCGTGCGACGAAGTTGCCGATCATGATCTACAATAACCCGCCGGCCTATCATGTCGATTTGAAGCCCGACGACCTTGCGGCGCTGGCCGACGAGCGCAATCTCGTATGCATCAAGGAGAGCGGCGGCGATTCGCGACGCTTCACCGACCTGTTCAACCTGCTGGGCGATCGATACATCGTATTTTGCGGCCTCGATGACTTGGTGCTCGAAGCGGCGGCGCTCGGCGCGGTCGGCTGGGTATCCGGCTTCACCGACGCGTTCCCGCGCGAATCGGTGCGGTTGTGGGAGTTTTTGGAGGCAGGTAAGTACGCCGAGGCGCTGCCGATCTATCGCTGGTTCACTCCGGTGCTGCATCTCGACGATCACCCGAAGCTGGTCCAGTACATCAAGCTTGCGCAAGCGATGACCGGCATCGGCAGCGAGGCGGTTCGGCCGCCGCGTTTGCCGTTGGTCGGCGCCGAGCGCGAGCGCATCGCCGGCCTGATACAAAAGGCGATCGAAACGCGACCCAACCTCTAGCCCGTAAGGCGAGCGCGCCGTCATGGTCGGTCGAAGCGCACTCGTTGTCGGCGCGGGCGTCATCGGGGTCAATTGCGCGATTGCGCTCCGACGGCGTGGGTTCGAGGTGTCCATCGTCGACGCCCGCGGTCCCGGCGAGGCGACGTCGTTCGGCAACGCCGGCTGCATCGCCGTCGCCGAGATCACACCGATCTCGATGCCGGGCCTTGTATGGCAAACGCCGCGGATGCTGCTCGATCCGCTGGGGCCACTGTCGATCCGCTGGAGCTATTTGCCCAACCTTGCGCCGTGGCTGTGGCGCTTCTGGCGCGCCGGAAACCGCCGGCGAGTCGAGGAGATCACCCGCGCTCTGGCTGCCTTGGTCGGCCGGGCATGGACCGATTACGCGCCCCTCCTAGCCGACGCCGGTCTGTCGCACATGGTTGAGCACAAGGGAGCGTTGTTCGTCTACGAAACCGCAACAAGGTTTGCAAAGTCAGAGGAGGAATTCGAACTGCGCCGGCGCCATGGCGTGCGTTTGACGCCACTCGACCGTCGGCAGATCGCCGCGATGGAGCCGGCGCTGTCATCGACGTTCCAGTATGGCTATCTGAACGAGGACTGGCGCCACGTTGTCGACCCGCACAAGTTGGTCGTCGGGCTCGCCGAGTATTTCGCGCGGCTTGGCGGCCGGTTGGTGCGCGAGCGCGTCGCCGGATTCGTCGTCGAGGGCGGGCGCGTCAAGGCGGCTCGGCTGTCGGGCGGCGGCGACATTGCTTGCGACGAATTGGTCGTCTGCGCGGGTGCGTGGTCGAAGCCGCTCTGCCGGGCGCTGGGAGTGAATGTGCCGCTCGACACGGAACGCGGATACAACACCACCTTGCCCGACCCGCGCGTATCGCCGTCGCGGCCGATCTGCCCGGCCGAAGGCAATTTTCTCATCACGCCGATGGAGATGGGGCTGAGGATCGGCGGCGCCGTCGAACTAGCGGGTCTCGAGGCACCGCCGAACTATCGGCGCGCCAAGGCGTTGCTCACGCTCGGTCAACGCGCGCTGCCAGGACTCAATATCACGGGCGGACGCGAATGGATGGGATTTCGGCCCTCGATGCCGGACTCCATGCCGGTTATCGGCCGGTCGCCGCGCCAGTCGAACGTATACTTTGCGTTCGGGCATGGTCATCTCGGCCTGACCGAGGGCGCCGCAACCGGACGCCTGATCGGCGAACTCGCCGCCGACGAAAAGCCCAGCATTGACCTGACGCCGTTTCGCGCCGATCGTTTCTGAATCTCAGTCCAAGGTCGCTGCATGGCCAGCCATACATTCTTCTGCATCGACGCCCATACCTGCGGCAATCCGGTGCGCGTGGTCGCCGGCGGCGGTCCGCTGCTCGAGGGGCGCACGATGAGCGAGCGCCGTCAGCACTTCGTCGCCGAGTTCGACTGGATCCGCACCGGCCTGATGTACGAGCCGCGCGGCCACGAAGTGATGTCGGGATCGATCCTGTACCCGCCGACGCGCGACGATTGCGACATCGGTATTCTGTTCATCGAAGTCTCGGGCTGCCTGCCGATGTGCGGCCATGGCACGATCGGCACGGTCACCGTCATGCTCGAGCGCGGCCTGGTGCGGCCGCGCACGCCGGGACGGCTCAATCTCGATACGCCGGCAGGCCTCGTCGTCGCCGAATACAAGCAGGCCGGCGAGTACGTGGAATCGGTCAAGCTCACCAACGTGCCGGCGTTCCTGCACAGTCGCGACGTCATGGTAGACATGCCCGAGCTCGGCGGCGCGATCGCCGTCGACGTCGCCTATGGCGGCAATTTCTACGCCATCGTCGAACCGCAAGGACGGTACCGCGACATGGCCGATTTCACCGCCGGCGATCTGCAGCGACTGAGCCCGCTGCTTCGCCGGCGGCTGAACGAAAACGGGACGTTCGTTCACCCTGAGAACCAGACGATCAAAGGCTTGAGCCACGTCCTGTGGACCGGCGCGCCGCGCGATCCCAAGGCGCATGCGCGCAACGCGGTGTTTTATGGCGATAAGGCGATCGACCGCAGCCCTTGCGGCACCGGCACATCGGCGCGAATGGCGCAGCGCGCCGAAAAGGGCCAATTGGCGATCGGTCAACCGTTCGTGCACGAGTCGATCATCGGCTCGCTGTTCAACGGCGCCGTCATCGCCGAAACCAGGGTCGGCAATCACCGCGCGTTCGTGCCGACGGTCGAGGGCTGGGCACGGATCACCGGCCTCAACACGATTTTCATCGATGATCGCGATCCCTATGCGCACGGCTTCATCTTGACGTAGACGCGACGCGGCTCGGCGGGCGATGCATGGCAGCCCGGCGTGGGCATGCCATGCGCCGCGGTTGACGCGGGGCGGCTTGGTCCGGCCTTATGGCATCGTTTCGGCACGCTTCGGGCGAGGGAATCGACGGCGATGAACGATCAGGCGAACGAGTGGGCAGTGCAAAAATTTGCCGTCGGCCAACCGGTGCCGCGGACCGAGGATCCGCGGCTATTGCGCGGCGAAGGACGGTATACCGACGATGTCAATTTGCCCGGGCAGGCCTACGCGGTGATGATCCGCAGCCGTCATGCCCACGGGGTCATCCGCGGCATCGACATCGACGCCGCGCGATCGATGCCCGGGGTGATCGGCGTCTATACCGGCGCCGATCTTGCCGCCGCGGGTTTCGGCACGCTGAACTGCATCGTTCCGTTCAAGAACCGCGACGGCTCGGCGATGCGCAAGCCGCCGCGCCCGGCGCTGCCGACCGACAAGGTGCGCTTCGTCGGCGACCCCGTCGCTTGCGTCGTCGCGACGACACTGGCGGCGGCGAAGGACGCGGCCGAGGCGGTCGTCGTCGACATCGACCCGTTGCCGGCTGTGACTAGCGCGCGGGAGGCGGCGCTGCCCGGCGCGCCGGTGATCTACGACGAGGCGCCCGACAATGTCGCGCTTGACTACCATTACGGCGATTCGGCCAAGGTCGAAGCGGCGTTCGCCGCTGCCGCGCACGTCGTACGCCAGCGCATGATCAACAACCGCGTCGTCGTCAGCGCGATGGAGCCGCGGTCGGCGATCGGCGTTTACGACGGCGCGACCGAGCGATGGACCCTCCATGTAGGATGTCAGGGCGCCTTCGGACTGCGCGGCCAGATCGCCAACGATATCCTGCGCGTCCCGCCGGAGAAAGTCCGCGTGCTGTCCGGCAACGTCGGCGGGTCGTTCGGCATGAAGGCTTCGGTCTATCCCGAGTATGTCTGCCTGTTTCATGCCGCGCGCGCGCTCGGCCGGCCGGTCAAATGGACCGACGAGCGGTCCGACAGCTTCCTGTCCGATCACCACGGACGCGATCACGAGATCGACGCCGAGCTAGCCCTGGATGGCGAGGGCAACTTCCTCGCCGCACGGCTCACCGGCTACGGCAACATGGGCGCCTATCTCGGCGTCGTCGCTCCGTTGATGGTAACGCTCAACGCCGTCAAGAACATGGTGAGCGTCTACCAGACGCCGCTGATCGAAGTGGCGACGAAATGCGTGCTGACCAACACCTCGCCGGTCAGCGCCTATCGCGGCGCCGGCAGACCCGAGGCGAACTACTACATGGAGCGCCTTATCGACATCGCGGCACGGGAACTCGGCTTCGATCGCATCGCGCTCCGTCGGCGCAATCACATCCGGCCCGAGCGGATTCCCTATAGTGCGCCTTCCGGCATGAACTATGACAGCGGCGAGTTCACGGCGTTGCTCGATCAAGCGTTGTCGCTCGCCGACTGGAACGGGTATCCCGCTCGCAAGGCGCAAAGCCGCTCCCGCGGAAAGTTGCGCGGGCTGGGGCTCGGCAGTTTCCTTGAGGTCACCGCGCCGCCCAACAAGGAAATGGGCGGCGTCCGTTTCGAGTCCGATGGTACGGTCACACTCATAACCGGCACGCTCGATTACGGTCAGGGCCATGCGGCGCCGTTCGCGCAGGTGCTGAGCGCGCGGCTCGGCATTCCGTTCGAGCGCATACGGCTGCTGCAGGGCGACAGCGACGAGCTGCTAGCCGGCGGTGGGACCGGGGGGTCGCGGTCGATCACCGCGAGCGGTCGGGCGATCGTCGAGGCGGCCGCGAAGGTGATCGAGCACGGAAAGCAGATCGCCGCCTATGCGCTCGAAGCTTCAACCGCCGATATCGAATTCGTCGACGGCCGCTTCGTCATCGCAGGAACCGACCGCGCCATCGGCATCATGGATCTGGCGGCGAAGTTACACGCCGGACTCGCGTTGCCGGCTGACTTGCCGCGGTCGCTCGACGTCAAGCACGTCACCGACTTGATCGAATCGACGTTTCCCAACGGTTGTCATATTGCCGAGGTCGAGATCGACCCCCAGACCGGCGTTGTTGAAGTGATACGCTACACCGCGGTCAACGATTTCGGCACCATCGTCAACCCGCTGCTGGTCGACGGGCAGATGCACGGCGGCATAGCTCAGGGTATCGGCCAAGCACTTTTCGAGCGCACGGTATACGATGGCGAGGGCCAGCTTCTTAGTGGCTCGTACATCGACTACGCGCTGCCGCGGGCGCGCGATGTCCCCGACTTTACCTTTGCCAGCCGCCCCGTTCCGGCGAAGAGCAACCCTCTCGGCACCAAGGGCTGCGGCGAGGCGGGATGCGCGGGCGCGCTGACTTCGGTGATGAACGCGGTGGTGGACGCGCTCACCGAGCTGGGGGTCCGGCACATCGACATGCCGGCGACGCCCGAGCGGGTATGGCGCGCAATTCAGGAATCGCGCGTGCGCGCGTGAGGTCAAGAAAAACACCCCGGGCGCCTCGCGGCGCGCGGGGTGCGGAGAGCGAGACCGAAAATTAGCCCTTGAGAACGTAACCGTAGCGGAGATGGCTCGGCTCCGGGCCATGCCGGACGTACTCGGCCTTGATCGCCGCGAAGCGGTCGTTTTGCAGCTCGGCCTTCTTGATCTCGAATTTGTACATCTGCGCCGAGTTGCGGCCGAAGATCGCTTCCTTGACCGGTCCGTCGGCCGGCCCAAGCGGCTTGAACCCGTGCCTGCGCTGCATGTCCTCGGGAATTTCGAGCCGACGCAGCGATTCGATCTGCCACTGCGGCGAGCCGGTCCACACCGCGTCGGTTCCCCAGACGACGTGATCGGGCCCGAGCCCCTTGACGAGCATGCCCATAAGCGCGGCGCTCAACCGCGGCTCGGCGACGGTGGTCTGAGCGAAGATCTGGCCGAGATCGCCGTAGACATTGGTCACGCCGTATTTCGCGGGAATCTCCGAAAGGTCGCTCGTCCACTCGACGCGGCCGGTCTGCTCGAACTGCGCCAGCGCCTGCTGCGCGGTGCCGCCGCCAGCCCAGCGGTACGCCGAGTGGTATATGACGAAGTTGATTTGCGGCCAGTCCTTCGCCGCCTTGCCGACGTCGGCTACATCACAATAGGGCAGAAGATGCGGGAACTGCTGCGCCACCGACGGCGGGAACAGCCCCTTGTGAATGCAGACGATGTTGATCCCGGCCTTCAGGATTCTCTCGTAGAAGGGGTAGAGCGTCTTCTCGTCGTCGAGCCGCCAGGGGTACTTGCCAAGCGCTTTGTTCGTGTTGTCGCCGATGGTGTAGCCCTTGAATGAGTCCGGTTTGAGCTCGGCGATGACCCGATCGACCTGATCGAGCCAGCCGGGCTGGCCGGGCGTGAAGATGGCGTGGCTCATCGCGCGCCGCGATCCGGCCTCGTCGTTGATCTTCTTGCGCGCCTCGAATTTCATTTCGTTGGTCAAGAACCAGTCCTGCGGTACGTCGGAAGGCGAGCCGCTGATCAGCGCCACCTTGGTATCGCTGTCGAGATAGACCTCCTTGAACCAGTTGGCGTACTTGAGGTTGTCGATGGTCTGCTCCTTACCGACCAAAGCGGGATTCCAACCGGCTTTGCCCACCGCCTCGCGTTGGCGCACGAAAGTCATGATCCGGGTGTCGTCGCGCAGGAAGTGGGTGTGGACGTCCATGATGAACTGATCGGCCAGGCCGCTCGCTCGCGCCTGCGCCAACTGGGGGTCAGCCGCTTCTGCGGGCGAAACGCCATAGATCGGACCATATATTTCGTTCATCGCGACGAACGCCGTGGCCATGCCCGCGGCGGTGCGTAGGAAACCGCGACGCGAGAGGTTGTGGCGCCGCGCCTGTTCGGCCACCAACTCCTTGATCCGCGCCTCAACCTTTCTTTGACGTTCGGTCTGCGGGCTGGGGAAGAATTCGTCGCTCGACACGATCTGGGTCGGAATCGGCGATGCATACGACGAGGTCTCGGCCGGGGCGAGCCGGTCGAGCTCATCCGACGTCAACAAGCGCATTTCGGAGCCTCCATGAGAAGCTGTCCGCCTTACGTCCGCGGTCACGGCGCACCGATTATCCCGCGAAGCGCGCGCCGTCGCAAATCGCGCCCGCGTTTCCGGCCTATGGAAGGCGCTTTATCGACGGACGATCCAGCGCTAGGTTGACGCTCCATTTCGCCGGCAAAGCAGGGGAGACACCAAAACGATGACTGGAGCAGGTAAAGTCGCGCTCGTCACGGGCGCCGGATCGGGGATCGGCCGGGCGGTGGCGTTGGCGCTGATGAAGGAAGGCTACGCCGTCGTGCTGGCAGGAAGGCGTAAGGATGCGCTCGAGGCGACCGCCGCGGCCGGCAAGGCGAGCGGCGCGCGTACGCTCGCCGTGCCGACCGACGTCACCAAACCGGACTCGATAAAGGCGTTGTTCGCCGCAGCCAAGAAGGAATTCGGCCGTCTCGATGTACTGTTCAACAATGCCGGTATCGGCGCTCCGCCAGTGCCGATGGAGGAGCTGACATTCGAGCAGTGGAAGGCGGTCGTCGACACCAATCTCACCGGGCCGTTCGTGTGCACGCAGGAAGCGATCAAGATCATGAAGGATCAGTCGCCGCGGGGCGGCCGAATCATCAACAACGGATCGATATCGGCGCACGCGCCGCGCCCAAACTCGGCGCCGTACACCTCGACCAAACACGCCATTACCGGTCTGACGAAGTCGACTTCGCTCGACTGTCGCAAGTACGACATCGCCTGCGGCCAGATCGACATCGGCAACGCGGCCACGGAAATGACCGAGCGGATGAAAGGCGGCGTGCAGCAGGCTGACGGCCGCATGGCGCCCGAGCCGACGATGGACGTCAACCACGTGGCGCAGGCGGTTGTTCACATGGCCAACCTGCCGCTGGAGAGCAACGTCCAGTTTCTCACCATAATGGCGACCAAAATGCCGTTCGTTGGCCGTGGTTGAGACGGTGGCGCATGCGTCGATGCGGACGGCCTCGCGTCTCGCCGGCCGGTTCACCGCCGATAGCGCTTATCGGTACCAGAGGGTAGGGAGCGCCAGGACGATCTGGGGAAAGAAGTACAGGATCAGGACGCACGAAGCCTGGAGGGCCATGAAGGGAAGCATCCCTTTGTAGATCTCCCACAGCTCCCATTCGGGAATAACACCCTTCAGATAGTACGCCGACAACGCGACCGGCGGCGACAGCCAGCAGGTCTGCAGCGTGACCGCCAGCAGGATGCTGAACCAGATCATGTCGACCTTCAGCGCGATCAGCAGCGGCAGGAAGATCGGCACGATGATCACGACGATGGGCACCCACTCGAGCGGCCAGCCGAGGATGAAACATACGATCAGAATGCTGAGGATCAGGAAGCCCGGCGAGATTTCCCACGACAGAATGGCGTCGGCGATGAACTGCGGCGTGCCGAACGCCGAGAAGACCGAGCCCATGAAGGTGGACGCGGCGAGCAGAATCATCACCATGCTGGTCGTCTCGGCGGTGCGGAAGGTCGCGTCCTTCAGCACGCTGAAAGAGAGCCGCCGATGGGCGGCGGTCACCGCAATCGCGCCGGCGCAACCGAGCGCCGCCCCTTCCGTCGGCGTCGCCCACCCGGAAATGATGGTGCCGAGGGTAGCCATGATGAGCACCGCCGGTGGAAACAGCCCGACGAGCATTTCGCGCACCAAATAGCCGCGGCTGACGTCGAGTTCCTCGGCTGGCAGCGGCGGCCCGAGTTTGGGATTCATCCAGGTGCGCATCAGCGTGTAGGCAAGATACAACGTTCCGAGCAGCAGCCCGGGCAGCAACGCCGCCGCATATAACCGCGCGATCGATACCTGAAGCACCGGACCCATGACGACCAGCATGACGCTCGGCGGGATCAAGATGCCCAGCGTCCCGCCGGCGCAGATGGTTCCCGCCGAAAGCGCCGGGTCGTAGCCCTTCTTCTGCATCACCGGGCCCGCCATCAGCGCGATGAGCGTCACCGCCGCGCCGACGATGCCCGTCGCCGCGGCGAACAGCATGGCGGTGAAGATCGTCGCGAGATAGAGCGAACCATGCATGCGGCCGCAAGCGACCTGCACGGCATGGAACAGCCGCCGCATGAGCCCGGCGCTCTCCAGCACGTAACCCATGAACGTGAAGAGCGCCACCGCGGCAAGCGTGGTCTCCATCATCGTTCCGAAGTACTGGTAGGTCATCAGGTAGAACACACGATCGCCAAGGCCGATATAGCCGAATGCCATGGCGAGAAAGATCAGAGTGAACGAGATCGGAAAGCCGCCGAGGATGACGACAAAGAGGAGCGCGACAAGGATGAGGCCGAGAATCTCGAGGCTCATACGGCCGCCTCGATCGAAATGGCGTCGACGTGCCTCGGGGCCGCCGCGGCTCGCTGCCAGGCAAAAGACGGCACGGTCAGACCGCCTCGCTCGGCGGCGCCTGGCGTCGATAATCAATCCCGGTCCGCAGCGTCCTAATGCATTTCAGGACCTCAGAGATGCCCTGGACGAGCAGCAGCGCCGCGCTGAGCGGGATCACCGACTTGTACCAGTAAGCGGGCGGACGCCAGGTGGTGACGAGCTGCTCTTTCAGATCCCAGGATTCGGCGGCGAATTCCCAACTCAGCCAGAGAAACATCGCCATGCCGGGCAGGAAAAAGAACAGATACTGCGCAATATCCAGGGCGACCTGCAGGCGCAGCGGAAAGTGCTGCGAGAAGAAATCGGTGCGGATATGCTTTTGCAGGTATAGCGCGTAGGCGGCGGCCAGCATGAAGTGCGTGCCGTAGGCCATGGTGGCGATATCGTTCGCCCAGATCGTCGGCCGGTACACCTTGCGGACGACCACCTCCCAGACCAGCACCAAGAACATCGGAAAGATCAGCCATGCGACGATCTTTCCCGACCAGATGCTGATCCGATCGATGGCCTCGGCGATTCGGTCGAGTGTGCGCATTTCTAGCTTGCTCCCTCACCAGCGACGCGAACTCGTCCAAGCGCGAGGAACGGTCGCGTCTCTCGATGCGACCGCGCCGCGCGCCGGGCGAGGCGCCCACCCCCATCTCGCACTCGTTTTGATGTGGGGATGGGCGCGAAGGCTCGCCCGTAATCGGTCTTGGTCGAGTGCCGCAGGGCGCGCTTCTAGCGTGGTCGGCGCTCCTTCGGCGCCTCGACTATCCGGCACTCGCTACTTTACCTCCATCGCGCCGCTGATCAGCGTGGAGAGCTTCGAGGTCTCGCGCGTGTATGGCACCACGACACGAGCGAACGCCCTTTGCGATTCGATGACCTTCTTGAAGAACGGATCCTTCTCCTCGAACTTGCTCAGCACGTTCCGGGCCGACTTGATCCACGCGGGCGCGTAATCGGCCGGCGCGTCGAACATGGTAACGCCCTTGTCCTTGACCAGCACTTGAAGCGCTTTCGCGTTCTCGTGGACGAAATAGAGTATCGCCTCGAATAGCGAGGTAGTCAGCGCCACCTCGACGATCGCCTGGAGATCGGGCGACAGCTCGCGCCACTTCTTGCCGTTGATGACGACATCGGCAATGTCAATGGCCTGGTGCAATCCCTGGATCGAGTAGAACTTGAAGACGTCGTGCAAGCCGACCTGAAGATCGTTCGAGGGATTGATCCATTCGACGCCGTCGAGAATTCCGCGCTCGGCGGCGGGAATGAGTTCGGTCGCCCCCAGATTCATCGGCGTCCCGCCCATGTCCTTGAGCACGTCGCTGGGCAGGCCCGACGAAATGCGGAAGCGCAGTTTGGTGAATTCGGCGACCGAGGTGACCGGTTTCTTGAACCATCCGAACGCCTCGGGGCCGTCCGGCGCATAAAGGAAGGGCATGACGTCGGCCTTCAGGATCTGCGTGTAGTACTCGACATAGAGCTCACGACCGCCGCCGCGCATGTACCACGCGAGTTGGCCCATCTGGTCGAGGCCGCTTCCCGAGCCGCCGAGAGGCGAGCTGAAAAGGCCTCCGGCCGGATGTTTGCCGGTGGCGTAGTGAGTCCACCATTGCCCGGCATCGACCACGCCCTTGTTGGTCGCGTCGAGGATTTCGTTGGGGTTGACGATCGCGCCGCTCGGCAGAATCTGGATCTTCAGGCGACCGCCGGACATCTTTTCCACGTTGGACGCGAACCGGTTCAATAAGACGAAATGCGGCGTGCCCGACGGGTTCGCGCTTTGCAGCTTCCATGCGACCGGCGCTTGCTGGGCGCGGGCGAGCGTCGCCGTCATCGCGACGCCACCGGCAATTCCTGCGCCGGCGGATTTCAGAAGTTTTCTGCGTTTCATGGGCTTCTCCTCCGTTTCGATGGGTCAGGCCTCCTTGTGCGAAGCGTTCTTCAGTTCGGTTGTCGCTCCGCTCCGATTCTCCGTTCCGGCATGGCGCCGGCGGGCGCCAGCATGCGTTCGAGTACCTGCTCGCGCGGCGCGATAAAATTCCTTCCGCGCTCGGCGACGAGCGCGTCGTTGACGAGCCCGCGCCATTCCTCGGCGCCGACGCCGTAATCCGCCGGATCGACCGAGACGCCAAGGCCGACGAGAAACCGCTCGAGCCGTTGGGCGCCCGCCGCGAGGTCGGCGCCGAAGATCTGCCGGAGCGCATCGTCGCAAGCACGGTCGTGTCCGACCACGCTGCGCATCACCCGCGGCAGCGAAAACGAACACGCGAGACCGTGCGGAACGCCATGCCGGAGCGTGACGCCATAGGAGATGGCGTGGGCCAACGCCGTCCTCGTATTCGAGAAGGCGAGGCCGGCGAACAACGCCGCCTCGGCGATGCGCGATCGTAACGCAAGGTTTCCCAGATCGCCGACGAGCGCGGGGAGGGTGGCGAGGATGCCGCGCGCCGCGACAGTGGCGAAGTTGGCCGACACCGGATTGGCGTTGACGTTCCACAGGCTCTCCAGCGCGTGCGAGAGCGCGTCGAGCGCGGTGCTCACCGTCAAGCCGGCCGGCGCGTCAAGCGTCAGCTCGGGATCGATCACCGCGTGCTCGGGATACAACGCAAGGTCCGAGAGCGAATATTTCACGCCGCGGTCGGTATCCCAGACCGTCGCCCAGCAGGTGACCTCGCTTCCCGTGCCGGCGGTCGTCGGCACGGCGATGATCGGCAGAATATTCGTCCCGTCCGCCGTGGTCGTGCCGCGCAAACGCCGCTCGACAACGGCGAAATCCCCGTTCGAGGCGGCGACGACCTTCGCGGTATCGATGACCGATCCGCCACCGAGCGCGAGGACCAATCGCGGCGGATGGTTGGTGGCGGACAACGCCCTGCAGGCGGCGGTGAGGACGCGGAAATCTGGGTTTGGCCGGACCTGGTCGATGATGCAAGCAGGCGCCCCCGCGGTCGCCGCGATTGCCCGCGCGAAACCGCCGAAGCGGGGCTCATCATAGGTCACGAGGGCGTACGGCCGGCCGGCGACCAGGGCGCCGACGCGCCGCAGCGATCCAGCGGCAAAATGCACGACGACCGGGTTCGCGTAGGTCCACACGCCGATGTTCCCCCGGATGCGAAGGTGGACGCTTGCCTAACTCATCGCACGGCGGTCATTATTTATTCCAATGCAATTTCTGTATCTGATGTATTGGTATAAGCGATGCATTACACCAGACTGCGCTCCTTCCACGCGGTCGCCACCGCCGGCGGGTTCACCGCCGCATCGAAGCTGCTCCATGTCGGGCAGCCAACGATCACCAGCCAAGTCAAGGCGCTCGAGCGATATTTCCGTGTCGAGCTTTTTCACCGTCGCGGCCGCCGGGTGGCGCTCACCGACAGCGGGCGCGAGCTGCTCGGGTTCACGACGCGCATGTTCAGCCTCGAGACTGAAGCGATCGACTATCTCAATGCCGCCGGCGGCTTTCGCGCCGGCCACCTCAAAGTCGGCGCCGTCGGCCCTTATCATGCAACCGAGATGTTGAGCGCGTTCCGCGAACGCTATCCCGACATCGGCGTTTCGGTGTCGATCGGAAACTCGCGCGAAGTGCTGCAGGCGCTGCTGGATTTCCAAGCCGATGTCGCCGTGCTGGCGCATATCGAGGACGATCCTCGTTTCCACGCCGTCCCCTATAGCCGGCACCCGGTCGTGGCGTTCGTCAACGTCGACCACCCCTGGGCGCGCCGGCGAACCGTGCGGATCCGCGATTTCGCCGGTCGTCGGGTGGTGCTGCGCGAGGCGGGATCGACGACCCGACGCGCGTTCGAAAGCGCCTTGCAGCGCGCCGGAGTGAGCATCGACCGCTCGATCGAGATCGGTAGCCGCGAGGCGATCTGGATGGCGGTCGAGCGCGGTATGGGCATCGGAGTGGTGTCGGAGATCGAGTTCGTGCCGCATCCGCGGCTTCGCGTCCTACGGGTCGCCGACGCCGAGATATTTACTTACGCGCACGTCGTTTCCCTGGCCGAGCGCAAAGGCGCTCCGTTGATCCGGGCGTTTCTCAACGTCGTCGATGAGCTGCTGGCGGCGCGGCAACCGAGGGCCTCGCGGCGCTTGCCGAGGCCGCGCCCCGAGTAGCCTTTTTGACGGCGCGTGCCGTAATGTCGCTCGAAGGCGGTACGAAAGATGGAATCTAGGCGAGAGATCGTGACGCCACGAACTGTGTCGGGAGTCTTCGACGAAATTTCGCGGGCTCGCGGTGGACAGACCGCGATCATCTGGCGCGAGCGCCGGGTCTCGGTATCCGAGCTCGTCGAGGAGAGTCGCCGCGTCGCCAGTGGTCTGGGCGCGCTCGGCATCGCTCGCGGCGATCGCGTCGCGATCTGGATGCCCAATGCGCCAAGCTACATCGCCGTGTTCCTTGCTTGCGCGCGGCTTGGAGCAATCCTGGTCAACATCAACAGCCGCTTTCGAAGTGCCGAACTTGGCGACATCCTCGGGCGTTCGGGCGCTCGTATCTTGGTATATTGGCCGACCTATCGCGGCCTTAACTTCGACAAGATCCTCGCCGACGCCGATCAGAGCGCTCTCGGCGGGCTGTCCGCCGTCGTAGTTCACGGTGACGAACCCGCGAAGGCGTCGCGACTACGGACCATCAACTACGATTCGCTCAGCGCTGCCTCACCGCTTGCCGAAGACCACGCGCGCGCCGATGACGGCTGCGCGATTTTCACGACCTCGGGCACGACCCGGGCGCCGAAATTCGTGCTGCACACCCACCGCTCGATCGGCGACCATGCGCATCAAGTCGCCCGGTCCTTTGGCTATGATGCGCCGACGGCCGCGACTTTGCTCATGCTGCCGCTCTGTGGGGTCTTCGGTTTCGCCCAGGCCATGGCTTC
The DNA here is from genome assembly GCA_035457725.1 of Alphaproteobacteria bacterium. GTDB lineage: Bacteria > Pseudomonadota > Alphaproteobacteria > CACIAM-22H2 > CACIAM-22H2 > DATFES01. The sequence continues at coordinate 39,012 of DATIBC010000111.1, read as the reverse complement.
GCTCGTTGGTGGCGCGCCGATGGCGCTGCTGGCGCAGTACGAGCCCGAGGCGGCGGCGGGGGCGATCGACCGGTTCAAGGTGACCCACACCAACGGCACCGACGACATGTTCGCCCGCCTGCTCGACACGCGAACGCAAGCGACGCCGTTTTCCTCGCTCAGGTGGGCCGGGTTTGCGGCGTTCAACATGGCGCCCGAGCCGCTTGTCAGGACGTCCGAAGCGCGGGGTCTCCGCCTCGTGGGGCTCTATGGAACCAGCGAGCTCCAGGCGCTCTACGCCTGCCAGCCGCTCGACGCTCCGATCGAGCGCCGTGCGCTCGCCGGCGGAATACCGATATCGCGCGCGGCAACTGTCCGCGTCCGCGACACGGCGACCGGGCGCTTACTCGGTGCGGGCGAAGCGGGCGAACTCGAACTCGCCGGACCGAGCCGCATGGCCAAGTACTTCGCCGACGACGAGGCGACCGCGCGCACTGTCACCGAGGATGGGTTCATCCGCACCGGCGACTTGGGCCATCTGACCGAAGACGGCGGCTTCGTTTTTCAAGCGCGAATGGGTGATGCGCTACGCCTCGGCGGATTTCTCGTCAATCCAGTCGAGATCGAGAGCTGCGTGCTGCAGCATCCGGGTGTCGTCGCAGCGCAAGTCGTCGCCGTACAGCACGATGGACGGGCGCGCGCCGTCGCCTTCGTCAACTTGGCGCCCGGCGCACGTCTCGACGAAGCGGCGTTGACCGCGCTCTGCCGTCAACACTTGGCGAGTTTCAAGACGCCCGAGCAGTTCGTCGCGATCGACGAGTTTCCGGTGGCGATGGGTCCCAACGGCGTCAAGATCCAGCGCGGCGTGCTGCGCGACATGGCGCGGCGGCTGCTCTTGGGCGAGCGGTGAGCCGGGTTCGGCGATCTTGAGTCAAGTTATTTTGACGTGACCGCCCGCCTCGCACTGCAAATCTGCTGATCACGGTGCCCAGAAAATCGGCTGCGAAAAGCGCAAGTGCGGATTGCAAGAATCGGGAACGCAAATGTGGCGATGATCGACGAGAATCCTCGCACACGCCTACGAACAAACACGGGAGGACCGCCGAAGCACTTGGGCCTTATTCAAGGAGCTTTCCATGCGGTCTCACATCGATCATCGAGTCGCCGAAGATGCCAGCCGATCCGCCGCCGCCGCCGATCGGCGTCTGTCCTTCCACGAGTACGAGCGGCTCGCACGCGTCGAGCGTGCCCGGATCATCGGTGAAATGCTGGCCGAAGGCCTCGTCTGGTGCATTCGCCTGCCGCGGCGGCTCTACGCCGGCGCACGAAAGCTGATCGCTAGGCGCCACCGCGAGGAACCCGCGGCGAGCCCGGCGGCTGAATAGCGGACGCCACCGCTAACGCGGCGGCGCCTCGCCAGCGGCTCTACACCGTCGCGATCGGCGTCGTCGGCGAACCGACGACGCGCGGCAGGCGCAATGGCGGCGCAGTCAGCAGAAAGCGGCTGCGGTTCGCATGGCGGAGGTAGCGGGCGAGTTCGCCCAGGTACCACAGCTCGCCGAGGTGCACGCCGAGCTTGAAGAGGCAATGTTCATGCAGCGGCATGGCCGCGTGCACGCCGCTTCCCTTTCGCGCCGGCAGTCCCTCGACGGCATAGTTGTCGGAGGCCAGGATGACCAGACCGCTATCGGTGATCCATTGAAGCAGCCGATCGTCGCGGCCGTCGAGAGCGGCGCACGAGCCGTGCAGAGTTCGCTCGTCGGGATCGCCCTTCATCTCCAGAATCACGTCACCGAAGCCGGTATGCAGACAGACCATGTCGCCGCGCTCGATGACCACTTTATCGGCTTCGCAAACACGCATCAGGTCGCCGTATCCGATGAGCCTGCGCTCGCGCCCGAAATGCGCGTGGAGATCGATCAGCACTCCGCGCCCCTGGACGCCGGCGACGGCCATGTTCTCGATCCCAAGCCGGCGCGCCTCGACGCCCTCATAGCGCGCCCACGGCTCGCCCGCGCCGCGCTCGGCCGCGCTCACAATGTGTTCACCGCCGCGCCAGCCGTTATAGAACACGATCTCGGCCGTTCCGTCGCCGTCAGCGTCGAACAGCGCGCCGACGTGCGCGAACGAATCCCACTGCGTCGAATATTGCGTGTACATCAAGACTGCATCGTCGCAAACGATGTCGGTATTATCGGGATTATCGTCGCGGAAGGCGTAATTGAAATTCTGTCGGCCCTCGCGGATGGTGGCGAAACGCCGCGGCGGGTGGCGGCGCGGATTGAGCTTGTTGCCGCCAGGAAGGTCCAACGGCAGGCTGAGGCAGAAGACGCGCCCGTCGCGCACTTCAGCCACGCCTTGGCGGACTTTCTCGGACGTCAAAAGATTGATTCGGCCGAGCTCATCGTCGGCGCCGAATTCGCCCCAGTTCGAACCGTCGGGCCGACGCGTCCAACGCGGTGTCATGCGCAAATCCTTCCTCGATATCGCGTGCTACATCGGCGCGGAGTAGATGCTGAGCCCGCCGCACACGTACAGCACCTGCCCGGTGATGAACGACGCCTCGTCGGACAAGAAAAAAGCCGTGGCGGCGGCGACATCCGCCGGCTGGCCGATCCGCCCCACCGGCACTGCGGCGATGAGCGACTTGACTTGCGGACTATCCGCCGGGCTGTTCGCGCGAAACAACTCGGTCTCGATCGGCCCCGGAGCTATCGCGTTGACGGTGATCCCGTCGCGCGCCAACTCCAGCGCCCAAGTGCGCGTCAGCGAGGCGATGGCCGCCTTGGTCGCGCCGTAGATGGAGCGGCCCTCCTTGCCGAGCGCGGCGCGGCTGCCGATGTTGACGATGCGGCCGCGCCGCTTGGCGCGCATCGACGGCAGCACGGCTTGCGCGCAGAGCATCGCCGCGCCGATGTTGAGGTCGACCTGCCGCCGCAGGTCATCAGGGCTGATCTTTTCCAGCGAATCGACGCGAATCATCGCCGCATTATTGATCAGATTGTCGACGGCGTGCTTTTGCACCGCCGCGGCGAGGACGCGCCGCGCGGCGTCGGCGTCGGCAAGATCGACGGCGTAGCTGACGCCGGGAAAATCCGCCGGAGGGTTCGAGCGCGACAGGTTGACCACCTGGTGGCCGTCATGCGCCAGGCGGCGGGCGATGCCGAGCCCGATGCCGCGCGAAGCGCCGGTGATCAGCGTGACCGGATTCATCCAGAGAACGCCCGCAGATCGTCGATGGTCGCGTAGGAGGATATGTGACGGAGGCTCGTGCGCACATCGACGACCACCGGCCCGTCGTGACGCAACGCCGCATCGACGACCGCGGCGACCTCGCTCGCATCGCCGATCGACATGCCGCGCGCGCCGAACGCCTCGGCGAGTTTGGCGAAGTCGGGATTGCGCAGCTCGGTGGCGACGACGCGTCCGGGAAAATACTTCTCCTGGTGCATGCGAATGGTGCCATAGCTGCAATTGTTGGAGACGAAAAGCCGCACCGGTACGCGATACTGAATTGCGGTGGCGAGTTCGTTTCCGGTCATGAGAAACCCGCCGTCGCCGACGAAGCTGACGATCTGGCGGCCAGGCGATCGCATGCCAGCGGCGACCGCCGCAGGCACGCCCATGCCCATGGCTCCCGAGACCGCTCCGATCAAGACATGCCGTTCACCGAACGGAAAGTACCGGTGCACCCAGGTCGAAAAGTTTCCCGCGTCGGTTATCAAGATCGCATCGGGCGCAAGCCGCTGCTTGAGCGCGGCGACGATCTCGCCGAAAACCACGCCGTCGCCCGGCGCGTCGGGGGCGCGCCATTGCATGATCGCTTCGACGCGGTCGTGAAGCAGTGCGCGCCAGGCCGCGCGCGCCGCACTGGGGTTGAGTCGAATCGTCGCGAGTCGTTCGAGAAACGTCACGGGATCGCCGACCACCGCATGGTCCGTCTGGTAAACGCGGCCGAGCACCGCCGGGTCGGCGTGGACATGGATCAAGGTCTGCCGCGGGCGCGGGGCGGCGGGAAACGTGTAACCCTGCGTGGTCACGTCGCCGAGCCGCGTACCGACGGCGAGGATCACGTCCGCCTCTTGCAGCAGATCGACCTGCGCCTTGGGGATTTTGAAGCCGAGATAACCGCCGTAGTTCGGGTGAGTGTTGGGGAACAGATCCTGCCGCTTGAATGTCGGCACGACCGGAATCGCCAACGCCTCGGAGGCAAGCTTCAACGCCGCGCGGCCCTCGCGACTGGAGACCCCGCCACCGGCGATGAGCAGCGGCCGCTCGGCGCCACGCACCGCCGACGCGATGGCATCGAGCTTATCGCGCTCCGGCGGCGCGGCTTTGTCCGCCGGGAGGGCTGCGATCGCTCCGTGGCTGGGCTCAGGGAGCACGTCTTCTGGAAGCACGACGATGACCGGCCCGGGGGTGCCTTGCTGCGAAGTCCGCATCGCTTCGGCGACATCGGCCGACATCCGGTCCGGATCGTTCGCAACGATGATCTGCTTGGCGATGCCGCCGAACATGCGCGCGTAGTCGATTTCCTGGAACGCGCCACGGCCGATATCGCGGCGTGGCACCTGGCCTACGAACAACAGGAGGGGCACGCCGTCCTGTTCGGCGGTGTGCACCGCGATCGACGCATTGGTCGCGCCAGGGCCGCGGCTAACGAAGACGACTCCGGGGCCGCCCGTGAGCTTGGCGTCGGCGACCGCCATGTAGCCGGCGCCGCTCTCGTGCCTGCAGGTGACGAGCTGGATCGCCGTTTGTGCGCCGAGCGCGTCGAGCACCGGCAGATAACTCTCTCCCGGCACGCAAAACGCGCGATCGACGCCATGGTGGCGCAAAGTGGCGACCAGCGCTTGCGCGGCGTTCAACGTCATCTCAATACGAGCGTCCGCCATCGACGACCAGCGTGTGGCCGGTGACAAAGGCCGCGCCGGCGCACAGATAGAGCATGGCCTCGGCGACGTCGTCGGGGGCGCACATGCGCTTGAGCATCGTGCCGGCGACGGACGCCTGCTTGCGGGCTTGCGGCCAATTTTTAGTCCACGGCGAATCGACCAAGCCAGGCGCCACGGCGTTAACGCGTATCTCGGGCGCCAAGGCGCGGGCGAGATTGCGCGTCAGATTGATCAAGGCCGCCTTGGTCGCGGCATACGCCATGCTGCTTGCCTGGCCCCCAAGACCGGCGATCGACGCGGTATTCACGATCGCCCCGCGCGTCGACCGCAGGTGCGGCGCCGCCGCTTCGACGCAGCGAAAGGGTCCAAGCAGGTTGACGCCGAGAAGGCGCTGCCACAACGGCTCGCTCATTGCCGACAGGTCGTGGGGATCGAACGGCCTCTCGGCGCCCGGCGTGCCGGCGTTGTTCAGCAAGAAATCAAGTCGGCCGAGCGACCGCATCGCATCGCCAACCATGCGGCGCGCCGCGATCGGATCGCCGACGTCGCCCGGCGCGGCGACGACGTCCAGCCCCGACGCGCGCATTCGGGAGATTTCCGCCGGGCCGCGCGGATCGTCCGATAGATGATTCAACGCGACCTTCGCGCCGCACCTGGCGAACATCCCGGCCGCCGCTAGGCCGATGCCCGACGCGCCGCCCGTCACCAGCATGGTTTTGCCGCGCAAATCGGCCGTGATCATGAGTCAGGGGCTCAGCGTTGCGGCAGATTGAGGATATCGCGCGTCTCGCCCGGACTGGCCGCGCTGGCGCCGAGCAAAGTAACGATGTCGACGGCCTTTTCGACGAGCGCCGCGTTGCTCGGCGCGAGTACGCCGCGCTCGAGGTAGAGATTGTCCTCGAGGCCGACACGCACGTGGCCGCCAAGCAGCACGGCTTGTGCGACCATCGGAAACTGCTGGCTCGAAATTCCAAAGGCGGCCCACTGGCTCCCCGGAGGAAGCTGATCGCGCATGTACGTCATCGACGCCGGATCGGCCGGCGCGCCCCACGGGATGCCGAGACAAATCTGGAACAATGCCGGGGCCGCGATGTCGCCTTGCTCGATCATGTGTCGCGCGAGGCGGATATGCCCGGCCTCGAATACTTCAAGCTCCGGCTTGACGCCGGCGGACTTCGCGGCTCGCGCCATCACCTGCAGATGCTTCGGCGTATTGACGAAGACGTGCTGGCCGAAATTCATGCTGCCCATATCGAGGCTGCAGATTTCGGGGCGCAACTCCTCGACATGCGCCACCCGCTCGTTGGGCGTGGTCAACGTCGTTCCGGCGGCGGGCGTACGCGGATCGTTATCCCCCGGCACGAACCGCGCGCCGGCGCCGGTTGTAAGGTTGATGATGACGTCGCTTCCCGCGTCGCGAATCCGCGTCACGACCTCGCGATAAAGCGCCGGGTCGCGGCTGGCTTTTCCGGTGCCCGGATCGCGGACATGGATATGGACGATGGCGGCGCCGGCGGCGCGCGCGTCGAGCGCCGAACGGGCGATCTGTTCGGGGGTCACCGGTACCGCGGGATTCTTGTCCACCGTGTCCCCGCTGCCGGTGAGCGCGCAGGAAATGATCACCTTCTGAGCCATACGTTTCTCAATCGCGTCGCGAGACATTTGTGGCGGCAATGCCGCGTTTCCGGGGCTCCCGGCTTGACCGTGAAGTTAGGGGGTGGAAAGGTTCGTGGCAAAAGTTTTCTGGCGGCGGCGGCATGCAGGCGAAGCGCGACCATGAGCGATGACGACCAACTCCCGGCGATGATGGCGCACACGATCGCCGACTTGCCGTCGCGTTGGGCGCGTGCCACGCCGCACGCGCCGGCGTTGCGCGACGCAGGCGTGGACTGGACATACGCCGCATTGGCCCGCGCGATCGATGAGGCGCAAACATGGGTAGCGCAGCGCGGGGTCGGGCCTGGCGACCGTATCATGATCGTCAATGAAAACTGTCGCGCGTTGGTGGCCCTGATTTTTGCCGCCGCGCGCTGCGGCGCGTGGGCCGCCGCCGTCAACGCCCGGCTGGCGCCCAACGAGATCGACGCGATCGTCGCGCATGCCGACCCGCGGTTGGTCGCATTCACCAGCGGGGCGTCGTCCGATGCCGACGCGCATCGGCGGCGGTTGGCGGCCGCCGATCAAGGGCCGGCATCGCTCGGCGGCGTGGTTGCGCTCCATCGGCCGCAGGCCGCGGCGGAACCTGCGCCTGGCGATCCGCGCGACGGCGTCGCGGCGCTGATCTACACGTCGGGCACGACAGGCACGCCCAAGGCGGTAATGCTGACCCAGCGCAATCTGTTGTTCATCGCCGCGACCTCGGCGCGGTTGCGCGAGATTACGCCCGCCGACCGAGTCTACGGCGCGCTGCCGATCTCGCACGTCTTCGGCCTCGCCTCGATGCTTCTGGCGACGCTGCATGCCGGCGCATCGATCGACCTCGTTGCGCGCTTTTCGGCCGAAGCGGCGATCGCGGCGCTGAGCCGGGAGACCACCGTGTTCCAGGGTGTTCCGGCGATGTACGCCCGCATCCTCGAGCACTTGTCCGCCCACGAAATAACGCTACGGCTGCCGAAAATACGATACATATCGGCGGGCGGTTCGCCGCTCGATCCGGCGCTAAAGGGGCGCGTGGAGAAGGCCTTCGGAATGCCGTTGCACAACGGATATGGCCTGACCGAATGCGCTCCGACCGTGTCGCAAACCCGCATGGACGACCCCAAGCGCGACAGCTCTACCGGTCCGCCGATCCCGGGAATCGCCATCGAGCTGCGCGACGTCGAAACGCGCGCGCCCGTGCGAGAAGGCGAGGTGGGACAACTCTGGGTCCGCGGCCCCAACGTGATGAAAGGCTACTTTCGCGACCCGCGTGCGACCGCCGAGATTCTTACCGCCGACCGCTGGCTCAATACCGGCGATCTGGCGCGCGTCGATCGGTCGGGTTCGATCCATATCGTCGGGCGGACGCGCGAACTGATCATTCGGTCGGGCTTCAACGTCTATCCGCCCGATGTCGAGGCCGCCATCGTCAGTCATCCCGACGTGACGCAATGCGCGGTGGTCGGTCGCCCGGTTGAGGGTAACGAGGAAGTCGTCGCGTTCGTCGAGCTTCGCCCTGGCGCCACAATCGGTATCGCCGATCTCGCGCGGCACGCGGCCGAGCGACTTGCGGCCTACAAGCGCCCGAGCGAAATCGTCATCCTCGAAAGCCTCCCGGCGAGCCCAACAGGAAAGGTGCTCAAGCGCCAGCTTCGCGAATTGGCGTGCAGCGCGCGCCAAAAGGCCCCAATCGGCTGAGCCCTTCCGCTCAAAATTCGGACGCGCTTTGCGGTTAACGGCCTATTGGTGCGATGCTATGCTCGCGCGCGATCGAGAATCCGCGGCGATGGACATGATCCATCGCTAATATGAAAGCAAGACACCCGATCCGCGGCGCCTCGCCCGCCGCACCGATCGGAGGGGAGGCGGCGAATGGCGGATGCACTGGCGCCCGGCGGCGCCGGTAATGCTGCCGGCGCGGCGGCCGGCACGATGATGGTCGAGGAGCTGCCGTATCGCCGGCTGTCGGGGTGGCGGCTCGCTTTGAGCTGCGCGCTGATCGTCGTCGCCACGCTCATCGTCGTCAATCAACTGCTCAATCTGCAACTTTTCGTTGGCGTCGTGTTCATTGAGAACCGCTATCTGTATTTGATGGCGGCGCTCATCTTGCCAATCGTCTTTCTTTCTTATCCCGCCGCGACAAGCCTCGCGCGCCGTCCGACGCCGTTCTACGATCTCGCTCTGGCAGGTCTCGCGCTGGCTGCGGGCGTCTATTTCGCCTGGAGCAGCCAGCGCATTTTGAACGAAGGATGGGAGTATGGCGCGCCGGCGACCGCCATCGCCATCAGCGGGATCTATTGTCTACTGGTGATCGAGGCGGTTCGGCGGACGGCCGGTTGGACGATCACCGTAATCATCCTCCTCTTCGCGTTCTACCCGGTCTTCGCCGACAAGATGCCCGGCCCGATCGCCGGACTTCCGCAGAGCTTCACCGACACCATCGCCTACCACATCATCAGCGCCGAAAGCTCATTCGGAATTCCGATGAAGGCGTTCGGCGAGATCGTCGTCGGATTCATCGTGTTCGGCGTCGCGCTCAATTACACGGGCGGCGGCAAGTTCTTCAACGACGTCGCCTTCGCGCTCGTCGGCCACATCCGCGGCGGCGCGGCGCAGGTCGGCGTCATTTCCAGCGCCTTGCAGGGATCGATCAGCGGCAGCGTCATCTCGAACGTAATCTCGAGCGGCGTCGTCACCATCCCGGCGATGAAGCGAACCGGCTTCTCGCCGCAATACGCCGGCGCGGTCGAAGCGGTCGCCTCGACCGGGGCGGTTCTGATGCCGCCGGTGATGGGTTCGACCGCCTTCGTCATGGCGTCGTTCCTTGGCCGACCCTACGGCGAGATCGCGCTCGCCGCCGCGATCCCGGCGGTGCTGTTCTATCTCGGCCTAATGATCCAGATCGACGCTTACGCGGCGCGCGCGGGACTACGCGGCATGCGCGCCGACGAGTTGCCGCGTCTTGGCGCCGCCCTCAAAGAGGGCTGGTATTACATCCTCGTGTTCGCGGTGCTGGTTTTCTTCATGGTATACGAGACGCGCGAGGCGCTGGCGCCTTTCTATGCCACCGCCCTCCTTTTGCTGATCAATCAGATCCTGCCGCGCCATCGCATGAACTGGGCGCGTTTCATCGAGTTCCTCGCCGCCACCGGCCGGGGATTGGCGGAAATCGTCGCCATCCTCATGGGCGTCGGCTTCATCATCGGAGCGTTCTCGGTCACCGGCCTCGCCGGAACGCTCGCCAACGACCTGGTCTATCTCGCCGGCGGCGCGCCCTTTGTCCTGCTGCTGATGGGAGCGCTGACCAGCTTCATCTTCGGCATGGGGATGACGGTGACGGCGTGCTACATCTTTCTCGCCATCGTGCTGGCGCCGCCGCTGGTCAAGGCGGGAATGGATCCGCTCGCGGTCCACCTTTTCATCATGTATTGGGGCATGGTGTCGTTCATCACCCCGCCGGTCGCGCTGGCGGCGTTCGCCGCGGCGCCACTCGCCCGCTGTAGTCCCTTCAAGATCGGTTTCGAAGCGATGCGCATGGGTTCGATCATGTACTTCGTGCCGTTCTTCTTCGTTCTCAACCCGGCGCTCATTCTTCATGGGCCGGCGTGGGAAGTGGCGTTCGTCTTTGCGACCGCGGTGATCGGGATTTGGTTCATCGGCGCGGCGCTCCAAGGTTATCTCATCGGCGCCGGGCGCATCGATGCGTCGCCAATCGGCGGGCTGGCGCGCCTGTTGCTGTTTGCTTCGGGTTTGTTGTTTGCTCTCCCGGGAGGTTCCGGAGTAGGTCTCGACCACGTCGAACTGTCGCTGATCGCGCTTGGGCTGGGGCTGCCCGCCTGTGCGCTGGCGCGCTGGCGACGACGGCCCACGGCGGGTTTGGCCGAGGCTGGGAGCGCGCCGTCTGGCCAATAATGAGAACTGCAGGAATTGGACAACCAACATCAATCGGGAGGTACGCATGAGCAACCGAACACGCATCGTTCCATTCACGCTGGGGATTATCGCTTCGGTCGCCCTTGCGGCCGGCGCGCGCGCCGCCGACATCAAGCTCCCGGAGACGCTGGCATGGACCGCCTACGACGTCGGCTCGGGCGGCTACAATCAGGCGGTGGCGATCGGCAACTCGCTCAAAACCCGGCTCGGGGTCAATCTCCGCGTACTTCCCGGGAAGAACGACATTTCGCGCAACCTGCCCTTGCGCGAAAACAAGGTCCATTTCTCGGCCAACGGCGTCGGCGGCAGCTATCTGGCGCAAGAAGGGCTGTATGAGTTCGGGGCCAAGGATTGGGGACCGCAGCGGCTGCGCATGCTGCTGCTCAACAATTCCGACGCCTTGCTGACGATCCACACGGCGAAGGACGCCAACATCAAGACGATTTACGACATCAAGGGAAAACGCGTCGCGTGGGTGGCCGGCGCTCCCTCGCTCAATCAGAACATCACCGCGATGCTGGCCTTCGCCAACCTCACCTGGAGCGACGTGACCAAGGTCGAGTTCGGCGGTTTTGGGGCGGCGATGGACGGCATCATCAACAACCAGGCCGATGCGGCGTTTTCGTCGACCATATCGGGGCTGGCCTTCAAGGTCGCCGCCTCGCCGCGCGGCCTGCACTTGCCGCGGTTTCCGCACGACGACAAGGCGGGCTGGGATCGCATGCGCAAGATCGCGCCGTTTTTCGTGCCGTTCATGGGCACCGAGGGCGCGACCTTGTCGAAGGACAATCCAGTCGAAGGCGCGACGTACCCCTATCCCGTACTAATCACCTACCAGAGCCAGGACGCGGCGCTCACCTACAGCATGACCAAGGCGATGGTCGATTTCTTCAATGATTATAAGGATGGCGCTCCCGGCAACAATGGCTGGGACATCAAGCGCCAGGTTTATGACTGGGTGATGCCGTTCCACGACGGCGCCATCGGTTATCTGAAGGAGATCGGCGTCTGGAAGCCGGAGTTCCAGGCACACAACGACCGGCTCGTTCAGCGGCAGGATGTTCTCGCCAAAGCTTGGGACGGATACGCCAAGACCGGACCCGCCGACGAGAAGGCATTCTATGACGGCTGGATCAAGGCACGCGCCGAGGCGCTGACCAAGGCAGGCTTCGAACCGGTCGTGACGAACTAGCGCCGGGGTTCCAATCGAGTGCGGGCCAATGGAGGAAACGGCGGCTCCCGTTTTCTTCATTGGCCCTGCGTGAGACGTCCGACCCGACGAGGGTTCGCGCGCGAGTGGCGGAATGCATGGCTTGATGATGGATCGTCCGCTGTCAATCATTTCGTTGATTGACTTCGCGGCGCAGTACCATGGCGAAACGCCGATCGTTTCGCGCACCGTCGAAGGCGCGATTCATCGCTACGACTATCGCCGCGCCCATGGCCGCATCCAGCAACTCGCCAACGCCCTGGTCCGCCTCGGCGTCCGCCCTGGTGATCGCGTGGCGACGATCGCCTGGAACGGCTATCGGCATTTCGAGCTCTATTACGCGATTTCGGGAATGGGCGCCGTCTGCCACACCATCAATCCGCGCCTGTTCGATGCACAGATCAAGTACATCGTCAACCACGCGAGCGATCGCCTCATCTTCGCCGATCTGACCTTCGTGCCGTTGCTTGAGCGCCTCGCCGCCGCTCTGCCGCGCGTCGAGCGTTACGTCGTCATGACCGACCGTGCGCACATGCCGGCCATCGCGTTGCCCAACGCGCTTTGCTATGAAGAATTGGTCGAGGGAGAATCGCCATCGTTCGATTGGCCGGAGCTCGACGAGCGTACCGCCTCCGGGCTTTGCTACACGTCGGGCACGACCGGCAATCCCAAGGGAACGCTCTATACGCACCGCTCGACGGTTCTCCACGCCTTCTCGGTCAATCTTAGCGGCGGCATCGGCATGACGTGCCACGACACGATGCTGCCGGTCGTGCCGCTTTTTCACGTCAACGCCTGGGGCATTCCGTACTCGGCGCCGATGGCCGGCGCCGGCCTCGTCTTTCCGGGAGCGAAGCTTGACGGCGAGAGTCTGTTCTCGCTCATGGAATCCGAGAAAGTGACCATCACCGCCGGCGTGCCGACGGTGTGGCTTGGCCTCGTCGACTACATGCGCAAGCACGGCACGCGGCCGTCGAGCCTCAAAACGCTGCTTGTCGGCGGTTCGGCGGCGCCGCGCGCACTGATCGAGGCGCTCGAGCAGGAGTTCGGAGTGAACGTCTGCCACGCCTGGGGCATGACCGAAATGAGCCCGGTCGGCACCTCTGGGCGGCTCACGCGGGGGATGGCGGGTTGGCCGCGCGAGCGGATCATGGCGCGCAAGATCACCCAAGGGCATGCGGTCTACGGCGTCGAAATGAAGATCGTCGACGCCGAGGGCCAGCGGCTGCCGCACGACGGCAAGGCGTACGGCGAGCTGCTGGTGCGCGGACCATGGGTGACGTCGGGTTATTTCGAGGACGCGGAAGCCGACCGCGGCGCCTTCGACGCCGAGGGATGGTTCCGGACTGGAGACGTGGCGACGATCGATGCCGATGGCTGGATGCACATCGTCGACCGCGCCAAGGACGTGATCAAGTCGGGCGGCGAGTGGATCAGCTCGATCGCAATCGAGAACGCCGCGATGGGCCATCCCGATATCGCCGAGGCGGCGGTGATCGGCGTACCGCACCCGAAGTGGCAGGAGCGGCCGCTACTCATCGCCGTGCCGCGCAAGGACGCCGTGCCGACGCGCGACGCGGTGCTTGATTTTCTCCGCGACAAGATGTCGAAGTGGTGGCTGCCCGACGATGTGGTGTTCGTGAGCGAGCTGCCGCACACCGCGACCGGCAAGCTGCTCAAGACCAAGTTGCGCGATCAGTATCGCGATCACGTTCTGCCTAAGGCATGAAGGAAAAGGACGACGGCCGAATGAATCAACCAGTCGGTTACGAGCTGATCGGCCGCATCGCGGTGATCACGGTCGACAACCCGCCGGTCAACGCGCTCAGCATCGATGTTCGCCGCGGCTTGATCGAGGAGTTCGAACGCGCGCTCACGGATTCCCGCGCGGCGGCCATTGTGCTCGCTTGCGCCGGGCGCACGTTCATCGCCGGGGCCGATATCCGCGAGTTTGGGAAGACTCCGGCGCGTCCATCGCTGCGCGAGGTAATCCAGCGCTTCGAGGCCAGTTCCAAGCCGATCGTCGCGGCGCTGCACGGCACGGCGCTTGGCGGCGGCCTCGAATTGGCGCTGGGATGCAACTACCGCGTCGCCGCCGCTGACGCACGCGTCGGTTTTCCCGAGATCAAGTTGGGTCTGTTTCCAGGCGCCGGCGGCACGCAACGGCTGCCGCGTCTCGCCGGAATGGAAGCCGCGCTTCGCATGACGTTGAGCGGCGAATTCGTCGCCGCGTCCGAAGCGCGACGCCTTGGCGTCGTCGATGAGTTGATCCCCGGCGATCTTCGCGCTGGCGCCCTGGCGTTCGCCGAACGTATCGCCGATGCGACCAAACATCCGCGGGTGCGCGATCGATCAGTGAGCGCGACGCCGGAGCTGCTGGCACAGGCGCGCAAGGATGCGGCACGGACCGCGCGCGGACAGGTCGCCCAGCAACGCTGCATCGATGCGCTCGAGCTCGCCCTTACCATGCCGTTCGACGCGGCGCTGGCGCGCGAGCGCGAGCTATTCGAGGAGTGCCTGCGGTCGCCGCAGTCGCGGGCGATGATCCACGTCTTTTTCAGCGAGCGCGCGGCGGCCCAGGTTACGGATGTTCCATCGGCCACGTCGACGCGCGGCGTGTCGCGCGCCGCGGTGATCGGCGCCGGTACGATGGGTGGCGGCATCGCCATGTGCTTTGCCAATGCTGGGATCCCGGTGCGGCTTGTCGAGATGAATCGCGAGGCGCTGGAGCGCGGGCTGGGGGTGATCACGCGCAACTATGCGGCGACGGTCGCCAAGGGCCGCTTGTCACAGAGCGAGATGGATCGGCGCGTCGGGCTGATCGATGGCGCCCTTGATCTGGGCGCAACGCGTGACGCCGATGTCATCGTCGAAGCGGTGTTCGAGGAGATGACGATCAAGAAGGACGTATTTCGCAGGCTCGATGCGACGGCGAAGCCAGGCGCCATCCTGGCGACCAACACCTCGACCCTCGACGTCGACGAGATCGCCGCTGTCACCGGGCGGCCGGCCGATGTCGTGGGAATGCATTTCTTCAGTCCGGCGAACGTAATGCGGCTGCTTGAGGTGGTGCGCGGCCGGGCGACCGCCAAGGACGTGATCGCGACGGCGATGAAGCTTGGGCGAAAGCTCGGCAAGGTTCCGGTTTTGGTCGGTGTTTGCGACGGATTCGTCGGCAACCGCATGCTGCATCGCTATCTGCGCCAGGCGCAGTTCCTGGTCGAAGAAGGCGCCGCCCCGCAGCGGGTCGACAAGGCGCTTTACGATTTCGGATTTCCGATGGGACCGTTCGCGATGATGGACCTGGTCGGGCTCGACGTTGGATGGCGCATCCGACAACGCCAAGCCGAGACGCGAGATCCCAACGAGCGTTATTCGCGCATCGCCGACCTGATCTGCGAGCGCGGCCGTTTTGGACAAAAGACCGGATCGGGCTGGTACCGCTACGAGAAGGGGGATCGCACCCCGATTCCCGACCCGGAGATCGATCGTCTGATCACGGAGGAGGCGCGGCGCATCGGCATCGCCCGGCGCGCGGTCGGCGAGGAGGAGATCGTCAAGCGCTGCGTCTACGCGCTTGTCAACGAGGGCGCGAAGATTCTCGACGAAGGCGTCGCCCAGCGTGCCGGCGATATCGACATAATCTACGTCTACGGCTACGGCTTTCCGGCTTGGCGCGGCGGGCCGATGTTCCATGCCGATCTGGTCGGTTTGGCGAACGTGCTCGCCGACATTCGGCAGTTCGCGACCCTGGACGCCGGGAGTTGGGCGGCCGCGCCGCTGCTCGAGCGCCTCGCCGCAGGCGGCGGCCGGTTCGCCGATTTGGCGGCCGACAAGGCGGCTTAAGCCGCGAACGCGCGATGGGCGAATCGAAATACACCACGGAGTAAGCGTACATGAACGACGCGGTGATCGTATCGACGGCGAGAACGCCGATCGGCCGGGCGTTTCGCGGCGCCTTCAACATGACGCATGGCGCGACGCTGGGAAGCCACGTCATTAAGCACGCCGTCGAGCGATCGAGACTCGCGGCGGCGGAGATCGACGACGCGATTCTTGGCTGCGGCTTTCCCGAAGGCGCCACGGGCCACAACATCGCGCGCATCGCTGCCGTGCGTGCCGGCCTGCCCGTGACGACCGCGGGCCTGACGATCAACCGCTTTTGCAGCTCCGGTCTTCAGGCGATTTCCATCGCTGCCCACCGCGTGATGGTCGACGGCGTCAAGGCCGTCGTCGCCGGCGGGCTCGAGTCGATCAGCCTGGTCCAGCCCAACACCAACAAGGCGCATCTGCGCGACGATTGGATATTGGAGCACAAGCCCGAGATCTACATGACCATGCTCGAGACCGCCGAGGTGGTGGCGCAGCGCTATGGAGTGACGCGCGAGGTCCAGGACGCCTATGCGCTCGAAAGCCAGCGCCGGACCGCCGCGGCACAGCAGGCCAATCGCTTCAAGGATGAAATCGTTCCGCTCGCCACCGTCAAACAGGTCGTCAACAAGGATACCAACGAAACGTCGACCGAGGCCGTGACGCTCACTCACGATGAGGGCAATCGGCCCGACACCTCGCCCGAGGGTCTGGCCAAATTGCAGCCGGTGACGGCGCCGACGGGGACGATCACCGCGGGCAACGCCAGCCAACTTTCCGACGGCGCCGCGGCGTGCGTGGTCATGGACGGCAGGGTCGCCGAGCGCCGCGGGCTGTCGCCGCTTGGAATCTATCGCGGCATGGCGGTCGCCGGCTGCGAGCCCGACGAAATGGGCATTGGGCCCGTCTTCGCGGTGCCGAAACTGCTTGAGCGTCACGGCCTTAAAATCGACGATATTGATTTGTGGGAGCTCAACGAGGCGTTCGCGGTCCAGGTCGTTTACTGCCGCGACCGGCTGGGGATTCCGATGGATAAGCTCAATGTCGATGGCGGAGCGATCGCAATCGGCCATCCTTACGGAATGAGCGGGGCGCGCATGGTCGGCCACGCCCTTATCGAGGGCCGGCGACGCAAGGCCAAATACGTCGTGGTGACGATGTGTATCGGTGGCGGCCAGGGCGCCGCCGGCCTATTCGAGATCGCCTAAACTTGGAAATCCGAGAGGGATCGGTTGCACTTCCTATAGCCCTCATGCTGCGACGTCGCTCAGCATGAGGGCCTCATCCTGAGCCTGTCGAAGGATGAGGCCCGTGTTCAACCAAGTTTGTAGTCGCTACCAAGTCGAGCGGAAAGGCCGAGGGCGATGGATCTAAGTCTCAATGCCGGCGAGCGCGCATTTCGCGACGAGGCGCGCGCGTTCGTGGCGGACAATCTGCCGCCCGTCATTCGCCGCAAGGTATTGGACGGGCGGCCGCTCAAGAAAGACGACTATGTCGCCTGGCAGAAGATCCTGCACAAGCGCGGCTGGATCGCCCCGCATTGGCCAGTGGAATGGGGCGGCGCCGGATGGACGCCGATCCAGCAATATATCTTCGAGGAGGAAACAGCATCGGCCGGGGCCCCGCCGATCATCGCGTTCGGCGTCCACATGCTTGGACCGGTGCTCATCGCCTACGGCAGCGAAGCCCAGAAAAAGCGCTATTTGCCGCGCATTCTCGCGTCGGATGACTGGTGGTGCCAGGGCTTCTCGGAGCCGAACGCGGGCTCCGATCTGGCGAGCCTGCGCACGCGGGCGCGACGGGAGGGCGATGTATACGTGCTGAACGGACAGAAGACCTGGACGACCTACGCGCAATACGCCGACATGATGTTTTGTCTCGCCCGCACCGCCGATACGGCGAAAAAGCAGGAAGGCATAAGCTTCCTCCTCCTCGACATGAAATCGTCCGGCGTCACGGTCCGTCCGATCATCACGCTCGACGGCCGAGGCGAAATCAACGAGGTCTTTTTCGACGATGTACGTATCCCGGTTAGCGACCGCGTCGGCGAGGAGAACCGCGGCTGGACATATGCCAAGTACCTGCTCGGGTACGAGCGTACGAATATCGCGGGCATCGCGCGCTCGAAGCAGCAGTTACGGCGCCTCAAGTCGATCGCTGCCGCCGAGACGTCGAATGGTCGCCCACTCCTCGACGATCGGCGGTTTCGCGAGAAGATCGCGGCGGTGGAGATCGAGCTGATGGCGCTTGAGATGACCAATCTTCGCGTACTCGCCGACGGGCGGCCACGCGGCGAGCTCGGCTATGCGCCATCGCTGCTCAAGATCAAGGGCACCGAGATCCAGCAATCGATCACTGAGCTTCTGCTCGAGGCAGCGGGCCCGTTTGCGTTGCCATTCGTGCCTGAGGCGCTGGAGGAGGGCAGCAATGTGGCCCCGGTCGGGCCTGCGCACGCGGCGCCGTTGGCGCCGCAATACTTCAACTGGCGCAAGGTATCGATTTTCGGCGGCTCGAACGAAATCCAGAAGAATGTCGTAGCCAAGATGGTGCTCGGGTTCTAGGGCAACAAAGGTGGATCTTTCGCTTTCACCCGAACAGCAAATGCTGCGCGATACGGTCGATCGCCTGATCGCCGATACCTACCGCTTCGAGCAGCGCCGGGTGTATATGCAATCGCCAGCCGGATTCTCGCGCGAGAATTGGCGCCGCTTTGCCGACCTCGGACTGCTCGGCTTGCCGTTCGCCGAATCGTTCGGCGGGATCGGCGGAGGCGGGGTCGAGGTCATGGTGCTGATGAACGCGTTCGGGCGCGGCCTGGTGGTCGAGCCATATCTCGCGTGCGTCGTGCTTTGCGGCGGCTTGCTCAGGGAATGCGCGGCGATGCGGCCAATCGCCGATCTGATCGAGGGCGAGACCATCTTTGCATTGGCGCACGGCGAAAGACAGGCGCGCTACGCGCTCGCCGATGTCGCGACCACGGCGCGGCGCGCGGCGGGGGGTTATGTGCTCAACGGGCGCAAGACGCTGGTTCTGAACGGCGACTCAGCGGACAGGTTGCTCGTCTCGGCGCGCACCGCCGGCGGCTCCCGCGATAGGCGCGGCATCACCTTGTTCCTCGCTGATCGCGACGCCAAGGGCGTCGGCGTGCGGGGCTACCCGACCAATGACGGCATGCGCGCGGCCGAGATCGACTTCGATGCCGTTCGCGTCGGCGCCGACGCCGTCGTCGGCGAAGTCGACGACGCATTGCCTGTGATCGAGAAGGTTGTCGACCAGACCATCGCCGCGCTGGTCGCGGAAGCCTCAGGCGCGATGACGGCGCTGTGCGATCTGACCGCCGACTATCTCAAGACGCGCCAGCAATTCGGCAGGCCGATCGGATCGTTCCAGGCATTGCAGCATCGCTTCGTCGAGATGCTGTTGGCGAGCGAGCAGGCGAAATCGATGGCCTATCTCGCCGCGACCGCTTGGGATTCGAACGACGCGGCCTCGCGCGCGCGCGCTGTCTCGGCCGCCAAAGCCGAGATCGGCCGCGGCGGAAGATTCGTCGGCCAGCAGGCGGTGCAGCTCCACGGCGGCATCGGCATGACCGACGAGTACTCGGTCGGCCATTACTTCAAGCGGCTGACCATGATCGACGCCCTGTTCGGCAACGCCGACCATCACCTGGCGCGTTTCGCCGATATGATCGCCGCCGAGACGGCGGCGGCGCAGTAGAATTCAATTCGTCTGGGCGCGGCAGGCCTTGAGCGCCGCGAGCACGGCGATAAGGCAGCGATCGCGTTCCGCCGCCAGTTCGTCCATCGATTTGCCGCCGGTCGCGTCGCGCACGCCTTCGATCAGCGTGCGCTGAAGTTCAGGCGTCATCTTCGGCCGGCCGAGATCGGCCCAACGCTCCTCCTGCATACGGCCGAACTGGGCGAAAAAGCTCTCCAGCCCGCCGGTTCCGCCGCCCATGTGGTAGGTGAGGTAGGGACCCATGATCGCCCAACGCAGCCCCGGACCGTAAGCGATCGATGCATCGACGTCCTCGACCGAAGCGACGCCGGTCGCGACGAGGTGAATCGCCTCGCGCCACAATGCCGCGGCGAGCCGGTTGGCGATATGGCCGCCGATCTCGCGGTTGAGGCGAACCGCGCGTTTGCCGATCCGATTGTAAAAGGCGACCGCCGCGTCGACCGCGGCCGGGTCGGTACGGTCGCCGCCGACCACCTCGACCAATGGAACGAGATGCGGCGGGTTGAACGGGTGCCCGAGGACGCAGCGCTCGGGATATCGGCATCGCGACTGGATGCGGCTCATCAGCAGCGCGGACGAGCTGCTGGCGACGATCGTCCCGCGCGGCGTCGCATCTCCGATCCGGTGAAACAATTCGATTTTCAACGCCTCGTCCTCACGCGCGTTCTCCTGAACGAAATCGACGCCCTGAACGGTCTCCTCGATCGCTTCGCAAAATGCGAACTTCGAACGGTCGGCGCCCGGCGGCAAGCCAAGCCGTTCGAGCGCGGTCCATGCCGAATCGATGAACGCTCGCAATCGCGCTTCCGCGCCGGGCGCCGGATCGGTGGCACGAACGACGATGCCGCGCGATAGAAAATATGCCGCCCAGCTCGCCCCGATTAGGCCGGCGCCGACGATGGCGACCGAGCGCACATTGTCTGGTGCGGGATAAGCTAGAATAGCGGCCATAGGGAACTCCGGTCGTCGATCCTCAAGCCGGAGTGGCAGCGCCGCTCGCATGTCGGCCGCCCGGTTCGGCTCCAGCGCTCCTCCTATACAGGCGCAGGCGGGTGCAGGCGAGCGGCGCGAACTATCGCTCGGCGGCGACCATATGCCGTGGCGCGGCTACTTACGCCGGTACGGATCGGCGTTACGCGGCGTCTCGAGCTGCGCGCCGTCGGCGGCGCTCTGCCACGTACCGGTGTTGGCGCACCCGGCTAGCGTGATGACGAATAGGCATAGCGCAATCCGGCGCCGTAGCGTTCGCATACGCGTGTCCTTCCATAAATATTCGTAGATGCGAATATTGGGTGGAGGAGCCTACGCCAAAACAGACTCACGTCTATTTGATCGTACACGAGCCCGCGAGCGATTGCCTCGGAGAGCCAGAATCCAATCGATCGCGTCGCCGATCAGTGCGCTTGAGAGTTCGCAAATTCAGTCGGCCGGCTCTGCGCCACGGCTTGCCGCCGCGTCATTTGGGCATAGAGCGTGCGGACATGCGCGGAACCGGTGGTGACACACAAAAACGGAAAGACCGCGTGCACAAGACACGCCAGCCCGGCGACGATTAGGCGAACCCCGAACCAGGCCGCCATTCCCATGTGCTGGGTATAGGTTTCGCCGACCGCGTTCGGATGTTCGACAAAGCAATTCATCGTAGCCCCCGTCGATAATGCCCACCATGCTACCTGGGTTGGCGCGAAAACGGTTTGCGTATTTTCGCGCGTAATGAACCAAGATAGAAAATTGATTGCAAGAAATGTAAGATTAGAAGTATAATTTACTAAGATGGACGAGATTGATAGAAAAATCCTCCGTACCCTACAGAACGATGCAACGACGCCGATAGGGGAGATCGCAAGCCAGTGCGGGCTGTCGATTTCCCCATGCTGGCGGCGAATTCAGCGGCTGGAAGAGGCAGGAGTAATACAGCGCCGCGTGGCGCTGCTCGATCCCGACAAGCTCAATGTCGGCGTGACCGTATTCGTCTCGGTACGCACCAGTCGGCATACCAGCGACTGGTCCGAAGCTTTCTGCGCCGCGGTCAGCAAGATTCCCGAGGTGGTCGAGTTCTATCGAATGAGCGGCGACGTCGACTATTTGTTGCGCGTCGTGGTGCCCGACATCGCCGGCTACGACGCGGTGTATAAGCGCCTCATCAAGATGGCGGAGCTGTCCGATGTCAGCTCGAGTTTTGCGATGGAACGGATCAAGTCGACCACGGCACTGCCGCTCGAATACGTGAAATGACCCGGCGGCGTCATCTCCCGCCGTCAACCGAAAGAACCTGGCCGGTGATCCAGCCGGCATAGTCCGAGGCCAGAAACAGCACGGCGTGTGTGATGTCCTCAGGCCGCCCGAGGCGCTTCAGCGCGATATTCTCGATAAGCCGCTTCTGTCCCTCGGCGCCGTAGCTTTCCCACTGGCGTTCGGTCGTCGGGTTGGAGCGGATGAACCCGGGCGCCACGCTGTTCACCGTAATGTTGAACGGTCCCAGCTCGTGGCCCAGTTGGCGGGTGAGGCCGATGAGCGCCGCTTTCGCTGCGGCGTAGGCCTGAATGCCGGTGAGGCTGACGCCGAGCCCGGCGCCGCTCGAGATATTGACGATGCGTCCGGCGCGCGCGCTCTTCATGATCGATGCCGCGGCCTGACAAAAATAAAATGCGCCGCTAACATTGGCGTCGAAAAGTTCGCGCCATTGTTGTTCGCTGACAGCTTCGAGCGGTTGACCAGTTTGGCCGCGGACTCCGCCGGCATTGTTGACCACCACGTCGAGCCGGCCGTTCGCGCGTGCGGCTTCTTCGACGAAGGCGAAGACGGCGGCGCGATCGGCGACATCGACGACGCGCCAGCGGAGCCGCTCGCCCGCCGTCTCGACAAGCCCCGGTCGGTTGATGTCGCAGATCCAGACGTCGGCGTTGCGATCGGCAAACGCTTGGGCTGTGGCGCGACCAAGTCCGTGGCCGGCACCGGTGACGATGACGGTACGGCCCTCGAAATCGATCAGCATGCCGCGGCTACGGCGTCCTGGCCGAGCGCGTCGAGCGTCGCCCAACCCATCGGCCGCTTGCCATCCTCGATTTCATGGATGAGCGCCACAAGACGGCGAATGGTCGGCGTATCGACCCCGACCTCGCGGGCCAGCGCGTCGACGATGGCGATCTGCGCGTCGACCTCGGTTTTGCGACGGCGCACGGCGAGATCGCGCCAGATTCCGCTATGGCTCTTCGCCGATTTTCGGTTATGCGCCACCATGGCGTCGATCGAACGTTGCGTCATGGCGCGGGCCGCCTCATGGAAGAAGGCGACCGGCTCGAAGCCGTTAAACCCTTCCACCTTTACCCCGCGCTTGCGGGCCGTCTCCATCACTTCCTCGCCGAGGCGCCGATAGAGGTCGAAGTGCCGCGGCGAAGCGAGCGCGTCGGCGATCGATTCGTTGGTCAGTGCGGTCGCGAAGAGGAGCGCGCCGTAGCCCAGCTTGCCCCAAAGATAGCCCCAGATGTTGCTCGTAAGTACCGCCGCTGGCTCAAAATCGAGCAGTAGCCCATGCATTGCCTGGAGACGTTCGGTGAGCGCGCCATCGAGTTCGCCGATGACGACGGCGCCCCGGCCGCCATGGAGGATACGTCCGGGCTCGAGGTAGTCGGCGCCGAAGTTGACGAAACATCCCATGGTCCGGCGCTCACCGACTATTTTGGCGATGGTCAGCTCATTGAGGCCGTTTTGCGCCGACAGGACAAACCCCTCCGCGGCGAGACGTGGCGCCAGCGCCCGCATTGCGGGTTCGGTATGTTGCGCCTTCACCGCGAGCACGATTCGCGCGTAAGTCTCATCGAGTTCGGTGGGGAGCACGGCGCGAGCGGCGACGGTGAAGCTGGCGATCGGCCCCTCGATCGTCAGGCCGCGATCGCGCATCGCTCGGACGTGATCGGCGTCCTGGTCGACGAAGAGCACGTCGTGCCCGGCCCTTGCCAGGTACGCTCCGATCGTACCGCCGACGGCGCCAGCGCCCCAGATCAACAGGCGGTCGTTCACTTCGGCCATGGACCTTCAAGGACGTCGCGGGTTTCGGCGACGGCGACGTCCCAAAGCGCCAGCATCTCCTCGTCATCGCGGCGGTGATAGCCGCCGAAATTCCCGTCGCCGAGATACGCCTTGGCGCGCCCGGGATCCATCGCCTTCAAGAGATCGAGATTCACCATTGGTTTTCGCTCGTCGGGGTATTTGACGTTCGGCAGCCTTGTCCAGGGAAAATTCTCCATCCACGAGGCGTGGCTCGCCACCGTGTCGATCTCCTGGACCTTTGCCCATGTCTTGGGCGCGTTCCACCAGTTGTGGAATTTGACGCTCATGCCCGGATTGTCGGCCATCCATTCCTGCGCGAACCCACCGACCGGGTTGTTGCCGCCGTGGCCATTGACGATCAGCACGCGCCGAAAACCGCTACGCTTGACGCCGTCGAGTATATCGCGGGCGACGGCGAGCGCGGTCGCCACGCGCATGCTTATCGTCCCCGGAAAGGCGCTGAAATACGGTGTTATCCCGTACGATACCACCGGATAAACCGGAACCCCGGTTGGCTCGGCCGCATCGAGCGCGACCTTCTCGGCCAGGATCGCGTCCACGCCGAGGCTGAGATAGGCGTGCTGCTCGACGCTGCCGATCGGCAGGATGCAGCGATCGTCGCCCTTGAGATAGGCCTCGACCTGCATCCAGTTCATATCGACGATACGCATGTCATTCCCCCCGGCCCCGGCTGAGCCGTCCAAGTTGTCCGACGCCAGCGGCGGCCCGTCAAGCCGGCCGGGCAGGCTCGACAATATGCCATGGGCTATGCCAGCATCCGGCCATCGTCGAAGCGGGGGGCTTCGCACGCCAATATCGGGAGGCTCGATGAAAATGCGGACCAGCATCAGGGTGGCGCTGACCCTGGCGGCAGGCGTGCTAATCGGCACGGCCAGCGCATCGGCGCAAACGCTCACGATCGGGGTGCGCGGCGGCCCCGAATCGCTCGATCCGCATTTTTCTGCGCTCGGCACGCAGGCCGAAGCGGCGAAGCATATTTTCGACACGCTGGTGTGGTCGGACGACAACCTGCAGATTTCTCCGGGACTCGCCGAATCCTGGAAGCCGATCAACGAAACGACGTGGGAGTTCAAGCTCCGCAAGGGCGTCAAGTTCCACGACGGGTCGGATTTCACCGCCGAGGATGTCAAGTTCTCGATCGAGCGGATTCCGGTGGTGAGCGGCCCGACGACGACGACGATCTATGTCAAGCGCGTCGCCAAGATCGAAATCAAAGATCCGCACACCATGCACCTGATCACCGACGGGGCGGCGGCGACGCTGCCGTATGATTTCGTGCGGCTGTTCATCGTCTCGCACAAGGCGGCCAAGGACGCGCGCAACGAAGAGTTCAATTCAGGCAAGGCCGCCATCGGTACGGGGCCGTTCAAATTCGTATCATGGACGCCCAAGGGCGATCTGGTGCTCGAGCGCTACGACGGCTATTGGCGCGGTAAGGCGCCATGGCAGCGGGTGATCCGCAAGGAGATTCCCAACGACGCCTCGCGTCTCGCAGCGCTCAAGGCGGGACAGGTCGATCTCATCAACTATGTTTCGGCGTCGGACTATCAGGCGCTGCGGCGCGATCCCAAGATCAAGACATTCGAGGGCGACTCCGTCTACGTGATGAATCTGCAGCCCGATCAACGCGAGAAGACGCCGCGGGTCTACGACAACGACGGCAAGCCGCTCGACAAGAACCCGTTGCGCGACGCCAAGGTGCGCGAGGCGCTCGACCTGGCGATCGATCGCAAGACGATGGTGGATGTGGTGCTCGAAGGCCTGGGCCGTCCGGCAAAGCAAATCATGCCGGAGGGATTCTTCGGATCCAGCCCGCGAATCGCCGAGCGCAAATTCGATCCCGAGCGGGCAAAAAAGCTACTCGCCGAGGCGGGCTATCCAAACGGCTTCAAGGTCGATCTCCACTGCACCAACGATCGTCTGCCCGGCGACGGGGCGATCTGCGCAGGGCTCGGACAGATGTTCACCCGCGTGGGCATCACGACCAACGTCAACGCGATCAGCCGCACGGTCTATTTTCCCGCCCAGGCGCGCCTCGAGTACAGCCTGTTCATGAACGGTTGGGGCACATTGACCGGCGAAGGCTCGTACACGTTGGGATCGCTCGTTCACACCAACGATCCGGCGACCAAGCTCGGGCCGTTCAATCGCACCGCGTACTCGAATCCCGAGGTCGACAAGGTTCTCCAGGAGGCGGTCCGCACGCTGGATGACGTCAAGCGCCGCGCGTTGTTCGAGAAAGCAATGGAGCTGTCGATGGCGGATCGCGCGCTCATCCCGATCGTTGTTCTGCAAACGGTATGGGCGGGGCGGGCCGACAAGGTGACGATGAACCCACGCGCAGACGAGGACACGCTCGCCTATTACATGACCCCGGCGAAGGGCGGGTGAGCGGACGTCGCACGAGCGTTTGTATCGCTTCCATCGTGGGCGGGCGGGGCGACCCGCCCGCCCACGATATTTGGCGCGCGCGATAGACGGGCGACATCTCGAGGATGTTTCGTAAAGGAAGGATCGTATTTTTTATCCCTCACCCTACGACAAGCACAGGGCGAGGAACCAAAACAGGCTCGCATGGTGGCGCGGCGCATGCGCCACGCCCTGATCCTGAGCCGCACTCCCATCCTCGATGTTTCGACCGGCTTAACACGAAGATGGGCGTGCGAGGCAAAGGACGAACCATAATGGCGCGCAACTCCGCCAAACCCGAAGGGATCATGGTCTAGGTAGCGGATGCTCGGTTTCATTATCCAGCGTTTGCTGCAAGCCGTCGGCGTCATGTTGGCGATGTCGGTCATCGTCTTCATCGGCGTCTACGCGATCGGTAATCCGATCGACATCCTCATTCCGCCCGAAGCCGACCAGGCGATCCGCCAGGCGGTCATCGAGCGCTACGGCCTCGACCTGCCGCTATGGCGACAGTATCTGGTGTTCCTCGGTAACCTGCTCCGAGGCGATCTCGGCCGCTCGTTCATTTTCAACATCCCGACGCTTGATCTGATCTTGGGCCGCATGCCGGCGACCCTGGAGCTCGCGTTGTCGGCGGTCGTGGCCGCGACGCTGATCGGCATCCCGCTCGGCGTCTATGCGGGCTATCGGCCCGACGCGCCGCTGTCACGCGCCATCATGGGCTTCTCGATCCTCGGCTTCTCAGTGCCGACGTTCTGGGTCGGGCTCATCTTGATCATGGTGTTCGCCGTCGAGCTCGGCTGGCTACCGGCGGGGGGACGTGGCGCCACCGTCGAGCTGTTCGGCGTCGGGTGGAGCCTGCTCACCTGGGACGGGGCGCGGCACGTCATCCTTCCGGCGATCAACCTCGCCCTGTTCAAGCTGGCCCTGTTGACGCGGCTGGCGCGCGCGGGCACGCGCGAGGCGATGCTCTCCGACTACGTGAAGTTCGCCCGTGCCGAAGGCCTGAGGGAGGCCCAGGTGCTCGGCCGGCACGTGCTCAAGAATATCTCGATCCCGATCGTCACCGTCTTTGGCCTCGAACTCGGCTCGACGGTCGCCTTCGCGGTCGTCACCGAGACGATTTTCTCTTGGCCTGGGATGGGCAAGCTGATCATCGATTCGATCACCGTGCTCGACCGGCCGGTGATGGTGGCTTATCTGATCTTGATTACCTTCCTGTTCATCATGATCAATCTTGCGGTCGACCTGGTGTACGCCATGCTCGACCCGAGGCTGCGCCGGAGCGCCGCGCGATGAGCGCGATCGGGCGCGACGCGCTGGCCGTGCCAACGCGCGAGAGGCGGCCGCTCGCCGCCTTCTGGATCGAGTTCGCCGAGAACAAGGTGGCGTTGGCGGCGCTCGCGGTCGTGGTCGTTTTCGTGTTGGCGGCGCTCTTCGCGCCGCTGATCGCGCCGCAGGACCCGTACGATCTCGGCAAGCTCAGTCTGCTCGATGCGCGGCGAACGCCGGGCGCCGTCGCATCGGGCGGATATGTGCACATCCTCGGCACCGACGCAGCCGGACGCGACCTGTTCAGCGCGATTCTCTATGGCCTGCGGATCAGCATCCAGATCGGTCTGCTGGCTGGAGCTTGCGCGTTGGCGCTCGGGGCGACGTTCGGCATCGTCGCAGCATATCGTGGCGGACGGCTCGAAGCCTTCATCATGCGGCTGGTCGACCTGCAGCTTAGTTTTCCGCCGATTCTCTTGGCGCTGGTGCTGGTGGCCTTGCTTGGCCAGGGCAGGGGGCAGCTCGTCGCCGCGCTCACCGCCGCGCAATACGCCTATTTCGCCCGCACCGCGCACGGCGCGGCGTCGGCGGAGCGGCGCAAGGACTACATCGAGGCGGCCCTGGCAACGCCGCTTCCCGGCTGGCGCATCGTCTTCAAGCATCTGCTGCCCAATTGCCTTCCTCCGTTGATCGTCGTGGCGACGGTGCAAGTCGCGTATTCGATCGCGCTTGAGGCGACGTTGTCGTTTCTCGGCCTCGGCCTGCCGATCACCGAGCCCTCGCTCGGCATGCTCATCGCCAACGGGTTTCAGTACATGATGAGCGGCCGCTACTGGATCAGCCTCTATCCGGGCGTGGCGTTGATGGTGCTGATCGTCGCCATTAATCTCGTCGGCGACCAAGTGCGCGATCAGCTCAACCCACGGCTCAAGCGATGACCGCGAAACTGCTCGAAGTGCGCGGCCTCAAGACCTATTTTTTCACCCGCGCCGGCGTGGTGAAGGCGGTCGACGGAGTGGACTTCGCCCTGGCGCGCGGCAAGGTCCTCGGCCTCGTCGGCGAATCCGGCTCCGGCAAGACGGTCACCGGGTTTTCGATACTCGGCCTCATCGATCCTCCCGGCCGGATTGTCGAAGGGTCGATTAAGCTCAACGGACAGGAGCTAGTAAACTTGGCCCCGGCCGCGTTGCGCGCGCTGCGCGGCAGGAAGATCGCGATGGTGTTTCAAGACCCGGCGATGACGCTCAATCCGGTGCTCAGCATCGGCACACAGATGGCGATGGCGGTTCGTGCTCACGCCGGACTCTCCAAACGCGCGGCGTTGGCGCGCGCGCGCGACGCGCTCGGCCGCGTCGGCATCCCGTCGCCCGAGGAGCGTTTGGCCGCTTTCCCCCACCAATTCTCGGGCGGCATGCGCCAGCGCGTGGCGATCGCCATCGCGCTGTTGCACGATCCTGAGCTTATCGTCGCCGACGAACCGACGACCGCGCTCGACGTATCCATCCAGGGCCAGATTCTGTTTGAGATGCGGCGTCTCACCCGCGAATTGGGGCTTTCGTTGATCTGGATAACGCACGACCTGGCGGTCGTATCCGGGCTCGCCGACGACATGTGCGTCATGTACGCGGGCCGCATCGTCGAGCGCGGCCCGGCATCCCGGGTGCTGGCGCAGCCGTTGCATCCTTACACCCGCGGGCTCCTCCAGTCGGTGCCGGGGATGGTCGCGCCGGGCGGCGAACTGGCGCAGATACCCGGCTCGACGCCTTCGCTGCTGCGGCTGCCGCCGGGTTGCGCGTTTCGCGCCAGGTGCGATCGCGCCAGCGCCGCGTGCGCGGCCATGCCCGATCTGTCGCCACGCACAACGGAGCACGACGTTCGCTGCCATCATCCCGTCGGGCTCGACGAGCGCACGGAGGCATTGGCGTGAGCTCCGGACTGCTCGAGATTGACGGAGTCTCCAAGCGCTTCGCGCGCGCGCTCACGCTGGGCGAAAGGATCGCCGGCCGACTAGGCGCCGATGTCGAAACGCGCGAGGTCCGCGCCGTCGAGCGCGTAACGCTCGACGTCGCGCCCGGCGAAACGCTGGGCCTCGTCGGTGAATCCGGTTGCGGCAAGACGACGCTCGGCCGCATCGCCGCGGGCATACTGCCGCCGACCAGCGGCGTGATCCGCCTTGCTGGGCGGCCGGTGATGTCGGACGGATCGCACCCGCGAAAGCTGACCACCAAGGTGCAGACCGTCTTTCAAGATCCGTTCGCCTCGCTCAATCCGCGCATGCGCGTGGGCGAGATCATCGCCGAGGGGCCGCTCGTCCACGGGCTGGTGACACCGGCCGAGACAGATCGCTATGTCGCCGAATGGCTGTCGCGGGTCGGCCTTGACCGTGAGTACGCGCGACGCTATCCGCACCAGTTCTCCGGCGGCCAGCGCCAGCGCATCGCCATCGCCCGCGCGCTTGCCATGCAGCCCGATCTGTTAATCTGCGACGAGCCCGTCGCTTCG
This sequence comes from Alphaproteobacteria bacterium, assembly GCA_035457725.1. Taxonomy (GTDB): domain Bacteria; phylum Pseudomonadota; class Alphaproteobacteria; order CACIAM-22H2; family CACIAM-22H2; genus DATFES01. The sequence continues at coordinate 9,495 of DATIBC010000111.1, read as the reverse complement.
CTCGACGTTTCGATCCAGGCGCAAATCCTCAATTTGTTTCTCCGATTGCGCCGCGAGCTCGGGCTGACCTGCCTATTCATCAGCCACGACCTCGGCGTGGTGCGCCACGTCAGCGATCGCGTGGCGATCATGTATCTCGGCCGCATCGTCGAACTCGGCCCGACGGCCGACATCTATCGCGATCCGCGTCATCCCTATACGCGGGCGCTGCTCGACAGCGTGCCTGTGCTTGCCCGCGACGGCGGCAAGCGGGACTTCAAGCCGATCGAAGGCGAACTACCCTCGCCGCTGTCGCCGCCTGCGGGGTGCCATTTTCACCCGCGCTGTCCGCATGCTTTCGAGCGTTGCCGGCGCGAGGCGCCGATGCTGGCCTCGGTGGCGCCCGGCCGGGTCGCCGCCTGCCATCTCAACGACGCGACGGCGAGCTCCGCCGCATGAGCAAGGCCATTCATCGGCGATTCGCGCTGGCCATTCATGGCGGCTGCGGCACCTTGAGCAAGGCGCAAATGACCCCCGCACTCGAGGCCGCGTATCGAGCCGCGCTCCACGAATCGCTGCAGGCGGGGCATCGCTGTTTGCAGGACGGCGGCTCGGCGATCGACGCGGTGAGCGCCGCGGTGGTCGCCATGGAGGATTCGCCGCTATTCAATGCCGGCCATGGCTCGGTGTTCAACGCCGCCGGCGGCCACGAACTCGATGCCGCAATAATGGACGGCCGCAGCCGATTGGCGGGCGCCATCGCGGCGGCGCGGCGAACGCGCAATCCAATTCTGGTCGCGCGCGCGGTAATGGAGAAATCGGACAATGTGCTGCTGGCGGGCGAAGGCGCCGATGCGTTCGCCGAAGAGCAAGGTTTTGCTCCGGTGCCGCAGGTGTATTTCGCCACCGAGATGAGGCGGCGAGCGCTCGATGAAATTCGTCGCCTGGCGCAGATCAGCCCCTCGGCAGCCGCGGCCGCCAGCGAAGCGCAGAAGCACGGCACGGTGGGTGCGGTCGCGCTTGATCAGCACGGCGATCTCGCCGCGGCGACCTCGACCGGTGGCTTCACCAACAAGGCGCTAGGGCGGGTCGGCGACACGCCAATCATCGGCGCCGGGACCTATGCCGACAACGCCGCTTGCGCCGTGTCGGCCACGGGGAAGGGTGAATTTTTCATACGCAGGGTCCTGGCGCACGAGATCGCGGCGCGGCTGCTGTATCGCGGGCAGGATCTCGCGACGGCGTGCCGGACGTTGGTGCTGGTCGAATTGAAGGCCATGGGTTCGAGCGCCGGTCTCGTCGCCGTCGATCGCCACGGAAATCTCGCGCTGCCGTTCAATACCGAGGGCATGTATCGCGGCTGGGTGCAAGACGACGCTCGCCCCGAGGTGCGAATATTCGAGGATTAGCCGCCGCGTTGAATCGTCTGGTCAAGCGGCGACGCTGTGCTCTTCGGCGGGCAGGTTGGCCACGGGTACTCGCGCACGGCGGCGATGAAGTGCCGCAACGCGACGGAACGCGGGCGATCGGCCGGCACGACCAGGGAGACGCTGCGAATCACGTCCGGCTCGCATAGCGGCCTCGTCATCACGCCGGGAAAAACGGGAAGCGTCTCCGGCATCAGGCATATGCCGAGGCCGGCAAGCACCATCATCTGGATCCAGTCCTCGCGTTCGCTGCGGAAGACGACATTGACGTCGAGGCCTCGGGCGGCGAGCAAATCGTCGAAGCGCGTCGCAAATTCGCAGTTGAGCCGTTCGAGATACCGCTCGCTTGCGATGGCCGGGAGCGGAACCACCCGCCATTCGCCAAAACGGTGCCCGGGCGGAATGGCGACGCTGAAGCGCTCGCAATATAACGGGATGGCTTCCAGCGCCTCGTCATACGTATCCGGCTGCGCCAGAACCGCCGCATCCAGCTTGTCGCCGGCGAGCATCTGATGGAGCGTGCCGCAATTGCCCTCGAAAAGCGACATCTCCAGGCCAGGGCGCTGCCGGCGAAAATCGACGAGGAACCCGGTGAAGCGCAGCGGTCCGACCGTGCACATGACGCCGATCCGCAGCGGCGCACGCTCGAGGTTGAGAAAACTCGTCGCTGTACGCTTGGCGGCTTCGGCGCGCGCAACGACCTCCTCGAAGTTCGGCCGCAAGAGGCGACCGAGATCGGTCAGGTGCGTCAAAGTGCGTTCGCGGCGAAATAGCTGGCCGCCCACTTGCCGCTCGAGATTGGCGATGGCGCGGCTCAACGCCGGCTGCGTCACTTTGCACGCCTCGGCGGCGCGGGTGAAGTTTCGCGTCTCGCACACGGCGAGAAAGTATTGGATCTCGTGCATCTCCATGGCTGGAGACTCCGCGAATTGATTTCGCATGAAACTAACGATTCGGGCGCTGCCGAGGGGGTATCGTTTCGATGCAGCATCGGCATGTGTTGACCCGCCCGCAGGCGGCTAATTCATGTTTCAGAGTGGCTCACTCCTGACTACGATTAATATCGTCATGGCAATGGGTTATGCGTTTATCTTTATGTCTTCTGGAAACTAGTCACGAGGCCAGCCATATCGACTGTGTCAATGATCACAGCGCCGCCGTGCGATCGGTGGCACAACGCGCGCCCGATGATCGACGGCAATCAAGTGACGCCATTCGGTGGCTAGCGAATATCGAGGAGCGACGACGATGAGCACCGATACGATGAACTATGCGACACGGACGGTGACCGCGCTAGACCGGGCCTCGGCAACGCTTATAGGCCAAATGTTCGCCGCCGTGAGAACCATAACCGCCGCCATGCTCGCATGCCAGGAGCGCGCCCGGTACCGCCGCGAGCTCGCTGAACTCGACGATCGCACGCTGGCCGACGTCGGCCTGACGCGCGCCGACATCGACCAGCAGGTTGCACGGCGGTTTTGGATTGTTTGACGCCCGGAACGGACGGCGCATTCAGCCTGCCGTCGCTTGGCGAATCCAGTCCTGGACGTTGTAATAGTTGGTGACGCGCGCGATCTTGCCGTCGCGGACCTCGAAAAAGCTGCCACCGGCGATCCGGTAGCGCTGCCCGCGCGCCGGCGGCAGCCCCTCGTCGTTGGCAGTGTATTCGCCGAGCACGGTGAACTCGGCGGCGACACGCTTTCCGGTCGGTTCGGCGAATAAGACCAAATCGACGATCTGTTCGCGATAGCACCGTGCCATGCGGCGCATGAAGGCCGCGAAGGCCACGCGACCGGTTTCGCGGCCACCCTGGTTGATGTCGTGAACGACGTCCTCGCTCAGCAAGGACAGAAACCGCTCCAGGTCGTCGGCATTGAATGCGGCATAGTACGCATGAACCACTTCAGCGGCCGACTTGGTCACAGCGGTCTCCTTTCGCGTTAGAGGCGCTCAGTTCCTAGGCGATCGTCGCGCTCCGAAGCGCCAATCTTGACCGTCAGCGCTTCCCCGCCTCCATTCGATTGTCGGCGCCATTCCGGCGCACAGCCAAAAAATAAACAGGGGGGATCTTGGCGGGCAAAAGGCGCACGACCCATCGCAGCAAGACCGGCACGAAACTGTACACGGTCCGCGACAGCAAAGGACGGTTCAAGGACATTCAGACATAAAAGCGGGCCCATGGCGCAGATTTGAAACGGGCAAGCAAAAAGGCAAGCTGACTTTACTTGCCACGGTGCGCCACGGGCGCGGTTCAAGCGCGCCGATCGGCCTTGATCATATCCGCCGCCTTCTCGGCGATCATGATCGTCGGTGCGTTGGTGTTGCCCGAGGTGATGGTCGGCATGATCGAGGCGTCGATCACGCGCAGCCCGGCGATTCCGTGAGCGCGGAGCCGATCGTCGACGACCGACATCGGGTCGTTACCCATCTTGCACGTGCCCACGGGATGAAAAATGGTCGTGCCGATCTCACCGGCGGCGCGCGCGAGCGCCTCGTCGCCGTCGACCGCGAGCCCGGGGCGATACTCCTCGGGGGCGAAGCGAGCGAACGTCTTGGTCTGGAGAACAATCCTGCGGGTCAACCTTATCGCGTCAGCGGCGACCTTGCGATCGCCCGGCGTCGATAGATAGTTGGTGGTGATCGCCGCCGGGACGCGCGTGTCGGCGCTCTTGATCCTGACATGGCCGCGGCTTTCGGGCCGAACGTTGCAAACGGATGCGGTTATCGCCGGAAACCGATGTAGCCCTTCGCCCAACCGGTCGGTCGACAGCGGCTGCACATGGTATTCGAGATTGGGCGTCTCGCGCGACGGATCGCTCTTGGCGAAGCAGCCAAGCTGGCTGGCTCCCATCGTCATCGGTCCGCTGCGAAAGAGTAGGTATTCGAGGCCGATCTTCAATTTGCCGAGGGGGCTGTTGACGACCTCGTTAAGCGTGCCGATGTTCCGCACTTTGTAGATCACCCGGAGCTGCAGGTGGTCCTGCAGGTTCTCGCCCACTCCGGGCAAATCGTGGACGACGCGCACGCCGTGCTCGCCAAGCAGTGCTCCCGGGCCGATCCCCGATGCTTGAAGGAGCTGCGGCGAGCCGATCGACCCCATCGCCACCAGCACCTCGCCGCGCACTTCGGCATGGCGGCGCTCGCCGCCGCGGTCGAATTCGACGCCGGTGACGCGCCGGCCGTCGAGCTTGAGCCGCAGCGCATGGGCGTGCGTCACCAGCGTGAGATTGGGCCGATTCGTGATCGGATGCAGGAAAGCTTTGGCGGCGCTCCAGCGCAGACCATTGCGCTGCGTCACCTGGAAATACCCGCAGCCCTCGTTGTCGCCGCGATTGAAATCGGCGCTGCGCGGGATGCCGATCTCCTCGGCGGCGGCGATGAACGCGTCTAGAACCGGCAGCCGTATTCGCTGCTCCGTCACCGCCAACGGGCCGCCGGTGCCGTGCGCCTCATCGGGCCCTCGAACCTGGTCCTCGGATTTCTTGAAATACGGCAGCACATCGTCCCAACCCCAACCCGCGTTGCCGAGCTGACGCCATTGATCGTAATCGCGGGCCTGACCGCGCATGTAGATATGTCCGTTGATCGCCGAGCAGCCGCCGAGCGTCTTGCCGCGCGGATAGTTCAGCGCCCGGCCGCCGAGGCCGCGGTCGGGCTCGGTCACGAAACACCAGTCGGTTCGCGGGTTGTGCATCGTCTTGAAATACCCGACCGGAATGTGAATCCAGATGTAGTCGTCCTTGCCGCCGGCCTCGAGCAGCAGGACGCGGATCGACGGGTCCTCGGTTAGGCGATTGGCCAGCACGCAGCCAGCCGAGCCCGCGCCGACGACGATGTAATCGTACGTTCCAATGGCCGCGGTCGAGGCGCTCGATGTCGACATAGGCGCTTCCTTCGGCTCGTCGGCGTGCCGCCGATGCTCATTCGTGCCGGCATTCTGCCGCGCAACGAGAAATCGACGCAATGCTGTGAGCGGCCTCACAGGAGTCCGCTGCCAAGACGTGCGATCACGGTCCCTGCCTCGAATGGCGCGTCCGGCAAGATCGTCCGGTCGCGCCCGCTCCACCCTGCCAGAGGAGGATCGAATGCCAGCCTTCCTGCGTCACGCGACGTTGAATGCCGCCGCCGCCTTCCTTGGTCTGGCGTCGTTCGCGCCCGCGTCTGCCGTGGCCGTAAACTTCGAGTACGCTCGCGATTACGAGATCGCCTTTCTCGATGCCTGCGGCGCCAATGCTTCCGCGCCGGTATGCCAGTGCGCGATGGAGACGGTTCAGGAGGAGATGACGTTCGCGTCGTTCGCCGAGGCGGTGGCCCGTCATGGTGGCGATTTGTCGGGTGTCCCGTGGTGGAACGCCATCGTTTTGGCGGCGGTCGCCAAATGCCACGACGCAACGATTCAGATGGCCAGTCGCTCCGCCACCACGACGGCCGATCCGGCGAGCGAAGGCTGCCGCGACGCCGGAGGCCTGGCCGCCGAGATGCAGCAAGCGGCGCATATCGCCGAATAGCCGGCGGTCGGCACGCGGGCGACGCGCTTCAGCGCATGCGCCCGCGTTCCGTGCCCTTCGATCCGCCGATCACGAACGGAACAAATGCCACGGGCAGATGTTCCGATCGGGTGATGGCGCCATCCGGAGCTTTGGCGAGCCGCGTCAGGATCTGGCCGTTCGGCCACGAGCCAATCGGTATGACCATGCGACCGCCGGGCTTGAGCTGTTCGAGGAGGGCAGGCGGGACCTGCGGCGCCGCGGCGGTGACGATGATGGCGTCGAACGGGGCGCGCTCGGGCCAACCCTCGTTACCATCCGCGATTCGCACCTCCACGTTTTTGTATCCCATCGCGGCCAGCCGTTCGGCCGCCGCCTTGCCCAACGAGGCGATGACCTCGATCGTAAGCACTTCGGCAGCGAGTTCGGCCAGGATCGCCGCCTGATAACCTGATCCCGTGCCGATCTCGAGCACCCGATCGGTGGGCGCGAGATCGAGCAACTCGGTCATGATCGCGACCACGAAGGGCTGCGAAATCGTCTGACCCTGACCGATCGGCAGAGCGGTGTTGAGATAGGCAAGGCGCCGCTCAGCCTCGGGGACAAACGCATCGCGACGCACGCGAAGCAGTGCCGCACGTACGCGCGGGGACAGCTGCGCGCGACCGGTCAATCGGGCCGTCTCTTGCGCGTCGCTGTCGATTTCACCAAGAAGTTGCTCGCGCTCGAGCATCAGGACAAGTATGAGCGCCCAGGCGGCGAAGCGCCATCGGTCAGTGACGCCCGAAGGCGGCGTTTGCGGCTATACTCCGGCGGTTCTTCAGCCAGCCAGCGCACGGGACAGCCCGATGGTCGAAATCATCGTCGAACGGTGGACCAATCGCGACGGCAGCGAAGAGTTCCTTTGGTCCGTATGGACCGACGGACGGCGGATCGACATGGGCGGTCCGCTCAAAGACGCCGCAGCGGCCGAACGGGCAGCGCAACGCTACTGCAAAACCCAGCTGGGAATGGTGGCTGATCGAGTGACCCGGCTGTAGCGATCTGCGCCACACGCCCACATGTCGTTCGAAATGTCGATCGCGGCGGCGCGACACCGGCGGGCTTTGATTCCAATCGATTAAAAAGCGATGCATTAGAGAATGTAAATAAGTATTGACGACACAATACAGAATAAAACAAAGTATACCTCTTGGGTGAAGAGAAACGATGTGGAGACTCCGATATACCGGGTCGATCGTTTCACTTCGTCTCGCTTTCGCTGAATCCCTAGGGGAAAGGGCTAGGCGCATGAATTACACAAGAACAGGCAACCGGCGTTTTGGCGTTGAAACTTATAGTGCGAGTCCTTGGCTGCTTTGGCGGATCGGGATGCCGGCCCGGTGGGCGAAATCGGGGCTGGCGGATGGCGGGCGCCATTGGCGTCGCAACCTTGGTCTGCGCAGCGCCGGTCGCCGCGACGTCGACGACCGATCAGGCGCAGTCGGAATCGAGCGCCACACAGCTAGCGCAGCCAGCGCAAGCTGAGCGCACGATCCGCGGCCTAGTGTTTCTCGCCGATCCTGGGCAAATCCGCCGGCAGGGATGGCCGGCGACCGCCGGCGTCAGCGTCGATGGTCCGCCGTTCCTGCGCGACGACCGCTTTCACGCCATCGCCGAACGTTATCTTGGCCGCCCCATCGAGCTCGACATATTGCGCGACTTGGTCGCCGAGACGATCGCCTTCTCTCGCCAAGCGAAATTTCCCGCCACCGACGTAGTCATACCCGAGCAAGAGGTCATCGGCGGCACATTACAAGTGCTGGTGATCGTCGCGCGGCTTGGCGTCGTCGATGTGCAGGGGAACGAGTGGTTCAGCAGCAACCAGCTCTCCGGGGCAGTTCGCATCAAGCCAGGCGAGCCGATCGACGGCGCCACGCTCGACGCCGATCTCGCCTGGCTCAACAGCAATCCCTTTCGATCGGTCGACGCGGTTTTGCGGCAGGGCCAACAACCGGGAACCAGCGACATCATCCTGCGGACGAACGACCGGTTTCCAGTGCGATTTTTCGGCGGCTACGCCAATGACGGCACGCGCGCCACCGATCGTGACCGTCTCAGCGCCGGGTTCTCGTGGGGCGATGCCCTGGGTCTCGGTCATCGACTGGATTATCAGTACTCGCGCTCGATCGAGCCCAGCGCGTTCCAGGGTCACAGCGGCGCCTACACGGTCCCCTTGCCGTGGCGCGATATCCTGACCCTGTCGGCCGGTTATACGCGGACCCGCTCCCAGGCGCTCGGGGCGTTCAGCAATCGCGGCAGCGGCAGGCAATTCGCCGCGCGATATATCGTCCCGCTGCCGCGGGTCGAGGTCGCGGGCGGCCTCACTCACGAAGTGTCGTTCGGCGCCGAATACAAGCGCAACAACAGCGACCTCGAGTTCGGTGGCGTCAACGTGTTCTCCTCGGCGCCGGAAATCAATCAAGGCGTGATCTCCTACGTCGTCGGGTTGCTCGACCGGATCGGATCGACGACCGCCTCGCTCGACGCCTATTACTCGCCCGGCGACGTGACGTCGAACAACACCACCGCGGCGTTTCGTCAAGCACGCTTCGGCGCCGACGCGCGCTACGCCTACGTTCGGGGACGGCTTGAGCGCGTGTTTTTCTTGCCCGACGAGTTCTCCTTCGTCGCCCGCGGCGTAGCTCAATGGTCAAATCGCAACCTATTGTTCAGCGAACGCTTGCCGGTCGGCGGCGCTCGTTCGGTGCGCGGTTACGAGGAGGACGCATTCTCGGGCGACCTCGGGTATGTCGCGACGCTCGAGTTGCGGACGCCGAGCATTCCCGTGCTGCCGTTACTCGGCGTCAGCGCGCCGAGCGATCAGCTTCAGTTCCTGGCGTTCTTCGACTATGGCAGGGCCTCGCCGTACCGACGGGCCCCGGGCGAGGCGGACAATCAAACTGCGGCCAGCGTTGGCGTCGGTCTACGTTATTCGGTCGGTCCGTATCTATCGCTGCGGGTCGATCACGGAGTCCAACTGCGCGGCGACACCCCGCTCGCCTCGCGCGATCGCGATCAGCGCACGCATATCGGCGTGATCATCGGCTATTGAGCAGGAGCAAATCGGCGAGCGCGGATCGTCGGGGATGATTCGCCAGAAGGCGGAGGATGGGATGAGCGGTGAGGAGAGTTGCCACGAAGCCGAGCAGGGACGGCCGCCGATCCCGCGCACCGAGGCCGACGCCGAGAGCCTGATCCCGTGTTATGTTCGCGGTTGTCTAACGCCGAGCGAACGGCGAGCCTTTCTCCGTTTTCTGCTGCGTTCGCCGAGCCTGCAGCGAAAAGTTCTGGACCGCCTGCAGATCATGCGACCGGGGCCGGAGGAGTTCATCGAACGTCTCGCCGCTTCGCCCGAGCTGCAGCGGCGGGTGCTTCGGCGGGTGCAAGAAGGACTTGCCGCCATTGACGCGATGGCGCCGTCTTGCCTCGGCGAGAAGCTACGCCGTATGCGGGTCATGGCCGCGGCGATGCTTTCGCGAAAGCTCGCCGTCGGACGCGAGTCGGTGCGGCGTTGGAGCGTGCGATTGCGCGCCCAAGCCATGGCGCTCGCATCGGTCGCC
>DATIBC010000110.1:0-5469 GCA_035457725.1 Alphaproteobacteria bacterium | reverse complement strand
CGGATATGCCGGCATCAACCGCGCCAAGCAGGGCTTCGAGTTCGGCGTCAGCTCGCTGCCATACTGGCCTGACGCGCAGGGCGCGCCGCAGAACACGATCATCGGCGGGGCGAGCCTTTGGGTGATGGGCGGCAAGAAGCCCGAGGAGTACAAGGGCGTCGCCAAGTTCTTCTCCTACCTTTCGCGCCCGGAGGTGCAGGCCGATTGGCACCAGTTTACCGGCTACCTGCCGATCACGCCCGCCTCCTACGAGCTCACCAAGAAGCAGGGCTTCTACGAGAAGAACCCCGGCACCGAGACCTCGATCATCCAGATGACCTCCAAAGCGCCGACTGACAACTCGCGCGGCCTGCGCCTCGGCAACATGGTGCAGATCCGCGACGTGGTCGACGAGGAATTCGAGGGCATGTTCCAGGGCAAGCAGGACGCCAAGCAAACGCTGGACAAGATGGTCCAGCGCGGCAACGCGTTGCTGCGGCAGTTCGAGCGCGACAACAAGTAAGGCCAATCCGGACGACGGGGCGACGGGCCGGATCGCTGGCGCGCCGCCCCGTCACTTGATCTCTCAGCGCGCCTCGCCATGGAAAAGCGCGTCGTCTTCAACGAAAAACTGCTTCCCTACCTCCTGGTCGCGCCGCAGATCGCGGTCACCTTGGTGTTCTTCATCTGGCCCGCGGCGCAGGCGCTGCGCCAGTCGGTGTTCCGCGAGGACCCGTTCGGCCTGCGCAGCCGCTTCGTCGGCCTCGAGAATTTCGAGGCGGTGCTGGCCGATCCCTACTACCTGCATTCGCTCGGCGTTACCGTCTTCTTCAGCTTCGCCGTCGTGGCGCTCGCGATGTCGACGGCGCTGTTCTTCGCGGTGATCGCCGATCGCGTTGCTCGCGGCGCGACCGTTTACAAGACGCTGTTCATCCTGCCCTACGCCATCGCGCCCGCGGTGGCGGGCGTGCTGTGGCTGTTCCTGTTCAACCCGACCGTCGGCATCATTGCCTACGCGATCAAGCAGGCCGGCTTCGACTGGAACCCGCTGGTCGATGGCGACCAGGCGATGATGATCGTCGTCATCGCCGCCTCGTGGAAACAGATCAGCTACAACTTCCTCTTCTTCCTCGCCGGCTTGCAGTCGATCCCACGCTCGGTGATCGAGGCGGCGGCGATCGACGGCGCCTCGCCCAGGCGCCGGTTCTGGACCATCATCTTTCCGCTGCTGTCGCCGACGACGTTCTTCCTCATCGTCGTCAACGTCGTCTATGCCTTCTTCGACACGTTCGGCGTCATTCATGCAGTCACGGGCGGCGGCCCCAACAAGGCGACCGAGATCCTGGTCTACAAGGTGTACAACGACGGCTTCCTCAGCCTCGATCTCGGCGGTTCGGCGGCGCAGTCGGTGGTCTTGATGTTCATCGTCATCAGCCTCACCGTCGTCCAGTTCCGCTATATCGAGCGGCGGGTGCACTACTGATGGTCGACCGCAGCCGATCCAGCGCGTTTTTCGCGCACGCCGTATTGATCGGTGGACTACTGGCGATCTTTTTCCCGCTCTTCGTCACCTTGGTCGCCTCGACGCACGAGCTGCGCGACATCGCCGCCGCGCCGATGCCGCTCGCCTTCGGCCGCGACGCCGTTGAGAACTACGAGAAGGCGCTGTTCGAGGGCTCGTTGTCGCTGGGCGTGCCGGTGTGGCGGATGATGATGACCAGCTTCGCCATGGCGATCGTCATTGCGGTGGGAAAGATCGCCATCTCGATCCTCTCGGCTTACGCGATCGTTTATTTCCGCTTCCCGCTCCGCATGGTCTCTTTCTGGTTGATCTTCATCACCCTGATGTTGCCGGTCGAGGTTCGCATCATCCCGACCTACAAGGTGGTGTCGGACCTGGGCATGCTCGATTCGATCGGCGGACTCACCATCCCACTCATCGCTTCGGCGACGGCGACGTTCCTGTTCCGCCAGTTCTTCATGACGATCCCCGACGAGCTGGTCGAGGCGGCGCGCATCGACGGCGCCGGGCCGATGCGTTTTTTCTGGGACGTCGTCCTGCCGTTGTCGCGCACCAACATCGCGGCGTTGTTCGTGATCCTGTTCATCTACGGTTGGAACCAGTATCTATGGCCTCTCCTGGTCATCAACAGCAAGGACATGGACACGATCCTGATCGGCCTCTATCGCATGTTGACCGTCAACGAGGCGCAGATCGAGTGGCACGTCGTCATGGCGACCGCCGTACTGGCGATGATCCCACCGCTCATTGTCATCGTGGCGATGCAACGCTGGTTCGTGAAGGGCCTGGTCGAGACCGAGAAATAGGGAACTTCGGGGCAGGGACGGCATGTCGGAATTGGCGATCGTCGGCATCAAGAAATCCTTCGGCGACGTGCGGGTCATCCATGGCGTTGATTGCCGCATCGCCGACGGCGAGTTCATCGTCATCCTCGGGCCGTCGGGATGCGGAAAGTCGACGCTGCTGCGCATCATCGCCGGGCTCGAGGTGCAAAGCGCGGGCGACGTCGTGATCGCCGGCAAGGTGGTCAACGACGTCGAGCCCAAGGACCGCAACATCGCCATGGTGTTTCAAAACTACGCGCTTTATCCACATATGTCGGTTTACGACAACATGGCCTACGGGCTTCGCGTGCGCGGCATGGCCAAGCCCGAGATCGAGGCGCGGGTGCGCAAGGCTGCCGGCATTCTCGAGCTGGGCCAGCTCCTCGACCGCAGGCCGCGCCAGCTCTCGGGCGGCCAGCGCCAGCGCGTCGCCATGGGGCGCGCGATCGTCCGCGAGCCGGCGGTGTTCCTGTTCGACGAGCCGCTGTCCAATCTCGACGCTAAGCTACGCGTCCAGATGCGGCTCGAGATCAAAAAGCTGCACCACGCGATCAGAACCACCAGCGTCTATGTCACCCATGACCAGGTCGAAGCGATGACGCTCGCCGACCGGCTGATCGTCATGCACGCCGGACGCGCCGAGCAGATCGGCTCGCCGATCGAGGTCTATGCTCGGCCCGCTACCACTTTCGTCGCCGGCTTCATCGGCTCGCCGGCGATGAACATGCTGCCGGCGCGCATCGCCGCTGACGGCGCTTCGGTCGAGCTCGACGGCGGAGCGCGTCTGCCCGGCAACGGCGGCGGGGCGGCTGCCGGAGGGCGTAGGGTGACGCTCGGGCTGCGGCCCGAGCATTGCGAACTCGCCGCCGGGGGCGGCGCCTTCAGCCTCAAGGTCGATCTCGTCGAGGCGCTCGGCGCCGATACGTTGGCGCATGGCCGGATCGGCGACGGCGGGCCGGAGCTGACGGTGCGCCTTCCAGGCAGCGTCCCGGTGGCCGAGGGCGACGCGCTGCCGCTGAAGATTGCCGCCGATCATCTGCACCTATTCGATCCCGAGACCGGGGCCCGAATCTAAGTTCGGGCCCTACGCGCCCTCCCGCGCCGCCCCTCGACAAGCTCGGGGTGAGGAAGCTTAGCGTGAGGATCGTTGGTCATCGTCATCCCGGGCTTGTCGAGGGATGAGGGGCGCCTGCGGCGGGATCGTCCTGCTCTGCGCGCCCAGGCGCGTCGAGAAACGCCCAGTCCGCCATTGCGATTTACGCGCTACAAATCGATCTCAGTCCAGATCGGATGGTGGTCCGAGCCATCGGCGCGCTCGTCGATCCACGCGCGACGGACGCGCGCGGCGATGCGCGAGCTGACGAAGCAGTAGTCGATTCGCTTGCCGCCATGGACGTCGGGGCAGGTGATGCCCTCGCTTTCGCGCCGGCCGCCCGCCACCCATGCGTCGACAAACCCCTCGAGCCCGTTCATGCGGCCATATGCGGGCGACCACGGGCCAGCGAGCCGCGCATAAAGCGGTGAATCTGGCGTCAGGTTGAAGTCGCCCATCAAGATCGCCTCGCGTGGCATGACCGGCGGCGGCTGGCCTTCGGTCCAGCCTTCGTCGTGTTCGCCGCACCATGCGCCGCCCTCGATCGGCGCCCGGGCGTGGATGTCGAGAATTCGCTCCACTTGCGGCTGGCGCGTATCATCGGAGAGGTGCGTCAGGTGGATCGAATAAACGCGGATCACACCGCTCGGCGTTGCGACCACCCCCTCGAGCGCCGCGCGCTGCAGGCTGAACTGGGTCAACGTGCCGAACTTCGGCAGCAAGTGATTGCGCGCCGACAGAATCGGCGTTCGCGACAACAGCAGATTGCCAAACTGACGACGACGGTGGATCAGCCGTTCATCGCCACCGGCAACGCCGGCGTCGAGGTCGAGCCCCGGGCCGAATACCCAGTGATAGGCGGGCAGGAGGCGCGCCAGCTCGGCCGGCTGGTCGGCGAGGCCCGAGCGCTTGTAGAAGCGCTCGACTTCCTGCATCGCGATCACGTCGGCGCCGTCGACGGCGCGCGCGATGCGTTCGAGATCGAAACGTCCGTCGCGTCCCTTGCCATATTGAATGTTGTAGCTGACGAAGCGCATCGATCGTCCCCCGCTCGCCGGTGCGACTCGACGACCAATTGCGAGTCGCCGCCGGAGGAGTATGCCGCGCGCCGGGCTGGCGGCAAGTGCCGCGGCCGGTCTACCCTTCGCTCCATGGCATCCAATTCGACCGCGGTGCGCCACGCTCCCCGCTGGCTGCTCGTCCTGCTGCTGCTGGTGCTCGGTTCGATTTGGGGATTTGCGTTCTCGCTCGCCAAGATCGGCGCGCAAGGCGGGTTCCCACCGGTGGCCTACGCGATGTGGCAATCGAGCGGCGGCGGCGCGATGCTGCTGGCGATCTGCTTGATGCGGGGCATGCCGCCGCCGTTGTCCCCGGCGCATCTGCGCTACTACGTCATCTCGGGCGTCATCGGCATCGCCATTCCCAATGTCAACATGATCACCGTCGTCAACCACCTGCCGGTCGGCGTGGTGACAATCCTTGTCACGTTGGCGCCGCTGCTCACCTGGGCCTTCGCGCGCATGGTCGGCCAGGAGGGCCCGAGCGTGCGGCGCGGCGTCGGAACGCTCGTCGGATTCTGCGGCGCGCTCCTCATCTTGCTGCCGCGCGCCAGCCTGCCGGCGCCCGATCTCGCCGCCTGGGTGCTCGCCGGGCTGGTGACGCCCGTCTTCTACGCGGCGGGCAATGTTTATGTCGCGCGCAGCCGGCCGAGCGGGGTGCATTCGTTGTCGCTGGCGGCGATGATGCATATCGCCGTCGCCTGCGCGCTCGCGCCGACGGCGCTGATCAGCGGCGAGTTCCGGATGCTTTGGCCGCCTTTCGCCGCCGCCGACTACGCGGTGATGGGGCACATGCTCAGCGCCGCGGCGAGCGCGCTCATGTTCTTCGAGATCATCCGGCTCGCCGGGCCGGTGTTCTTGAGCCAAGTCGCCTATGTCGTGACGATCACCGGCTTGCTGTGGGGAATCTACCTGTTCGACGAGCGCCACAGCGCCTGGATCTGGGCGGCCATGGCGGTAATCCTCGTCGGCTTGGCGCTGGTGACATGGCCG
>DATIBC010000109.1:0-19304 GCA_035457725.1 Alphaproteobacteria bacterium | reverse complement strand
GGCTTCTTGCCGCCCATCACCCAAAGGCTCGCCCCGCCGATGATCGTGTTCTGCGGCGCGCCCTGCGCGTCAGGCCAGTATGGCAGCGAGCTGACGCCGAACTCGAAGCCCTGCTTGGCGCGGTTGATGCCGGCATATCCGGCCGAGGATTCGGTCAGCATGCCGCACTCGCCGGTGGTGAACTTCGCCTGCGGGTCGCCGCGCCGCCCGCCATAGACGAACGACTTGTCCTTCGACCATTCGAGGATCTGGTTGACGTGCTTGACATGGAGCGGGCTGTTGATCTGCAACTCCGTGTCGATTCCGGCCATGCCGTTGACCTTGGTTGCCAGCGGCACGTTATGGTAGGCGCTGAAATTCTCGACCTGGACCCAGCCCATCCACGTGCTGGTCCAGCCGCACTGCATTCCGGCGGCGCGCAATTTCTTCGCCGCCTCGCCGACCTCGGGCCAGGTGCGGGGCGGCATGTTGGGATCGAGCCCGGCCTTCTTGAACGCGTCCTTATTGATATAGAGCACCGGCGTCGAGCTATTGAACGGGAACGACAGCATCTCGCCTTGCGGCGTCGAGTAGTAGCCGGTGACGGCGGGCAGATAGCTCTTGGAGTCGAACGGCTCGCCCGCCTCCTTCATCAACTGATAGACCGGTTTGACCGCGCCCTTGGCGGCCATCATCGTCGCCGTGCCGACTTCGAACACCTGGATGATGTGCGGCGCGTTTCCGGCGCGAAACGCGGCGATGCCGGCGGTCATCGTCTCGGGATAGGTTCCCTTGTTGATGGCGACCACTTTGTAGTCGGACTGGCTCTTGTTGAACTCGTCGGCGATCTTGCCGAGTTTCTCGCCAAGCGCGCCGCCCATCGCGTGCCACCATTGGATTTCGACAGCGGCGTTGGCCTTCGGCGCGACGCCGACGGCGAGCGCGATCGCCGCCGAGGCTGCGAGCAAGTTGCGGCGGGATAGTGAAGCAGTCATCGAGGTCCTCCCTAAGGTCGCGGGCGCTTTAGTTATTCGCCGCGACGTTTCGTTTCGACGATAGCCACGTGAACGTTTTGTGACGAGAGGCTAGCACTTCCCACGGCGGACCCCAAGAGGCTGCTGGCTCGCGGCGTTCACGGAAGGCCTCAGCTCCGCACCCGACGCACCGCCTGCCGCCAGCCGGCGAAAAGCCGGTCGCGCTCTTTGCCAGCCGAGGCTGGGGCGAACAGGCGCTCGCGCCGCCACAGGCGGGCGATGGCATCGGTCGAAGCGAAAACTCCGGCGCCAAGTCCGGCGAGACAGGCCGCGCCCAAGGCCGTCGTTTCGGTGATCTGCGGCCGCTCGACCGGGATGGCGAGCTGGTCGGCGAGAAACTGCATCACCCAGTCGTTGACCGCCATCCCGCCGTCGACGCGGATGGCCTGTGGCTTGCCGCCCCATTTCCCGGCCTTGGCGTCGGCCGTCATCGCCTCCATCAGATCGCGCGTCTGGTAGACGGTCGCCTCGAGCGCCGCCCGCGCCACCTGCGCCACGCCCGAATCGCGGGTGAGTCCGAGCAGCGCCCCGCGGGCATCCGGATCCCACCACGGCGCGCCCAAGCCGGTGAAAGCGGGCACCATGTAGACCCCGCCGGTGTCGGGAATGCTTGCCGCAAGTTCGGCCGTCTCTGCCGCCGTGGCGATGATCTTGAGGCCATCGCGCAGCCACTGCACCGCGGCGCCGGAGATGAAGATGCTGCCCTCCAATGCGTAGGTCGGCTTGCCGTTTAGTCGATAGGCTACCGTCGTCAGCAGCCGGTTCTTCGACTGCACCGCCTGCTTGCCGGTGTTGAGCAGGGCGAAACAGCCGGTGCCGTAGGTGCTCTTGATCATGCCCGGCGCAAAACAGGCTTGCCCGACCGTCGCCGCCTGTTGATCGCCGGCGACGCCGGCGATCTTGACCGGCGCGCCGAGGACCTCCTTCGGCGTGGCGCCAAAATCGGCGGCGCTGTCGCGCACCTCGGGCAACAAGGCGCGCGGGATCTTGAACGCCTTCAGAAGCGTCGCGTCCCAATCCTGGCTCTTGAGATTGAACAGCATGGTGCGCGAGGCGTTGGTGGCGTCGGTGGCGTGAAGTTTTCCTTCGGTCAGGCGCCACAAAAGGAAACTGTCGATCGTTCCGAACGCAAGCTTGCCTTGCTCCGCCGCCGCCCGCGCGCCGGCCACGTTGTCGAGCAGCCAGGCGATCTTCGAGGCCGAGAAATAGGCATCGAACAGCAGGCCGGTGCGCTTGCCCAGCTCCTTGTCGCCGATCTTCGCCGCCATCTTGCGGCACCACTCGGCGGTGCGACGGTCTTGCCAGACGATCGCAGGGTGGATCGGCTTGCCCGTCGCCCGCTCCCAGATCACCGTCGTCTCGCGCTGGTTGGTGATGCCGATCGCCGCCACGTCGCGAGCCTCGATCTTGGCGTTGGCGAGCGCCCGGCGCATGACACCGATGCTGGCGCGCCAGATTTCCTCGGGGTCGTGTTCGACCCAGCCGGGCTGTGGGTAGAGTTGCTGCAGCTCCTGTTGCGCCGAGGCGCGCGGCACCGCCGCTTCGTCGAACAGGATGGCGCGCGTGCTGGTGGTGCCTTGGTCGAGCGCCAGCAGATATCGGCCGCTCAATGATTTCTCCCCCTCGTGCCGGCAGCTCGCGGCGGCGCATCTTGGATAACGCATGGGTTATCGGTCAAGCATGCCGATACGGGTCGGTGAAACCTTCCACTTGTTTGTCGCTGGCGAAGCGGGTGAAGCTGCGGGCGAAAGTGCACATGGCGTGCCCGACGGGACAATGGAGATTGCGATGGAGCAGCGGGAATTCGGCCGCACCGGATTGAAAATCTCGGTTCTTGGGTTCGGCTGCGGCTCGGTCGGCGGATTGATGGTCCGCGGCGATCCGGCCGACCAGGAAAAAGCTATCGCGCGCGCCCTCGATGCCGGGGTGAACTATTTCGACACGGCCGTGCAGTACGGCAATGGCGAATCGGAGAAAAATCTCGGCCGCGCCCTCAAGAAGCTCAAACCCGCAAACGCCATCATCGGCACCAAGGTTCGCTTGCAGCGCGAGGATTTGAGCCGCGTCGCCGATGCGGTGAGCGCGTCGCTCGACGGCAGCCTGCGGCGGCTCGGCATGGACCGGGTGGATATCCTCTACTTGCACAACGACGTGACACAAGCCGGCGGCGACGGCTCGGTGAGCATCGCTCAGGTCCTCGACGACGTCACTCCTGCGTTCGACAGGATTCGCCGACAGGGCAAGGCGCGCTTCGTGGGCTTGACCGCCATCGGCGAGACTGCGGCTTTGCACCAGGCGGTGGACTCCGGCGCGTTCGACGGTGCCCAGGTCGTTTACAACATGCTCAATCCTTCCGCCGCTACCGCCATTCCTGCGGCCTATCCGGCGCAAGACTATGGCCGGCTTTTGGATCGCACGCGCGCCGCGCGTGTCGGCGTTGTCGGCATCCGCGTGCTGGCCGGCGGCGCGCTTTCCGGCACGGCGGAGCGCCACAAGGTCGCCGGCCCGCCGCCGGCGCCGATCGGCACCGCAAACCAGTACGACGATGATCTCGCGCGTGCGCGCCGACTGGTGCCATTGGTCGAGGATGGGCATGCCGCCACGCTTGCCGAGGCTGCCACGCGCTTCGCGATCTCACATCCGGCGATGTGCGTCATCCTTGTCGGGATGGCCACGCCGCAACAATTCGAGCAGGCGCTGGCGGCCGTGCGCAAGGGTCCGTTGCCCAAAGTCGCGCTCGATCGGCTCGCCGCACTACAGCAAGGATTTGCCGGCGAGGGGCGATAATCCGCCCGACGCGCGATCCTTCAAACGACCTCGACGTCTTCCCAGAAACCGAAGCGGCCGGCGACATCGGCCATCGACGGGCGCGGCGCTTCGTAGCTCCAAGCGGCTCGCGAATGGCGCGCGCCGTCGATCACCACGTCGTAAAACTGGACGCCGTGCGGACAAGCGTGATCGGACGCGCTCTTCGGCGCCTTCGCGAGCCATTCAAGGCGTACCGCCGAGGCGGGAAAATACGCGTACCCGCCACGCTCGATGATATCGTCGCTCTCGGCGATGACGCGGCTGTTTAATATCGCCTTCACGTTCCGTGCCTCCCGATATGTCAGTGAATCTCCAAGATCGCTTGATGGAACATAGCAAAGAAGCTCAACCCAGCGCCGCGGCAAGCGCGCGATACTCGTCGATATCGTTGTAGATCTGCGCCGAGATCCGTAACCAAAGCCGGCCGGCGAACGGTACGATTGGCGTCTCGATACGATGGCCGGTCCATAGCGAATCGTGGACGCGCTCGGCGGCGCGCCTGTCGGCCGGGCCGGCGGGTTGGTGACGCTCCGGCAATCGCAGCGTCGCCATCGCCGCCAGCATGTCGTCGGGTCCGCCGGCGGGCACGCCCCAGGTCTGTTGCAAACGCTCGCACGCCCGCCGCCGCAACGCACGCTGCCAGGCGCGCATGCGATCGAGGCCGAGAGCCTCGACGAAATCGAGCGCCGCCGCGACGGCGAGCCACGGGCTGTGATCGCGCGTGCCGGTCCAATCGAACTCGGCGGGGAAGCCCTCGCCGTAGCCATGCGAGATCACCGTCGGATGCAGGCCGTCGCGCGCCTCGCGATGCGCCCACAGAAAGCCGCAGCCTTTGGGCGCGAACAGCCATTTGTGGCAATTGCCGACATACCAGTCGGCGCCGAGTTTGGGTATGTCGAGCGCCAGTTGGCCTGGCGCGTGCGCGCCGTCGATCAGCACGCGCGCGCCTCTGCCGCGCGCGAACGCCGTCATTCGCTCGACCGGCAAGACCAGCGCCGTCGGCGAGGCGATGTGATCGACGACGAACACCTTGACATTCGCGGGCCAGCCTCGGGCCAGCGCATCGAGCGTCGCTTCGGCGCTGACGGCCGGAAACGGCAATGGAATTTCGATGACGCGCGCGCCGGTGCGCGAGGCGACGTAATCGAGCGTGCGCCGCACCGCCGCATAGCCGTGATCGGTCGTCGCCAGAACATCGCCCGGGCCGATGTCGAGCGAGCGGACGATCGCGTTAACCGCCGTGGTCGCGTTGTCCACGAAGACGACGTCTTCGCCGTTCGCGCCAAGGAAAGCCGCCAGACGCGCGGCGGCGGCGCGCAGCGCCGGCGGCAGCTCGGTCTTCATGAAGCGCACCGGCTGGCGCTCCATGCGCATGCGCCACGCATCGGCCGCCGCCAGCACGACGCGCGGCGTGGCTCCGTATCCGCCGTGGTTAAGGTAGGCGACATCGTCCTCGAGTTGAAACGAGGCCCGCGCCGCGCGACCAAATTCCACGAAATCAGCGTGCGGCATTCGCGTGCCGGACGCGTTGCCGCGCCGGAGATCGCCTAGGCGACAACGCACGCCGCCGCCGCGCCTGGAACATTCGGAGGTTTGATTTGATCGCCATCGGCGCCCTGGGGGAAAGGCGTGTCGCCGTCGCCTTCCAACCTATGTCAGAGTGTCCTCGACGGCGGCTGCGATCTCGCCGCTGGTCGGCTTGACGGCAGATGGCCAAGTGCCAACCAAGTGGCCAGCGCCGTCGACCAGATATTTGTGGAAGTTCCAGCGTGGCGCGCCGCCTTCGCCAAGCTCGGTGGCGACCCAGCGATAAAACGGATGCGCCTCGGGGCCGATCACCGTTTCCTTGCGCGACAACGGGAACGACACGTCGTAAGTCTCGCAGAATTTCTTGATCTCGGCGGCGTTTCCCGGCTCCTGCCCGCCGAAATCGTTCGACGGCACGCCCAGAACGACAAGACCGCGGTCCTTGTATCGGCGCCAGATCGCCTCAAGATCGGCGTATTGCGGCGTGTAGCCGCAGAACGACGCAGTGTTGACCACCAACACCGGTTTGCCCGCGAATTGCTTCATCGGCATCGGGGCGCCGTCGATCGACACGAACGCGAATCGATGCGCCGTCATGCCCGTCCTCCCGCCAAGTCGCCGACGCGCGGCCTGGCCCGGCGTCGCGGCGAACGCGCCGGCGAGCGCAAGGCATCCGATCGCCATGGTCCTCCGGCCGAGATTCATGCGCGCGCCTCCTCCGGCGATCAGCTATACCGCTCTTCTTTCCACGGGTCGCCGTAATTGTGATAGCCGCGCACTTCCCAGAAACCGGGCTTGTCGTGGTCGCTGAACTCCAGGCGCATCAGCCATTTGGCGCTCTTCCAGAAATAGAGCCGCGGCAGCACCAGCCGCACCGGTCCGCCGTGCTCGCGTGCGATCGGCTGGCCCTCCCATTTGCTCGCCAGCAGCACGTTGTCGGCGGCGAAATCGGCCAAGGGCACGTTGGTCGTGTAGCCGTCGTAGCTGTGCTGGATGACGAATTTCGCCTCGGGTTTCGGCTTGACGATCGACAGCAGATGGCGCGTCGACACGCCCTGCCAGCGATTGTCGAAGCGCGACCACGCGGTGACGCAATGGATGTCGGAAGTAAATTCCTCCTGCGGCTGGGCGTTGAATTCGGCCCACGACCATGAAACCGGGGTCTCGACCATGCCGGTCACGTCGAGCCGCCAGCGCGACGCCGGCAGGTTGGGCTGAATGCCAAGATCGAGCACCGGCCAGTTCTTGACCTCGCGCTGGCCAGGCGGCAGGCGCGCGGCGTTGGGATCGGCCGTCTGGCCGGTCAGCAGGCGGCCTTCGCCAGCCCATTTCTGCTTGGTTTCAATCAGCTTTTGCTTGACTTTGCCAAGCAAGCCGCCGCCGTCGCTGGGGTTGTCGTCGGGCATGGATCGGGTCCTGAATTCCGGGCGCTGACGGTAAAATAGGCGGTCCGGGCGCGCTTCTCCACCCGCACGACGGTCAAATCTGGTTGAGCCGGCTCAGTTCTCCAGATTGTGAGCTAGCCTTGCCTTGAGCGTCGCAATGTCGATCTGGTGCACCGAACCGGCGCCCGCGAGATCGAGCGCATGCGCGGCAGCGGCGCCCACGGCGATACACGGCCCCATTACACGCACCGACGATAGCGCCACCGGATCAGCGTCGATGCAGCGACCCGCAGCGACAAGATTGTCGCACTCATCGGCGGTCAAGCTGCGGAACGGTACGTAATGCATGTGGTCGTCGCCGAATTCCTCCCAGACCACTCCCTCCGGCCGATCGTGAAATTCGATCGGCCACGAGCAGCGGGCGATCGCGTCATCGAAACGCACTCCGGCGCGCACCTCGCCCGCGGTGAGGTGGTGCCGGCCGACGATCCAGCGCGTCTGCCTGATACCGGGCAGCCCATAGGCGCGTACGCGCGCGGCCTCGAACGCCTGCGGAAACTCGGCGCGCAAAAATGCCACAAGGCGATCGATCTGGGCGCGGCCGTCGAGCATGGCGCGCGGCGCTTCGAGCGCATCCAGCGGCGTTTCGATATGCGTCATGTTGATCAGCGTCTCGCCCGAACCCGGCATTTGGAACACGAAGCCGTCGTGGCGCCGCAGTCCGTAGTCCTTTGCTTTTTCGGCGAGCCGCGCAAGAAGTACTGCGCGATCGAGGTTGGCGAGCGCCGCTTCGGCGACGCCGTCCAAGGTGAACATCATCGTCCCGTAAATCGTCGAAGCGCCGGGTTCGCGCACCCCGAGACCCGCGTTCCAGGCGAGCGCCGCGTCGCCCGAGGCGTCGACGAAACCGCCCGCCTCGACCGCGACATCGCCGTAGCGCGTCGCAAGCTCGAGCGCCCGAACGCGCCGTCCCTCGCATTGCACCGGGCGCAACACGGCGCCCAACACGAGCGATACGCCCGCTTGCCGTACCGCGTCTTCGATCCAGCGCATCAGCGCCGGCACGCGATACTGCACGATCAGCGTATTGCGCCGGCCAACGATGTCGTGCGCGTCGCCCGAGGCGCGCAGGCTCGCCAGCATCTCGTCGGCGATGCCATGCGTCACCTGGCGCGGGTCGCGGCCGTTGCCGTAGAGGCCGCAGAACGTGCCGACCATCGAGCCCACCGCCTGGCCGCCCAATTGCGGCGCGCCATCGATCAGCGCCACGTCGCGGCCGAGTCGCGCCGCCTCGATCGCCGCCGACACTCCGGCGATGCCACCACCCAGCACGCAAATTTCGACGGCAATGCGTTTGGGCCGCGCTGCGCCGCGCCGACGCACCACGGTCGAGTAATCTAGCGCCACCGTAGCAGCCGGCGTTCGATGCGGGTCAACATCGCGCCGATGGCGAGGCCAAGCACCGACAGCATTGTCACGCCGGCGAGGAGCTGGTCGGTCTGCATCAGGTTGCCGGCAGCGAGAATGAACGCCCCGATGCCGTGTTCGGCGCCAATCATCTCGGCCGCGACCAGAAGGATGAGCGCGATCGACGCGGTGATGCGAAACCCGGCGAGCATGCCGGGGAGCGCCCCTGGCAACACGATCTTGCGCAGGATCGACGGCGCCGGAAGATTGAAGCTCTGGCCCATGCGAATCAGATTGCGCGGTACGTTGTCGATGGCGCTGAACGTGGCGATCACGGTGGGAAAAAAGACGCCGAGCGCGATCGTCGCCACCTTCGACGGCTCGCCGATGCCAAGCCAAAGGATGAGCAGCGGCAATAACGCGATTTTGGGAATCGGAAACAGCGCCGAGACTGCGGGCAGCCCGATGGCGCGCGAGACCGACCAGATGCCCATGGCGAAGCCCACCCCCAGCCCGGCAACGGTGCCGATCGTCCAGCCGGCGAATATGCGGAACAGCGACTGGCCAAGATGCAGCCACAACGTGCCGTTCGCCGCCAACTCGTTGAGCGCCGCGACGACGCTCGAAGGCGACGGCAGGAAGATCGGGCTGATCCAGCCGAACCGGACAGCGATCTCCCACAGCGCGATCAGCGCCACAAAAGCAAGCGCCGCGACACCGCGCCGGGGAGCGAGGACGAAGCCGCCGCCGCGAAACGCCACTTCGCGCGATGGCATGGCCGCGTCGGGCGGTGCCGCGCTCATGCCGCAACGACCTCGCGCTCGGCAACCTGCGCTTCCTCCTTGATCAGCCGCCAGAGTTGGTCGTGGAGGTGGGCGAGCCCCGCCTGCGCCGCCAGCGATGTACGCTCGGCTTGCGGAATGTCGATCGCCACCAACTCGCGCAGTCGTCCCGGCCGGCGCGACAGGATGGCAACGCGGTCGGCCAGCCGCAGCGCCTCGCTCAGATTGTGTGTGACGTAGACGGCGGTCACCCGCTCGCGCAGCCAAAGCGCCAGGAAGTCCTCCATCAGCAGCTCGCGGGTCTGTGCGTCGAGGGCCGACAGCGGCTCGTCCATCAGCAGGAGGGCTGGCCGCACGACCAATGCGCGGGCGATGCCGACGCGCTGGCGCATGCCGCCTGAAAGCTGCTTGGGGTAGGCGTGCCGGAACTCGGCGAGGCCGGTCCGCGCGAGCGCGTCGTTGGTGCGCTGCGCGCGCTCGGCCGCGCTCAACCCGTGATGCTCAAGCGGCAACGCGACGTTGCCCTCGACCGTCCGCCACGGCAGTAGCGCGAAATCCTGGAAAACATAGGTGAACGGATTGAGCGAATCGCCCGGAGGATCGCCGCGGACGAGGACGCGGCCGGCGCTCGGCCGCAGGATACCGCCCATGATGCCGAGCAGCGTCGACTTGCCGCAGCCCGATGGCCCGATGAGGGCGAGGATCTCGCCCTCGCGCACGGTGAGATCGATAGCCTCGAGCGCCGCCAGCTCGCCGTAGCGGTGACCGACGCCGGCGATGACGAGCTCCACGGCGCCTACGCCTCCGCTTCAGCGCGGCAGGTTGAAATGACCCTCGATGAACGACAGATCGAGGATCGCCTTGGCGTCGACGCCTTTGTCGACCTGGCCGTGCGCCTGCCAAAACGCGACTTGGTTATGGATATCGCCGACGTTGAGCCTGCCTTTGGCGTCGATATACGGCAGGCCCACGGCGAGGCGTTCGGGCGGCTGCTCGACCGCCTTGGCGATGATGCCGAGCAACTCGTCGTTTACCGGGTCGCGAAACGGTTTGCCGGTGTGATCCCTGGGGTTGAACGCCAAATGATATGCCTCCGTCGCCTTTGTATACGCCGTGATGAATTTCGCGACTGTCGCGCGACGAGTCTCGATCATGCGCGGGCTAGTAAACAGCGCGCCGAGCTGCCACGGCGTCTCGTCGCCGACCCAGCCGAGGATATGCCCGACCTTCTCCGCCTCGAGCGCGCGCGCGCCGGTGACCGGGACGAGGATGGCGTCGACCTGACCGCCTTTGAACGCCGCCGACATGTTGGGCAGCGTCTGCAACGGCACCATCGTCACCCTGGCGAGATCGAAACCATGTTTCTGCGCCAACAGGCCGAGCGAATAGTGGAATGTCGAGCCGACCGTCGTCATGCCGACGCGCTTGCCCGGAAAATCCTTCAGCGACTTGAATCCGGCATCATAGGCTTGATTCGTCACCATGTAAGCGACGAGGTGGTAGCCGGGCTCCTCGCGGCTTTGTGCGGCGATGATCTTGATCGCGCCGCGGCCGGCAAGATTGAAGAAGCCGGCAGTAAGACCGGTGATGCCGAAATCCACGTCGCCCGAGGTTACGGCGACCGGTACTTGCTGTGCGGCGGTAAAGGTCTTGATCTGCACATCGAGACCTTGGTCGCGAAACCAGCCTTTTTCGGCGGCGATGAAGATCGGCCCCGAGGAGGCGAGCTTGAGCGCGCCGACGGTTACTTTCTCCTGGGCCGGCGCGCCCGTCGCGACGGCGATCAGCGCAGCCAGCGACACGGCGGCGATCGAAGCCTTGCGTACCATGGCGTTTTCCTCGTTTCATGCCCGGATCGGAGTTATTTGCCGATGCGGGCTCGGCGATGTCAATCGTTCCGACCCGCCCGGCTGGCGGTCGATTATCGTCAATGGATCGGAGCAACCGCCCAATGGCCGAGCCTCGCGTCGTATCGCTCCTCGCCAGCGCGACCGAGATCGTCTGCGCGCTGGGCGCCCAATCCATGCTGGTTGGCCGCAGCCACGAATGCGATTTCCCCGCCGATGTCCGCCGCCTGCCGGCGCTGAGCCGGCCGAGAATTGATCCGGCGCGGCCAAGCGCGGTCATCGACGGCGATGTGCGCACGCTGCTCGAGCAGGCATTGTCGATTTATGCGATCGACTCCGAACGCCTGGCCGCGCTGGCGCCCGACGTGCTCATCACCCAGACCCAATGCGACGTCTGCGCCGTTTCGCTCGCCGATGTCGAACGGGCGCTCGGCGCGTGGATCGGCCGACGGCCCAGCGTCGTCGCTCTCGCGCCATTCGCGCTGGCAGACGTTTTCGCCGACATCGCGCGCATCGGCCAGGCGCTCGGCCGCGACGGCGCGGCGCTGGAGCTCGTCGCCGACATGCGGGAAAGGATAGACGCGATCGCCGACGCTGCCGGCGGTCTGCCGCGTCCGCGGCTGGCGGCGATCGAGTGGATCGACCCGCCGATGGCGGCGGGGAACTGGATGCCAGAACTGATCGCCCTGGCCGGCGGCGCCAGCATCTTCGGCGAACCGGGACGACACTCCCCGTGGCTCGATCTCGATGCGCTCGCCGCCGCCGATCCCGACGTAATCGCGATTCTACCCTGCGGCTTCGATATCGCGCGCACGCGCATCGAGCTTCCAGCATTGACCCGGCGCAAACAGTGGCGCGGGCTGCGCGCGGTCGCCAATGGCGCGGTATTCCTGCTCGACGGCAATCAATACTTCAATCGCCCCGGCCCACGGCTCGTCGAGTCGCTGGAGATCCTCGCCGAGATCCTGCATCCGAAGCGATTCCCATCGCGCCATGAGGGGAGTGGTTGGATCGGCGCGAAAAGCGCGGGCTGACATCGCGATCGCGACGCCTTAGATTAGGCGCGCCATGCGGTTCCGCTGCGTCTTCTTTCCATTCCTCCGCATGTTTGCGGCGCTGCTTATCGCCACCGCACTCGCCGGTGCGGCGAGTCCGGCGCGCGCCCAGCTGCCGCCCGGCGACGAAACGGTCAGCGTTGAGGAGCTCGAGCGGTTCATCGCCACGCTCGAGGACGAAGCCGAGCGGAAGAAGTTCGTCGACCAGCTTCGCGCCGCGATCGCCGCCAAGAAAGAGGTGCAGCCCGACGAACCGGCGCTTCCCGACCGCGTTGCCACGCGATTCCTCAAATCGATCTCCGAGTCGCTCGTCGACGTCGGCAAGGCGGTGTTCGACGCCGTCGATTTCGTCACCGATGCGCCGAAGTTCTACGACTGGTTTGCGCGCCAGCTGAGCGACGAGGATCGGCGGGCGCGCCTGGCGGACATTTTCGGCAAACTTGCGCTGGCGCTCGGCGCCGGCTGGGCGGCGGAATGGGTCGCCGCGTATGGCTTGCGTCGAGCCCGCAACCGCCTCGAGCGCTCGATCCCGCTGGACCGCGCGACGGTCACGCTGTGGCGGCTCGGCCGCCTGCTGGTGTACGTGCTGATATGTCTCGTCCCGATCGTCGTCTTCGGCACGGTCGCGCTCGCGGCGCTGACTTTCTCGGAGCCGTCGCGCACGGCGCGCCTTGTCACGTTGGCGTTCGTCAATGCCAACGTCATGGCGCGGCTGGTGGGCCTGGTGTCGATCGCCCTGGTCGCGCCGCGTGCGGCGGGTCTACGGCTCACGCCGATGGCCGACGAGACCGCCGCATATGTCGATCTCTGGGTCCGCCGGCTGGCCAATTTCTCGATCTACGGCTTCGTCGCGATCGAGGCGGGATTGTTGTTGGGGCTGCCGGATGCCGGACACGACTTCCTTTCCCAACTGCTCGGCCTGCTCATCGGGCTCCTGTTGTTGGCCCTGATCCTGCAATCGCGCCACGATGTCGCCCGCGCGCTCGCTGGACGAACCGGCGCCGCGGACGACGGCGAGCCGAATCTACGCGCGCGGATCGCCAAATATTGGCATGTCGGCGCCGTCAGCTATGTCGTGTTCGTGACGATGGTTTGGCTCATCCAGCCTGATGGCGGGTTCGCCTACGTGGCGCGTGCCACCGTCCTGACGATCGTCATCGCAGCGACGGCGTTGGCGTTGGCGACCATCGTACGGCGGCTGCTGCGGCATCTGCTGGCCGTCAGCGAGGAAGCGCGCCGGCGCTATCCCGGCCTCGAGGCGCGCGCCAATCGTTACCTCTCGTTGTTCACGACGACGGCGACGGCGGCGATCTATATCTTTGCGGCGCTGGCGGTTTTCCAGGCCTGGGGTCTCGATTCGCTGGAATGGCTGGCCACACCATTCGGCCGGCGCGTCGGCGGCAGCGCGCTTGCAATCGCCGCCGCCGCGCTGGCCGCGGTCGGGTTGTGGGAGTTGGCTAATATCGGCATCGAGCGCTACATCGGCCGCTCCTTCGGGCGCGGCATGGATGAATGGCGGCGTGCCGCGCGCATCCGCACCATTCAGCCGATGGTCGAGCGCGTGGTGTTGTTCGTGCTCGTCGCCTTCGTCGGCCTCGTCGTGCTTTCCGAGCTCGGCGTCAACATCACGCCGCTGCTCGCCGTTTCGGGCGCGGTCGGCATCGCCATCGGCCTCGGGGCGCAAGACCTCATCAAGGACGTCCTGGCCGGCGTCTCGGTGATCGCGGAAGATTCCATCGCCATCGGCGACGTGGTGCGTCTTGGCGACAATTCGGGTGTCGTCGAGTGGATGTCGGTGCGGACCATCCGGCTTCGCGCGTTCGACGGCACCGTGCACACGATCCCGTTCAGCGAGTTCAAGACGATATCGAACATGACCAAGGACTTCGCCTTCGCCGTGTTCGATGTCGGCGTCGCTTACGACGCCGATGTCGACAAGGTGATGACGGTCCTCAAGGCCGAGGGCGCCAAGCTGCGCGAGGATTCCGATATCGGCCGGATGATCCTCGAGGACCTCGAGGTGCTCGGGGTCGACAAGTTCGCCGATTCCGCGGTCGTCATCAAAGCGCGAATCAAGACGCGCCCCATTCAGCAATGGAACGTCATGCGCGCTTTCAACCGGCGCATCAAGATCGCCTTCGACCGCGAGGGCATCGTCATCCCGTTCCCGCAGCGGACGCTGCATTTCGCCAATGCCGGTCCGCTGGTTCCTTCCTCGCCGCCGCCAGCGTGACTCGCAGTCCGGCGCGTTTCTCGCGCCGAGCCGGGACTGAGGATTGACGCGCGCCACGAGGGCCTAGGTCCTCGCCTGGCTCCGGCCTGCGGGAGGTCCTCGAAATGCGTATGGACGCGAATCGCTCGGCGACTTCGGGTCGGCGATGCGGTGTTACCGGTCTCCTCGGACCGAGCCCTGTATTTCTTCATAATTCCAGTATCTTAGAGACAAGTTCGGTTCAGCAAAGGCGACCGGCTGCTAAACGATCGGCGCCAAGTTCCTGTAAGAAATTATTTCCATAACTAGATCTTTATGATATATTTTTTTACATTCGATCCATTCGGCAGGAGCGTTGGGCATGGATCGCGACCCTCCGTCGTCGCCATTGGGTTTGCTTACCAGCAAGCGAACGGAGCTCTCGCCCTCGCACCGCAAGATCGCCGACTTCGTCCTGGGTCATCCCTTTCAGGCCGCGATGATGGGGATCGAAGAGTTGGCGGCGGCGTCAGACGTATCCATCGCTACGGTCAATCGGTTCGTTCGCGCCCTCGGCTTCGGCGGCTACGCCGAGTTTCGCGGCGCGTCACTGCGCGCGTTTCGTAGCGCCACCGCGCCCATAGAAAAATTGCGCGACCAAAAGGATCGTCCCCTGGCGGCGTTCGAGACCATGCGCAAATGCCTGCACGGCATTGCCGCGAACGTCACGCGAAGCGAGCATCTATTAGGCCGCGACGCGTGCGAGAGCGGCGTGGCGGCGATTCTCGAGGCGCGCCGCGTCATCATCGTGGCGCTCGGAATCGCCGCGCCGTTGGCGCGGCTGGTCGGCGACCTGCTCGAACCTTATATCGCCGCGCTTGAAGTCCTTGACGGCCGCGGCGGACCGGAGCGGATGATTCGCCGCGTAATGCGGGTCGCCAAGGGCGATTTACTGGTCGCCCTCACCGTCCCGCGCTACTCCCGCTTGACCCTCGACTTGCTGCGGACCGGACGCGAACAAGGCGCGCGGACGATAGCGCTGACCGACGGACCCAATTCGCCAGTGGCGCCGTTTTGCGACATCGTCATGTTCGGCGCGGCGGAGCACGAGGTTTTGCATGGATCGTGCGTCGGCATCCTGGCGCTGGCCGAGGGGCTTGCCGCCGCATTGGCGCAGCGACAGCAGACGGTTGCCGACGCGACCGAACTGACCAAGCGAATCCTGCCGCATCTCTTCGTTGACGGCGCGAACCTCGCGTCGTGAACGCTTTGGGCGCGGCGTGATGCCGGGCCGCTTTGCGGGGCCCGGCCAGTAAGCGGCGAATCAAATCAAGCTCAAAACGCAGGGAGGAAACAATGAGGATGCTCTCGTTGATCGCGGCGAGCGCGACGCTTGCACTCGCAGCCGCGCAGTCGGCACACGCGGATACCGTCCAAACCGCGCAGGCGCCCGCAGCGGCGCCGTCTGCCCCGTCGGCCACGTACGACGCCGTACGTCAGCGCGGATTGATCCAGTGCGGGGTCAACACCGGCGCGCCCGGCTTCGCGTTGGCCAACGCCCAGGGAATCTGGGAGGGTCTCGACGTCGACGTTTGCCGGGCGGTCGCGGCGGCGGTGTTCGGTGACGCCACCAAAATACGCTTCGTTCCGCTCACGGCGCAGCAACGCTTCACCGCGCTGCAGTCAGGCGAAATCGACATTCTGTCGCGCAACACCACTTGGACCTTCCAGCGCGACGTCAATCTTGGCATCGACTTTCGCGCCATCAGCTACTACGACGGCCAGGGTTTCCTGGTGCCGCGCAAGTTGAACGTGCGCAGCGCGCGCGACTTGAACGGAGCCACGGTGTGCGTTGGCCCGGGAACCACGACCGAACTCAATCTCGCCGACTATTTTCGCCAAAACAAGATGCAGTTCACGCCGGTGGTGATCGAGAAGCTTGAGGAAACGACATCGGCATACTTCGCCGGCCGCTGCGATGTGTTCACGAACGACGTTTCGGGCCTCGCCGCGACGCGCTTGGTGCGCGCGCCCAATCCCAACGATCATGTCATCCTTCCCGAGGTGATCTCGAAGGAGCCGCTGGGTCCGGCGGTGCGGCGGGGCGATTCGCGCTGGGGCGACGTGGTGCGGTGGTCGTTCAATGCGATGGTCGAGGCCGAAGAGCTCGGTCTTACCTCGAAAAACATCGACCAGCATCTCAATAGCCAAAACCCGGCGATCCAACGATTTGTCGGCGCCTCCGGCGACTTCGGGAAAATGCTCGGCCTCGACAACCGCTGGGCCTACAACATCGTCAAGCAGGTCGGTAATTACGGCGAGAGCTTCGAGCGCAATATCACACCGCTCGGCATCGAGCGCGGCGTCAACAAGTTGTGGCGCGACGGCGGCCTGATGTATGCGCCGCCGCTACGGTGACGTGCGCAAGGTCGACTGACGTTAGGCCAGCTCGGCCTCGATCGTCTCAGGTCGCGCGGCATCGACGACCCGGCGCGCGATCTCCAGGCTGAACCCGGCGCGGGCCAGTGCTGCGAGATCGCGCTGCCGGAACTTGCTGCGCTGACCGGCGGCGCGGTAGGGACCCAACCGCCGCCGGCGCGCAAGCGCTAGCGCCGCGACCAGATCGGCCTCCGGCGTCTCTGCTTCGAACGCGGCGAGGGCGCGGTCGATCTCCTCGCGCGCCACGCCCTTGGCGGCGAGCGTCTGGGCGATGCGCGTCCGCGAGCGCCCCTGGCGATGGAGCGTTTGCACGCGGCCCTCGGCGTAGGCTCGATCGTTGAGTAGGTTGCGCGCGCGATAGCCCTCGACGACTTCGTCGGCCATCCGGGCGCCCTTGGCGCGTTCGCACGCTCCGGCGCGCGCCGCACGTTCGACGCGGCGCATCAACACGCGGCGCAGATTGGCCGCCGAGCTTGCGTAGCGCTCGAGATAGCCGAGCGCCGCCTTTTCGAGGCTTTCCATCGTCAACGGGCCGGGCGCGACGCGTCGTGGGACGACCATGGCGCGAGAGTGTCACGGAGCGCGCCCGCGCGCCAGCGTCGGCGGTTGCGGCGCGGCGCGGCAAGCCCTATCGTCGCCGCCGCTATGCGCGTCCGCCAAACGCTCATGCCTGCCCCGACGCCCGAGCCGCGCCGCTACGGCGCCGTCAACTGGCTCGGCCTGTGGACGTTGACCCAGCGCGAAGTTCGGCGCTTCCTCAAGGTGTTCACACAGACCATCGTCGCGCCGGTGGTGACGACGCTGCTGCTGCTCGCCGTCTTCGCGCTGGCGCTGGGCGGATCGGTGCGCGAAATCGCTGGGCTGAGCTTTCCCGAATTCCTCGCGCCCGGACTCATCATCATGGCGATGGTCCAAAATGCCTTCGCCAACACCTCGTCGTCGATGGTGATCTCCAAGGTCCAGGGTAACATCGTCGACTCGCTGATGCCGCCGCTGTCCGCAGCGGAGCTGACCGCGGGGTTCGCGCTGGGCGGCGTCGTGCGCGGCGTGGCGGTAGGGATCATCGTCGGATTCTCGCTGCTGCCCTTCGTCGCGGTGCATATCCACGACGTCGGCATGATCGTCTTTCACGGCCTCGCCGGCTCGCTGCTGCTGTCGCTCCTCGGCCTCGTCGGCGGGATATGGTCGGAGAAGTTCGATCACATCGCCGCGGTGACCAACTTCGTCGTGACGCCGCTCACGTTTCTGTCGGGCACGTTCTACACCATCGACCGGCTGCCGCCGCCGTGGCACGAGATCGCGCTGTTCAACCCGTTCTTCTACATGATCGACGGCTTCCGCTATGGCTTCATCGGTCACGCCGATGCCGACCTGCTGCTCGGAATCGGCGTCATGCTGGCCGCCAACGCCGCCCTGCTGTGGCTCGCTTATACGATGTTCAGGCGCGGCTATCGCCTCAGGGCCTAAAGGGCGACTGGATCAAGCGCTCAAAGCCGCGGGCTGTCGTCACTCCGAAAAGTAATCCTCGTCCACTTTCTTTAACTCATATTTGGCGCGCAATCGAACGCCCACATTGTGACGAACCATTAAGCGCGCCAATTGCCCGCCATCGATCAGAATGAGTCGCTTCGAAATTCGCGCCGCGTATTCGTGAGCGCCCTTCGAGAATGCGGAGGTCGTGACAAATATTCCCTTCGTTGCGCCAACTCCGTCCAGACTACCTGCAAAGCTCTGCACTTCCTGGCGCTGGACGTTGCTGTTTTCGGCGTAGCGCTTTGCCTGGATATACACGATGTCAAGACCGAGCGGATCTTCCTTGATGATGCCGTCGATCCCGCCGTCGCCGGATCGGCCGACGGCCTTTCCCATATCGGCCTTTCCGCCTCCATAGCCCATAGCGATCAGGACGTCGATGATGAGTCCTTCGAATGCGTTCGCGGATACTTCTCGCACGCGGTCCAGTACATCGGATTCAAGCGCGGAGGTTAAGGCTCGAAAGCTCGAATCGATCTGTTCTTCTGGTGTGGCGATTGATCGCGATCCGCCAGTCTCGTTGGGCGCTTCGTCAGACTCCTCATCTGTCGTCGCCCCACTGCTCTGTCGCCACTCGGCGTATCGAGGAAAGCGTTCCAGGAACTTCATGTCGACCCGTTGCGGATTTTCAGCGAGAACCGCGCGACCGGATTCGGTTATGCGATAAACGCCTCGCCGCGCCTTCTCAATGAGGCCGGCCCGCTGCAGAAAGACATTCGCCCAAGCCGTTCTGTTGGCGAACCTCGCCTGACGCCCGCTCGGAAGCATCTCTGCCAAGTCTTGCTCGCTGAGATTCAAGTTGCTCGCCACTCGATCACGTAATGCGGCGGCGCTTATTTCCCCATCGGCGATGACACGCAGCACCGGCAGCATCAGCGATTGAAAATCCGGAACAGCCATGCGCGATGTTCTCCCGTCGACCCAAAGGCAAACTAGCCGGGTCCGATATTCCAGGATACCACCAAACGTGGTATTCGCCGCAATCGCTTCGCCGCCGCTATTGGCTAATCGTTGCCACTGGCGTAGTCATGATGATGCATAGTCCGGTTGTGCCGCGACCGAATGGCGCCGTCGTACGCAATTCGGTCGGCCGGTTGACAAGCGGCGCGACGCCGCCATACTGCCGGGCTTTCCGCGCGGGTCGGGCCGGTCCATGGTGGCCCGGCGCAATCCCGGCGGATGAACCACCGAAGGAGCCCTGTGTCGTGAGCGTCGCCCAGAAATCCGGGCAATTCCCGCCCGTGATGCCGACATACAATCGGGCCGACGTCGCGTTCGAGCGCGGCGAAGGCGTCTATTTGTATGCGGTGGACGGCC
>DATIBC010000108.1:0-11276 GCA_035457725.1 Alphaproteobacteria bacterium | reverse complement strand
AAAATAAATCGGATTCCGTTGGGGCGGTTGCAGTTGCTGGTGCTTGACATGCTGATACACAATCGGATCGCCGAGAACGCGACCTTCGAGGGGCTGCGTGTGGGATTATTGCAATCGGCGGAAGCGATTCGCCCCGGCGACGGACGTCTCACCTTACAATTGGTCAATGCCTGCAATGCGGTCGGCATCGGCCCCATTCTATCCGTCAAGGGACCACCGGCGGGCGCCGATCCCGTCGCTGTTCCTGCGGTCGTCGGACAAGCGCCCTTCATTTTCATCGCGCCCGCCGACCAGT
Source organism: Alphaproteobacteria bacterium (assembly GCA_035457725.1). GTDB lineage: Bacteria > Pseudomonadota > Alphaproteobacteria > CACIAM-22H2 > CACIAM-22H2 > DATFES01. The sequence goes on along the minus strand of DATIBC010000108.1, from coordinate 10,981 downwards.
CGATGGCGGAAGTCGGCATCATGACGGGCGGCGCGGCCCAGTTGCGCGCCGGTCTTCGTTACTTCATTTCTTGCCAAATCATGAATCTCGGCATCGGCTCGTCGTCGACACCGTCCCTTGTCGTTGGGCTCGTCAAGCAGCAAGGCAAGGCCGTTCAGGTTCTTGCGCGATTGCAGGCGAATCCGTCGAATCCCATCGTCCCGGGAGGCTCGATGCGCCTGGGGCCGGTCACGCTCGACACCGCGGCCCTGCCCGCCGCAGGGAGCTGCGATCTCATTGTCGCCGCGATCGATCCGGCCAATCCGCTGCCGCCGAACCTTTCAAACGCCGGAGTTCATCCACTCCACTTCGACATCATGCGTGCAATGGTCAGTCCGTAAGCTGGGCGTTACCGGCGCGCGATATGCGAACAATCGAACCGGCCAAACTAGAGCGTGATCGCACAGAAGTGAATCGAGAGGGGATTCACAAGCGCGGCGAATTTTGATTCGTGCTGAGCGCTGGGATGGAGGCCAGCATGGATGACGTGAGCCTATTCGTTGGATTTGTGTGAGCGAATGGTCGGGGCGGTGATGGCGGGCCGGTCGTGCCGGGCGGCGCGCGCAATGGCGGCGCTACCAAGGCCGGGTTGATCCGCGGCGGCTGGTCTTCGTCGACGAGACCTGGGCTAAGACCAACATGACCCGCCGCCACGGCCGCAGCCGGCGCGGCATGCGGCTGGTTGATCGGGCCCCGCAAGGCCGGTGGCGGACGCTGACCTTCCTGACGGCTTGCGCTGCGACGGCCTCGCCACGCCGTGCGTCTTCGAGGGACCGATCGACGGCGCCAGCTTCCGCGCCTATGTCGAACAAGTCTTGGTCCCGACTTTGCGCCCGGGCGACATCGTCATCCTGGATCATCTCGGCGGCCACAAGAGCCAGACCAGCCGCGCCGGAATAAGACAAGCCGGCGCCAAGCTCTTCTTCCTGCCGCCCTACAGACCCGATCTGAACCCGATCGAGCAGGTCTTCGCCAAGCACAAAACCCTTCTTCGCCAAGCCGCCGAGCGTACCGTCGACGAAACCTGGAAACGCATCGGCGCCCTCCTCCCCAACGTCACCGCCCGCGAATGCGCCAACTCCTTCAAAAACGCCGGCTATGCTTCACCCTGACGCGATCACGCTTTAGGCGGTCGGCAGACCGGCGTTCTAGGCGGCTGATATCGCAGTATGAATTGGTTACGTCGGTGTGAGCCGCCTCACACCGGGCCATTGATCTTCGCGCTACGAATCGTCGCTGTGGAGCTAGGGCCGCTGGGGCCATCGAATGGCCCGGCCGCCAGGGGAGGAAGCCATGCAGGGATTCTTCAGCGCCGCGCTTGCGACAATTCTGCTCGTAGGCTTGGCCATACCCAAAGCAGCTTACGCCGACGAACCGACTTGCCAGCAACTCGACCGCGCCGTCGTCGAGCGGATGCTCGTCGCCGCCAAATCCGATCCGCACGACCCGGCGACGCGGCTTGCTCTCAATCGTGTCCATCACCGGCTGACCGCCGCTCGGATCGACTGCAAGCACGGGCGGCACGAACGTGCCCGCGTCCGATATGAGCATGCGCTCGATGAACTTTCGGCGCTTCCCCCCACGCTCGCCGACGCCTCGCTAAGCGAGGCCGGTGCGCCATAGGCAACCGCCGCTTCGTAGCTCCTCCCGGGGGCCGTTCGTCATGCGGATCGCGTGACGCCGAGCGGACCTCAATTCGGCCCCGCGTTCCACGCGAGACGCGGGGCCCTTTTTTGGCGGTGTCGCGAGCCGCCTAGATTTGTCATGCGCCGTGCATGGAGAATGGGCAATATGCCCGGCCGGTGGGCGGGCGCGCGGCCCGGACCACCGGGCAAGCCGTGGTACCGGCTCCAATCGGCCGTTCTTTCCTGATGGCCCGCGGCTTGCTCTAATGGACCCATCGCAACGTCCAGGGACAGGGAGTTCGTCCATGCAATCGACCCTCCTGCGCCGGGCCACCGGCGCCACGGCCGCCGCGGTAATGACCGCGGGCCTGGCCTTTGGCGCGGCCGCACAGCAGACCATGCCGGTCAAATTCACGCTCGACTGGAAGTTCCAAGGACCGACCTCGTTCTTCCTGCTTGCCGCCGACAAGGGGTACTACAAGGCCGAAGGCCTCGACGTCACAATCGACTCCGGCCAAGGTTCGGCCGGCGCCGTCAATCGCGTCGCCAGCGGGGCATACGATTTCGGCTTCGCCGATATCAATGCGCTCATCGAGTACAACGCCGCCAACCCCGACAAGGCGATCAAGTGCGTCCTCGTCGTCTACGACTTCCCGCCCTTTTCGGTGTTCGCGCTCAAAGGCTCGGGCATCACGAAGCCGCAAGACCTCGTCGGCAAGACGCTGGGCGCGCCGGTCTTCGACGCCTCTTACAAACTGTTTCCGGCGTTCGCCGCCAAAGTCGGCATCGACAACGACAAGGTGGCTCGCAAGAACATGGACCCGGCGCTGCGCGAGGCGCTGCTGATCCGCAAGGAGGTCGACTTCATCTCGGGGCATTACTTCTCGTCGTTCCTCGACCTCAAGGCCAAGGGCGTGAAGCCGGAGGACATCGTCGCGATGCGCTATTCCGACTTCGGGCTCGACTTCTACGGCAATGGAATCATCGTCTCCCCGAAGATGATTTCGCAGCACCCCGAACAGATCAAAGGGTTCGTTCGCGCCACGATCAAGGGCATGCGCGACATGCTGAAGGACAACCAGGCGGGCATCGCGGCGACCAAGAAGAAGGATCCGCTGATCGACGACGCGTTGGAGTTGGAGCGCATGCAGCTCGCGATCCAGACCAACATCATAACGCCGGACGTGAAGAAGAATGGCTTTGGCGCGATCGATATGGCGCGCCTCGGCCGTTCGATCGATCAAGTCGCCTTCGCCGCCAAGCTGCAGAAAAAACCGGCGCCGGGCGACATCTTCACCGACGCGTACCTGCCGCCCAAGGCCGACCGGGCGGTCGAGTGATCCTACCGGCCGCGCCGCATGGCGCGGCCGCGAGCGCGCCGCGGGGCACGTCCCCGCGGCGGCGTGAATGTTCGCGCATGGTTCCGCCATGATCGAGATCTCGCAAGTCAGCCTCGCCTATGGTGAGGAGGCCACGGGGGGCGTTCTGGCGCTCCGCGACGCAACGCTTGATGTCTCCGAAGGCGAGTTCGCCGCCATCGTCGGCCCGTCGGGTTGCGGCAAATCGACATTACTCAAGCTGGTCTCCGGCCTCCGCCCGCCGAGCGCCGGGCGGGTCTCGGTCGCTGGCGCGCCGGTCACCGGCCCCCTCAAGATCGTCGGCATGGCCTTCCAGAACCCGATCCTCCTGCCGTGGCGAACGACCTTGCAAAATCTCTTGCTGCCGCTCGAAGTGGCGCCCAATCATCGCCGCCGGTTCCGCCGAGAAAAACAGGCCTATATCGACAAGGCGCAGGCGCTGCTGGCGCGGGTCGGGCTTTCGGACGCCGGCGCCCGCTATCCTTGGGAGCTGTCAGGGGGCATGCAGCAGCGCGTGTCGCTGTGCCGCGCCTTGATCCATGAGCCGGAGATACTGCTGCTCGACGAGCCGTTCGCCGCGCTCGACGCCTTCACGCGTGAGGAGCTGTGGGAGACCATGCAGCTCCTGTGGTTGGATCGGAAGTTCACCGTGCTTCTGGTCACGCACGACCTGACCGAGGCGGCGTATCTCGCCGATACGGTTCATGTCGTCTCGAGCCGCCCCGGCCGGATCGTCCATTCGCGCGCCATCGATCTGCCGCGGCCGCGGCCGCTCGACATACGCTTTACCCAGGAATTCGTCGACATCGTTCATGAGCTACGCGCGCATATCGGGCGTGCGCGCGAGGGCGGAAAATGAGCCCGCGTGCGCGACGCATCGTCGCCCCCTGGGTCGCGGGGATCCTGCTGTTTGCGCTCTGGGAGGCCGGCTGCCGCCTGTTCGACGTGCCCGAGTTCATCTTGCCGGCGCCGAGCAAATCGGTCGAGGCACTGATTCAGTACTGGCCCGGAATTTGGAAGAACGCCAGCCACACGATGTACACGACCGTTGTCGGGTTCCTGATCGCCGTCGCTTTCGGCCTGGCGCTCGGCGTGGCCGTCGGCACTTCGGCCCTGCTCTATGCCGCGCTCAATCCGATTCTGGTCGGCTTCAACTCGATCCCCAAGGTGGCGATCGTTCCGGTGCTGATCCTGTGGTTCGGCATCGGCACGGTGCCGGCGATCATTACCGCGTTTCTCATCTCGTTCTTCCCCATCGTCGTCAACGTCGCCACCGGAATCGCGACGATCGAGCCGGAACTAAAGGACGTGCTGCGGTCGCTTGGCGCGCGCAAGCTCGACATCCTGCTCAAAATCGGCCTTCCGCGCTCGATGCCATATTTCTTCGCGTCGCTCAAGGTGGCGATCACGCTTGCCTTCGTCGGCTCCGTCATTTCGGAAACCGTGGCGAGCAACGAGGGTATCGGCTACCTGATGCTGTCGGCGAGTTCGTCGTTCCGCGTACCTCTCGTCTTCGCAGGGTTGTTGGTCGTGGCCGCGCTCGGCATCGGCATGTACGCCGTGGCAGCCTTGCTCGAGCGCCGATTCACCCACTGGGCGACCCGCGGAATGGACAGCGGGTTCGCCACGGGCGGCTGAGCGCGACGACGCCGCGCTAACGGCCTCGCCAGACTGACAGTCCCCAGGGCGAAACCTTGAACGGCAGGTGGTAATGGGCGCCCGCGTCCATCACCATGAAACGGAACGGCACGGTATCGAGAAAAGCCGGCGCCGCGTCGCTCGGGCTGCGCGCGCGGTAATATCCACCGACATGAAGCTCCGCCTCGTAGGTCCCGGCGGTAATCCCTTCGCCGTGCGTCATCGGGTGGTCGAACGAGCCGTTCTCTCCGACGGTCCCTTCGCCAACCTTGCGGCGCGATCCGTCGGGCCTGATCTCGTACATCTCGACACGCATGCCGCGCGCCGGCTCGCCGTTGGCGACATCGATCACGTGCACCGATATTCCCGGCATAGCCCGATTCCTCAGCGCAACTGCTTGGACAGGCCGGCGAAACGCTCGGCGACAACCATCACCACGACAGTAAACACGATGAGTACGCCCGACGCCGCGGCAGTGCGAACGTCGAGATTCGTCTCGATGATCTCCCAGAGATGGATCGGCAACACTTCGGTCCGCGCGTCGGACAGGAAAAGCGAAACTGGAACGTTGTCGAACGACGCCATGAAGGCGAGAAACGCCCCGGCGCCGACGCCCCGCGCGATGATCGGCAGCGTCACGCGTCGGACGGTGTAGAACCAGCCGGCGCCGAGGCTTCGCGAGGCTTCGATCAGCGCCGGATCCAGCTGCGTCAACGCGGCGAGCGTCGTGCGGACGACGAACGGCACGCAGACCACCACGTGGCCAATGATGAGCGTGGGAAGTGACAGGCCATAGCCGACAAGGTTGAAGAAAATCAGACCCGCGAACCCGAAGGCCAGCGCCGGCAGCAGCAGCGGCGACATGAAAAGCGCGTCGATCGCGCGCATCCACCGGCCGCGGACGCTGGCAAGACCGAGCGCCGCGGTCGCCCCGAGCACCACCGACCCGGCGGTTGCCAGCGACGCCACCACCAGGCTGGTCAGCGCGGCGCGCTGCATCTGATCGGCGTCGACCAGCGCCAGATACCAGCGCAGGCTGTATCCGTCGGGCGGAAAACGGAGCGCCGCCGAGCTGGTGAACGAGGTGAGGACGACGATGATCGTCGGCGCGACAAGAAAGAACACCGCAACCGCGCCGACGAAGCCTATCGCGCCATTGAACGACAGCGCGTCGAGATCGAGGCGGAGCGCCCTAGGCATGGACGTATCCGCGACTGGCGCGGCCGACGAGGCTGAGAAGGTAGATCGCGAACAAGACACAGACGAGGAAAACGACCGAAATAGCCGCCGCGAACGGCCAATTGTTCGCGCCGATCGCCTGCTGGTAGATGTATAGCGGCATGTAGACGAGCCTCGCTCCGCCGATCAGGGTCTGGGTCACAAACGCGGTGACGCAAGCGGCGAAGACGAGGATTGCCCCCGCGACGATGCCTGGCAGGCTCAGTGGAAGGACGACGCGCAAGAATGTCCGCCACTGCCCGGCGCCAAGCGCCGCCGAGGCATCGATCAGGTTCGGGTCGAGGCGCTGCATCGTCGTCAGCACAGGCAGAACCATCAATGGCATCTGGACTTGTGCCAGCACCATCACCACGCCGAACTCGCTGAAAAGGAGGCGCAATGGCTCGTCGACCAAGCCGAGCCAGATCAGCGTCTTGTTCATCACGCCCTGGCGGCCAAGTATGACGATCCACGCGAACGTACGAACGACGACACTGGTGAGAATCGGCAGGACGACAAGAAACAGCAGCACCGGCTGGAATCGCGGGCTGGCGCGCGCGCTGATCCAGGCGAGCGGGATTCCGAACAGGGCACAGACCATCGTCACCTCGACGCCGAGGACCATGGTATCCCATAGAATGCCCAGGCTGAACGCGTCGCCTAGAAACTTTCCGTAGTGCACGCCGGTGAATCGCCCCAGGCTTATCTCGGTTTGAAAGCTGAGCACGACCAGAACCACGAGCGGCGCGAGGAAGAAAGCGAGAAAAAACAGACCGAGCGGCAGTATTAGCTGCCACTCGGCCAACGCAAAGAGTTGGAGGAAACGCCGCCCGACCAACGCCCCGGCCCCGGTGCCTAAAGCTTAATCTCGCGGTTGAACCGCTCGATCCATTCACCGCGCTGCTGGTTGATCTTGGACCAATCCTGCCAGACCAGCTTGCCGAAATCGTCAGGGGTGGCGGCGATGTTCTTCGCCACCCGCTCGCCGATGCTCACCTTGCGGTTGGTTGGAATCACGAAGAACGGCGATTTCTGCATCTCGCTTTGGACCTCGGGCGCAATATGTCCATCGATGTATTTGAGCGCCAGATCGGGCAACGTCGCGCCCTTGACGATGTGCAAGCTGGTGCGCCATGCAGCGGCGCCGGTCTGCGGCTTGACGAACTCGACGTCGACACCTTTCTCCTTCAGGGTTTGCACGAAGTTGAAGTTGTATGGCGCGATGTCGACCTGCTCCTGCTGGAACAGCGCGGCATGCGCCCCGAGATTGGCCGAGATCGCGCCGACATTGGGCAGCAGTTCACGCAACGCCTTGAAGGCGGGCTCGATCGCCGTTTCGGACCCGCCACGCACGCGCGCCAGGTCGACCATGAACGCCATGCCCAGCGAGGAGTTGAGCGCGGTCAGTCCCACCCGCCCCTTATAGGCGGGGTTCCACAGGTCGTCCCAAGATTTCGGCGGCGTCTTGATCTTCTTCGGGTTGTAGCCGATACCGATCACCTGGATCGATATCTTGGGGCCCCATTCGTCTTGGAAGGGCGGCAGCAGGTCCTTGAAATGCTCCGATTTGTCGACCGGAAATTTCTCCAATACCCCGGCCTTGACTGCGTCGAGCAGCGGGCCTTCGTCGAGAATCGACACATCGAAGGGCGGCGGATTCTTTCCCGCCTGAGCAGCCTGTAGGCGCGTCACCTGATCGGTCGCGAGAAGAATCGTTTGCGTCACGCTTGCGCCGGTCTGCTTTCGGAAGTAGGGCGCGAGAATTTCGCGATGCGCCTCGTTCCACGTCCCAGGAAATGTCGACACGACAAGGTTCTGCGATTGGGCGCCGAGCCGCCGTGGCAGGGCGGCAAGCGCGCCGGCGGCGATTCCCGCGCCGAGAATGGCTCTGCGTCGAATGTCGGATCCGGTCATGGCACGCTCCTTCCGTGTCAATGCGGTTGCGGGAAGATTAGGCACATCCCCGGCGATCGCGGCTCGACGAATACGCGCGAGCCTGGCGCCGGCGCCGAGAAGCCGCTGTCGCGCGATTGCATCACCTTGACCGCGGTCGCGTCGTCGGCGACGACATCGAAGACCACCGATGAACCGATCGGAATCACGGTCCGGACGCTCGCCGCGATACGGTCGGCCGCCGGCGCGTCGACAAGGCGGAGATGCTCGGGCCGAACCGTCAGGTAGATCTGGGCGCCGGAGGCGTGTCCTCCGGCCGACGGCACGGCAAGCGCCGCGCCGCAATCGAGCACCACTTCGAACCCGCCGTGGCGCCGCCCCGCCACTCGTCCGGGCAGCAGGTTGGTCGTGCCGACGAACTGATTGACGAACAGGCTCGCCGGCCGGTCGTAGACCTCGATGGGCGACGCATATTGCTCGACCGCGCCGGCGTTCATGACGGCGATACGATCGGCCATGCTAAGCGCCTCCTCCTGGTCGTGCGTGACCATGATCGACGTGACGCCGGTTTCGCGCTGCAGGCGCTTGATTTCGATCTGCATGTCGAAGCGCAGGTTCTTGTCGAGCGCGCCAAACGGCTCGTCGAGCAGCATTATACGCGGGCCAACTGCGAGCGCACGGGCGAGCGCAATGCGCTGTTGTTGCCCGCCTGAAAGCTGGCTCGGGTAACGTCCGGCGAGGCCGGCCATCCGCACCAGAGCGAGCATCGCATCGACACGCTCGGCAACGGCCGTCCGTCTCATTCCGCGCGCCTCGAGCCCATAGGCGAGATTGGCCGCCACCGTCATGTGCGGGAAAAGCGCGTAGTTCTGGAAGACAATGCCGATCCCGCGTCGATTGGGCGGCACGCCGTCGACCGACCTCCCGTCGACACGCACATGTCCCTCGCTCTGCGCGAGGAATCCGGCGATGACCCGGAGCAGCGTCGACTTGCCACAGCCGCTGGGGCCGAGCAAGGCGACGAATTCGCCGGGATTGACCGTCAGCGACACGTCGCGAACCGCGGTCAGCGGGCCGAAGCGCTGCGTGACATGCTCGATCGTCAACGTGTGTCCGCCCGCAATCACTCCCTTGATCTCCGCTCGCATCGCGCATTGTTGCCCGGCGCCGATCTTCCCTTGCAAATTCAACGCCAAGCCGGCCCGATCCTAGTCGGCGAGGGTAGCAGCCGGCTTGCCTTTGCCCGGCCGGTACACGTCGAGCGCCGCCGCCACGCCCTCGCCGTTGGCCGGCTTGTATCCGGCCCCCGCGAGCGCAGCCTCGAGCGCGGCCAGCGTGACGAGCACGGCCTGCTTGCGGCAGTTGTAGCCCATGGTGCCGATCCGCCAAATTTTTCCGCGTAGCGGCCCGAACGACGTGCCGATCTCGATGCCGAAATCCTCTAGCATGCTCGCCCGGACGCCGTCCCCGACGACGCCGTCCGGAACATGGACTGCGGTTACGTTGGCCATCTTGTACATCGGGTCGCCAAATATCCGGAGCCTCATCGCCTCGAGACCCGCGCACAAGGCTCGACTTCCCAGTTTGTGACGCTCGAAGCGCGCGGCGAGGCCCTCCTTGAGCGCCAGCCGCGCGCATTCGCGCGCCGCGTAAAGCATGTTGGTGGCTTCGGTGTGGTGATTGAGGCGCGCCTCGCCCCAATAATCCATGAGCATCGGCAGGTCGAAATAGTTCGAGCGGATTCGCGAACCTTCGCCGGCGACGAATCCCGGCGGTCGAATACCTTGCTCGACATGCTTGCGCCGCAAGACACGCTCGACGACGCGCTCGTTGAAGGTGATCGGCGCCGATCCGGGCGGACCGGCGAGGCATTTCTGCAATCCGGCCGAGGCGGCGTCGATGCGCCAGGCATCGACCGGGAAATCGACGCCGCCGAGCGTGGCGGTGGCGTCGACATAGAGCAACGCATCGTGCTCGCGGCAGGCAAGACCGATGCCATCGAATGGCTGCGCCATCGTCGTCGAGGTGTCGCCGTGCACCATCGCCACGACCCGCGGCCGAAAGTCGGCGATCGACTTCACGATGTGCTCGGGTGGAAAGACAGTCCCCCACTCGGTCTCGAGCGTGCGCACCTCGCCGCCGGCGCGCGCGGCGATTTCGGCGAGCAAATGGCCGAAGCGCCCGAAGATCGGCACCAGCACGCGATCGCCAGGCTCGATGATCGACACCAGGATCGCCTCGATTCCGGCGCGCGCCGTTCCGTCGACCAGCAACGTCCAGCGGTTCAAGGTCTGAAATACCGCACGATAGAGCGCCATAGTCTCGTTCATATAACGGGTGAACTGGGGGTCGAATTGCCCCAGCAGCGGCATCGACATCGCGCGCAGGACCCGCGGATCGACGTTGATCGGCCCCGGCCCCATGAGCAGGCGGGGCGCGGGATCGAGATCGTCGAACAGGTCGTTGGCGGGCCGCGGCGCGTCCATTTTTCGGTCAGCTTCCGCGATAGGTCGTGTAGCCATATGGCGATACGAGCAGCGGCACGTGATAGTGCTGGTCGGTTCGGGCAATGCCGAAGCGAATCGGAATCTCCTCGAGAAAAGCAGGATTGGCGTCAACCTCGCCGGCGAGTCGGAAATAATCTCCCGCCTTGAACACCAGCTCGTACACGCCCGCCTCCAACTCCCCGCCCTCCAGCAGCGGCGCGTCGCAGCGGCCGTCGCTATTCGTCACGATCGTCTTGAGCCGTCGGCGCGCGGGAAGCAGCGAGTACAGCTCAACCGTCATTCCGGCTCCAGGCCGGCCATGTGCGGTATCGAGAACGTGGGTGGTGAGCCGGCCTGCCATCGACGCTTTCCCCCGTTTGGCGGGCTATAGTTTCAGAAGCCTACGGCGATTGTCCATGGCCGCGACGACGGTTAACCTGCCCAAAGCTTGGCCAGCGTGACGGCACCGAGGAGCGGTCCCAGATGCCAATCGACATGAAGACGCTCAACGCGCTCGATCGCGCCAGTTTCGTCGCCGCCGTCGGCGGTATTTTCGAGCATTCGCCATGGGTCGCCGAAGCAGTATGGCGAAAAAGACCGTTCGCTTCGCTTGACACCCTGCATAACGCGATGGTCGACCACGTGCGGGCACAGCCACCGGCCGCGCAAATCGCGCTGCTGCGCGCCCATCCCGAACTCGCCGGCCGCGAGGCACGGTTTGGCG
>DATIBC010000107.1:0-72579 GCA_035457725.1 Alphaproteobacteria bacterium | reverse complement strand
GCGTCGATGAGGACGAGGCGGCGATCCAGATTTAGGCTCTCGGTGCGCCGGGCCAAAAGGTTGATCTTGTCCCAGCAGGCGATCCAGCGCTCGACGCCGCCACTGCCAGCAAGACGGGCGTGGACCGCGCCCTCGCCGGCGATAATCTCGCTGCCGGTCGACGCGCCGCTGGCCGCCCGCGCCAGTCGCTCCACCCACGCGGCAAGCAGCTCCATGGCCGTGCGGAACCCCGCCGCGGCGTCGCTGCCGCCGCGTGCCACGCCGTCGGCGAAGGCGTAAACCGCCGGCACGTCGATATCGGGTCCGCGGGCCAACAAAGCTACCATCTCGCGATAGAGTTCGATCCCGCCGCGATCGGCGAGATCAAGCGCCCTGCCGATCGACCCGTCGGCGAGCGCCACCAGGGCGGCGCGATCGTCTTCGGCGAGCCCCGGCCGAAAGCGGTCGAGCAGCCTGGCGACATGCTCATCGGACAAGGGCGGCAACGCGAGATACCGGCATCGCGAGCGGATGGTGGCCAGCAACCGGCCAGGCGCGTGGCACACCAGCAGCAGTAACGCCTGTCGCGGCGGCTCCTCCAATGCCTTGAGGAGGGCGTTGGCGGCGTTCAGGTTCATGTCGTCGGCGGCGTCGACGATGACCGCGCGCCACCCGCCTTCCACCGGGGTCAGGTGCAGGAATTGTCCGGCATCACGAATGTCATCGACGATGATTTCGCCGCGCAACTTCCTCGTTTCGGGATTGATCTGGCGTTCGACGGTCACAAGGTCGGGATGCGCGCCGGCCGCCACGTGGCGGAACACCGAATGGCCGGTGGGCAACGCCAGTGAATCGAGGCCAGACGCGCCAAATAGCCCCCCGACCGCGTCGCCTCCGCCGGCCAGCACAAAGCGCGCGAAGCGGTAGGCCAGCGTCGCCTTTCCGACGCCGCGCGGTCCACCGATTAGCCACGCGTGCGGCATTCGCCCCGACCGCCATGCGGCGAGCATGACCCGTTCGGCGGCGGCTTGCCCGATCAGCTCCGGATTGGCGCGTGGCGCAGGCGCGCCGGTCGCGGCGGTGTCGTCGGTCATCTAGTCCAGTTTAACGCCGAGGCGCGTCTCGACGGCAGCGAAGATCTTGCGTGTCGTGGCGTCGACGTCGCCGGCGGCGTCGATCACGATGCAGCGTCGCGGCTCATGGCGCGCGATGGCACGGAAGCCCTCGCGGAGTCGCTCGTGAAACGCGCGGTCCATTCGCTCGTATCGCGTCTCGTGTCCACTCCGCGTGGCGGCGCGCCGGAGGCCGGTGTCGACCGGAACATCGAGGATTAGCGTGAGGTCGGGGCGAAACTCGCCGATCGTCAAACGATAGAGCGCGGCGATCGTCGTCCGACCCAGGCGGTGGCCATAGCCCTGATAGGCCATGGTCGAGTCCGCGAAACGGTCGCTGACGACCCACACCCCGGCCTCGAGCGCGGGCCGCACGACATGCGCCAGATGCTCGACACGCGCGGCGAAATGCAGCAGCGCCTCGGTGACAGGCTGCAAGCGTCCAGGCTCGCCTTCGACCAGGAGACGGCGAATCTCCTCGGCTACCGGCGTGCCGCCCGGTTCGCGCGTCGCTCGAACCTTTTTGCCGGCGTGTGCGAGCGCCGCGGCGAGCCGCGCAAGCTGCGTCGACTTGCCAGCGCCTTCGCCGCCTTCGAGCGTGATAAACCGCCCCGGCGACGACGGCCCGATCGGATGATCTTGCGCCGACGAACGCTTGGCGGGGCGCGTCCGGGCGCGCCGACGGCTCACTTCTTGGCGCCGAAGATCAAGTGGGTCACTGCGGCGGCGATCCGGCCGGCGAAGCCGAGCCGCGGCACGTCGGCGTCGGCGACGATCGGCACCTCGATTGGCGTCACGCCGGGCGCCGTCACGCGCACCAGTCCGATCGCGGCGCCCTTGAGCACCGGGGCCGGTACGGGAGCATCGAAGACGATGCGCGCCTCCATCTGTGGCCTCAACTTTCGCGGCAGCGTGACGACGATGTCCTTGGACGCGACAAGGCCGACCGTCGGCGCTTCGCCCATCCACACATCGGCCCGGTCGACCTGCTGACCAGCCTTGAACACCGTGTAATTGTTGAATTCGCGGTAGGCCCAGTCGAGCATCCGCTCCGACTCCTCGGCGCGCACCCGCATGCTCGGCCAGCCGTTGAACACCATGATGATGCGCCGGCCTTCGCGAATCGCCGACGCGGTGAGTCCATAACCGGCATCCTCGGTGTGGCCGGTCTTGACTCCGTCGGCCCCGGTATTGCGATAAAGCAACGGATTGCGGTTGCCCTGGCGTATCGGCGTTCCCTTGGCATCGACGCCGTAGGTGAAATCGATCTCCTTGAAGTACCGGTAATACTCGGGAAAATCGGTGATCAGATGCCGCGCCAGGACCGCGAGGTCGCGCGCCGTCGTGAAGTGGTTCGAATCCGGCCATCCATGCGAATTGGTGAAGTTGCTCGCCGTGAGGCCAATTCGCTTCGCTTCGGCGTTCATCTGTTCGGCAAAAGCTTCCTCGGTGCCGCCAAGTCCCTCCGCCAGCACGATGCAGGCGTCATTCCCCGATTGGACGATGACGCCGCGCAGCAAGTCTTCGATCTTCACCCGTTCGCCGAGCGGAACGAACATCTTCGAGCCCTGCATCCGCCACGCCCGCTCGCTCACCGGCATCGCATCGTCGAGCTTGAGCCGACCCTCCTTGAGCGCCTTGAAGGCCATGTAGACGGTCATGGTCTTGCTCATCGACGAAGGCGGCATGCGTTCGTCCGCGTTCTTCTCGTAAAGAACGGCGCCGGTGTCGAAATCCATGATGATCGCCTGGCGAGCGGAATTCTCGGGCCCGCCCGACGGTTGCACCGACTGATCCTGCTGTGGCGCGCGCTGCGGCGGTGCCTTGCCGCGTTGTTGGCCGCGGTCGCGGCGCGGTTGTTGACCATCGGCGCCGTTGATGCCGTCAAACGAGGGCGCCAGGGCGAACGCCGCCAGTCCTAGGACGACCGTCACGGCGCGGAGAAAAATGCCGTTGGATGCCTTCATGCCACCATCCTGCCTTGGCCGGTGCGGGATGTTCGCTCCCGCGAATCCATGTCGATGGAGAATATTACCGCTTTCGCGCGCGTCGCGGGCGATCACTACCGCCATAAGATGGCGAAAGCTTGACGGTTAATCGACCACCACGCGGGCTTCGGGCGCCAGGGCCGCGACGCGATCGAGTATCTGGTCGGCGTCGCGGACGTTTTGTAGTGGACCGAGTCGGACGCGGTAAAGATTTTGTCCGCCGACGCTGATGGGCTGCACTTGAGTGCGGCCAAATTGCTCCAACTCGATGCCAAGACGCTTCGCGTTGTCGTAGTTCGCGAACGCGCCGGCCTGTACATAAAGACTGGTCGGACGAACCGGAACCTGGCGCAAAGTCGGCGCGGCCGCGGCCTGCAGCGGCACTGGCAACGCCGCGACTTCGCTTGCGGGTTGAGATGTGCCCGTGCCGCGCGAAGCTGGCCGCGACACCGGTGGGCCGCCGCGGATGGCGGGTCCTTCGCTTGCCCCGGCGGGGATCGAGGCGGAAGGCGGCGGCAGCGGCTGCGAGGCGACGGGTCCGGCGCTGCGCGTTCCGGGCGGCGGCGGCAACGCGTCGCTCGCCACTGCCCCGCGCGGTGCCGCAGCCACCGTCGTGCCGGCGGGCGCCGCGCTCTGCGCGGCTTGTGCCGGCGCCTGTCCTTGCTGCAGCATGGCGACTTTCAGCTGCCGACTTTCTTCGGCAAGAATTTCCACCCGAACTCGCGCGGTGCCCCTGCCCTCGAAGCCAAGCAGCTGCGCCGAACGGCGCGAGACATCGATGATCCGACCGCGCGCGAACGGGCCGCGATCGTTAACGCGAAGCACGAGCGCGCGACCGTTCTCGAGATTGGTGACGCGGACGAGACTTGGCATCGGCAATGTGCGGTGCGCCGCGGTGAGCGCGTTTTGGTCGTAGATCTCGCCATTAGCGGTGAACTTGCCGTGGAAGTCCTTGCCGCTCCGCTCGCCGCCATAGTACGAGGCGATGCCGGTCTCGTTGTAGGCATAATCTTCGGCCGGAGTGTACCAGGCGCCGCCGATCTCATAAGGCTCGCCGACTTTGTAGATGCCGCTTCCGTCGCGGCTCGATTGACCAACGCCGAGATTCTTCGCCGTGTGAACGGCGAACGTCGTCTCGGCGCAACCGGCGAGCGCCAGCGCGGCTGCCGACAACAGCGCAAGACTTTGCGTGCGTCCGCGTTCGGACATTTTTCCGGTCCCCTGCTCTTCGGCGCTGAAAGGCGATAAGTTAACTTTGGTCGATCTGATCGGCAAGATAGCCTACCGCCGTCGCGAAGTAGAGCGAACGATTCCATCGCAACAATGCGCGATAATTTGCGTGCACGAGATAGGTGGGGCCTTCCGCGCCGCCGGGTTGAACGAGCGATCCGGGACTGCGAAACTCCTCGCCGAGCGGGCGGCCGTCGATCGAAGCCACGCCGAGTGCGCGCCACTCCGTCGTCGGCTTTTGCACCTTGGTGTGATCGACGAGCGTCGGATCCAAGCCTTCGGGCAGGCGGACCACCCGTCCCCATCCCTCGTCGCCGCGCCAGCCGACGCGCGACAGATAGTTGGCGCTCGAGGCGAAAACGTCGGCGCGCGACGTCCAAATATCCGCCTTGCCGTCGCCGTCGAAGTCGATCGCATAGGAAAGGTAGCTCGAAGGCATGAATTGATTCTGCCCCATCGCGCCTGCCCACGAGCCCCGCATCTCACGCGGATCGACATGGCCACGGTCGACGATCTTCAGCGCATTGAACAGCTCCTCGCGAAAGAAGGCGCTGCGCCTTCCGTCATAGGCCAGCGTGGCCAGCGCGGCGATGACCGGAAAGCCTCCGGTGATCCGTCCGTAATCGGTCTCGATGGCCCATAATGCGACAATGAACTGCGGCTGCACGTTGAACCGCGCCGATACGCGCGCCAGAAGATCGCGATTGTCGTTAAGCTGCGCGCGACCGGCCTCGATGCGCGCCAGCGGTACCACGCGCTCCATGTACTGCGTGAAGGTCAGCGTCGTCTCGGGCTGCCGGCGGTCAAGTTCGATGACGCGCGGAATCGGCGCCACGTCGACGAGCGCCGAATCGATGGCGCGCTTCGAAAGCCCGCGCTGCTGCGCCTCGCGCCGAACCCCTTCGAGCCAAGTCTTGAACTCGGCCGACCCCGCCGTCGCCGGGCGATCGGCGAAGGCGGCGGCCGCCGCAAGCCCGGCCATTCCAATCACGAAGCGGCGACGCTCCATCGTGTGCCTCTAGCATTGCGAATCGCATCGCGATTCGACCCGTTGTCGGCTTTCTTGCCACAGCGGCTCGGGGCCCGCAACGCGAGCGACCGCCGTTACAGTCCGGGAAACAGCTCGTCGGTCCGCCCGAGATAGTAATAAGCCGCAAGGCCAATGTACTCGCGGACCGCCTCGGACAGGTATTGGAGGTTGGAGCCGAGCCCGAATACCGGATGGAACTTGTGTTCGACGTCGGTCGCGAAATCGATCGGGAAGGCGATCAGATTGGGCCAACCCGCCTTGCGAAACGTGCCGATGGACCGTGGCATATGACGGGCCGAAGTGATCAGGATCCACCGCCCCTCGGGTTGCGGCTTGACGCGCTGGTAGCTGAAGTGGGCGTTCTCGAACGTATTGCGCGACCGGTCCTCGAAGACGATGCGCGTCGTATCGAGGCCGATGCGCGCGAAAATGCGCCGCACGACGTCGGCCTCGGTGTCGCGATCGTTGATCAGCTCGATCGAGCCGCCGGTGAAGACATGGTGCGCCATGGGGTAGCGGCGCGCCAGCTCGAGAAAGGCGTCGAGGCGCGGGCTGCCGGCTGCCGCCAGCGAGCGCGGGACGCCGCGCCGGCCGATCACGTCTTCGTCCACCACGCCGCCGAGCACGATAATTCCGTCGACCTGGGTGGGCAGATTTATGAGAGGCGGAAAGCGATCCTCGATCGGCTGCAGCGCCATTTGCCCGATCGGCAGCATGGCATTTGCCAGGGTGACCAGCGCCGCAAACGTGGTCAGGAATCGGCCAACGCCGAACCATCGCGTATAGAGAAGCGCCGACCCAGCAAGCCACAGAAAGAGCAGCAGGCTTACGGGATCGATCAGGAACCAGAATAGCTTGGAAATCGGTAAAAGGGAGTCCATCGTCTGCGCCCGAAGACGAGGGACCGTCTTAAGGGCTCACGCCGTCAATTGCAACGTCTCCGGCTGTGCGGCCCATGTCCCGGGACAAAGCGAACCGCTACTTGCCCTTGCCCTTGCCACTCGACGAAGTCGTCGTGGTTCCTGAGGTCGTCGTGGTGCCTGAGGTCGTCGTAGTGCCGGATGTCGTCGTCCCGGACGTCGTCGTGGTGCCGGAGGTCGTTGTGCTGCCGGACGTCGTTGTCCCGGATGTCGTCGTCGTGCCGGACGTCGTGGAGGCTGACGACCCCGTGCTCGAACCGGTCGAGCTGGTGTTCGATGTCGTGCTGCTCGAGCTGCCCGAGCTCGCGGCAATTTGGAGGCCCTGCTCATACTCGTTGAACAGCGCGACGAGCGCGTTCGGAAGAATGACGAGGCTGGCGACCATTGCGATCGCGACGAGCGCGGTCAGCAATGCGTATTCCACGGCGGCATTCCCGGCGCGGTCGGCCCATACCGCCAGATCGCGCGCGCGGGTGAGCACCGTACGGGCGACGTGCCCGAGCGTCATAAATGGCGTTCCACGCATGTCCGCTATAACCCCCCTCGACGCGCAGCGGGACGAAGTCGTACGCGATGGCGCCGCGAAATCGACCGCCCGACAGCCATGAAACAGGAGAGCGGTTAATAAGTGGTTATTTAGATAAAATGTACTTCATGTTCACTAAATTATAGGCGGTTACGTGTCGATATTAAGGCAAATTACTAGAATATCCGTTGAGCGGCTTCGCTGCAGACCGGCGCCGCCTTACGTGGAATAACGCCGTATTAACCACGGCCGTCGAAAGTAGCGCCTGCCAAATCGCCCTTTTCTCCGGCCCAGCGATGAACTTCGAGCCCCGGCAGCCTGCAGCGTCCAGCGCCGCGCGACCGCCCTCGGCGGTGAGCGGCGGGGTCGGCATGACGGGCATCCTCGGGCTTGCGGCGGGGGCCTGGTTATCGCTCGGCGTCGACTGGCCCTACACGCTGCGCGCGCTGTTGGTGCTATCGGTAACGGCCGCTCCGATGATCGTCCTCGAGGTCCTACGACGGCGAGCCTTGGAGCCGCATGCCGGCCGCCACGGCCGCACCGCCTTCATGGCGCGGCTGGGGCGGACATTGCGTCGGATGCTCGGCCTGGCGCTCACGTTGGCGCTATTCGTTCCCGCCTACTCGGTCCTGAACTGGGTCGGCGACACGGCGGCACCGCTACGGCTGATCTATCTGATGTTCGCCCTGCTCACCTTGGCCCTCGCCGCGCCCACCTACTGGTGGAAATCGGCCGACGACGATCGCGCCGACGCGGCCTGGCGGCTCGGCGATGCACTGCTGGTCTGGCGATTTCCCGCGTTGGACGAGACGATATGGGAGCACCTGCGCCAGTGGACGTTGAAGTGTTTCTTCATCCCCTTTCTGTTCTGGGCGACCTCGATCAATCTTGTCGCGCTCGAGAAGGTGGCGCGAAACCAGGCGACGATCGGCGACTGGTTCGTCGTCGCGCATCACTTCATTTTCTTGCTCGACGTGGCGATCGGCTGCATCGGCTATTTCGTCACCGTCCGCGCCTTCGGCTCGCACATTCGCAGCACCAATCCGTATTGGCGCGCGTGGCTTGCCTGTCTCGTCTGTTACCCGCCGTTCTGGCCGGTAATGTACGACGCCATGCTCGATTACGATCGTAACGGCGATTGGCTTGCCTTCATGTCGGGGATTGGCGGGCCTGCCTTCTACACGTGGGCCGGCGCGATCGTCTTTCTCGAACTGGTCTATGTCTGGGCGACGGTGATCTTCGGCATTCGCTTCTCGAACCTGACCAATCGCGGGATCTTGACCAACGGCCCGTATCGTTGGGTCAAGCACCCGGCGTATCTGGCCAAGAATCTGAGTTGGTGGCTATGGACGCTGCCTTTCGTTCCGGTCGCCGGCTGGGGCGACGCGGCGTGGGCCACGGCGCAGCTCGCCATTCTCAACATGATCTATTTCGCGCGGGCTCGGACCGAGGAATGGCACCTGCGCGAAGACCCGGCCTACGTCGCTTATGAGGCATGGATGCGCGACAACGATCTGTTCGCACTGGTGCGACGCGGCGCTGGCGCACTGGCGGTTCGCCTGCCGTTTGCGCTTGCCCGCCGCGGCAGCGCGTGACATCGGTCAATACCAGGGCAGCAGCGCCAGCGGGTTCGAATAGTCGTCGGTCCACACCCGACCCTTGGGAGCGGGCGGCGGTGTCCAACGCGGGTGGCGAGCCAGACCGCCGAGATGGCGCGGCTCGCGCGCCATGATCGCGACGTCGACCGTGTAACCGTAGCGCTCTTCGATCGGCGGCCTGAGACGGCGCAGACGCGAGATGCGCATCGCCAACCCGGAATCGGCGGCGAGCGTCGACAGCACCGGGGCGAGATCCAGGATCCGGTGGCTGATGTTGAAGACGATCATGCCATCGGGCGCGAGTTTGGCGAGGTACGACTCCAATGCCTCGCGCGTCAGCAGGTGGATGGGGATCGAATCCGAGCTGAAGGCGTCCATGAAGATGAGGCCGAACGCGCCGTCCGGTGCCGCGCGTAATGACAAGCGGGCGTCGCCGAGAACGACCTCCTTGCGAGGTGGGCAATCGCGAAGGTAGGTGAAAAATCTCTCGTCGCGCGCGATGCGCTCGACGAGCGGATCGATTTCATAGAATGTCCAGCGCGCCTCGGGGCGGCCATGGCACGCCAATCCACCGACGCCGAGTCCGATCACCGCCACCGGCCGCCCGATCTGCTCGGCGGTTCGCGAGGCGAAGACATCGCCGAAGGGCCCGCTCCGCAAATAATAGGTGACCGGTTCGAGCCGCATCGTCGCGTCGATCGCCTGCCCGCCATGCACCGTCGTTCCGTGCAACAGCAGGTTCATGCCGCGCCCAGGATGCCGCTCGACGCGAACGACGCCGTAGAAGCTGCGCTGGCTCGCCAGCCGCTCGACGTTGCCGCCATCGACGGGAAACTGCCACAAGATCAGGACAATGCTCGCAATCAGCGCGAAGCGGATCGGACGACGCACCGCGTGGACGATTGCCAGCGCCGCCAGCGCCCCGATGACACCGAGCACGATGTCTTCGGAATAGGCGCGCGAAAAGCCGAAGTTGCTCGCCAGCAGGCGGGTGAACTCGGACTGCAAGATAAGGTTGATGGCGATGAGACTCGGTATTGCGACGTCGACCGCCCGCCGTTCGGCGACGTGCCTCGCCGGCATCGTCGCGCGCAGCCAGCAAACGAGTGCAAGGGCCAGCGGGTACTCGAAGACGTCATCGAACGCGAGCGGCGCCAGGAGCGCGTTGAACGCACCGCCGAGCACTCCGCCCGCCGCGAGCCAGAGGTAAAATTCGGTAAGCCGCGCCGCCGGCGGCCGCCGCGCGGCGAGCTCGTGATGGCAGGCCAACGCCGAAAAGGCGAACGCCGCGACGTGGGCTGCGAGGATCGGCCAGAATCCAAGCCAGTCCGGCGCGATGAGCGCCGCCACTAGGGCGGCGATGGCGAAAGCCTGCAGCCAGTACGAAGCGCGCCGTGGGATCAATGGCCGGCGCGCGAACGCGATGACGAACGTGCCGAGATAGAGCGCCAGCGGCGCCACCCATAGGAGCGGCGCCGAAACAAGGTCGGCGGTGACGTGGCTGGTGAGCCCGAGGAGAAGGCTTGCCGGAGCGAACGACAAGGCGAGCCAGATCAGCCTCTCTTTTGTCGCTATCGGAGCGATGTCGGCCGAGGTCGCGTCGCGCGCGGCAGGTGCGACCGTCGTTTCGCCGCGCAGTGCCGATATCCCGCACATCGCCAGCAACGCCAGGAGTGCTAAGTAAAGCAGCGTCCACACCCTCCCCTGCGCGGCAAGACCGAGCGAAGGTTCGATCAATGTCGGATAAGCGAGCAGCGCCGCCAGGCTGCCGAGATTACTCGCCGCGTAAAGGAAATACGGATCGCGCGCCGCCGGATGGCCGGTGCGAGAGAACCAGCGCTGCGCCAACGGCGCGGTGGCCGCGACGGCAAGCGCCGGCAGACCGATGGCGCGCGCGAGGAGCGCCAACAGCGTCAAGGCAGGAGAGGCGTCCGGCGGCGGCGCGGCGTCGGGCGGGATGGCGACAGGGAGGAAGAACAATCCGGCGGCCGCAACGAGGATGTGAATCGGCGCCTGGAAACGCCGTGCGACGCGCGTGGCGAGCAGGTGAGCGTAGAAATAGCCGGCGAGCAACGCCGTCTGAAAGAACAGCAGGCAGGTGATCCACACCTGCGAAGCGCCGCCGAACAACGGCAGCACCCCCTTCCCGACCATCGGCTGGAACAGGAAAAGCAATAGCGCACCGCAAAATACGGCCAAGCTGAAGATGAGCGTGGTCGGCATCGGGCGTCGGGCGTCCCGGTAAGCAAGATCGCGCGCGCGCAGCGAATCGGCTGCGCGTCGTTATGATCGCTGCGATGCCCGCCCGCGGTCCAGCACGGCGGCGTGGCCGACCGAGCTTCTTCCATCGGCCGTCGGCGGCCGACGGCGGTTATGCCGCGCTAATGCGGCGGCGAAGCCGGCGCCACTTTGCGCAGGATTTCGCGCAGCCTGGCGGCGTCGCGAGACAACCCCATCCATCTGAGACGCAAAGCGAAGACGCGGAGGCGATCGCGCGCCTCAGTATCGCCGGAAGCGGCGCGTTTGATGTCGGCGACGACGCGGCTCGGTTGCCAGGCGCGAATGTCGAAATGCGTCTCGTGGTGCGTATATCGGACCATGATGGAACCGCCTCCGTCGATGTCGAGCATTTCCCGGTGCGAGCGGCGGCGGGACTGCGGGTCCCCGTCGCTCGCCCGTGCGATCGCGCCATGACAGACGCCGATCGTGGCAGAAATGCGATCATCACCTGTGACATCGCGCGACCAAGTGACGCGGGGGCCATCCGGCCGCGCACGCGACCACGCTCGCGCCGCGCATGACGCTTCCGCGCGGACGTTCTCTCGTTTAACTAGATGGCGCGGATCGGATGGGTGGCCGAGCGGTTGAAGGCACCGGTCTTGAAAACCGGCAGGCCCGCGAGGGCCTCGTGTGGTCATTTCACCTTGATGGCAGACCGAACAAACGACCGGTGTCGCGCGGTGGCGATTTGGTCGGCGCAACCACGCTGCGGCCCGCTCAAAGGCATCGGGGCTCGTGGCTTGCTCTGTTTTGTTTGGCCGTATCATGCCGCGTCGGAGCATCGCTTTCACTAAAGAAGGCGAAGCGTCGACGGACTTGCAACCTAGACACAATTTTGAAACAATAAACATCCTTAAGTTTAATTAAGTTACCGAATCATTATGTTGCCATGGCTCGGAAATGCTACGGCGATTGCCGTGCTGTTGGTGCTCGCTGGATGTGCGCCGAACCCGGTTGCGGTTCCGGCGATACCCCATTCCACTGATCTATCCAATGCCGCGCGATTGGTGGTGTATCGCCCATCCACGCAGTTTTTCCGGTTTAACCCCGAAGCTCCGTTCGTGTACGTGAATGACAACGAAGTGGGAAAGCTTAGGGTCGGACAAGCACTTTCGGTCGGCTTAGCTCCCGGACATTATGAGGTCACCTTGAGACAGCCGTTTCTTTTTGCGCCGACATATGTATTTGTACGTATCCCGGTCGAGATAGAATCACAAAAGACTTACTACGTCCGCATCCACATTCAGCCGGGTGGGCGATCGTTTTACGGCCTCGTCGACGAAGATACGGGACTTAATCGGCGATAATGGCTGGATAGTGATTCGATGCGGCGGCTACCATGTTGCGATCGTGATGCGACTGATGAGCGTCCAGTGCGCGGGCCGCCAGAGGGCGATTCCATCGGCAAATATGCAAATCAAGTAATTCGTTGCGTCTGACCGAGAATTTGGCGGGTGGTCTTGGCTGATCGCCGATCGTGCTGCCCACCAGCCGATAGCCTCGACGGTCCGCAAAATACGATTTACTGCGGTCATACAGACGACGGTACATCATGCGGACGCCGAGTATGTATGGCGGACGAGACGAGGTTGGCGATATCTTTCTCCGTGCCTCAAGGCTAAAAATCTCAAGCTATAGATACCTGAATCGTTACGCCGGATGGGTGGCCGAGCGGTTGAAGGCACCGGTCTTGAAAACCGGCAGGCCCGCGAGGGCCTCGTGGGTTCGAATCCCACCCCATCCGCCAGGGCGCGCGAAAGCGGCGGTCTCATCGATCCGTATCCGCGGCGCCCGACCGGCAAGCAGGCTCGATCCGCAGCGAGCGGACGAGCCTGCTCGTCGGCGGCCGGCGCTGTTCGACTTCGCTTAGCGTGCCGGGCGATAGGCCTTGGCGACGGCGTCCGCCTTCTTCATCGCGTTGACGCCTTCGGCACCGGTCATCAGCGCGGTCGTCTTGCTGGCCTTGATGGCGCCGCCGGCCGCCACCGCCAGCGCGATCGCCGCCATGCTCTCGATGCCCGGCACATCGGCGACGATGACAAGATCGTACTCGCCGAAACACAGCCATCCGCCGACGAATTTGCCGCCGACGGCTTCGCATACGGCGCGTCCGACCGATTCGACCCGGTTCTGCGGGTTCTTGAGCTGAGCTGCCCACGATTCCGGAGTGTATGCCGCCTGATACATGTAAAGGGCCATCTTTGATCTCCCCTGATTCATATTGTGATTGCGATCTTGGCTTATCCGGCCGCTCGTTCCTCGAACGCCGGGACGACATCCATGGTATCGATTTCCTGATACCGTTGATACGCCCAGGCGCGACCGAAACGGCGGCCGGCGATCGCGGCCTATCCGACTGGGTAATAGTCCCCTCGCGCTTGGACAAGCGCGCGCGCGCTTGATAGCATCCGACCTTTAGGGGGAACCTCCACGTCCGAGCAGGTCAAACGCCGTCTCACGGCGATCCTCGCCGCCGACGTCGCCGGATACAGCAAGCTGATGGGCGCCGACGAGGCGGGCACCTTGGCTCGCCTCAAGGCTTTGCGCCGCGAACTTGTCGACCCGAAGATCACCGAGTATCGCGGCCGCATCGTCAAGACCACCGGCGACGGGCTACTGCTCGAATTCAAGAGCGTCACCGACGCGGTGCTGTGCGCCGTCGATGTGCAGCGCGAGATGCGCGAGCGCAATGTCGAGGAGTCGGCCGACCGGCGCATCGAGTTTCGCATCGGCATCAACGTCGGCGAGATCATCATCGACGGCCGCGACATCCATGGCGACGGCGTCAATATCGCCGCGCGCCTGGAGAACCTGGCCGAGCCCGGCGGAATCTGCGTCTCGGCCCGGGTCCATGAGGACATCGCCGGCAAGCTCGATCTGAACCTCGTCGACATGGGCGATCAGACGCTCAAGAACATCGCCCGGCAGATCCACGTCTACAGCGTCGCCGCCGCGCAGGCGTCGCCGACGACGCCGACCGCCGCCGCCAAGGCGGCCCGCGCCGGCGTCGACCGGCCGTCGATCGCCGTGCTGCCGTTCGACAATTTGAGCGGCGACCCCGAACAGGAATTCCTTGCCGACGGCATCACCGAAGACATCACCACCCAGCTTGCGCGCCTGCCGAACTTCTTCGTCGTCGCCCGCAACTCGGCGTTCACCTACAAGGGCCGCGCGGTCGACGTGCGCAACGTCGCCAAGGAGCTCGACGTTCGCTATGTGGTAGAAGGCAGCTTGCAAAAGGCCGGCGGACGCGTGCGCGTCACCGGCCAGCTCGTCGAGGCGGCGAGCGGACGGCATCTGTGGGCCGACCGCTACGATCGCGACCTGCAGGATATCTTCGCCATCCAGGACGACATCACGCAGGCGATTTTCGCCGCCTTGCAGCCGCATCTCTTCCAGGCCGAGGCGGAACTGGCCCAACGCAAACCGGCGGAGAACCTCGACGCGTGGGGACTGACGGTCCGCGCGCGCGTCAAGTGGTACGACATCAAGCGCGACAGCCTTGACGAAGTGGTCCGGCTCTGTCGCCAGGCGATCGCCGTCGATCCGACATACGCGATGGCGCACGCCATCCTCGGCGCGGCGCTGGGGTTCGGCGCCTACACGCTCATCAGCGAGGACTTCGTCAAGATGGGCCGCGAGGCCATGGCCGAAAGCAACCGCGCCATTGAGCTTGACGGCGACGACCCGGAAGTGCTGCTCGGCGCCGGACTATGTTTCTATTTTCTCGGCCAGTTCCACAAGGCGAACGGACTGCTCGAGCGCGCGGTCGAGCTCAATCCAAATCTCGCCATGGGTTGCGCCGCCTACGGCCTGACGCTCGGCATCGTCGGCCGTCCCGACGACGGCATCGCCAGCATCGAGCGGGCGATCAAGCTCAGCCCCCGCGATCCGCAAATGTACCTGTTCCATAACTGGCTGGCCTTCTGCCATTTCGTCGCCGGGCGGTACGACGAGGCGATCCAGTTCGCCGAGCGTTCGGTGCGGCCGAAGCCGCGCTATTTCGAGGGTTGGGTGTACATGGCCGCGGCGTTGGCCGAGCGCGGCCGTGGCGAGGACGCGGCGCGGGCGATCAAGAAGGCGCTCGAGCTCGTCCCGCCGCTGACGCTTGCGGTGTATCGCCGCCCGCGGACGAGCGGGACGCTATGGCAGAAGCTCGTCGACGGGCTCGAGAAGGCGGGGCTTCCCGCGTAATGCGGCCGTGCCGGGCGAAAGCACGTTCGCTCAGGTGTGCGGACATTGCGCGCCCTCGTGGTTCGACACGCTCACCACGCGGATATTCTTATTATTCCTCGCCCCGAGCAGGTCGAAGGGCGAGGGGTTTCAGCGGTGACTCCTTCGCTTCACGACTCGCCTACTCGCCGAGCATCGCCTCGACGATCTCCTGCACGTCGAGCGCCTCGCGCAGGGTCGCCAGATCATGCGCCTCGCCCCGCGTCAGGCAGGCCACCTTGTCCAATTGTCGTCGCAGCACCAGCGGTCGGACCCTTTCGTTGGGCAGCGCGCCCGGTGCGGGATACCAGGCGCCGTCGGCACCGCGCCGTTCGGCGAGCGACCAGTCGCTGAGACGCACCGCGCCTGAGTCGCCTTCGAGCGTCCACGAGTTGTGATCCGGCTTGTCGGTGCCGCCCACGCGGCCTGAGAGCGCCACGGGCAACACCCCGGCACGAACCTGCGCCTCGATCGCGCCTTCGCTCGCGTCGGCGGCGGGATACTCGGCGCGATGGGCGTCGAGGAGCAACGGGCCGAACAGACGCCGCGTCAAAAACAGGAAATGCGACACCACCTCGCGGGTGAAGCCGCCCTGGGCGCGGCGCGCCAGCCATGCCGCGGCGTCACGCTGCCAGGGTCGCGGCCATTCGGCGAAGGCGACCTCGATGGTCAATGCGCGCGGCGTGCCGATGGCGCCCTCGTCGATCCACGCTTTGATCTGGTCGACGGCGAACGACGAGGCAAAGGGAAAATTGATCGCAGCCCGCGCTTCGGCCGCCTCGGCATCGGCGACAAATGCCTGCGCCATGGCGCAGTCGATCGCCAGCGGCTTTTCGCAGAACAGCGCACGGCCGGCCCGCATCGCCCGGCGCGCGTGCTCGAGATGGGTTGCCGGCGGCGAAGCGATGTAGACGCAGTCCGCGGCGTCGATCGCCGCCTCGGGCGAAGGCAGCCGCGCGACGGTGGCAAAGCCGGCCGCGAGCCGGGCCAAGGCCTGCGGCGATGGATCCCAAACGCCGGCGACGCGGATGATTCGTGGGTCGTGCGCCAGTGCCGCGCCGAGCAACCGCTCGCCCATGATGCCGTACCCGATGATTGAAAGTGCCACCGGCGCCATGTCAGATACGATCAGAAGAATCGTTTTTGTTTAGACACTTGATGGCAAGATATTCATAAAGAAGATTAGACTTGCCCAGGCGATCAGCCCAACGCCCAGCGGCGCGCTCAACCGCCTTCCCGCCGGCAGGTTTTTCTCCGCAGCCATGACCGCGGCGAGCGCCAACATCCATCCGAGGCTGCCGGTGCCGACGACGAACATCAGCAGCATCAGCGCCCAACAGCAGCCGATGCAGAATATGCCGTGGTCGAACCCCAGACGCCAAGCCTCGCGCGCCGGCGCGCGGCCACGCCAGCGCTCGATCACGAAGCCGAGCGGCGTGCGGCATTTGTCGAGGCAGCGATACTTGAGCGAGGTGAATTGAAACAGCCCTGCCCCGCCGATGACGGCGACGCCGATCGCCCAACCGTTGGCAACCAGCCACGGAACGCCGCCGGCAATTTCGTGGAGCACATAATCGAGAGCATGAGCGGCGAGCCCGAACCCGAACCAGGCGACGAGATAGCCGGCGACGACCAGGCCGATCAAACGGCCCGCGTCTGCGCGTCCTTCGGTGATGCGACGGAAGATCTCGATGATTGGCAGCGTCGTGGGCAACATCATCGCCGCCACCATCAGCACCCAGCCCGCGGCGTAAAGTAACGCTGGCACAAGGATTTCGCCCGCCGGAATGGCGCGGCAGATCGCCGCGGCGAGGCCGATCTCGGTCCAACGTCCGTGATCGATGAAACGCGAATATGGACTGTCGGCCCACGCCCACAGCGTCAGCCATGACGCAAGCACCAGCCCGCCGATCAGCGCGTGGACCACGACGCGCCGGTTCAGCGATTCGCCGCCCGCTCGGCGGCCAGTTGCGTGGCGCTGCGCCTCGACGCTCATCGGTTTGACCCGCCGGGCGCCACGCACCCTGCCAACGAACGCAGGATGCGCCGCCGCCCCTCTCGCCTAGGCGTCGAAAGCGAACACGCTCTGCAGCGCGTTGTGGCCCGAAATATCGATCTTGATGCCGAGCTTCGGATTGTTAGCGCGATAGCGCGGCGACTTGCCGACGAACACCGGCGCGCCGGGCACGGTCGAGAATATCGTGTCGGACAGCGTCGTGACCTTGCCCGAGGCGCCCTGGAAGGGCTCGAGCTCGGCATAGCCTGCATCGCCAACCTTGATCGTGCCGCGACCGCCCCTCACGTCGAAGCTGATCGGAACGCTCTCGACCGAAACGACCTCGCCGACCAGCTTGACCAGATCGCCGACCGGGCCACCCAGCTTGCCGGTATAGACCTTGAGCAACGCCTCCTTCTGCTGCGGCGACGCATTGTCGCTGACATAAACCGCCGCCTTCCAATTGCCCTTGAGGATATTTCCGGGAACGTGGGCGATCAGGGCCAGCGTCGTGCCTGCGACGTCGACGCCCTCGATCTTTCCCTTGTCGAAATGCCAGGCGACGATCGTGTCGCATGTGCCGTTGTCGGGATCCTCGCCGATCCAACACGGGCAGAGAACATTGCAATTGCAGACCTCGAGCAAACGTCCTTCAAGATGATAAGCCATTCCTGCCTCCCTGGATTTTGCGACAAATAGCGCCCTTTCCGTTGCGACGACGGACTAAACGGAAGGATTACGCTTGGGGTGTTGAGAGTATCGTACAGATGCTGGAGACAATGACAAGCAACGTTTCAAAAACGGGTCATCGCCTTCCGCCGGCCAGCTTGGACGAGCCGGGATGCGCGCGCAGCCGGGCCATCGCCCACACCCCGATGGCCGGGCCGACGGCGAGCGGCGCAAATGCGTAGCGCCACCCCATCGCCTCGACGAGGAACGGCATGAGATGGATGGTTATGAGCGTCAGCGTGAAGCCGAGCGCCGTCTGCACGGTGAGCATGGTTCCGACGCGCGCGCGGTCCGACAGCTCGGCGACCGAGGCGGAGAATTGCGCCGAATCGGCGACGATGGTGACGCCCCAGAGAATGCACAGCAACGTCAGCGCCAGGGGCGGTCCGGCGAAGAGAAAGCCGACCATCGCCGCGCAAGTACCGCTGATCGCCATGGCGGCGATGGTCAATGTCGTCCGCCCTAGGCGGTCGGCGAGGAATCCAGCGGCGACGCAGCCGATGCCGCCCGCGGCGATGGTGGCAAATGCGACCAGCTTGGCGAAGAACGGCGCTGTTTCGGCCGGTAGTGTCGCCTCGAAGCTGGCCAATAGGAACACGCCAATCCAGGCCCACATCGCGTAGAGCTCCCACATGTGGCCGAGATAGCCGAGATTGGCGAGACGCAGCGGTACGTCGCGCCACGCGGCGAGCACCGCGTGAGGATCGAAACGTGGGCTCGGGCTGCGGTTTGGGCCGATGCCGGCGAGGCCGATCAAACCGGCCGATAGGATCGCGCTTGCCGACGACGCGGCAAGCGTGATTCGCCAGTCGACGCCGCCAAAGGCGTGGAACAGATGCGGCGAGGCCGAGCCTAGCGTCAGCGCGCCGACGAGTAGCCCGACCATCAGGCCCATGTCGTCCTTTGCCCAGGTCGAGGCGAGTTTCATGCCGACCGGATAGACACCGGCCATCGCCGCGCCGGTGACGACACGCAGCAGCGGCGCGATCCACGACGCCGGATCAATCGTCAGCAACAAAAAATTTGCCATCGCTCCGACGAGCGCCGATGCGGCAAAAAAGCGCCGCGGATCGATGCGATCGGCGAGACCGAAGATGGCGCTGACCAGGCAGCCCACGACAAATCCTGCTTGCACGCCGCTGGTGAGCGCCGCCTGGGCGAATTTCGACAGGCCATGCTCGGCGACCAGCGCCGGCACCACCGCCGAAGCCGAAAACCATAACGCCATCGCCGCCACTTGACAGACAGCGATCACCGTCACGGATGCGTGCTTGGATTCCCCCCAAGCTGACATCGCCGCAAAAACCCTCCCCCCGGGTCGGCGCAAACCGTGCCGATCCGCCGCACTTAACGGTGTCGATAGTGCGCCTTGACCGGCCGGGCGACAAAGGGGAATGTGCCGTGTCGGGGTGGGACACCGAAGTACAGGGGATTGGCGTGCCAGCCGTGGCGTATTGGGGCGGCGTCCGACGGCCGCGGCGTTGACTCACGACAACGTGGCCCGATCTCATGGCGATTTGACGTTCGCGCCGCTGGCGACTGGACGGCATTATGGCGCGATACGCCCCAAGTGCGGCGCGGACGGTTATCGAATGATGCAGCTGGACGCAGACGAGGCGATATCGCGCGCTTACCGCCGGCGAATACGGGTCGCTGTACTGATCCTCCTGGCCCTTTCGCTCGCAACGGTCGCCGTGTGGTGGTTTGCGGTTGGTAGGGCGATGCCGTTACCCGGGTTCGGACTTTCCACCGACGAGGTGGTGGCCGAAATCCGCTCGTGGGGCGCATGGAGCGCCGTGGCGTCGATCATTTTGATGATCTTGCACAGCTTCATTCCGTTTCCCGCCGAAATCGTCGCGATCGCCAACGGCATTCTCTTCGGCGCTTTTTGGGGCAGCGTGATCACCTGGCTCGGCGCCATGGCGGGCGCGGCGCTTGCCTTCGCGCTATCGCGCTGGCTCGGCCGACCCTTCGTCGCGGCGATGGTCAATCCAAAGCAGAGCGCCAGGCTCGATGCATGGGTGGCACGCCAGGGGACGGGCGCGTTGCTGTTCAGCCGATTCGTGCCGGTGATCTCGTTCAATCTGATCAATTACGCCGCCGGCATGACGGCGATTTCGTGGTGGACCTTTCTTTGGGCGACGGGGTTGGGCATTCTGCCGCTGACCGTGGCGATGGTCGTGATGGGTGATCAGATCCTGTCTGGCGACACGGCGATGTGGCTGTGGTTTGGCCTTGGCGGACTGGCAGTCTGGCTTCTTTGGTGGTGGGCCCGACGCGTCATGCGCCGACGCGGCGCAGCGATGGCGCCGGTTACGCGCCGGCCGTCCTGATCGCGCGCGCCAATTCCCCTCTCTCATTCGAAGTGACAGGCGTCACAGACCGGCGCGGCTTGGCGCGTGCATGATCGCCTTAACATCGAATCGCCGACGAGGAGAGCGCCGCCATGGACCGCCTGTTCGAACTGCTCCGCGACATCGCCGCTACGATTGGCCTGACGGCGCGCCGGCAGACTATCGTCATAGACCGGTTGCCGTCGAACTTCCTGCGTTAGCCTGGAGTTTGGCGAGATAGCCGCGCTTGCGGCGACCATGCCCACCATGCGCCGCCCGGCCTATTCAGCGTCGAGGTATCGCGGATTGCCGAGCGCGACGCGCGCCCGGGCCTCGGCGAGGAGCAGCACGTGGACTGCCCGCTTTCGATCGGGCGTCAACGCATCGGCGCGAATGTCGACGGCAAGCCGTCGCGCCAAAACATCGAACGCCGCCGCTTCGCACGGCAGCGCGCGCTCATAGACCGCGGCGACGCCGGCGGCGAACGCCATGTCGGCGGCGTCACCGGCGACGATCTCGCGGCCGACGATCTCAAGGGCGCGCGCGACCATCAGCACCGTCATCCGGTGCTCGGCGGCGATCTGCGGCAACAAGTCCTTGAGGAGCGTCTCCCGTGCGATGGCAAGCAGGGCGTCGCGATCGGGGCGGTCGCGCATCACGCCTCTCGCGCCCGGGGCGCGGGCGCGGTCATCCGCAAGAGTTCGTACTCGAGTTCGGCGACGCGGCGGCCGGTGAGCGCCAGATCGAGCGACCGCTCGGCACCCGAAACGTGACGCCAGCCCTGCATAAGCGCGATCGTCGTCCAGCGCGCGTGCGCCATGACTTCCCAGTAGTAGACCGCGGTGCGATCGATGCTGCGGCCAGCCACCCGCTCATAGCCGCGAAAGAACGTCTCGCGATCCGCCATGCCTCCCGCTTCCCGCGCGTTGACGCCGAAACGCCAGCACTTGGCGCAGAACCACGCGATGTCCTCGTAAGGATCGCCCCAGCCGGCGAACTCCCAATCGAGGATCGCCGTGAGGCCGATGGCGTCGGCCATGTAATTGCCGGTGCGATAGTCGCGATGGCACAGGACGAGTTCGCGCGTCGGCGGCGCGTTCGCCGCGAGCCAAGCGAGCCCCCATTCGAGCGCTGGGCGCGGCTGGTCGTAGCCGTCGAGCGCGGCGCGATACTCGGCGATCGCCGCTTCCGCCGGCGGTTGGGAGGGAATCTCGAGAAATGACAGATCGTCGCGCGGTGGCCGGATCGAATGAATGCGGGCCAACTCCTCGCCGAGCCGGGCCACCAGCGCGATGCGATCGCCGTGCCATTTGTCGTCACGAGTCAAGATATGACCGGCCGCCGTACCTTCGGCACGGCGCATGACGTAGAACGGCTTACCGATCACGCCGGGATCGACGCACACCGCCAACGGCTCGGGGACGGTGACGCCCGCTCCATGCGCAGCCGCCAGCAGGGCGTACTCGTGGACGCGGCTGTGACTCGCCGCAACGCCGGATGGCGCGTCGGTGCGCAGCACCAGCGCCAGCGCCCCGGCGCGAGGTCCGCCCTCGATCGTCACGTCGATCGCCCAGTTTTCCTGGATCGCGCCGCCGCCGAGCTTCGCCCACCGTTCGATCCGGCAGGCCTTCGCAGCGAGCGCGCGCGCCAGCCACGGCCCCAGCCTTTCACCGGGCGGAGTCACGTCCACTTCCAGAAATCGATTCCTTCGCTCAAGAGGAAACGCGACAACACCATCTTGTGCACCTCGGACGCGCCATCGACCAGCCGGGCCTGGCGCGCGTAGCGATACATCCATTCGAGCGGGGTATCCTTCGAATAGCCCTTTGCCCCCATGAGCTGCATTGCCGTGTCGATCGATTTGTGGAGCACGTCGGCGACGGCGACCTTCGCCATTGACACTTCTTTCCGCGCGAAATCGCCCTGATCGAGCTTCCACGCCGCGCGCATCGTCAGCATTCGCCCGATCTCTATCTCCATCGCTGCCGCGCCGAGCAGCCATTGCACACCTTCGTGATCGGCGAGCTTGAGGCCGAAGCTTTCGCGCTCGCGCACGTACCCGAGCGAGGTCTCGATCGCCCGCTTGGCCATCCCGAGCCATCGCATGCAATGGGTGAGCCGAGCCGGCCCGAGCCTGATCTGCGTCGCTTTGAGCCCGTCCCCGACCGTGAGCAGCACGTTCTCGTCGGGAATTTCCAGTCCCTCGAACGTCATTTCGCAATGTCCGCCGTGCTCCTCGGGACCCAGTATCGGTATCTTGCGAACCAGCGTCCAGCCGGGTTGGTCGGCATGGAAAAGAAAGGCGGTAAGCCCTTTTCGCGCATCGTCGGACGTGCGGGCGATCAAGATGAAATGCTTGGCGACGGCGGCGCCGGTGATGAACCACTTGTGGCCGCGCACGATCCAGCGGTCGCCCTTCCGCTCGGCGCGCGTCCGCATCGCCGCCGGATCGGAGCCAGCGCCCGGCATCGGCTCGGTCATGACAAAGGACGAACGCAGCCTGCCCTCGACGATCGGCTGCAGCCATCTTTGTTGTTGCGCCGGCGTGGCCGCCTTTGCCAACAGCATCATGTTGCCGTCATCGGGCGCGGCGCAATTGAAGCACACCGGGCCGAAAATCGAGCGCCCCATCTCCTCGTAGCAGACGGCCATGCCGACGCGCGAGAATCCAAGCCCGCCGTGTTCGCGCGGGCTTTGCAGGGCCCACAATCCGGCCGAGCGGGCCTTGGCGCGGATCGTCTCGACAACGTCCAATCGAATATTCTCGCCTTCGTCGTAGTTTTCGGGATTACCTTCGAGCGGCAGAATTTCGCCGGCAACGAATTCCCGGATGGCGTGGCGCGTACGTTCGATCTCGGGCGGTAAGGTGAAGTCCATCTCGCGGTCGTCCCTGCCTACATCTTCGGCGTCCAGAACGGCGCCGGCTTGAGCGTCATGTTCTGCATGTCGAGCACGAGCAGGCTCGCCTTGGCGAGATAGCCTCCCCATCCCGGATCGGCGGCGAGTCGGGCGCGTCGTTGCTCGCGGTCCTGGATCGAATCATATGCCCACAAATGCACGATCTGGTTTTGAGGACCGATGTCGCTTTGATAGAAGCCGATGCAGCGGCCGAGATGCTTGATCTGGATCGCCATGGCGTCGGTCTCATAGATCCGAAAGTACTCGGGGAGCTTGCCGACCTGAAACGTATAAATTCGCATGTCGACCAAGCCGATCGGTCCGCTGGCTGTCGGCTGAATCGGCCAGAACGGCGCCGGCTTGAGGATGCGGTTTTCCTGGGCCAGGAAGTTGAGGCCGGATTTGGCGCGGTACGTGTTCCACGCCGGATCGTTCTCCATCGATGCACGGCGCCTGGAGCGTTCGGCGATGTCGGTGTAACCCCAAAGGTGAACGATGCGGTTCTGCACGCCGATGTCGACATAGTAATACCCGACCGGATCGCCAAGGTGCTTGCGTTGAATCGCCCAGCCTTCGCTTTCGTAAAGCCTGAAATAAGCGCCAAGCCGCCCAGGATGCAGGGTGTAGGTGCGCATATCGATGATCATGGGCGCTCACTCCCTATTCTTGATCGATTCAGAGGAACGATAGCGAATGGCCGCCGTCGGCCACCAAGACGTGCCCAGTGATATAGCGCCCGGCATCCGACGCAAGAAGCAATAGCGGTCCGTCGAGGTCGGACGCCTCGCCGAAGCGACGTAACGGTATGCGCTTCGACATCGCCTGCCCGGCGGGGCTGGCGAGAAATGCGCTGTTGATCTCGGTGGAGACGTATCCCGGCGCGATCGCATTGACGCGGACCTTATGGCGAGCGAGCTCGACCGCGAGCGCCTGCGTGAGATTGATCAATGCCGCTTTTGCCGCCGAGTATGCCGACAGGTGGCCGCCTGGTCGAATGCCGAGGATCGACGCGACGTTGACGATCGATCCGCCGTGACCGTGCGCGGCCATGCGTTTCGCCGCCTCATGCGCGACCCGCCACGCGCCGTTCAAGTTGGTCTCCAGCACTTCGCGCCATTCCGCCTCGCTTTGTTCGAGGAAGAGGCGGGTCGAGGCGATGCCGGCGTTGTTGACCAGGATCGCGAGCGGCCCGAGTTCGGTTTCCGCCTCCTTGAATGCGGCCGCCACCGAGGCCGGTTGCGTCACATCGAGCGGCAGCGGAAGCGCTCTTCCGTCGAAACCGGCGATTTCCGCAGCCAGCGTTTCGAGGCGATCGACCCGCCGCGCCGCGATCGCGACCTTGGCGCCGGCGCGAGCCAGCGTCGCGGCCATGTGGCGGCCGAGTCCGGACGAGGCGCCGGTGACAAGCGCAACCTTGCCCGAGAGGTCGAACATCCCGCTCACGTCGCCAATACCCTTGCCTGCTCGCGCAGCACGAATTTCTGGATCTTGCCCGTCGACGTCTTGGGCAACGGCCCGAACACGATCGTTCGCGGAACCTTGAAATGCGCCAGGTGGCCGCGGCACCAGGCGATGATGTCGGCGGCCGTGACGTCAGGCGCACCGGGTTTGAGCATGACAAAGGCGCACGGCGTTTCGCCCCACCGCTGGTCCGGCTTGGCGACGACGGCGGCTTCCATCACGGCGGGGTGCTTGTAAAGCGCTTCTTCTATCTCCAATGACGAGATGTTCTCGCCGCCGGAAATGATGATGTCCTTGGCGCGATCCTTGATTTCGACGTATCCGTCCGGGTGGCGCACACCGAGATCGCCGGTGTGGAACCATCCGCCGGCGAATGCGCGCCGCGTCGCTTCGCGATTCTTCAGATAGCCCTTCATCAGCGTATTGCCGCCGATCATCAGCTCGCCGATTGATCGGCCATCCGAAGGCACCGGCTCTAACGTGGCCGGATCGGCGACCATCAGCCGCTCGAGCGTCGGGTACTGCACGCCCTGGCGAGCCATCATCGCCGCCCGCGCGGTCAGATCGAGGTTGTCCCATGCCGCTTGCCAAGCGCACAGCGTCGAGGGTCCGTAGGATTCGGTGAGGCCGTAAAGATGCGTGACACGGAACCCCATTCGCTCCATCGCGGCGATCACGGTCGATGGCGGCGCGGCTCCGCCGGTCGCCACCTCGACCACGTGGTCGAACCGCACCTTATCCGCGTCGGCAGCGTGAATCAGCATGTTGAGGACGATCGGAGCGCCGCACATATGCGTTACCTTATGCTTGCCGATCGCCCGAAAAATCTGCGCCGGGTCGACCTTTCTGAGGCAGACGTGGGTTCCCCCGGCGGCGGTGACGGCCCAAGGATATGTCCAGCCGTTGCAGTGGAACATCGGCAAGGTCCACAGGTAAACCGTGCGCGGGCTGAGCGCGAAGGCGATCACATTTCCGAGTGCGTTCAGGTAGGCGCCACGGTGATGGTAGACCACTCCCTTTGGATCACCGGTGGTGCCGGAGGTATAGTTGAGGCAGATCGCCTGCCACTCGTCGTGGGGCGGCTGCCAGTCGAATTCGGCGTCGCCCTCGGCAAGGAACGCCTCGTAGTCGGTTTCGCCGATGGCTTGGCCGCCGGCGAAATGCGGATCATTGATATCGACCACGGCGATCTTGCGTCGTAGGCGCTTGAGCGCTTCCGCGACGATGCCGGTGAATTCGCGATCCGCGATCAGCACGCGTGCCGCGCCATGTTGCAGAATGAAGGCGATCGTGCGCGCGTCGAGGCGATGGTTGATCGCATTGAGGACGGCGCCGGCCATCGGCACGGCGTAGTGCGCTTCAAGCAAGGCCGGGACGTTCGGCGCGATCACTGCCACCGTGTCGCCGCGACCGATGCCGCGTTTCGCCAGCGCCGAAGCGAAGCGGCGGACGCGGGCGTGGAGGCGCGCGTACGTGCACGACTGATCGCCATAAAGCACCGCAAGCTTGCGCGGATAGACCGCGGCGGCACGGACTAGGAAACTCACCGGCGACAGGGAGACGAAATTCGCCGGCCCGCGATCGAGGCCGCGATCGTACATGCTCGAATGGCTGCGTCGGCTGCGCCGCGGCACTGGCTCCTCCGAGGGCTCCCCGGTCTCGCGCCGGGCGCCGTGGCCGAATATGAGCGGAACTCGGGTGACTCGGTCAACATTCCTCGGGCGTACAATTCGACGTGAATGGCCGTCCGGGCGGGAGCGATGACGATTGCGCCCACGGGCGCGATTGCCTACGCTCGATGCATGATCATCGATATCGTGTCCGATGCGGTCTGTCCGTGGTGCTTCATCGGCAAGCGCCGTCTGGAACGCGCCCTCGCCCTGTCGCCGCAACTGGACCTGCAAATCGGGTGGCGGCCATTTCAGCTCAATCCCGACATGCCGGCCAGCGGCATGGACCGCCAGGAGTATCTACGGCTCAAGTTCGGCGATCGTGCCGGGGGCCAGATGTACGACGCGGTGAAGGCGGCGGGCGCGCAAGAAGGCATCCCGTTCGCCTTCGAAAAGATCGCCCGCACGCCCAACACGATCGCGGCGCACCGGCTCATTCGACGATCCGCCACCTTCGAGCGACAGGATGCGATGGTCGAGACTTTGTTCCGATATTATTTTGTCGATGGGCGGGACATCGGTCGTGGCGACACGCTGATCGAGGCGGCAAGCGAAGCCGGGCTCGATGCCGAGGCGACCCGCCGCTATCTCGAGGGCGAGGCCGACGCCGATATTGTTCGCGCCGAGGACGCATACGCGCGTCAGATCGGCATCAATGGCGTCCCGTGTTTCATCATCGATCGAAAATTCGCGGTGTCCGGCGCGCAGGCCCCCGAGATCTTTCTCGAAGTGTTCGAGCACGCTCGCAAAGCGCGCGACTCCGGCACTGGAGACGCAGATATCGTCTGAGCCGCTATTGACGTGGCCAGGCGGTTCCCGTCGCGCGCCCCGGGGCGCCAGGCATGCGGCGCCGGTCGGGACCGGTTTGTTCGATCGGTGTGAACGCGTCCATTGGTCCTCGACCGGCCAAGAATTCGGCGAGCGGCGCGAGGCGATCGAAGTGATCGCAGATGGCCTTGACGGTCACCAGCACGGGCACGGCGATCAGCGCGCCGATGACACCCCATAGCCAGCCCCAAAAGACCACGCTGAGGAAAATCACGACCGGGTTCAGCATCAAACGTCGACCGAGAAGGCTGGGCGTCACGATCTGGGCTTCGAGCGCGTTCACGCCGACGTACAGCGCCGGCGGCAACAGCGCCTGGGAGGCGGAATCGAAGCTTACAAGGCCAACCAGACCGAGCACGGCCGTGCCCACCGCCAGCCCGACGTATGGAACGAAATTCAACACCATGGCCATGGCGCCCCACAGTATCGGGTTCGGCATGCCGATGAGCCAGCAGCCGAAGCCGATCACGATGCCGAATCCGGCGTTGATCGATGAGATCGTCAGAAGATATGTCGAAACGCGCTGCTGAACGTCGCGGGTCAGGAGAATCGCACGTCGCTTATCGCGAAAAGTCGGCATGACGCGAATCAGCTTCTCGCGAAACATTTCGCCGCTAGCGAGCAGAAAATAGAGCAAGACGATCGTCACGCCGGCTTTCCAGATCAATTCGCGCGCG
This sequence comes from Alphaproteobacteria bacterium, assembly GCA_035457725.1. Taxonomy (GTDB): domain Bacteria; phylum Pseudomonadota; class Alphaproteobacteria; order CACIAM-22H2; family CACIAM-22H2; genus DATFES01. The sequence goes on along the minus strand of DATIBC010000107.1, from coordinate 45,112 downwards.
CCGGCGAAAAGCGCCTCGGACAGGCCCGGTCCCTCGACGGCGACTTTCGGCGCCGACCGCCGGTCGGGAACGCTTGCCATTTTCTCGACTTGTTCGGAAGCTTGCTTCATCTCCTGGACGGGCCGTTTGATCGCATCCAACTTGGAATCGATCCGCTGCGCGAGTTCGGGCGCACGGGATAGCCAATGCGCCGCCGGATCGGCAAGCGAATAGATGCTGGCGGCGAGGGTTGCGACTAGACCGATGACAAGTAGCGCGGCGATGACGGCGGTAGGCAACCGGAGGCCGCGCAGTGCCTGCGACACCGGCGACAAGATGAGGTAAAGAACGCCGGCGAGCACGATCGGCATCAAAATGTCGCGGGCCAGATGAAGCGTGTACAACGAGGCAAGTAGAAACAGCCCGCCGACGCCTACGGCGACGATCGAGGTTTTCTCGCGTGGCAGAAGCGAATCGTTGGCGCCGCCGTCTTCTCCTGCGCGCAGTCCTTGGACGCCTGGCTGGTTCGCCCCCATGTAGAAATCCCGCTCGCTTCGATTTGCGTCGAGGTCAAATCAACGCGCGCAGCAGAGCCGACCGCAGCCGCGGACAGGCGCCAACCGCGAAGCCCGCCACGATCGCCAGCGCCGCGACGTGCGGCGCGTCTAACTCGCGCATAACGCCATCGAGCGTCGTGCGGCTTGCCACGAGTTGCCTTGGCGGGCGCGCGAACAGCAGTGCCGTCCATGCGATCATCGCGGCGACGAGAAACAGCGTAAGCGCGGCGGCGAGCGCCGCGATCGGCGCCGATTGCACCGCCGCGACGAAAACAAAAGACGCATAACTCGTCCACACGATGGCGCCACAAAGCGCCAGCGTCGCGCCGAGCCATAGCGCCAGAAGCGTTGCGACGAGGGCTGGCCTGGACATGGGATCTACGCTTTGTCCGATGCTATCGACGGCGATCGAAGAACATTCCGAGCAGGATACCCGTCCCGAACGCCGTTGCGAGGCTGGCGAGTGGACTTGCACCGACGCGACTTTCGAGACCATTGATCGCGGATCCGAGCCCCTCGCCCGCATCACGAAAGGCCGCCTCCGTCGACTCGCGTGCAACGACGCCGGCGTCGCCGGTCAGCCGCTCCATTGCCTTGCCAATCGCGCCGACATGCTCACAGAGCCGGCCGAGTTCGTTACGCAGCGCCTCGACGTCGGCGCCCAGGTCCACGTGATTATTGCGTACTTTCATTGCTATCCTCTCTGCTGCTGTGGCGTGGTCACCGTGTCCGCCGATCGCCATACTGACGTCTCGAATTTGAACTAGGGCATACGCCCGTACGGCATCGCGAGAATGCCGTGACAAATATAAGTCTCGCCACCGCTTGGACGGGACAACGCGCTCACTTTCGCAGTCATACTGGGTTCGTCTCCTGAATAGACGGTATTGCGATCGACGCGGCGTGTAATATGCTGGATGTTGAGGGAGACTGACCGGCCGGGTCAGGAATCGGAATGTCGAAACGCCCAAACGCGCCGAGACGAAGTTCGAGAGCCTCGGTCTACTGCGAGGCGATCGACAGCCTAGAGGACGGGATCGCGATATTCGGCGCCGACGAGCGGCTCATCGACTGCAATCAGCGCTTCCGCGAGTTCTTCGCCGAAACGCCCGAGCTTCTGATCAAGGGGATCAGCATCGAAACGCTGCTCCGCACGCGCGCGGAATGCGGCCTGACGCCCGACGCGATCGGCCAGGTCGATGAGTGGCTAAAGATGCGGCTGACCCAAATTCGCGACCCCGCCGGCTCGACCGCCGATCGCAAGTTCCCGAGAGGCCGTTGGGCGCGCGCTTCGAGCCGCCGCATGCCTTCCGGCGGAATCGTCATCCATTTGAGCGATATCACCGACCGATATGAATCGGCTCGGGCGCTGGGTGAGAACCGGGCGCGTCTGCGGGCGATCGTCGAGAATGCGCCGGCGTCGATCACGCTCAAGGACCGCGAGGGACGGTATGTATTCGTTAACACCGCGTTCGAGCGGATTTTCCGCATTCCTCGCGACCAAGCGCTTGGCAAGACTGCATTCGAGCTGTTCGGCCCGCGAAGCGGCGCGGTGATTTCCGCGCATAACGACGAAGTCATGCGGACCGGCCGCGCGGCGCAGTACATCGAACCCAATGACGAAATGGATCCGACCTCGCTCGTCGTCTCGATCAAGTTTCCGGTGTTCGACGCCGACGGGGAAGTCGAGCTCATCGGTTCGATCGCCAGCGACATTTCGGCGCAGCAGCAGGTGGAGGCGGCATTGCGCGACGCGCAGGCCCGCTTCCAGGCGATCATGGACCATGCCCCGTTCGACGTTACATTGAAGGACCTGGAGGGGCGATACTTGTTCGTCAACCGCGCCTTCGAACGCGATCACAACGTCGACGCGGCGGACGTCATCGGCAAAACGCTCAGCCACCTCTACCCGGCCGAATATTCCGAGGTCTTCGAAGCCATCGATCGCGAAGTCCTGGCGCGCGGCGAATCGATTCAGCGCGAGGTCGTCGCGCCGCGCCGCGGCGGCTCGATCACCGCGATGATGGTCAAATTCCCGGTGCGCAACGACGCCGGCGTCATCGCCGCCGTGGGCACCGTGGTCGCCGACGTGACCGAGCAGAAAAAAATGGAAGCGCATTTACGCGAAATCCAGAAAATGGACGCCGTCGGCCAGCTCACCGGCGGACTCGCTCACGACTTCAACAATCTGCTCACGGTGATCATCGGCAACACCGAATTGCTGGCCGAACGGCTGTCCAACGACGCGCCGGCGCGCCAACTCGTCGAGACGACGCGGATCGCGGCGATACGCGGAACCGCCCTCACCCACCGCTTGCTGGCTTTCGCCAGGCGGCAGAAACTCCAGCCAGTGCTGCTCGACGTCAATGAGGCGGTGTCGGGCGTGCGCGAACTGTTGGCCCGCACGTTGGGGCCCGGGATCGCTATCGAAGCCGAATTGTCGCCGGGCGTTTGGCCGGTGATGGCCGACGCGGCGCAGGTGGAGACGGCGCTGCTCAATCTGGCGATCAACGCGCGCGACGCCATGCCGCTCGGCGGCACGTTGCGGTTCGAAAGCGCAAATGTACCCGCCTCGTCCGACGGATACGATCGCCCGCGGATCGATGGCGATGGCGTCCGGCTGACGGTCGCCGACACCGGCGTCGGCATGACGTCCGATGTTATGGCGCGGGCGGTCGAACCTTTCTACACGACCAAGGAAGTTGGAAAAGGCACCGGCCTTGGCCTGAGCATGGTCTATGGATTCATGAAACAGACCGGCGGCGACGTGCGGATCGATAGCGTGCCCGGCCGCGGCACCAAGGTGCATCTGCTGTTTCCGCGCTGCAAGAGCGCCGGAACCCCGGCCGGCCTACGCGCCAATTCGACGCCGCACCAGCCACCGGCCGGTGGCGAGACGATTCTCGTCGTCGAGGATAGCCCTCTCGTTCGGCGTTTGGTCGTCCAGCAATTGGATGAACTAGGGTACACGGTGGTCGAGGCGACGAATTCGCGCGAAGCACTCGCCTGGCTCGATTGCGACATTGTCGACATCGATCTTCTCTTCTCGGACATCGTCATGCCGGGCGGGCTCAATGGCTGGCATTTGGCCGCCAAGGCGCGCCGCATGCGACCCGACATCAAGCTTCTGTTCACTTCGGGTTTCGCCGAGGAGGCGTCGCGCCCGGCCGAACTGCCGGTCGACGCCGGGGCGCTGCTGGCCAAGCCGTATCGAAAGGCCGAATTGGCCGAGGCGGTTCGCCGCGCTCTCGACGGCGAATGACGCCGCGCCTGGCGCCGATCACGCCGCCAGCTTGACGAGGCGATCGAGCAGGCCGTTGACGCCCGAGAGCCGGGCTTTCGGCTCGTCCCACGTCTGCATGAAGACGAGCTTGTGGTCGGGCCGTAGTTTAACGCTGGTCTGTTCGCGAGTGATGAAAGCGATGAGCTTTTCCGGCCGCGCGAACCGATTGTCGCGAAAGCTGATCACCGCTCCTTTTGGCCCAGCATCGATTTTCTCCACGCCGGCGGCGCGGCAAAGTCGTTTGATCCGCACGATGTCGAGAAGATTGTGCACCTCGTCCGGGAGTTTGCCGAAACGATCGATCAGCTCGGCGGCGAATGCGTCGATCTCCTGCTGATCGACCAACGTGGCAATTCGCCGGTAGAGACCGAGGCGCACACCAAGGTCCTCGACGTAGCTCTCTGGAATCAATACTGGCATGCCAACGCTGATTTGCGGCGTCCAATCTTCCGCCGGCGCCGCAGCGACACCTTGTTCGCGCGTCGCGCGCACCGCCTCTTCGAGCATGTGTTGATAGAGCTCGATGCCGACCTCGCGGATGTGGCCCGACTGCTCCTCGCCCAGGAGATTACCGGCGCCGCGAATGTCGAGGTCGTAGGAGGCGAGCTGGAACCCGGCGCCCAGGCTGTCCAGCGTCTGCATGACTTCGAGGCGCTTCTGCGCCGCCGCCGTCAGAAGCCGGTCATGCGGTACGGTCAGGTATGCGTAGGCACGGACCTTGGCCCGCCCGACCCGCCCGCGTAGCTGGTACAGCTGCGCCAAACCGAACATGTCGGCGCGGTGGACGACGATCGTGTTGACCCGCGGAATATCGAGGCCGGATTCGATGATATTGGTCGAGAGCAGGATGTCGTATGCGCCGTCGTAAAAGCCGCTCATCACCGCTTCGATTTCGCGCGCGCTCAGGCGGCCGTGCGCCACCGCGATTTTGCATTCGGGCGCGACTTCCGCGAGGCGCTGGCGAACATGCGGCAGATCTTCGATGCGCGGGCAAACATAGAATGCCTGCCCGCCGCGAAATCTCTCGCGCATGATCGCTTCGCGCAGCACCACGGGGTCGTACGGCATCACGAACGTCCGCACGACCAACCGGTCGACCGGCGGACTAGCGATGATGCTCATGTCGCGCACGCCGGCGAGGGCCATCTGCAGGGTGCGCGGGATCGGCGTCGCCGTCAGCGTCAAGACGTGGACATTCGCCTTAAGCTGCTTCAGGCGCTCCTTTTGCGAGACGCCGAAATGCTGCTCCTCGTCGACGATCAATAGGCCGAGCCGCCTGAACGCGATCGATTTGGCGAGCAGCGCCGTCGTGCCGACAACGATATCGACCTTGCCGTCGGCGATGTCGCGCTTGATCTCGGCCGCCGTCCTGGCAGGCACGAGGCGCGACAGTTGCTCGACGCGCAGCGGCAATCCGTCGAAACGCTCGCGGAACGTGCGAAAGTGTTGGCGGCTCAGCAGCGTCGTCGGCACGACGATGGCGACCTGCATGCCGCCCATCGCGGCGATGAAGGCTGCGCGGAGCGCCACCTCGGTCTTGCCGAAGCCGACGTCGCCGCAGATCAGCCGGTCCATCGGCCGGCCCGAGGCCAGATCGCTTAGTGTGTCGTCGATCGCGCGGGCCTGATCGTCGGTTTCAGGATAGGGAAAACGGGCGCAGAACTCTTCGTAGATGCCGGTCGGCGGTGAAAGCGCGTCGCCCAGGCGAAGCTGCCGTTCGGCGGCGATCTGGATGAGCTTGCCGGCGATTTCGCTGATCCGCCGCTTGACCCGCGCTTTTCGCGCTTGCCATTGCGCTCCGCCGAGCTTGTCGAGCGGGACGCCGGCCTCCTCCGAGCCGTAGCGCGACAGCATGTCGATGTTCTCGACCGGCACGAACAGCTTGTCGCCGCCGTCGTAGATTATGCGCAGGCAGTCGTGCGGCGCGCCGGCGACTTCGAGGGCGGTGAGGCCGTCGTAGCGTCCGATGCCGTGGTCGACATGCACCACGAGGTCGCCCTCCGACAGCGTCGACGCTTCGGTAAGGAAATTTTCCGGCCGCTTGCGGCGCCGCACGGCGCGCACCAGACGGTCGCCGAGAATATCCTGTTCGCTGACAACGCTCAGCGTCGAGGTGACGAATCCTCGCTCGAGCGCCAGCACGGCGAGCGCCACCGAAGCGGGCGGCAACGCCTCGAGTGCCCGCCCGTCGGCGACCTGCGTCGCTCCGGCGACGCCATGATCGGCGAGCAGTGCTCCCAGCCGCTCGCGCGAGCCGACGCTATACGAGGCAACCACCACCCGCCGTCCCTGCCGCGCCTCGGCGGCAAGATAGTCGCGCACCGCGTCGAAGAGGTTGCGGTCGGGCTGAGCGCGGGCGGCGCTGAAATCGGCGCCGACCTTGCCGCCGGCGTCGACGACCGTCGCTGCGGTGCCGACGATCGCGTCGCGGCCAAAGGGCGTGAACGCGGCGACCGCTCGCGCGCCAAGCATCGCTCGCCATTCGTCGGCGTTGACATAGAGCCGATCGGGGGGCAACGGCTTGTACGTCTCGCCGCTGTCCTTGCGGCGCAACAAAGCCTGCCGCGCATCGTAGAACTCGCGGATCTGCTCGAGTCGCGCGGCAACCGCCTCGTCGGCCTGGTGATCGAGCGTGATCGCGGCGTCGGGAAGATAATCGGGCAGCGTCGCGAGCTTTGCGTGGAACAGCGGCAGCCAATGCTCATATCCGGGATGCCGGCGTCCGGCGCTGATGGATGCATAGAGCGGATCGGCATCCGACACCGCGCCGAACAATTCGCGATAGCCGGAACGAAAGCGCGCCACGGCCGTGGCGTCGAGGAGGATCTCGCTCACCGGTTTTAGCGCGAAGCGCTCGGCGCGCCCAGTCGACCGCTGGCTCATTGGATCGAACGTGCGGATGGCCTCGAGGGTTTCGCCGAAGAGATCGAGGCGCAGGGGCTCGCTCGTTCCGGGTGGGAAAAGATCGACGATTCCGCCGCGCAATGCGAACTCGCCGGGTTCGCGCACGGTGTCGGCGCGGCGATAGCCGTCGCGCCCGAGAAATTGAAGCAACGCTTCGAGCGCCAAATGTTCGCCGGCCGTCGCCTCGAACACCGCGTCGGCGAAGGTCGCCGCCACCGGGACGCGCTGCAGGACCGCGTTGATCGTGGTGACGACGAGCAAAGCGCCTGCGGCGCCGTTTTCCGGACCAGCCAGCCGTGTGAGCGTGTCGATCCGCCGGCTCACCACCTCGCCATTGGGCGATACGCGATCATACGGCAGGCAGTCCCACGCCGGAAACGTGAGGATCGATGCGTCCGGATTGAAGAACTGCACCGCCTCGGCAAGCGCGCTCATCCGTGCATCGTCGCGTGCGACGTGGATCAGCCGTCGACCTGCGGCGACGCCCGCTCCAAGCAGAATCGCATCGACGCCCGGGGGCGCGCCGGCAATTTCGATACGCTGCCTTTCCTTGATGAAATTTAAATTTTTTATCAATGTGTTACGTATTATTCTTAAAGTTCTGAAGCAGTGTCATGACGTCGTGCGCGTGAGACGATGGAACCGCCGCGCGGCCGCTCGCCCAGTCGAAGATGTCGGGATCCGCCTCGGCTAGCAGAGCTTCGTACCGGTCAAGCTGTTCGGGCGTGAATTGCGGCACGAAGCGGCGCGCGAACGCACCGAGGAGCAGGTCGGTTTCCTTCATGCCGCTGTACTGGCTGCGGTAGATCAGCCGCTTGCGGCGCTGCTCCAAGGGTTCGTTCATTGGGAGAATCCGTCGGCGTGGGTTAAGGATATAAGGCTTTCGTCGCGCAATGTCAGCCGCTCAGGCCGCTGCAACAATTCCTCCCCACGATGCGTCCGCCGCTCCTGTTTCCACTTTTTGCGCCGGTCACGGCGCTGCCCGGCTTGGGCCCGCGCCTCGGCAAGTTGGTCGAGAAAGTCGCCGGCGCGCGGACGATCGACCTGCTCTGGCATCTTCCGAACGGCATCGTGGACCGCCGTTTCACGCCCAAGATCGCCGAGGCCCCGGAGGGTCGCATCGCCACCATCGCCGTCACCGTGGACTCGCACGTCAGGCCGCGTACGCCGCGCCTTCCCTATAAGGTCCGCTGTCGCGACGAAACGGGGTTCCTCCATCTCGTCTTCTTTCATGTCAAGGGCGACTACCTTGACCGGGCGCTACCCGTGGGCGCCAAGCGCGTCGTCAGCGGGCGCGTCGAACGATTCCGCGACGAGGTGCAAATGACGCACCCCGATCACATCGCCCCGCCGGAGGAGTTCGCAAAGCTGGCTGCTGTCGAACCGGTTTATCGCCTGACGGCTGGGCTGCCCGCCAAGACCCTTGGCCGCGCGATCCGCGCCGCGCTGGAGCGGGCGCCCGATCTCGACGAGTGGCTCGATCGCAGACTCCGGATGCGCGAAGGATGGCCGACCTGGCAAGCCGCCATTCGCGCCGCCCACGCGCCCGAGCGCGAGGCTGATCTGCTGCCCGAGACGCTGGCGCGTCGCCGGCTGGCGTACGACGAGCTGTTGGCGAGCCAGTTGGCGTTGGCGCTGGTGCGCGCGCACCAACGTCGCCTGCCCGGACGCTCGATCGCCGGGGATGGCCATTTGGTCGCGAAGGCGTTGACGGCGCTACCCTTCGATCTCACCGGCGCGCAAAAGACGGCGCTCGCCGAGATCGAAGCCGACATGGCGTCGCCGTCGCGGATGGTCCGTTTGCTGCAAGGCGACGTCGGCAGCGGAAAGACGGTCGTCGCTCTGATGGCGATGCTAAGGGCGGTGGAAGGCGGCCACCAGGCAGCGCTCATGGCGCCGACCGAGATACTGGCGCGCCAGCATCACGCCACGATCGCTCCACTGGCCGAAGCGGCGGGCGTCCGTCTCGCGTTGCTCACCGGCCGCGAGAAGGGCAAAGCGCGCGCGGACGCCCTATCCGGCCTCGCCGAGGGACGGATCGCGTTGGCGATCGGAACGCACGCCCTGTTCCAGGAGGATGTCGAGTTCAATGACCTGGCGCTGGTCGTCATCGACGAGCAGCATCGCTTCGGCGTTCACCAGCGACTTGAACTCGCCGCCAAGGGAGAGACGGTCGATGTACTTGTCATGACGGCGACGCCGATTCCGCGCACGCTGGTGTTGTGCGCTTATGGCGACATGGAGGTGTCTCGGCTGACCGAGAAACCGCCGGGACGCCTGCCAGTCGACACGCGCACCATCCCGCTCGCCCGCATCGACGAGATCGTCGACGCCATCGCTCGCCAACTCGACAAGGGCGCCAAGGTGTTCTGGATCTGCCCGCTGGTCGAGGAGTCGGAAGCGATCGACCTTGCGGCGGCCGATGAGCGCCACGCTTTGCTGGCCGAGCGTTTCGGCCGCGAGCGCGTCGGCCTGATCCATGGCCGTATGAAGGGGAACGAAAAGGACGCCGTGATGACTCGCTTCGCCGGCGGGCCAATGGGCGTGCTCGTCGCGACGACCGTCGTCGAGGTGGGAGTCGACGTCCCCGAGGCGACCGTCATGGTCATCGAACACGCCGAACGCTTCGGGCTGGCGCAACTGCACCAGTTGCGCGGCCGCGTCGGGCGCGGCGGCGCGAAATCGACCTGCCTTTTGTTATACGCCACGCCGCTGACCGAGACGGCGAAGGCGCGGCTGTCGATCATGCGCCAGACCGACGACGGCTTCCGCATCGCCGAGGAAGACCTGCGACTGCGGGGCGCGGGCGAGCTGCTCGGCACGCGGCAGAGCGGCATGCCGGACTTCCGTCTCGCCAATCTTGCCGTCCACGGCGATCTTCTGGCGATGGCGCGCGACGACGCTCGTCTGGCCCTCGAGCGCGACGAACATCTCGCCGACGCACGCGGCGCCGCATTGCGGACGCTGCTCTATCTTTTCGAGCGCGATGCGGCGGTCAAACTCGTTCGCTCCGGATAGGCGGCGTATTCGAAGATTGTTGTCAGCGGTTCCTTACCCGGCCTTCCATCAATGCGGCATGTATCGCTCCTGCGGCGGGCTTGGCGCGGGCGGCGCGAAATGTCTGTTTTCTCAGTCGACCGCCGCGGAAGCGATCGTACCCGGTAATCGGCCCGCGTCCTTAAGAACCGCCAGCCCCAAGGGCGTCGCCCTTACGATCGTCCGGATCCCTTTCTCACGGCGGCAGCTGACAAGGCCCCGGTCCACCGCATCTTCCCAAATCGTCAGCCTTGGGCATGAGGTGCGCCAAGCCTCCATCACTTCGGAGTAGGTTCTTGGCTGGATCGCCACCCACTCGACAAGATCGAGAACAAGTGCGCGCTTTTCCTCGGTCATGGTCGGTCCCGCGAACACAAAAAATAAGTTTAGCATCCCTCCGAGCCCGGCAGCCACACTCCGGCAATCGGCTCGTGTTAGTCCCAAACTTCCGAAATCTGCGCATAGATAGCGTTCGCCGGTGATCCGGTCCACGTCCCGTCGGCGGACAGCGTCCAAGACGCTGACTTTCTGTCGAAATCGCGGTCCTCAGGCCTCGTTCGCCGCTGCAAGATCGTGCATCGCCTCACCGCGCCTTGCGCGCCCTGGGACGAGCCTGCGCCTCGGGGAATTTCGCCACCGCCGCTTTGACGTCGTCGGGAAAATCCGACATCTCCTGAACCTGGCGGATCTCAATCACTTCGTTGTCGGAAGCAGGACAACGCGACGCCCAGTCGATCGCTTCTTGCTTCGATTTCACGTCGATCATCCAGTAGCCGCCGAGCACCTCCTTCGCCTCGCCGAATGGACCCTCGGTCACCTTGGCCTTTCCGCCAGAGAAGGAGACGCGCGCGCCCATCGAAGGAGGATGGAGGCCGTCGAGCGCCAGCAGCACCCCCGCCTTCTGCAGCGATTCATTGTATTTCATCATTGCCTCGACGGCTTTGGCGTCCGGCATCGCGCCCGGCGCCGCTTTCTCGTAGCCTTTCGGAATCATCAACATCATGAATCGCATTGGTCGATCTCCCGCTCGCTATGCGTTTCGCCGATGGATTTCGTCGCCGATCCGACGTTTACGGCGCCACGTAGACCATCCACGAGACGCCGAAACGATCGGCGACCATGCCGAAGCGCGGCGAAAAGAAAGTCTTCGCCAACGGCATCTGCTCCTTCCCGCCCTTGGCAAGCGCGCCGTATAGCCGCTCGGCCTCGGCCTCGTTCGGCACCGTCAGCGAAAGGGCGAATCCCTGGAAGGTCGGCTGCCCCGCGCACCTGCCATCCGACGCCAGCACTGTCGTACTGCCGATCCGAATGCTGGTGTGCATCACCTTCTCGCCGTCCACTGGCGGGGGCATCGACCGATCGGGATTCTCCTTGAAACGCATCAGCATCTGAACCTCGGCGCCAAGCTCGCGCCGATAGAACTCGATTGCCTCCTCGCAGCGGCCATCGAAAAAAAGATAGGGCTGGATCTGCATGTCGTCTCCTTTTCGCTGTTTAGGGATCGATTAGTAAGCCGGACGGTGGAGCGGTCCGAATGGTCTTGCTGCGTTCGCCTGCTTCGTGCGCAAGAACTAGATCGGCACGCGACAATCCCGATTGGATGTACGCTCCCGCCTGGCGGGGGCTTGGTCGCGCGCCGGTTTCATGAGGCGCAGCACGACTTGGACTCCTCGCCGACATACCGGTCGTGGTGCCTGAGCCAACCCTGCCCTCGGCCGTCGAGATCGGGCATCCCGCCCCAGCCCTCGCCTCGACCAAAGGGCGTCAAGTCGAGATACTGATAACTGCCGAGCAGCGGATCGAGGCCGCGCGCATAGGCGGAATAGGTGTGGAAGACCTCGTCGCCCCGGCTCAAGAAGACGCTGACGCCCGGCAGCTCGCATGGCGTCGACGAAATCACGCCTGCCTCGGCGAGCGCGGCCGCGCTTTCGTAATTCCACTCGACGCAGCCCCTGGCCTCGTCGAGCGTGACGTGGAAGTCGTAGTTGAAGTCGCTTCCGAACGACGAATACCAGGGTACGGTCCAGCCCATGCGGGCCTTGAAGGGCACGATCTTGGCCAGCGGCGCGCGCGATACGAAAACGAGCGAGGTATCGCGCGCGCGCAGATGCGCGAGGTGCGGAAGGTTGTCGGCGATATGGGAGCAGCCCGGGCAGCCTTCATCCCACGGTGCGCCCGATCGGCCAGGCGGAGCCGTACCAGGGTCGAACATGAAATGATAGACGATGAGCTGGCGCCGGCCGTCGAATAGATCGCGCAGCGTCGCGGGCCCGCCGGGACCGTCGAATATGTACGCCGTGTCGATCCTGACTATCGGCAAATCGCGGCGCTCTGCGTTGAGCGCGTCGCGCCGCCGGGTGAGCTCCTTCTCCTTGGCGAGAAGCGCTTTGCGCGCAACCACCCACTCCTCACGCGTGACGACTTTCTGTTGGGACATGTTTTTCCCGTCCACGACGCCCCTGCTAAAGCTCGATGAAAGTCTTGAAGCCGCCATAAATCAGTCGCTTGCCATCGAATGGCATCGCGCGCGGATTCATCATCTTGGCAAGGCGCGGATCCTTCATCACCTTGGCATTGACGCGGTCGCGATGCGCGCGCGATTTATAGGTAATCCATGCAAAGACCACGGCTTCGCCCGCGTTGAGCTTGACGCTGCGCGGAAACGAAGTGAGTTTTCCCACTTTGACGTCGTCGGCGATGCATTCCCGCACTTCGAGCGCGCCATGTTCGCGCCAGACCTTGCCGGCCTTCTGTGCCATACGGCGATAGGCGGGAAGGTTTTTCTTCGGAACGGGGACGATGAATCCATCGACATACTTCATGTGAACCTCCAACGATTCCGTGGTGTCAGGACAGGGCGCGGAGAGCGACCCGCAGGCGATCGGGCCCCGACCCGGCGACGAGACGCTCGGTCGCGATCTGGGCGCGCCGCCAAAGCGGCAACGCCACGGCAAGGAGGCGCCTCCCGGCCGGCGTCAGCGCCATGAGACGGCTCCGCTTGTCGGCCGGATCGACCGTCACTTTAACGAGGCTGCGGCGTTCGAGCGGCTTGAGATTGGCGGTGAGCGTCGTGCGATCCATGGCAAGCAAAGCCGAGACTTTGCCGATGCTCGGCGCCTCGGCGCGATTGAGCGACATCATCAACGAGAACTGGCCATTGGTCAGCCTCACCGGACGCAATGCCTCGTCGTATCGGCGCGCCACCGCCCGCGCCGCCCGCTGAATGTGGAGACACATGCAGGTGTCGCGGACCTTGGGCGTGATCCCGGCGGGAAGTTCGTCGCGTCTCGGCACCGGCCAATAATGTTGATATCAACGTAACTGTCAAGGCCAAATCCGCGCCGCCATCGAGCCGGACGGAATTGGGGTCCCTACTCGATCACCCTGTCGGCGCGCCTGCGCAGCGATTCGGGGACGGCGATGCCGATTTCGCGCGCAACGCGTAGATTGATGAACAACTCGTACTCGGCTGGCGGCTCGATGGGCAGTTCGGCAGGCTTGGCGCCGCGAACGATGCGATGGATGTAGCTTGCCATCTGACGGCCAACTTCGACCGGCGCCGGGCCATACGAGATCAGACACTGGTTGTTCACGCCACGGACATATGAGCGATATGGAAAAATCATCGGCAATAGGGCGCCGGCCGCGATGTCCTGGATACGCCCAGTGTGACTCCAAATTGTACGGTCGGGCAGAATCATCATACCGCCGCAACCCACGCTGCGCGCCTCGACAATCGCCGGCTCGATGTCCTCCGCGCTGCGCACCGGAAGAAGTTGGATCTGCACTCCCAACCGTCGCGCAGCCGATGATAGCGTTTTGACGTCGCGCTCGCGTTCCGCGTCATCGGGATTGACCAAGACGCCGACACGGGCAAGTGTCGGCACGAGCTCCTTGAGCAGCTCCAGGCGTTTGCCGAGCAGCTCCGCGGTTGGTATCGCGACTCCTGTCACGTTGCCGCCCGGTCGGGTAAGGCTTTGTATAAGGCCGTCGGCGACAGGATCGCCATCGGTGATCATGACGATCGGAATTGTACCGGTCGCCATTTTGACCGCGCGGATCGCCGGCGCGCCCTGGGTTATGATCGCGTCTACGTCGAGGCGCACCAGGTCGGATGCCAGCTCGAACAGACGTCCGTCGTCGCCCGCGGTAAAGCGCGGCTCGGTGCGAAAATCCCTTCCTTCCATCAGATCGAATTCGGCGAGCCAATGAAGGGACGATTGCGTCCATGCGTATTCGACAAAGGTCGGATTCAACGTGCCGATGCGGAATGGCCGCCGCGGTTGCGCCGAGGCGCCCAACGACGCCTGAGCGAGGGCGGCGGCGCCGCCAAGCGCGATGAACGTTCGTCGCTTCATCGGCCCTCCTCTGTCGAGACCTGCGCTCGACGATGCATCGTATCCTCAGGCAGGTATTGGCCGTCGATTGCGCGATCTCAGGGCGAAGCCAGGCTGGCGACAATCGCCTAACAGTCGATTGACCGTCAAAGAAACGCCAGCAATTCCGCGAGCGTATCATCCGGCGCCTCTTCGGGCAAAAAATGCCCGCACGGTAGCCCGCAGCCGCGCACGTCGTCCGCCCACTTGCGCCAGGTCTCGAGCGGACTTTCACCCTTGACCTCGGCGGCGATGCCGCCGTCGCCCCAAAGCACCAGCACCGGGCAGGCGATCATGCGCCGGCCGTAGTCGGCCGCATCGTCGCCAAGATCGACCGTGGCGCCGGCGCGATAGTCCTCGCAGAAGGCGTGGATGCGCGCCGGCTGCGTCAGTGCGGCCAGATAGGCTTGGATCGCTTGCTCTTCGATCGCGTCGCGCTTACGCGTCCAGCGCCGCAGGGTCTCGCGCAAATAGTACGTCGCATTGGCCTCGATCATTCGCTCGGGCAGGCCGTCGGGCTGGGCAAGGAAGAGCCAGTGATAGGTCGTAAACGCCAAATCCTTGTCCATCGTCTGCCACATCGTGTGGGTCGGGACGATATCGAGGACGGCGAGCTTCTCGACCGCGTCGGGATGGTCGAGCGCCATGCGGTAAGCGACCCGGCCGCCGCGATCGTGCCCGACGACGGCGAACCGGTCGAAGCCGAGGCTATGCATCGTTTCGAGCATGTCTTGTCCCATGACCCGCTTCGAATATGGGCGATGATCGGCTGTCGAAGACGGAATCGACGATGCGCCATAGCCGCGTAAGTCAGGAGCCACTACGGTGAATCGCTGCGCCAATCCCGGCGCGATCTTGCGCCACATGACGTGCGTCTGCGGGTAGCCGTGCAGCAGCAGGACCGGCGGCCCCTCGCCACCTCGCCGAAAGTTGATCTCGACTTCCCGCGTCGTGATTCTAAGCTGCTCGAAGTTCGCAAACATGAAACGCCTCGTCGCCGCCCCGCCCGGCGATGGGCCGGTCGTACGTCGCCGTGGAATGCCGGGCGCCGTCCGACGTTTATAGCGAGCAAGGCAGGCCGGAGCCATTGCCGATGCATTACATGCCACGATTGGCGGCGCTGGCGACCGCCGTCCCTCCTTTTCGGCTTCGCCAAGCCGACATCGCGCGCCGCGCGCATCGCGTGTTCGAGGGGCACAGCTCGGCGATCGAGCGCCTGATGCCGGTGTTCGACAACGCCGGTATTGGCGGGCGTTATTCCTGCGTGCCGCTCGATTGGTACGAGCGCGATCACGATTGGCCCGAGCGCAGCGCGCTTTACATCGAGAACGCCGTGGCGCTGCTTGAGCGCGCGGCAAGGGATTGCCTCGCGCGGGCCGCCTGCCCGATCGAGGCCGTTGACGCCATCGTCACCGTGTCGACCACCGGAATCGCCACGCCCAGCCTCGATGCGCTGCTCCTGGAGCGACTGGCGTTCCGGCGCGACGTCGAACGCCTGCCGATCTTCGGTCTTGGGTGCGCCGGCGGTGTTCTTGGGCTATCGCGCGCGGCTGCGCTGGCGCGCGCCGATCCGGGAACGCACGTGCTGTTGCTGGTCGTCGAACTGTGCGCGCTGACGTTCCGGCGCGCCGATCGATCGAAAAGCAACATCGTCGCGGCAGCGCTGTTCGGCGATGGCGCGGCGGCGGCGCTGATCGGGCCTGCCGCAGGAATCGCCGCCGATCGTCCAGCGATCGTGGCTACCGGCGAGCATACCTGGCCCGGCTCGCTCGACGTCATGGGCTGGCGCGTCGAGGAGGACGGCCTCGGGGTGCTGTTTTCCCGGGATATACCCGCGCTGGTCCGTGATGAGTTTCGCGGCGCGCTCGACCGCTTTCTGGCCGAAAATGGCCGCCGGCTGGAAGATATCGATCGCTTCGTCTGCCATCCCGGCGGCGCCAAGGTGATCGCGGCTATCGAAAGCGCGCTTGATCTCCCGCAAGGGACGCTTAACGCGGCGCGCGAAGTGTTGCACGATTATGGCAATATGTCGGCAGCAACCGTGATGTTCGTCCTCGAGCGTGCCATGCACCACCCGGCGCGACGATACCTCATGTCGGCGCTTGGTCCGGGTTTCACCGTCGGCTTTGCCTTGCTCGAGGCGCCGACGCTGTGACCTTGGCGCAGGCGATCCTGTCGTTCGTCCTCTTTCAACGTCTGGCCGAACTTTGGCTGTCGCGCTCCAATACGCGCCGCCTCATGGCGCTGGGCGGAATCGAGCATGGCGCGGCGCATTACCCATGGCTGGTGGTGCTTCACGCCGGCTGGCTTGTCGCGCTTATCCTTAGCGTTCCGACCGACGCTGCGATCGACAGCCTATGGCTGACCATCTTCGTGATGTTGCAGGCGGCCCGCTTCTGGGTGCTGATGACGCTGGGCGAATTTTGGACGACGCGGATCATCACACTTCCTGGACGACCGCTGATTCGCTCGGGGCCGTATCGATACCTCCGCCACCCCAACTACGCGGTCGTCGCCGGCGAAATCGCCGTTCTGCCCTTGGTGTTCGAGCAATGGCTGATCGCCATCGTCTTTTCACTGGCGAACGCGGTGCTCCTCTACGAGCGGATTCGTGTCGAGGACGCGGCGCTGGCCGAGCGCCGAACGATCACATCGGCGCGTAATTGAGCTCGACCTGAACGCCGCTCGGATCGCGGCAGAATAGTTGGCGCACGCCTGAACTCGGGACCGTGCGGCTCGAAACCTCGAACCCCTCCGCCTCCAGCTTCATTTTGAGCGCGCCGACGTCGCCCGCAGCTTTGAACGCGACGTGATCGACGGCGCCGGTTCCATCGCCGTTGCCCGGTATCGGCCGGCCGGCAATGACATGAACGACCGGATGGCCACCGGCATAGAGCCAAAGTCCAGGGAACGTGAAGGGCGGCCGCCAACCCTCTGACAAACCGAGAAGATCGCAATAGAAATGCCGGGTCGCGGCGAGATCCTTGGTCAGGATCGTGTAGTGGTCGACTCCCTCTACCGCCATCGTCGTGTCCTCCCTTGCCTTCGCGGCGATTATGACCGCGCGGCATCGGCGGGACAATCGCGGCCCCGCCATGGAGCCCCTTGGCCGGCGGCGGCAGCGCCGCTAGGCTCCTCGCCGCATGCTCGACAAGCGCGTCAAATCCGTGGCCGAGGCTGTCGCCGGCATTCGCGACGGGGCTACGGTTCTCATCGGTGGGTTCGGCAATGCCGGCATTCCGGTCGAACTGATCCACGCCGTGATCGATCACGGAGCGCGTGAGCTCACCGTGGTATCGAACAATGCCGGCAGTGGCCGCACCGACCTCGCGGCGCTGCTCGCCATGGGGCGCGTGCGCAAGATCGTCTGCTCCTACCCCAAGACCAGCGGCTCCGTGGCGTTCGAGGAGCTTTACGCCGCCGGGCGGATCGAGCTCGAGCTGGTGCCGCAAGGGACGCTGACCGAACGCATCCGGGCCGGCGGCGCCGGCATCGGCGCCTTCTACACGCCGACGGCAGTCGGCACCATGCTGGCCCAGGGTAAGGAAGTTCGTCGACTGAACGGACACGATTACGTCCTCGAAATGCCGATCAAAGGGGATTTCGCGCTTATCCAGGCGAAGCGGGCCGACCGTTGGGGCAACTTGGTCTATCACGCCTCGGCGCGGAATTTCGGGCCAGTGATGGCCAGCGCCGCCACGGTGACGGCGGTGCAGGCGGGCGAGATCGTCGAACTCGGTGCGCTTGATCCCGAGGCGATCGTGACGCCGGGAATCTATGTCCATCGCGTCGTCTGCGTGCCGAATCCGCAGCAGGCTGGCCAGCCATGATCAAGCCGCTTTCGCGCGACCAGATCGCCATGCGCGTCGCCCAAGACGTGCCGGACGGAGCTTATGTCAATCTCGGTATCGGGCTGCCGACTCTGGTCGCCAACTATGTGCCGTCGGACCGCGAGGTCATCTATCACAGCGAGAATGGCATCCTCGGCATGGGACCGGCGCCGCCAAAGGGTTCGGAGGATCCGGATCTCATCAACGCGTCGAAGCAGTACGTAACCCTGCTCCCCGGCGGCTGCTATTTCCGCCACGACGATGCATTTGTGATGATTCGCGGCGGCCATATCGACCTGGCGCTGCTCGGGGCGATGCAGGTGGCCGCCAACGGCGACCTTGCGAATTGGAGCACGGACAACGAAAAAATTCCGCCCGGGGTCGGCGGCGCCATGGACCTCGCCGCTGGCGCGAAACAAGTCTGGATCCTCATGGAGCATGTCGGCCGCGACGGGCGACCGAAGATTCTCGAGCGCTGCACGTTTCCATTGACAGCGCCGGCCGTCGTGCAGCGGATTTACTCGAGCCTCGCCGTCATCGACGTGACACCCGAGGGGCTGTTGGTGCGCGAGATGGTCGAGGCGCTGGCATTTGACGAACTGCAGGAAAAGACCGGCGCGCGG
Organism: Alphaproteobacteria bacterium; assembly: GCA_035457725.1. Classification (GTDB taxonomy): domain Bacteria; phylum Pseudomonadota; class Alphaproteobacteria; order CACIAM-22H2; family CACIAM-22H2; genus DATFES01. The sequence goes on along the minus strand of DATIBC010000107.1, from coordinate 26,524 downwards.
TTGCGGCTTGCCAACGACTGGCGACCGATCGCCATCGCTTCATAGCCGCCAACTGCCCGCTGCCGACCGCGCGGGTCGGCGGGGGCAGCTGGCGAATTCGCGCGACGCTCAGTTGTAGCGCGTCGGCAGCTTCTCCCCGCGCAGATGCGCCTTGAGGTTTGCCACCACGAGATCGGCCATCGCCTTACGAGTCTCGGTCGTGGCGCTGCCGATATGCGGCACCAACACCACGTTCTCCATGGTCATCAAGTCAGCCGGAACATTCGGCTCGTCGGCGAAGACGTCGAGCCCCGCGCCGCCGAGCTTACCCGCGTTGAGCGCTTCCACCAGCGCCGGCTCGTCGACCACCGAACCGCGGGCGACGTTGACGAGCACGCCCTTCGGCCCGAGCGCTTCCATGACTTGTGCGTTGACGATGCCCTTGGTTTCGGCGCCGCCAGGACAGATCACGACCAGGAAATCGGACCATGCGGCGAGCCCGGTGAGCGCAGGGAAATAGCGAAATGCGACGTCCGACTGCGGTTTGCGGCCGTAATAGCCGATTTCCATCTTGAAGCCGGCGGCGCGCGCGGCGATTTCTTTGCCGATCCGGCCAAGGCCGAGAATGCCGAGCTTCTTCCCGCTCATTTTGGTGGCCAGCGGCATGGCGCCTTGCGCGACCCACTTGCCGGCCCGCACGTAATTATCGGCGGCGACCAGTCGGCGCGATACGGCGAGAATGAGTCCGATCGCGAGATCGGCGACGCAATCGTTAAGTACGCTTGGCGTATTGGTGACGGCGATTCCCCGCTTTGTCGCGAAGCCGACGTCCACTGCGTCGACGCCGACGCCAAAGCAGGCGATGATTTCAAGCTTGGGAAAGGCCGAAATTAATTCCGCGTCGGCGCCATGAAACCCCGTGGTCTGCATGAACCGCGTCGCCGCGCCGATCGAGCGCAGCAAGGCATCCCGCTGCTCTCCAGGCGGCGGCAGTTTCCTAATCGTAAAATCCTTGTCGAGTTCGGCCATCTGCGGCGGCGGAAGCGCCGCCACCGAAAGCAGATCGGGTTTCATCGTCCGCGTCTCCCTGACGTGATGTTACGATTTGTATTTTTGCAGCAACGCATCGCTGCCTTGGCGCAGCAGATTTCCGTCGCTGCCGACGGCGACAAACGTGAATCCTTCGGCGAGCCAGCGGCGCGCGTCGGCCTCCAGCGGCGAAAGGATCCCCCCGGCCTTTCCGGTCTTCTTGATCCGCTTCATGGCGTCCGAAATCGTATTCATGACCTCCGGATGTCCGGGATTGCCGAGATGGCCCATCGACGCCGAGAGGTCGGCGGGCCCGATGAAGATCCCGTCGATGCCGTCGATTGCGGCGATCTTTTCCAGCTCCTTGAGCGCGTCGATCGTCTCCACCTGGACCAGGAGACAGATCTCCGCGTTGGCTCGCTTCAGGTAATCCTTGACGCGCCCGAACCGGGAGGCGCGCGCGCTGGTCGCCACGCCGCGGACGCCCTGCGGCGGATAGCGCGTTGCGGCGACGGCGCGTTTGGCCTCCTCGGCGTTTTGCACATAGGGAATGAGCAGGCTTTGCGCGCCGAGGTCGAGAATGCGCTTGATCAGCACTGTATCGTTCCACGCCGGCCGCACGACCGGCGCGCTCTTGCCCGATGCGGCGATGGCCTGCATCTGGGCCATCAGCGTCGCCAGCTCGTTGGGCGCATGCTCGCCGTCGAGCAGTATCCAGTCGAATCCGCTTCCGCCGATGATCTCCGCCGAGATGTGGTTGCAAAGATTGCTCCACAGGCCGATTTGAGGCCGCCCCTCGGCTAATGCGCGCTTGAACTGGTTGACTGGCATCTCCATCTGAACGACGCTCCGCTGGGTTTCGGTTTTTGGTTTTGGCCGCCGATCGGATACCATATCGGCGGAACTCGGGCCGCATATTAGTCAATCATAACGGAGGTGCGCCATGCGCATGAGCCCTTCGGCCGATTGCGCCGAACGCCGCAACGTAGGATGGCGGCGAACAGTCTGGGCGACCGTCTTGGCGATACTGCTCGTCGGCTGCGCCGCCGGTGATAGCGAATGGGTAAAAGCAAACGTCAGCGCCGAAACGCGCAATAAGGACGTCGAAGCTTGTCGGCAGACCGCCGAGCAGCGGCTGCGGGTCGGGCCGTACGCAGCCGAACGGGAGCAGCGTCGGCTCGAGGCGCTCAATCAGCGCCCGTCGCGCCAGGCCGGTCCCGATCAGACCGCGCTGCGCCAGATCGAGATCCGCGACCAGCTCGAACGCGAACGCGCCTTTCACGACTGCATGCGAGCGCGAGGATACGCACCGCGAACCTAGCAACAGGGTCACCGATCACCGCGCCAACATTGCGACGACCCTTGCGGCGATGGCCGGCGACGCGGTCAGGCCCGGAGATTCGATGCCGAACAAATTGACCAGGCCCGGAATGCCGTGCGTTTCAGGCCCTTGAATCACGAAATCGGCCGCCGGAGCGCCCGGTCCGGCAATTTTCGGGCGTATTCCCGAATATGCAGGATGGAGGGAGCCATCGGGCAGATCGGGCCAGTATTTGCGAATTTCGGCGGAGAACTTCTCGGCGCGGCGCGGATCGACATCGTAATCGATGTGGTCGATCCACTCGACGTCGGGACCGAAGCGCGCTTGGCCGGCGAGATCGAGCGTAATGTGCACGCCGAGCCCGCCGGGCTCCGGCATCGGATAAATCAGCCGCGAGAACGGGGCGCGCCCGTCGAGGGCGAAATAGTTGCCCTTGGCGAGATAGTCTTGCGGCACGCAATTAGCCGGCAGGCCATGAAGGCGCCGGGCGAGCGCCGGCGCCCCGAGACCGGCAGCATTGACCACCACGCGCGCTACTAGCCGCAATGGGTCGACGCCGCCAATCTCGAGCTCCAGCCCGCTATCCCTCGCTCGACCGCGTAGCACGGGACTATTGAAAGCGACGACGGCGCCATGCGCTTCGGCGTCGCCCTGAAAGCTCAGCATCAGCGCGTGGCTGTCGATGATGCCGGTCGACGGCGAGTGGACCCCAGCGGCGCAACGCAGATTAGGTTCGAGCGCGCGCGCTTGGCTTGCGGTCAGCATCGCGAGATCGTCAACTCCGTTGGCCGTTCCCTGCCGGCGAAGTTTCTCGAGACTGGGGATCTGCGCCTCGGCGGTCGCGACGATGAGCTTCCCGCAGCGCCGGTGCGCGATGCCGCGCTCGCCGCAATAGCGATAGAGCGTCTCCTTTCCGGCCACGCATAGGGCCGCTTTCAGACTGCCGGTTGGATAATAGATGCCGGCGTGGATGACCTCGCTGTTGCGCGAGCTGATCTCCGTACCAATCGCCGCGCCGGACTCGACGACCACGACCTCGCGCCCGGCGAGCGCCAGCGCGCGGGCCGCGGCAAGACCGACGACGCCGGCGCCGATGACGACGCAGTCGACGGTTTCGCTCATCGCCCGACGCTACCGCCCAAGAAGATCATGGCTTTTCGATTGACCAATTCCGTGGTTTCCCGTGACCGGCGCGCAAGGTAAAACATCGGCATGCACGGATTGAAGCGATATTCGCCGCAGGCTTTAGCCGGAGCCAGACTTGGGAGATGCACGCTGGCCATGGGATTGGCGATCGCCGCCTCGGCGTGCGCGCCCCGCCCCTCGCCCTATCCTGACCTGACGCCGCTTGCCGTGTCGGCGCAGCTCGGCGAGCGCAACCTGTGCGGGCTCGGAGTGTCGCCGGCGGTCTCGATCGCCAATCGGCCTGACGGCGTGGCGAACTATCGCATCAAAATCACCAACATCGATGCCTTGCTGCACACGCCATGGGAGACGACGGTTCCGGCCAGCGCCGGTGGCATCGCCGCAGGCGCGGCGCGCGACTATCAAGCCCCATGCCCAGGCGAGTTCCAGAACCATCGTTACCGGCTCGAGGTCTTGGCGCTTGACGGGTCCGGGCGGCCGGTCGGCTATGGCAGCACCTTGTTAGCGGCCCAACCGCTTGCGGTACTTGTGCGCAAACGAAGCGGCGGGGCGCTCCCCGAACCGGCCACGCCACAACAGCAACCCACGCCGCAGGATTCGCCGCTGGACTTGTTGACTGGACGGGATCGCGACCGTGGCACGCTACCGCCGATCATCGGCCCGGATTACGGGCGCTGAGCGTCATTCGAGCGCTTGAATAAGGACAGCGATGCGACGCAGTCTCATCACGGCGCTTGTGCTGTCGTTCGCGGTGTACATCGTTCCGCTGGTCGGCCGTCACGGCGTGGTCCCTTGGGGAATCGCGTTGTGGCAGGAAATCGTCGAATGGCGCGGGTCGCGCGACCCGTTATGGCGACTGACCGATGTCGGCTTTGCATTCGCCGCTCAGCTGGGAATTTTCGCGCTGCTGCTCATCATCTTGTGGCGGCCCGGGCTGATCCGCCGCTTGGCGGCGATACTCGCTTTCGTGCCGGCGACTATGGCGATCAATTGGGTGTACCAGATCGAAATTCCGAAGTACTTCCTCATCGAGCCCGAGACGGCGCGCGAGACCGGAAAGTGGCCGGTCCAGTGCGAGAGGGCCGATGTTTCGTTGGTGCAGTTGCGCTCGGGCATCGGCGTCGCGCACGAACGCTCTGGAGAGGCGTGGGTGGCGACCAGCGGCGGTGAGCGCATGGCGCCGATCCGCTTGCCCGAATGCGACTTCGCCGCCGAGCCTATCATGATAGGGCCTGCCGGCAGCGCCATCGACTCGGTGGGACCTGGCGGTGCGGTGCTGTATCGAACCTATCGGCGCGACGATGGCGGGTTCGAGCATTACTTTCGCCGCCCGGGCGGCGTGCCGTTTTTGCGCGTCGAGCCGCCTTCGGACGCTCCAAGTTGGGCGCCGTTGATTTCCGAGGATGGCCAGGCCATCGCCTGGCTCGATCGCCGTCGCGACGCAGACGAGCGATTCAAGAATGTCCTGGTCGTGCGTAGGCTCGATGGCGCGCCGGACCGCGAGATCGCCATCGATCAGCCGGCTAGTGCGCAACTGCAGTTGATGTCGTACGACGCGGTCGGCGGTGTTGCCGTGCTGTCCCGCTATCCCGACGAGGTTCTATCGGTCGACGATGCCGGGACCGTAGTCTGGGGGCCGATCAGCGTTGGAGGCATCGCACTTTCGGGCAATGGCTTTCGTCGCATCGCTGGCGGATGGGTTGCGTGGGACACTTATCGCGAGGCAGGCCGCTACCGGGTCCGCTGGTCGCTGCCGACGGGCGCCGGACTCCACGAGGTACCGAAGGGCAGATCGATCCACGCCGTCGCCATCGATCCCAAAGGGCGATTCATCGCGATCAGCGTCGGCGGTCATTTGTCCATCGGCGAGGTGAAGGATTCCGTTTACGTTTTGAAGGCGAGCGATGGATCGGAGATCTTTCGCCGGTTCCTGCCGCCTTATTCGCGCTCGCATTTGGCGTTTCTCGGTGCCGACGCGCTTGCCATGTCGGTGCTCGAGAACGGACGCTCCGTCCTGCGCGTTCTACATGCGCCGGAGTAGCGTCGTCGCCGATCCATGCTGCGTGTGCTAGGGATCGCGCAATCGGGGCAAACATTTCAAACGGCAGGGACTTAATGGCGCTGGCTTCCACCTATCCCTTCGTGATCGCTGAAACGGTGACGTTTCGCGATCTCGATGTTCTTGGTCACGTCAACAACGCGGTCTACTTCACATGGTTCGAGACCGCGCGCACGCGATATCTCTCCGAACTGCTGGGGATCGACGATCCACGGAAACTACCGGTCATCCTGGCCGAGACGAGCTGCAAATTCCGCGCGCCAAGTTTCTATGCCGAGGCCATCGAAATCGGCTGCGGCGTGTCGCGCTTAGGGGGCAAGAGTTTCGATCTCGTCTATGAGGTGGCGGCAGCGGGGGGACGATCGCTCGCCATCGGCACTTCGGTGCTGGTCTATTTCGACTACGCGCGGGATAGCACAGTGTCGATACCCGACACGTTCCGTCGCGCGGTCGCCGCGCGACAGGGGCAATGGATGCCTCCCAACGGCTGACGGGCGCCTTCTCGCCCTATTGCTTCCAGGTCCGCTCGACGTAGGCCAACGTGGCGATGAACGCGACGAATGCGGACACCGCCATCGCCAAATAAAGCGCTTCACCCCAAGACATGCGATTGCCCTCGGCCATTACCTGATAAAAAGTTACGAAGGCACGCGTTGGGGCGAATTGATCTGGATCAACGTGCAAGCGCCGCGATCATGCGATCTGAATGATCGGCTTGGCGTTTGCCGAGCCTGTCTCCATGTGCGCTGAAACTCGAAGCCCCGCGCGGCTCTACCACGCGGGGCTTTTTTCTTCGCAACCCTCGCCGGTTCAGCGCGGCGTGACGCGCCAGGTCCCGTCCGGCTGCCGGCACGCGATGCCATCGTAAATCCGCCCGGTGTCCTCGCCGCGACCTTGGATGGGCCGGCAGTCGGCGCCGTACACGGAGGCGGGCGGGTAATAAACCGGAGGCGGCGGGTAATAGGCGACCGGCGGAGGGTAATAGTAAGCTGGCGGGGCGTAGTAGTAGGCCGGCGGGCCATACCAGAACGGTCCGAGCGTGACGCCAAAAAAGAAGCGACTCTTGCTGTGCGCAACCGCGTCGGCCGGCGCCAGCATGATCAACGCCATAAGCCCAGCGAGGATGCCGATTTTGCGCATGGGATAAGCTTCCTTGCCAGCGAGCAAGGCATTATCGCATGAAACGCCGCGAGCGGCGAGCGGCCGCTATTGCGAGGGACAGCTGAGTGTTGCCCTGACCTGCGGCAACAGGGCGCCGTCGTAATATCTTCCGCCGCATCGACGCTGGAATTCGCCGACCTTCGCGTTATGCTGGCCGGCCGCCTCCTGCACGCTCGGGATCAGCTGGTCGCGCCGGGCCTCGATCGACTGCAGCTGGATGACCTTCTGGCGGAAGGCATCGACTGACCGCTCATCGGCCACGTTGACGGCGCCGCGCGTGCGTTCGAGTTCGGCGGCAACGCTTCGAGCCTCGTCGGCGCTTGCATTGAACTGGTCACGGACCCGCGCATATTCGCCGTACAGCCGGGCGATATCTTGCTCCAGGCACAGGCATTGGGCGATTTCGGGAGCCGAACGCAGCACTTCTTGAGCGGTTGCAGGCGAAGTCCCCGAGACAGCCGAACCCGCGAATACCGCGGCGAGAATTCCGATGACCGCGATCGGAAACGTCTTTCGTCGCATTGGCACCTCAAAGTTTTCTGGTACGGCGATCGACCATTGGAAGCGCAATTTAGACGGATTTTGCACGGATTCGGCCGACTGCACGTCAACCTTATTCGCTAACGTTTGCGCAACCATTTTGCCCTAGTTATCAAATAAAGGGCCGTTCGGACAGTCCACTTTTCGTTTCGGTTGAACACCACCCCACTCCAACCGCTAGGCGAAGAATGCGGATCCTTCAAGACATCATGGCCCATGACATAGCCCGAAGAGCAGAACGCCGCGAGCATCCGCGGACGTCGGTTGCGCTGCGCGGGCGCGTTTACTGCGGATCCAAGGGCGTAGAATGCACGGTGGTCGACATATCGCCCGCCGGAGCGCAAATCAAGGCCGCCGGACTGTTCGAGGTCGCCAGCGTCGTAACCTTGAAGATCGCCGATTTCGGCGCCGTCCATGCTCGCGTCATATGGCAGCGCGACGATCGTCTGGGGCTCCAATTTCTCGAAGACGCGCGACGGATCGCCCTCCGCTTCGAACGGATCCTCTAGCCTCTCGAGTGCGTCCGCTCAACGAACCGCGTGGCGGCTTCCAGGTTGCCGAGCGGACGTAAAGCTGCTTTGATCGCCACTAACGTTCAATCCTGGCGATTGTCCATGTATATAAAACAGTTTATGGCTGTAGCGGCGATGCTCATTGCCGCAGCGTGCGTGCCCCGACTTCAGGGCTACAGAAGCGAATCAGGTGCCGCGCAAATGTGCAAAGGCGACCAAGTGGTTTGGGTCAATACCGAGCGCAGCAGCGGCATCTACCATCTGCGCGGTTCGCGCCACTACGCGAACACCGCATACGGCGTCTTCGCATGTAGGTCCGAAGCGGAAAAATTCGGCTACCAAGCGTCGCGGGGTTGATCGGCTCGGCGATGCCGATCAGTCGGCCGCGCTTTGCTCTTTGACGCTGCGCTTGCGATACTCTTCGCGAGCGTAGGCGATATAGGCGGCCTCATCCGGGAACACCCACTGCCCCGGCGCGGTAAGCGCGCCTCCATTGGTTGACTGCAACGCCCAAATCTCCGCCATGCGGCTGCAGACAATCGGCTCGGCGATGTTGCCGTGCACCTGCCAGGCGACGACCGCGAGGCGCTCCAACGTTACCTCGGGTGCGCTGCCCTTGTGATTTGGCCAAGCGTTGACGACCTGCCAGCCCGGAGGCGCAGGGATCGGCGGCCACACGACGCACTGTGTCAACGAGGAAACCCGGTGAGCCGACCCGTCGGCGTCGATGAGCGACCACTCGTCGTAGGAATGCGCAACCCGCCGGATCTGGTTGGCCGGCAAGTATCCGTACTTCGGCGCATAGAAGAGCATTTCGAGGCCTCCTCGAAGGGCGCATGACCGCCCAACGGTTCGGCCAACGAGGATGATCGGCAATCGTTAACTTTATAGTAACGCGGGCATTTGATATTATTTTCCGGATACCGGCGGAGGTCGCAATGACGCAGGATTTTACGTGCCAGGTCAGTTACCTAGCGACGAGCGGATTATCCAGTTTCGAGATGCTGGGCCTTACGATGGTTTTGGGCGGAGTAATAGTCGGCAGCGTTCTCATTGGGCGGATGGCCGCCGCCTACTTCACGCGGGCCCACACTCCGGTTACGTCGCAGTAAAGCGTTTCATCCAAATCGCTTGCAGACGCCAGGCGCGAAGCACGCCCGCTTGAAGCGGTCGTGGGGATCAATTCATCGAAGTTTAAAAGCCGGCCCGTATCGTGGCACATCGCGATCAAACGAATGCTGCGCGCCAAATCCGGTCGGCGCAGGTTTCCCGGCAATTGTGAGGGATGATGCGGCTCTTCTCGCCAGACCCCCAGGAAAATCGGGCGCAGCAATTGCTCGCTACGCGAGCGGCCCGCCAGGCGCAACAGCGCGCCGAGTTGCGACAGTCGCTCGAATCGATCGTTTGGACTGGATTGGCCATCGCCGGTATCTTCGCCGCCTCGGTGGGCGCGCTCGTCTACATTAGCGATCTCATCCCGCACTGACGCGCCTCTGGCTCGCCTTCCGCGCGCCAAACAGCGGCGTGCATGGCCGCGTCGTCCCGGATACACTACCCGGTGCGCCGACTCGCCCGCCGCGCGCCGAGGATCCATGAACCTGCTGGACAAGCTCCGGTCGGAAATCGAGCGTTACCGCAGCAAAGGCTTCGTCAAGGCGGTGGTGGCGGCTTGCGCGCTGGTCGCGTTCGCCGACGGCGGCCTGAGCCTCGGAGAGCGCGGGCGGCTCGACGCCGTCGTCCGTGAGCTAAATCGTTTCCCGGAAATCGACGCTCGCAAGGCCGAACAGTATCTTCGCGAGTACATCGCCGCGCTCAGCGCCGATTGGGCCACCGCGGCGCCTGCTCTCGAGCGAAAGGTCGTTCGCGAGTGCGACTCATGGAAAAAGGCGCGCACCGCTCTGCGGCTCGCCCACAATGTCGTCGGCGCGCCGGGCAGCGAGCTCGGAAAGACAGCGCGCGAGTTCGAGCGGTTGTGCGCCCTGGTCAACGTCGCGCCGGACGTGGCTCGCCGTCCGCTGGACGCCCTCGCCACATGAGTTCGCGCTAGACCGGAAGTTCGCGCTTCAGCCGTACCGGCAGCGTGGTCCAACTGTCGCCGGTGGCGAGCACACAGCTTTGTCCACTCGCGCTGGTGATGACCAGCGTCCAGGTAAGACCGTCGCGGGTCGAGAAAACTTCGAGCAGCGCCCCGTCCTCGGTCACGCCGTAAGCAAAGGGCTGCTCGGAAAACGATTGCTCGAGCCGCTTTCCAAGTTCCTTTCGGGGAAGGCAGATTGTCTGCGCCACGGCGTCCGCAAGAGGCGATGTCGCGGCGAGGTACAACGCGCCCGCCGCCGCGAATCTTATGGCATCGAATCGAATGCGGTCTCGCGACCGCGGTTTGAGATGCGTCATGTTGCGTACCTCCCGGAACCGGCCGGCACGCGCCGTCGACGATGATGTGCGTGAATGCGTGCCTTGGCGACGGCCCATTGGTCATGAACGCTCGCGCCGTCTATATGGGCGCTGGACCGCGAACCGGCACCGGCTTGGTGAGCTATGTCGCTCACTTGTCACGCGCCGCTTGAACGTCCACGCGATGTCATCCTTATGTCACCCGGCGCGAAGAGGGCCGCAGCATCGAGCGCTCCTCGCCGTCAGTCGGGCTCAGCGCATTGCAGCGGCGCTTGTGGGTGGCGCGTCGGCAACCAAACTACACAGTAGGTGCCACAATGATGCGGTGACGCGTGGAGCTGCGTTGAGACAGGAAGAGGAAGCCGATGAGGACGAGATCGCAATCGATCGACGCAAAAGGCTGGGAGCGCGAGCATCTGGCGGAGTGCCGGCGCATCCTGAGAACGCTGGCATGGGCAACGGCGGTCTTGATCGCCGCGGTATTCGTCCTCTTCGTCGTGATCGACTCCCAACCGAGCACTTACCAGCAGCAGATCGCGGCGCATCCCGATTGGGCCGATCGGTCGGCCGCCGAAGCGATGTAGCCGCGCCGCCTGCCCCAGCCTACTTTTGCTGGTTGGCGAGGCCGCGGTCGTAGATGCCGGGCGACGAGCCTTCAATCGAGGTCGCGCCAACGGCCTTTGCATAATAGTCGGCAGGGCCGACGCCGCCGATGATGGCATACGCGTATCCGTTGGCGCGCATCGCATGCAGGCACGAGAGCAGAAGCGCCCTCCCGATCCCCTTCCCGCGCGACTGCTCGGCTACGCCCGTCGGCCCAAAGAAATTTCGCCGCGTGCAGTCGTGGCAGGCGAACCCGACGATGGCGTCGCCGGATCTGGCGATGAAACACGACGGCGGATTGGCGGCGAAGGCTGCCTCGCATTCGGCGGCCCAGGTCGCGCCGAAAACGTCACCTATCCAGGCGAGAAGCGGTGCCTTTTCCCACGGATTGGGCCGACGGATCTCGACGCGTGCGCGCCTCGTCCGGGTGAGCGCGTCGCCGAGGTCGGGCAGCGCGTAGAGCTTGACGAGCATATCGGGCATCGAACGCTCGTCGAAGCGGCCATTCGCGCACGATTGGTCGTCGACAACCGCTACTTCGCGACGGGGTGCGGCACCGTCTTGGTCGGCGTTTCGAGCAATGAATAGCCGATCGCGTCGGTGCACTTCACGTTGGGATTGATCGCCTTGAACATTCCGGCGGGGTTCTCCTTGAAGAGCCAGACATGCAGATCGTAGTGATGAAGATCGGCGGGCATCAGCGGTTCATGGCCTTCCATGGGGCCCTCGAACGGTTGCCCGAAAAGGGTCGGACGCTCCTTCACGCCCGTCGCCAACGGAATCAACCATTCCGCCGCGACCAAGCGGAGCTTGGTTCCATCCTGCTCATAAACCAGGATCTGCGGCTTGAGCGGATCGGGCGTAGGCGAAATCAGACCGACATTGAGAAAGTGGACGCCCATCCCGCCGTCGGCGTAGTGGACGCAGCCGACCGTGGAGAAATACCCGTCGCGGACGGCGACGAGCGGATCCTGGTATTTTTCCAACGCTGCGCGGCTTTTCGCCAACTCCGGCGACGGCGTTTGCGCCGCCGCGGCGCCGATCACTCCCAAGCTTGTCGCGACCAACGCGACGACGAACGAGGCGAAGATCACCGTCGATCGATGGACGATACCCTGTGTCCAAGCGGCGGCAACCAGAAACTTGACCATGGCGCTTCTCCATTGGAAAGACCAGAGCCGCGTCGGGGCCCGAACGACGGTCGAACCCTCCGCATGGGGCGATATTGTGCTGGAAATACTGCCCACCGATCGCTTCGACGGCGATGGCACGCGATCGCCCCCGCACGACGCGTGAGGAGATCAATAACACAAAACCACCGCAGCACAAACCGCCGCCGCTCTGGCGGCGCAGGCCGACGCATTGGTCGTTCGCGGCGGCGTGCGGAATTTTGCCAATCAGCAGGGCGGGATGTTTCGGGGCCGCCCGATGAATTGCCGTTTCATGCGTCGGCGCCGAACGAGGGTTGCCTTGCTGTCAGCGGTGGACCTGGACGTTAGCAGCGCTTGACCAACCCAAGCGGCGGCGAGCCGGTGCGTCGCTCGTGCTGCGCCGGTCCGGGTGGAAGACTGCCGGTTCGTCGGATCTGCATCGCCAATCCCGGCGGCAGGGAGGCCGAGTCGCGTTGGAGCATTAACACGGCCGGCGCCTTGGCTGGAGCCGCTAGGCCGCCGATCACCATTGTCCCACTGCCGCGATGATCCTGCCCCTTCCCTTGCGCTACAGCCACGCCGTCAAATCCGAGTACGGCCACGAGGACGCCGATTCCGAAAACCGAGCGATCGTCCTTGCCACGGCGATCCTCCCACTAACGACGGACGGTTCCGAAAAAGTTTACCGATAAAGCTGTACGACATCGCGGATGATCCCGTCGTCGGCGCCCGGCGAGACGAACCCGACAAACTCGCCATAGATATCCTGATTGGTATTGCCGGAGTGAATATCCACCGGCTCGGTGACGAAGAATTTGGCGTATTGCTCGACCGGCAGCGGCGGTGTCGAGTTGCCGTTGATCGGGCCGTGCTCGATGCAATTGACCACCGCGATGATGATAATCCGCCGCTCCGGCTCGTCGCTGAGCGTGCCGCCCGTGTAGTTGCTCGGCCGGCCCTGTTCGCCATCGCTGCACGAGGCGTTGTATGACGCCGGATAACCGCCCGGGTCGGCGCCGCATGGTTGCGAGGGTCCATCATCGCGCGTCCGGTCGGGGACGTGGCCGCTGTCGATCTCCCAGCGATAGGTGTCATATCTCGTGAAGCTCGGATCGTCCCAATTGGCGGGGCGGCTATATTGATTTCCGGTTGGCGTGACTCCCGGCGCGACCGAGTTCGGGTGATTGATCGACCAGTACGTCGTCCGGTTTTGTGCCGACCAATCGGTATTGGCGCTCATCCGGCATTCGCCGCTCCAGCACGATTCGCTGCAGGCGCCGTTGTAAAAGCAACCCGCGCGCGGAAATGGCGCGCCCTTGGCGTTCGGATCCCACAGCGATGGGTCCTGATTGAAGTTTCCGTACGTGGTCCCGCACGTCATTCCATAGCAGCCCTTGGTGACATTCCGCGCCGGTCGGAACTCGTCGTTTCCCTGCTGGCCGCTGAAATTCGGGTTATCGTAAATGTCGAAGCGCGTGTTCACCGCCGTCTTCACCGGGCCGGTCTTCTGGCCCTGATTGACCTCCACTCCGGACACGCTGAAACATCCTTCCGAACCGGCCGAGGCGAGATTCTCCGCGACGCTCTTGGCGCCTTGGTTGTCAAAGATCGGGTCGAGCAGTCCATAGTTCCCCGGCCCGTATTGCGCTCCCTTGCCGCCGCCCGCCTTCATGAGAAGCATCTGGCCTTTGTTCATGATGACCGGCCCGCCGCCGGCGATGTTTTCGGACGGATTGCAGGTGAACATCGGCACGACCTGGCAGACGAATTGCGTGAAACCGGCGACGGCGCGCGCCGTCGTCGTCGCCTGCGTTGCGGAGGCGGCGCCGAGGCTGCGCAGCACAGCGATCAGCGAAACGTCGATCGTTCGCTGCTCGGCAACCACTTCAATGAACCGGACGTTCTGCCAGCCGTTCGCGCAGTGCGCTCCGCCGCCGGTGGGCGTATAGCTTTGCGCCGCCGCGAAGCTGCTGACCCAGACCGGGCAGTCGATCGCGGTCGTGTCTGGAGGGATTGCGCTCAGCAATCGGAATCGGGTGATCGTGATCGTGCCTTCACCGGCAATGTTCTCATTATTGACGGTGAGCTGCGCCTCGACGCCGGATTCGCCGTACACGGCGCGCGCCGCGCGAATCACCGAATCGTCCTTCCCATCTAACTCGGCCGCGCCGGAGAGCGCCGCCTGGTCGGCGGCGTTTTGCAGTTGGGTCTGTAGCGTTCCGAGGCGCGATAGGTCGATCGCCAGCCCGGCGAACCCGATCAGCAACGCGGTAATGATTCCAATATAAACTGCAACTGCGCCGGATTCGTTGTTCCTCGTGGCGAGGACTATCGCGGCGCCATCGCCCCTTGCGATCCATTGCTTGATTGGTCCTAACCATCCGCGCCAACGACCAGAATCATATCCGTCTGTCAGACGAGACCGTACCGCGCGTTGTCCGTTGGTACGTCTCGACGATATCGTTGCACTTAGAAACTTGCGTCCGATTGGGAGAATCCTGCTCTTCGATAACATGGCACCACCATCGATAACGTAGGACCATTCGATGTGGCGTCGATCCTTTGCTTCCCAAGTGCTGCCTCGGATGCGAAGTACGATCGAGAGCACTTGCGATCGGATCTGGAGGCGCTAAATTTCGGTCGTTTTCCTCCGCGAGCGTGAGACCCATGAAGCAGGGACCGTCGCCGCCTACCTCTGATCATGTACAGGCATTCGGCAACTTATGATTGTTTTATTATAGTTTTTGATTTCTTACCCCAACAGGTTAACAGCTCGCATTCGACGGTCAACATCAGTCGGGGATTTTATTAATATTTACCTTAAATAATTATGATTGAAGAATCATAGGTTAAGCATACCAAGGCGGTAATCTGAGATGTCGGTGCCGACGCCGCCCCGGCGAGGGCACCAAAGCGGGTACCCACACCAATCCGGCGATCACGCCATCGAGGTCGACAAAACGACAACCTAAGGATCAGGCCCGCTTCAAAACCGGGGGCAAATCCAGATCGGCGTTGGCTTGCTGCCGCGTTACCCAGGGATCGATCGACGCCGCCGCTCTGCCCGCCGGCTTGCGCGCCGGTACGGCGGCAAGCGCCGGTTCAGCCAGCATGACCGCTTCGAGCGATTTCTGCGATGGCGACGAACTTTCGTCGTCCTGACGTTCTCGACCCAGGATTTCGGCGTAGGTCGACATCGAGTGGGTATCGTTGAGCGGACGAACTGCATGAATTTCGTGGGCCGGCTGGCGCTCGCCCTGATTTCGAAATTGGTGCGCGACCATGCACGCATTGACGTATAGAGCCGCAAGCTCGGCCATGACATTCGCCTCGACGAGCGGCACGCCCCGCGCCACAAGGCGTTTGCACGCCAGTCGCGCGGCAGCCTCGATGGCGACAGTCATCGCCACTCCGATCCAATCGTCGGATCTGTCGAATCTTGTTTGCTGCAACCGAGGCGGCGCGGCCATATCTCCACGCGTGGCCTCCGCAAGTTGCGGATCTCGACGCCGATCATACCCGGCCCTATGGAGTCGCGACAACCAAGCGATGTTTGGCGCGCCCACGTCCATGCGCCGAGACGCTTGCACGGCCGCAGGCATCGCGAACCAGCCTGCTCCCGCCCCCGCCCCCGCCGCCGGTGCCGCAGGAGACGAAAAGCGAATTGGATCCAAACGCACTGTCGCCGCCGGCATCGCGGTCAGCATCCGAATATCGGGGAAATGAGCGAACCGGCTACGCCGACCACGATCCACCCGCTCAGAAGAACGACGATTCCGATCTATGCGATTACGTACGGCGGCATCCACAACGGCGAGAAATCGGCGCCGCCGACAGTAATCCGGCGTGGCGAAATCGAATTCCCGAGCGGCATCAATCCGAACAAAAGGATGACCACTGCGGTGATCATAAAGCCGGTGCTTCGTTGAAATGCGATGTAGAGCCTTCCTCTGTTCCAATTATTGAACGTCGCGGCGCCGAGTGATGCGACAATGCCGTGATCAAGTTATGGCGGTGATGTCGCGCCGAATGAAAAGAAACGTCTACCGGCATACACGCTGAAGGGCGGCAGGGCCGGCTCCTGTGCGCAATCCACAGTGACAGTCAAGATCAAGCAATTGCGAGTGCCGCAATCTCTCTGCGCGGCCCGCCGCTTCGCACCGATTTGCGCAGGATAGCAGGTCGCACCGTTGAATCGCCGCAACAACCTCGGTTCGTACCGTCAGATCGGTCTCCGAATTTTATGCGCCAGACCGTCCATTGACGTCGCGATCGGACGACCGGAGTCGGAAAAATCGCGATTAATTCATCGCTTCTCTCCGATGTCGCAGCGCGGGACGGCATTCGACGCCGTCGGTTTGCGCGAGTACGGCCTGTGAAAGAAGGATCATAAGCTCCGTTACCTCATCGGGCGCTTCGACGCGGGCCGTCGCCATGACGTGAGTGATCGCCTTGCGGTCGACGTCAGCCATGATCGGCGTCTCGTCGATCATAGGCGGCCGGATTATCCAGGCCACGCGTCTCAGATGGATGGGGATGGCCTGCGACGTCGCCAAGCTGAGCGAGATCTTGCGCAAACTGACGCTGGCTTCCTCGTCGCATCAACGTGGTGCAGTCCCCGTGGCCCGACAAGGGGTTGATTCCGCGGCCAATCGAAGCGCTCATTCTTTGATACAAGCCCGCAGCCATCGGTCCCGGAAGCCGAAACCGCGGGCTTCGCCCTAAATCGTGGGACCACGAGGCGGCGGAGAGGCGGATCGTCGCGTGGCGTGAGCGAAGTATGCCGGCGGGAGACTACGAGCGTGGTCGCACGACTGCGCCCCGTCGCCCCGCGGTTGCGCTGATGCCTTTGGACGGGCCCGAGAGGTGACGCCGACCGCGCCTGCGCGCCGCGATCGTAAAACGCCGCCGCGATGGCGGTGCACAGCGGGTGCAACGCGAAATCGTGACCTAGATTTCTTCTGAAGTTTCCACAACAATCTATTGATAAGACTTGGTAAGTCCGGCGGGGATCGAACCCACGACCCTCTGATCAAAAGTCTGGTCAAGGGACACGCCCAAGTCATGCTTCATTGGCGCTCTAAGTCGATTGGCCAGGACGATCGAGCTCTTCAACTAGGACGACCGCATCCACGAGATAGCGCCATGCTCCCTCTGTTGCGACCTGGCTGCGACCTAGAAGGTGGTGGCCAACCGCGACAACGCAAACAGATGGAGTACCCCATGACCGAGAGAAAATTGACCAATGCCATAGCACAGGCTGCCACGTCCGCCGATCGTGACGCGATCATCCGCGACAGCGAGCTGCCGGGGTTTCACTTGAAGATTACGCCCAAGGGGTGCAAGGCCTGACTTCACAATTATCGCACTCGGCATGGCCGTGAGCGACGCCCGGCCATCGGCCACTTCCCTTTCGTCAGCGCAAGCCACGCGCGCGAGATCGCCCAGCGCTGGTTGTTGGCGGTCGCACAGGGTGACGGTCCGAGCGCAGCACGGCAGCAGGAACGTCGACGGCCAACACTAAATGAATTTTCCGAGCGTTATCTCCGTGAACATGCCGTCGTACTCAAAAAGCCTCGGTCAGTGGCCGAGGATCGCCGAAATCTCGCTCAGAATATCCCCCCGCTCCTGGGTCACCGACGCGTTCAATTACCCATTTCTGTCCGACTCTTGCTGACGGGGAGCAACTCAAAAAAAGAAACCTCTCCTTGCTCCCAACTGACCAGCCAGAACGGCGGATCGTTTCGCCGGTCGATCGTGACGAGAGCCCGCCGCACAAAAATCGCGCCCGTATCTGTGTCGGCGCGAACCTCGACGGTGTAGGCATCACGTCGCGATTGGCCCAGATAAGGTGCGGTGGTCGATGCTAAGGGAGGAAGGCGTAATCGCGTTTCCGCCGCGGTTCCCCCGTCTATGGATTCACGGGCGCCAACAATGGCGGCCGCCTGCTCGTAGGTGACGCCGGGAAGTGCAAGGAGAACCTCGACCGGCGCCGTGACGGGATCGACTTGCTTGCTCCCGGTCGTGACGGTGAGATATCGCCCGGCGACCCTGAGAATGTCGGCCCTGACGCCAAGAACGAGGCGCAACTCATTCAAGGTCTCGAACGGACCGTTACGCGGACCATACACCATGCCTGCCGCGTGATAATTGTCTATCTCGGCACCGTTCGGCTGGCGCGCATCGTCCTTATCCCGCCAATCGACGATGGATTGGGCAACTGTGCGTGCGCGATCCGGTTGGATACCCGCCATGTCAAACAATCGGCGCAGAATTTCGCCCTCGGCGACGTTGATGTCGATCTTCCCGGCTTCATCCTGGATCGAGGTCGTCAACCGTGCTGGGCCAAACATCGCAACGCGTGGCCGGCCGTCCCATCGTCGCAAGCCGATGTCGTCATCGACCAGTGCCTTTATCGCTAGCGATACGCCGGCCTCCGCGGCGGCACGAGCACGCGCGGCGTCGTAGATATTCCGTGCCAAATGAACTTCGGTGCGCGTCGAGGAAAGCAGCGCCGTCGTAATCACCGCCAGGAGCATCGTCACCCACAACGCAGTAAGAAGGGCGATGCCGCGTGCACGATGACGACGCACGGTCAGGCAACCTTTACGGGCGTCGGCGTTCTAACGCGCCAACCGATCGTAGCCGGGTTCGCAGCTCTTCGGTCATATCCCGGGCGTCTTGTGGATTGCGGATAACGCGCGGCGTGATCATGACGAGTAGTTCGGTGCGCAGCGACACTGCACTTTTCGTTCCAAACAAGAAGCCCAATACCGGTATCTCGGAAAGGAATGGCAGCCCCGTCCGTCCTTTCGACTTCGTATCGCGGATCAGGCCGCCAAGCGCGACGGTGTCACCTGCCTGAACCGCGACGTTGCTGACGATTCTCCGCTGGGAAATCGTCGGCGAATCGATACCCGACGTTGTCGTCTCGGTGACGTCGCTGACCTCCTGTTGAATTTCGAGCGTAACGAGCCCGCTCGCGTTCACGCGTGGCGTGACGCGAAGGATGACGCCCGTATCGCGGTACTGGATCGAATTTACGATCGGGGCGTCCGGATTGATCGTGCTCACGGCCTGCTGCACGGTAATCGGTACCTCGTCGCCGACTTGGAGGGTGGCCGTCTGATGGTCGAGCACCATCAAGGTCGGCGACGAAATGACGTTGAGATCCGTAACGTCGGAAAGCGCGCTCAAAATGACCCGTGCATCGCCTCCGGAGAGGAAATAATTGAAGCCAGGGAAGATGCCGCCGATATCGTTGTTCCGCAAATTGGTCAGGACGACGCTGTTGTTCCCGGTCTTGAAGAACCACTGGGTGCCGTAGCGGAGGCTGTCGTTCAAGGTCACTTCGGCGATCGTCGCTTCGATCACCACCTGTAAGGGAAGGACATCGAGCTTGCGAACGGCCGCTTCGATCATGCGGTAATCACGCGGTGTGGCGTAAATCACGAGCGCGTTGTTTTTCTCGTCCGCCACTACACGCATCCGGGGCTGTCGATCGTCTGGACCGCCGAAAAGGTCATATCCGCCAACGCCAAGGCTCGGCCCCGGTAGGCCTGCGCCACCGGGCGTGCCACGCGGTGTGCGTGCCCCATAGCGTGTCGAACCTGATGTCGACACCGAGCCCAAACGGTCACCGCCGCCCATCGACGCGCGATCCGATGACGTGCCCGCATCCGAAGTTGACCCAGCGCCCGACTCGCGTCGTTCCTCTCCCGGGCGCGACGACCGCAGCTCGACTTGAGGAAAAACCGGCGTTGTGGCGGGCAGAACGACACGCACGTCGCGCGGCGAGAGTAGCTCCGAGAGCACCGCAGCAACATCAACCGCGCGACTGTTCTGGATGTAATAGACATGGATGCGTTGCGTATCCTCGTCTCCGCCGCGATCGAGACGGTCAATCCATTCCTGCGCCCGTTTAAGATTGAGTTGCGAAGCGGCGACGACCAGGATCGCGTTCATCCGGTCGATCGGTATAAAACGGACGACGCCTGCGTTAGGTCCCTCGGCAGGATCGCCAAAGATGCTCTCGAGTTCCGGTATCAGTGCTTTGGCTTGTGCGGAATGGAGCGGGTGGAGCGCGAACGACTTGCCGCTAAGCCAGTCCATATCGAACATTTCGATCAGGTCAAGAACGCTAGCCAGCTCTTCGCGCGAGCCTTGAAGCAGCAGCACGTTTCTTGTCGTATCGGCCCGAAGGCCGGCACCGGGCGGAAGAAACGCCTCGATGAGGTTCCTCACCTCGAGCGCCGAGGTAAAGCGCAGTGGAACGACTTGGATCGCGCTTCCGCTCGACAGCGGGCGGCCACCGGTTACCTTGCCGGCTGCGGCATCGGCGCGCGGCGCGGATTCGGCCGGCGTTATCCGATAAAGCCCCCCGCTCTCGGTCAATGCAAACCCGCTCGTGCGCAGAACGACGTCAAGCGTCGGCAATACGGCATCGCGGCCAAGCGGTCGGCTCGTCTGGACGGTGATCGTGCCCTGCACCCGCGGATCGACCACGTAGTTGAGTTTCAGCAGGCTGCCAAGCACGGCGCGCGCCACTTCGCGCACGTCGGCGTTCACGAAATTGAGGACGATATCGCCGTCAGGCGCGGTCTCGGCATCGGCCCGCACTGGCGGCGACATTCGCAAGAGTGCCCCCGATCCGCGAACGATGACCGGCTGTTCGGGTCGTGGCCGGGCCAACGATTGGTCTGGGGGGATCGGATCCGATCGCGCGACGTCGGCTGCCGATCGCTGTTGGGTTCCAACGGCAGTTGTCGCGACTGCCGGCTCCCGGGCAATTGGCGGTTCGGTGCATGCGGCAATAAAAATTGCGCCAGCGAGCACGACGAGATTCGTCAGGCCACCGACACGGTCACGACACGCATTCCCGGTACGCCACATCCTGGCGCTCCCCCAACTGCCGGCTGAGCACGATAAAGATCTTTGGTTAATAAAATGCAGCAGCAGGGCGGCTCAATTAATTGATTTTCCTTGTTGTCGAAAATGATACGTGCTTAATTTTATCGAAAAAACAATGGTTTATGATGTGCGCCCTCGCAGCCGGTCATTCGGTTGCCGTGCCCGCCGTCTTATCGCACCGGACGGCTCGGCGACACTCTATCTGGGGCTGGAGCCGCGCTCGCGCCGGATTGGTCACGCGCCGGAGCACGATCGACGAAGCGCAACTCGAGTAAGCGATCGTTATTCCTTAGTAACACGCGATCGCCCAGGATCGATCGCACGGTCCAGCCTTGCAATTCTTGCCCCTCGTTTAGCCTAATGAGACGCGAAGGCGATCCTTGTTGAAACATGGCGAACCGTTCATCGCTCGTTATAACAATCCCATGCAAAACGAAATCGACCACCGCAGCGTCGCCCTTCGGCGCACTGGGAAAATCTGTCGGTGGCCGGCGCGACGCCCAGAAGAGCGGGCGTTCGAGGATGTTCGAAAACGATTCGATCGGAGGAACAAGCGCCGCTGTATCGGACTGACGGTCCTGCGTGGAGGGCAAGGGCATGCGTTCCGGCTGAGTCGGGACTACGACGATACCCTCTGGACGACGCGTCAATTCCAAATAGAGAAGACCGGCCAGCACAAAACAGATTGCGGCAAGCGAGGCGAGGACGCGATTTCCGCGGTTTCGGCGCATTGTCACGACGCCCGAGGACGCATGTAGGCCGACACGTCGAGCCGCATGTCGAGCAGCCGCGAGCCCTCGCCGGCCGGCAGTTGATTGGCTTGTGTCGGTGTTCGCGCCCCGCGTATGCGCAATTCCATGCCATCGATCAGAATGTATGGGTCCGAGGACTCAGTCGTATAGATCAGGTTCCGCAGGCCACCGAAGTCGAGCGACACCTGGACGCGAAGACTAATGCGCCGCATCCTGCCCTCGGTTCGCATCGCCAGCATCTGCATGCTACGCAGTTCGCCGTTGCTGGATTCAACGAGGGCGCGCAGGCGATTCTGAAGCTCGACCGCCGCGAGCGTCTCATTGTCGGCCGCGATGAAGCCGGACCCAGCGTTGCTCTCGGCGGCCGAGACGTTCGCCATCGGCTGCCTGGAGGCGTGCTCCGCCAAAATCTGCCGATAGCGGTCAAGCGATATGTTCGCCTGTTCCATGATGTTACGCGCCTGTCGACGTTCTTCGATTACCGGCTGCACAATCCAGACAATCAGCGCATACAGCGGCGCGATGAGAAGCGTGATCGCCAATGCCCGCCGAACCGCTGGCCGCACGTTCTCCATCATCGGACTGGCCTCGCCGAAATCTGCGTGGAGATCTGAAAGCGCTCACCCGACAACCTGGGGTCCTGCGTGATCGGCGCGCGAAACGAAGTGCGCTCGAACATCGCCGATTCTTCTATTAGCGACAGAACAGTCGAGGCCGAGGCCGAGTTGCCGATTAGCGTCAACTGCCCGCCGTTCAGATCCAGCTGGGTCAAATGGGTATTGTCGGGAAGGATCCGCGATATTTCCTCCAGCAGCTCGATCGCTGTATACGCCCGCTTTCGTCGCTCGCGAAGACGGACTCGATCCTCGTCGTGAGCCGCCGCCTCGGCGCGCTGCTGGACGGCATCGTCTACCTGCTTTCGAGCCTCGGCCATTTCGGTCGCCAGTCGATCGACAGCAACGCGATCCTGCCGCAAGGGTAGATACAGCAGGAGAACGGCCAGAATAAAGGCGAGCGACGCCAAGCACCACGCAGCGACGCCTGTCGTGCGGCGGTCCTCGCTACTACCGATCAGCTTTTGGAGCCGGGCCGCGCCATTGGCGGTATCGCGATCGTCGCCGCGTCCAACTTCCACCGCCTCCGGTTCGATACCGAAACGGGCAAGGACAGCCAATGCGTGGTCAACCGCCGCTTTTGGGACGGCCGCTATTTCGACATCGAGTTTACTCGCGCTCGTGTCCCGGCGCAGAACGTCGTAGGTGAACAACACTTCGGTCCGCTTGAATGGCGTCAACCGGTCGATTTCGAAGGACAGCACCTCCCGCAAATCAGCCTCCGCCGCAATCGGCAATTCCAGCCGCTTACGAAGCGCGGCGACAGCGGGGATGCGGAGCGTCAGTCCGGCGCGGCCAAGATCACGGCGCCGAACCCCAATTCGATTTTCGAAGTCGTTGGGCCGATCGTCGTGCTGTGTCAGGTTCAAGCGACCGAGCGCTGTCAGCCCTTGGCCGGTTTTTCGCAGGAACCGTGCTTCCTCGGCGTCCACCTCGACCACGTAACCGTCCCGGGGCGCATCGATGAGACGGAAAAGGAATGCGGGTGCCATTGCGCCTAACTCGCCAAACCACCAGCGGAAGAATGTTGCAAGAAAAGCGGTCATGGCGATTGAACGTCCCTAATCCGATCGCGAAGCGGCGCCAATGGAGATTGCTCGCTCGTCGACATGCCATGGAACATCGGCATGTCGCAACGTGACGATCAGATCCGGCCATTTAGCCCCGTCGTCTTTCACGAGCCGCATGCGCACCAGCCAGGGGACATTCAGCGTCGAGCGCCATTCGTCATTCCAAGCGGGCACGCCGCCAACTTCCTCAACCGGCCCAAAATAGGAAAAACTGATCTCGCGCACGTTGTCGACAAGCACGGTTGCCCGGCTCTGTGTGATATCCGGCGCGAGAGCATGCGATATCCACGGGGTCCATGAAGCAATGAGTCGACTCGTCCGACCTCTTTTATCGATCCGCAGCGAGATCGCCGCGACGTCGGTGGTGCTGAGATGGAATGGCATGGGAGCTATGAAACCGACGGCGTCAGGCGCGCCGATAAGCGCTTGCGCTGGAGAGGATTCGGGAGAATCCGGTGTTACCGCTGGCTGCACCTGGGCAAGGACTCGACGGACGAACGAATGTACGGCCTCCATATCGCCAATCGCCGCGCTGCGCGCCCGCTCGACCTCCCACGTACGGCTACCGAGCTGGACTGCGCCAGTCAGCATTACGAAAAACAGCGCAAGAACCGTCAGTGTCACCAGCAGTTCAACCAGCGTAAATCCGCTGGGGGGCCGTCGCTCAAACTCAAAGTATCGGACGTTGATGCACATCCCGCTCACCGTGGCGATGCGAGCCGAATGGTGCTCAATGTTGCCCCTTGGCTGGGGTCGTTTTGCGATCGATTCACAGTCACGGTCACCGCAAACGCGACCAGACGCGGCGACAGCACCCCTTCTGATTGCGCCGTTACAAGACGGCGAATCGACACGGCCCAGGCGAATCCATCGGGTGTCGTTCCACTGTCGTCCTGCTCCGCGACGAATGCGTGATGGCCGAAAGTATCCAGGATCGATTCCGCCCATAATACAGCGCGAGTCTTGCTATCGGCGTCGCGAGCAGTGCGAACCGCACTGCTGATAGCCGGTAACACCGACGCTAGTACAACACCGGTGATCGCGAACGCGACTAACGTTTCGAGTAGCGTAAAGCCGCCGGACGTTCGCGAAATCGCCCCACGGTCACTGGTGGGTCGCGATTCTTCCGGTGAGCCAATCGACATCCACACGGTAACGCACTCCTTTGTGCGACACTTCGATACTGCCGCCGGTCGAAGCGCCATCAGGAAAAAAAACGATCGCGCCGGCGCTGTCACTGGCGGCGCTGACTGCGGCGGCGGTGAGTACTAGTTCAAAGTTATCCGGAACGTGCCGTATGGTGCTGTTCGTCCCCGATCGGTAGGATCGCGCACCCACATCCAACACGAATTGATCAGGTCGGTTCTGGCGGATCGCATGCGCGCGCGTTTGGCGCAACGCCATTTCAAACTCGCGCGCCGTATTTCGGACATCGACTTGCGCCCGTTCCGGCCGCAGAGCCGGCGCAATTACCGCCAAGAGAACCGCCGAAACGGCGATAACGACAAGCAGTTCGACAAGCGTGAAGCCCGGGGCACGCATGCGGCTCACCAACTGGTCACATCGCGGTCTTCGCCGTTGCCTCCGGTCGCGTTGTCGGCGCCGAGGGTAAACAGATCGAATTCGCCGCGTTGACCAGGAATGCGATAGAGAAAGGCGCGCCCCCAAGGGTCGAGCAACATGTCGCGTCGCCGGACATAAGGGCCGTTCCAACGGTCGACACCCGACGGACGCTCGTGCAAGGCGATCAGGCCCTCGTGCTCGCTCGGATAACGTCCCACATCAAGACGGTAAAGATCGAGTGCAGTTACCAACGCATGAATCTGAATGCGTGCGGAATCGCTCCGTGCGCCGCCAAGATAGCGGAGCACCTGTGGGGCGGCGATCGCCGCGATCAGGCCGAGAATGATCAATACGACGAGAAGCTCGATGAGCGTGAAGCCACGAGGCGACGGCGGTTTCCTTCTCGTACGTATCAAGCGCATCATCGTTCCATGCCCATCACGCTTGCCCACCTATACTGCGAGCTCGTAGACACTGAGGATCGCCAGCAATATCGACGCGATGATCGCTCCGACCATTACGCCGAGAACGATTGTTATGGCGGGAACCAGCAATGCGATTAGACGTTCGGTCGCCAGCTGCGTATGTCGATCGAGCAGCTCCGCGACCTTGAACAACATGTCGTCGAGCCGGCCCGCCTCTTCGCCAACACGGATCAGATGAACTGCGACCGGCGGAAAGATACCCGACCGATTCAATGGCCCGGACAAGGGTTGTCCCTCCTTGACGTCTCGAACCGAGTCATCAAGCACCCGCGCCATGACCGCGTTAGCCGTCACTTCCTTCGCGATCCCTAACGCCGGTACGAGCGCCACGCCGTTGGCGAGCAAAGTCGCAAGCGTATGGCTGATCCGCGCGACATTTAGCTCCGCTGCCAATTTTCCCACCACGGGAAGCCGCAGCACGACGGCGTCGAGCCGCACCCGCACCGGCGGGCGTTGGCCTTGCCACGCCGCCAAGATCCCGATTGCGGCAAGTCCGACGAGGATGGCCCAACCATGCGTGCGCATGATTTCGCCGACGATCATTACGGCCTGCGTGATCGCCGGTAGCTCTTCGCGTGCGCCCTCGAAGACCGGATCAAAAGCCGGTAAGACGACGGTGAACATGATGACAAGGCATACGCCTGCTAGTCCCATGACCACAGCCGGATAGATGAGAGCCGACCGTATCCGCTGACCAAGGGCTAATTCTCGCTCGAGGTGGTCGGCGGCGTGAAACAGCGCGGCATCGAGCTTGCCAGCCGCCTCACCGGCGCGGGCCAGCCCGATCAGGAGCCGCGGAAACGCGTTTGCCTGCGTCGCCAGCGCGTCGCCGAGGGTCGCGCCGCCACGCACGCGATCGAGCACACGCGCGATCATCCGCCGCGTATGGGATTGTTCGGATAGCTCCGCCGCGATTTCAAGCGAGCGGTCGACCGGCAGGCCAGCCTGAAGGAGCAACGCGATCTGTCGCGTAAGGATCGCGACCTCGCGACCAGCGACGCGATTCCAGTGCGATCGGCGCGGAAGCGATCGACGGTGCAGTAGGCCCGCATCGGCTGCGCAGATTCGCATCGGAAGCATGCCAGATGTCTGTAGCTGGCGGACCACGATTTCCTCGCCTTCGGCATTGATTTCATCTTCGACGACGTCGCCCGACGATGAAATGGCCCTGTATCGGTAGCGCGTCATTGCTCAGTCGCTGCGCGTCACGCGCAGGACCTCTTCTATTGTAGTGA
>DATIBC010000106.1:0-12191 GCA_035457725.1 Alphaproteobacteria bacterium | reverse complement strand
TGCCGAGGCGATGCGCACGGCCTGTCCGGACCTGGTGGGCGAACGCCCCGAAATCTTCGCACATCATTGCTACGCCGGCGGTCTGGTTGAGGACGCGATAAATGCCTGGGCCGAGGCGGCCCGCCGCGCCCTAGCGCGTTCAGCCAATGTCGAGGCGCTTGGTCATCTCGACAAGGCGATCGCGGCGCTGTCGGAAGTACAGGACGCGCGCCGTGCCGTAGAGCTGGAGCTGGACCTGCTGATCGCCAAGGGTTCGGCGCATATTGCGCTTGAGGGGTATGCGGCCTCGCCGGTCGAGCGCTGCTACGGCAGGGCGCGCGAGATTTGCAGCCAGTTGGACTTCGCGGCGAAACTGTCGCCGGTTTTGCGGGGTCTCCAATCTTTTTATCAGGTGCGTGGGCCGATGGAAACGGCGCGAGAGCTGGCCCAGCAGCTGCTCCAACTCGCCGAGGCGGAAAATGGTCCACCGATATTGGTGCAGGCGCATCGTCGCCTCGGTTGGTGCATGTTCTGTCTCGGCGAGTTCGACGGAGCGCGCGAGCATTTGGAACGAGCGATTACTCTGTATGATCGTGACCAGACGGCGGAACATTTGGCGCGCTATGGGGCGGATCCCGCAGTAATCGGACTGATCAATGTCGCGTGGCTGGATTGGTACGCGGGACGAACTGAACAGGCAATCGCGCGGCGCGATCGTGCGATCAAACTCGGTCGCGAGATTGCTCACCCGCTGAGCCTCGCTTACGCACTTTGTATGGGGGCCGCCGTAGCGCAGGCGATCGGTGACGTCGAAACGGTCCTCGCTGATGCCACCGAGACGCTTGCTGTCGCCGAAGATCGCGGGTTTTCCTATTGGATCGCCTGGGCCACCGCCCTAAAAGGATGGGCAATCGCGGCGCAAGGGCGTCGCGAAGACGGGCTACTTCTTCTTGAAGACGGGCTGATGCAATATCATGCGACAGGCTCGGAGTTGTTCGTTCCCCATTGCCGGATGTTGATGGCCGACATCCTTGCGCGCGCCGGCCGTTGGTCAGAAACAAAAGATGCGCTGGACCAGGCCGAAGCGGCAGCCCAACGTATCCAAGTGCGATTCATTCTAACCGAGTTGTTATGGCGCCGCGCCGAAGTGTTGGCGAATTGCGACGAAGTCGACACGGCCCTTGAATGGCTGGAGCAAGCCATCGCATTGGCGCGAAAACAGGGGGCAGCCGGTATCGAGCGCCTGGCGACAGCCGAACTCGATCGTCTCAAGCGTCGGATGGCTTCCTAATCGACCTCTGCTCCCTCTTATTGAGAGCCCGCGAGCCGTCGCAGTGACTCCGGCGCGCGGATAATCAGCCGATTTGCCGAAGTTTCCACGATGCCGATGGCTTGCCATTCCCGAAGCTGCTTGTTGACGCTTTCGCGCGTGGCGCCGGTGAGATTACCGAGCTCGCGCTGCGAGAGCTTGAGGTCAATCACCTGGCCCGCCGCCGTCGTATGCCCGTGCTCCTTGGCCAATCTAAGCAGCATCTTGGCGAGCCGGGCCGGGAGCTCAAGAAATAGAACATCCTCCACCTGCTCGCTCGTACGGCGCAACCGCGCGCACAACACTTCCATCAGGCGAATGCACACCTCCGGATGGCGCTCGAGGAAGGGAATGAAATCGCGACGCTCGAGCACCAGCAGCTCGCAATCGTTCATCGCCACTGCATCGGCCGTCCGTTCGTGCCCGTCGAGCAGCGCGATCTCGCCGAACACTTCGCCAGGGCCGACGAGATTGAGGACGATCTCCTTACCCTCGGGCGAAGGCGCGCTGATCCGCACCTGACCGCTCAGCACCGCCATCATTCCGTGACCGGGGGATCCCTTGAGAAAGATCGTGTGCCCGGCCTTGTGGCGCTCGATCCGAGCGTAACGCAACAACTGATCGACGTCGGCGTCCGGCAAATGGGTGAATAGCGGATGACGGCGGAAAATGATGCGCCGGTCGGAAATGCCGGTTGGCTTTGGGGGACGGGATTGCGGCACGTCGGACAGTCTCCGGTTTTTGTGGCTCGTCATGCCGGATTGACGGCGGGCACGCTACCATAAAACGCCTTGCTCGACCCCATGGCCGACTCGAACGGGTTGCAATGCTCCCCGTCCGTGTTATCGGAAGGAATATGGCGAACGACCAACCCGCCGAGCCGTTGGACCGCGGAGGCGCGCAGCCGGCCTGGCATGCGATCTCGGCCGGTCGAGCGCTCGAAATCCTCGCAACGACACGGCACGGGCTGAGCGCGGCCGAGGCCGAGCGGCGGCTGGCGCAGCACGGGCGCAACCGCCTGACGCCCGCACCGCCACGCTCGGCCTGGCGGCGCTTCGTCGTGCAATTCCACGACGTGCTGATCTACGCGCTGATCGTTTCGGGCTGCATCACGTTGATCATCGGTCATTTCATCGATGCTGGCGTCATCTTTGGTGTCGTGATCATCAACGCCATCGTCGGTTTCATCCAGGAAGGCCGGGCCGAGCGGGCGCTTTCCGCAATTGCCGGGATGCTGGCGCCGAACGCCACGGTGCGGCGTGATGGCCGGCTGGTCACGGTGGGCGCCGAACTCGTCGTGCCGGGAGATATCATCGTATTGCAGCCGGGCGACCACGTGCCTGCCGACCTGCGCCTGATCGAAGTACGGAACCTGCAGGTCCAGGAGGCCGCGCTCACCGGCGAGTCCGCGCCGATCGAGAAGACGACGGCGCACGTATCCTCGCATGCGCCGATCGCCGAGCGTACCTCGATGGCGTTTTCGGGCACGCTCGTCGCCAACGGCCACGCCGTCGGCGTTGTCGTCGCCACCGGCGACGCCAGCGAAATCGGCCGCGTCGGTCGGCTGATCGCCGC
Source organism: Alphaproteobacteria bacterium (assembly GCA_035457725.1). Classification (GTDB taxonomy): domain Bacteria; phylum Pseudomonadota; class Alphaproteobacteria; order CACIAM-22H2; family CACIAM-22H2; genus DATFES01. The sequence continues at coordinate 9,328 of DATIBC010000106.1, read as the reverse complement.
CGTCGAATCCGTCGCCACGCCGCTGGTGCGGCAGATGGCCGCCTTTGGCCGGCGACTGACGGCCGTGATCATTCTGTTCGCGGCGGCCATTTTCCTGTTCGGCATCGCCGTCTGGCGCTTTTCCGTCGAGGAAATGTTTCTCGCCGCTGTCGGCCTCGCCGTCGCCGCGATCCCCGAGGGGTTGCCGGCCATCATGACCATCGCGCTCGCCGTTGGCGTGACGCGCATGGCGCGCCGCAACGCCATCATCCGGCGACTGCCGGCCGTCGAGGCGCTGGGCTCGGTGACGGTGATCTGTAGCGACAAGACCGGAACGCTGACGCGCAACGAAATGACGGTGACCTCTGTTGTCCTCGACGGGACCAGCATCGCGGTAAGCGGGGCAGGGTACGCGCCGATCGGCGATTTCATGGTCGATGGTGCTCCAATCGAGCCGGCGCGCCGCGCCTCGCTGATGGATGCCCTGCGCGGAGCGGCGTTATGCAACGATGCTTCGTTGACGCGCCACGGCGACGAATGGCGAATCGAAGGCGACCCGACCGAAGCCGCGCTTGTCGTCGCAGCCGTCAAGGCCGGACTGTCACTCGACCAAGAAGCCAAGAGCCTGCCGAGAACCGACGTCATTCCCTTCGAGTCCGAGCGTCGCCTGATGGCGACGCTGCATCACGACCGCCATGGACATGGAGTCGTGTTCGTCAAGGGAGCGCCCGAGCGAGTGCTCGATTTGTGCGCGCGCCAAAGGAGCCGCGACGGCGAGCGGCCGCTCGCGCGCCCATGGTGGGAAGAGCAGATTCACCGCCTCGCCTCGCACGGCCAGCGCGTCCTCGCCTTGGCGATGCGGGAAATTCCAGGATCGCGGCGCGACTTGCAATTTGGCGACGTCGAAGACGGGCTCGTGCTGGTCGCGCTCTTCGGGATGATCGATCCGCCGCGTCCCGAGGCGATCGCCGCCGTCGCGCGGTGTCGATCGGCGGGTATTCGAGTCAAGATGATCACCGGCGATCACGCCGGCACGGCGCGCGCCGTCGCCCGCCAGCTCGGCCTCGCCAGACCCGAAAGAGTCGTAACGGGCGCCGAGATAAACCGCCTCGATGATAACACCCTACGGGCGCGCGCCAGCGACAGCGATGTGTTCGCGCGCGCCGACCCCGAGCATAAACTTCGGTTGGTCGCCGCGTTGCAGAAGGCGGGCGAGGTCGTGGCGATGACGGGCGACGGAGTCAATGACGCGCCGGCGCTCAAGCGCGCCGACATCGGGGTCGCCATGGGACGGAACGGTACCGCCGCGGCGCGCGAGGCGGCGCAAATGGTCCTGGCGGACGACAACTTCGCCTCGATCGCCGCCGCGGTCGAGGAGGGGCGAACCGTCTACGACAATCTGCGGAAGTCGATTCTGTTCATTCTGCCGACGAACGGCGCCGAAGCGATGATGGTCGTCCTCGCCGTCGCGCTTGGGTTGACGCTGCCGATCACGCCCGTGCAGATCCTTTGGGTCAACATGGTCACAGAGATCACGCTCTCGCTGGCGCTCGCCTTCGAGCCCGCCGAGCGCGACATCATGAGGCGCCCGCCGCGCCGGCCCGACGAATCGCTGCTATCGCGATTCATCGTGTGGCGCATCGTGCTCGTGACATTCGTCGCCGTCGCCGGCACGTTCGGGCTTTATCTCTGGGAGATCGAGCGCGGTGCCGAGCTCGACGCCGCGCGCACCGTCGCCGTCAATACGATCGTCGCATTCGAGGTGTTTTATTTGTTCAATACCCGCTTCCTCATCGCGTCATCGGTGACACCGGTGGCCCTCGGAGCGACCAGGTTCGTCTGGATCGCCGTTGCCGCCATTGTCGTGTTGCAGGCGTTATTCACCCACGCTCCGCCCATGCAGGCGTTGTTCGGCACCACCGACATTGACGCCACGACATGGATCAGACTCGCCTGCGTTGCGGCGAGCGTGTTCGTCATCGTCGAAATCGAGAAATGGTTGATGCGTCGCGCCCAGGCGCGGCGTGCCTGAAGCTGATCGGTCGTCGATTGGCCGCCGGATTCTCAACCGCTCTCCATCAGGTCGTGGAGCCGTTCACTCTGCCTGATCTGGATTTGACCGCGGTTGGGCACTGCGATGACGCCGCTCTCCTTGAGCTGGGTGATCGTCCGGCTCACGGTTTCCGTCGTCAACCCGAGGAAATCGGCTATGTCCGACCGGCTCATTGGGACCTCGAGGTTCTGGCCGCGACGCCCCCGGCGAGCCGCCCGGTCGGCGAGGCCAACCAGGAACGACGACACCCGCTCGCGCGCCGTCTTGCGGCCAAGCAACAGCATTTGATCCTGCGCCACGACCAGCTCGTTCGCCGCTTCGCCGAGCAGCCGGTGCTCCAGCTTCGGAAACTCCTCGAGTAGCGATTCGAGTCTGCGTCGCGGAAAGCGGCAGAGCTGGACCTTGTCGACCGCCTCGGCCGAGTAGGCGTACGTCTCATTGAGCGCAATGCCGAGGAAATCGCCTGCGAACATGAAGCCCGTAATCTGCCGCCGGCCATCTGGCAACAATTTGTAGAGCTTTATCGTGCCTGCGACGACGTTGAACACGTCCGCCGCCTCATCGCCCTCGTTGATCGCCGTTTGGCCCGGGTCGAGATTCACCGTGCTGATGATCTGCCGCAGGCGTTCGAGTTCCGACGGCGACAGTACCCCGCACACGCTGATCTCGCGAATCTCGCATGCGCTGCATGGACTGCCGAGCTGTCCAGGCACAACGTCGCGGGTCTTCGGCGGTTGAAGCGGGCGCATGAACAGATCCTGAACGGAAAGTGAGGGCCATTTTGCCGCGCGGCGATCAGGACCGCAAATGCTAATTGATTTGGATCACTGACGAACTTAGGCGGAATGCTGCATTTTAAAGCGCGCACGGCTTTGGGGAATCTCACGATCTGGACGGGTGGCCGCTTGATGTCACGAGGTCTGACCATTGAAATGCTGGACCCCAGCCGGATCGACCAAGCTTATCCCCTGGCGCGGCTGGCGGTGCCGCTAATCGACCTTGAGGCGTGGCGCCGCTTCGCCTCTGCGGCGACCATTGCCGCGCCCTTCGAGGTGCCGCGGATCGGCATCGTTGCCGCCGCCAACCCGCGGGGGTATTTGCAAGGGCTATGCATTTACCGGATCGAGCCCGACCTCGAGCACTCGGCCAGCCTCAGCATCGAGCATTTCGTGGCGCTCGATCTGATCGACAGCGCCCACGTCGCCGACGAACTCGTCCGTGCGCTGGAAGTCGAAGGGCGACGTCATGGCTGCCGTGTGATGAAAACGCATTTACCGCAAGACCTTGGCGATGCAAGCGCCGGCGCGCGCCAGCTCTTCCGTATCCTGCGGCGGCACGGCGAGGAAACTTCGGCGCGCCATCTCTTGGCGACGATCGCCTAGCGGCGGCATCACGCGGGGGACGCCCGTGAGCGGTCACGGCGCGCATGGCGGCCTTGACTTCGTCGCCATAACGGGCTGGACCGCCGCCGGCGACGTTTTGGGACTTATCGCGGCAATGCTGGTCGCCGGCCTCGTCGGCGGTTTCGCTCATTGCGCCGGAATGTGCGGCCCCTTTGTACTGGGCCAGGTCACGGCCGACCTGTCGGATGCTCCGGGGCGTGCCGAGCGCATTTTCGGGCGTATGGCGGGCGCGGCGCTGATCCCCTACCACCTTGGACGAATGACCACATACACCGCGCTGGGTGCCGTCGCTGGCGGACTGACCGGGCTGCTCGTGGATACAGCCGGTGTCCAATGGCTGTTCGCCGCCCTGCTTGTATGTGCTGCGTTGTTCCTGGCAATACAGGCGTTTGGCGGAGCGGGCCGCTTCGCGCGCACCGTCGCGCCGCTGCGGGGAAACGCATTCGCACTCCGGCTTGGGCGCTTGTCAGCGCCACTTATCGCCGATTCCCGCGGCCGGGCCCGATATGTGCTTGGCGTCGCCCTCGGGTTTCTGCCGTGCGGCCTGCTTTACGCTGGACTGGCGGCCGCCGCCGGTAGCGGCGGGGCGCTGCCCGGCGCCGCGGCGATGGCGGCGTTCACGATCGGTACGGCTCCCAGCCTCATCGGGGTCGGATATCTCGGCGCCTTTTTCGGTCAACGCTGGCTCGGGACGGCCCGCCGCGTGGCCCGTCCGCTGCTGCTGGTCAACGCCGTGACGCTCCTGTGGTTCGCCTACCGCACCTTGGCGTGAGCGCGGGTCATTCGACCAAATCCTTGTAAGCGTGCCAGGTCGCGTGGCCGATCAGCGGCAAGGCGATCGCCAGTCCAAGAAAAAAGGTGACGATTCCCAAGCCGGTGAAAACGACGATCAGCGCCGCCCACAGCGCCATGGCCTGCCAGTTGAGTTGCACGGCCGTCACGCTGGTGGCGATGGCGGTAAAGACGTTTTCGTCGCGATCGAGCAGCAAAGGTAGCGACACCGCGCTGATGGCAAAGACGACGACCGCGAGCACGGCCCCGATCGCGGTACCGGCAAGCAGAAACGGCAGGCCTGCCGCGGAGAACAGCGTCCACTGCAGCAAGCGTTCGAGCCCTGGATTGATGTCATTGAAGAACAACGCGAAGAGCAATGTAGCGATACGCACCCAAGCAAGGTTGAAGAGCATCAAGATCAGCCCCATCAAGGCGATCTGGGTGCGATTCGCCCGTCCGCCGGCGATCGCGGCGCCGAGCGATACGGGCTCGCCTGCAGCAAGACGCCGACTGGTTTCGTAGAGGCCGATGGCAAGAACGGGCGCCATGAACATGAAGCCAGCCGCCAGCGGCAGCAAAAGATAGATCCATCCGAGCAGCCACAGCCCGAGCGTTAGCGCCACGCTTATTGCAACCAGCAGCGCCCCGTATGCTAGGCTCACTTGCGGCGCGTTGAGAATGTCGTTCCATCCGGCCGCAAGCCAGGTCCATGCGCGGTCGACGGGAATTCGGCGGACGCGCGGGCTGGCACTCGAGAAGACGGGGATGGCGTCGCTCATGTCACACTCCCGGAATCCCGCCGCATCATTGCGCAGAGTTCGGCGCCCGTCGACCCGCGTGAGCGGAACCCGGCCAGCGGCGGCCGATTATCGCTCGTTTGGCGCGAAATTAAAGCCGCGACACGGCGCGCCGACGTTGATCCAAATCAATGTCGCAACGCACAAAAGCACGGAATTTCAACGCGCTTGCTGGAACGAGCGGGCGATCGGCCGGATTCTTGTCCGGCCCTATCTGCATGGGGAGTTCGCATGAGCGCCACCTCCACGATGACGTCCCCGATTTCGCCCCGCCGCGCGCCCGAATATGTCGACGACGTCGTGCGCGCCTTCGTTATCGCCACCGTGTTCTGGGGCATCGCTGCGTTTGCCGCCGGGACGTTCATCGCCTTCCAGCTCGCCTTTCCCGTGCTCAACCTGGACCTTGAATGGACGACGTTCGGGCGCTTACGGCCGCTGCACACCTCGGCGGCGATCTTCGCCTTCGGCGGCAACGCGCTGCTCGGCACGTCGTTCCACGTCGTGCAGCGCACCTGCCGCGCCTCGTTGTTCGGTGGGCCGATTCCGGCGTGGTTCATTTTCTGGGGCTATCAACTTTTCATCGTCCTCGCCGCGACCGGGTACCTGCTTGGCATCACCCAGAGCAAGGAATACGCCGAGCCGGAATGGTATGTCGATTTGTGGCTCACGATCGTCTGGGTCGCATATCTGGTGGTCTTCGTCGGCACGATCATGAAGCGCGAGGAGCCGCACATCTATGTCGCCAATTGGTTCTACCTCGCCTTCATCATCACCATCGCCATGCTGCACATCGGCAACAATTTGGCGATGCCGGTGTCCTTCTTCGGCGCCAAGAGCTACATCGCCTCCTCCGGCGTCCAGGACGCGATGATCCAGTGGTGGTACGGACATAACGCGGTCGGCTTCTTCCTCACCGCCGGATTTCTCGGGATGATGTACTATTTCATTCCCAAGCGCGCCGAGCGGCCGATCTACTCCTATCGGCTGTCGATCGTCCATTTCTGGTCGCTGATCTTTCTCTACATCTGGGCTGGCCCGCATCATCTGCATTACACCGCGCTGCCCGATTGGGCGCAGACCCTTGGCATGACGTTCTCGGTGATGCTGTGGATGCCGTCATGGGGTGGCATGATCAACGGCCTCATGACGCTCGCCGGCGCCTGGGACAAACTGCGCACCGATCCCGGCTTGCGTTTCTCGGTCACCGCGGTCGCTTTTTACGGCATGTCGACGTTCGAAGGTCCGGTGATGTCGATCAAGCCGGTCAACGCGCTCAGTCACTACACCGACTGGACGATCGGGCACGTCCATTCCGGCGCGCTGGGCTGGGTGGGCTTCATCGTCTTCGGCGCGCTCTACTACCTTGTCCCGGTGTTGTGGAGGCAAAAGGACGTCTGGTCGACGCGACTGATCTCCTGGCATTTCTGGATCTCGACGCTCGGCATCGTCCTTTACATCACCGCCATGTGGGTGTCGGGAATCATGCAGGGCCTCATGTGGCGCGCGTACGACGAGCTCGGATTCCTGCAGTACTCGTTTGTCGAGACGGTGGCGGCGATGCACCCGTTCTACGTTATACGCGCCTTGGGCGGCGTGCTGTTCCTTACCGGCGCGCTGATCATGGCCTACAACCTTTGGCGCACGGCGCAGGGCGAGCGCGAAATGGGCCGGGGGCGTCACGGCTATCAACCCGCCGCCGCCGAGTGAGGAGGGGGCCATGACATTCAATCACGCGACGGTTGAAAAGAACGTCATTCTCCTTGCGGTTTTGACGCTGATAACCGTATCGATCGGTGGCCTGGTGCAGATCGTGCCGTTATTCACCATCGAGTCGACCATCGAGCGGGTCGAGGGTGTGCGCCCGTATTCGCCGCTCGAACTCGCCGGGCGCAACATCTATATCCGCGAGGGCTGCTACGTGTGCCATAGCCAGATGGTGCGCACGTTCCGCGACGAGGTCGAACGTTACGGTCACTACAGCCTTGCCGCCGAAAGCATGTACGACCATCCATTCCAATGGGGCTCGAAGCGGACCGGCCCGGACCTGGCGCGTGTCGGCGGCAAATACTCGAACGACTGGCATGTCGCGCATCTGGTCGATCCGCGCGCGGTGGTGCCGGAATCAGTGATGCCGCCGTATGCCTTCCTGGCGCGGAAATCGCTGTCGTACCGAGACATCGCTGCCCATTTGCGCGCCAACCGAGCAGTCGGCGTTCCGTATAGCGAGGAGATGGTCGAAGGCGCCGTTGCCGATCTCGAAGCGCAGGCGACTCCCGACACCGACACCGCGGGATTGCTCCAACGCTATCCCAAGGCGGCGATCGGCGATTTCGACGGCGATCCGGCGCGGATCACCGAAATGGACGCGCTGGTCGCCTATCTGCAAATGCTCGGCACGCTGGTCAAGTTCAGCGACATCAAGCTCGAACAGCTTCGCCAATAGCGACCTGGAGGCGCGGCGATGGACTTCGAAACGCTCTATCCGTATCTGCGTTCGCTGTGGACGGTGTGGTTCTTCGCCCTGTTCGTCGGCATCGTCGTCTGGGCGCTTTGGCCGTCCCGGAAGTCGAAGCTCGAAGAGCACGGGCGCATCCCGTTCCGCGACGACAACTGAGAGGCCGCCGCTCATGCCGACCAAAGTCGAGAAAGACGAAATCACTGGCACGGAAATGACCGGTCACGAATGGGATGGCATAAAGGAACTCGACACTCCGCTTCCCAAATGGTGGATCTATGTCTTCTACGCCACCATCGCATGGTCCTTCGCCTATTACGTTTTCTACCCGTCTTGGCCGACGCTCTCGGGCCACCTACCCGGCGCGCTGGGCTATTCGCAACGCGCCGAACTCGCCGAGCGGATCGCCGCCGAGCAGACGCGGCGCGCGCCGTTGCTCGACCGCATTCGCTCCGCCTCGTTCGACGATGCGCGCAACACGCCGGACTTGATGAATTTCGCCATCGGCGGCGGCCGCGCGGTGTTCGCCGAGAACTGCTCCGGCTGTCATGGCGCCGGCGGAGGCGGCGCGCGCGGCTATCCGAGCCTGGTCGACGACGATTGGCTGTGGGGCGGCGACATTGACAACATTCACAAGACGATCGCCTATGGCGTCCGGAATGCCAACGACGATTCCCGGCAGTCGCAAATGCCGCGCTTCGGAGTCGACGGGTTGCTGAACGCGGCGCAGATCGCCGACACGACGGAATACGTATTGTCGCTGTCGGGTGCGTCGAACGACCGCGCCGCCATCGAGCGCGGGGCGCGCCTTTACGCCGAGAATTGCGCCGCATGCCATGGCGAGAAGGGCGAAGGCAACCAGGAACTCGGTTCGCCGCGGCTCGACGACAAGATCTGGCTCTATGGCGGCGACCGGGCGTCGGTGATCCAGAGCATCTACTACTCGCGTGGCGGACAGATGCCGGCGTGGGCCGAGCGCCTCGACGATGCGACCGTCAAGATGCTGGCGATTTACGTTCACTCGCTCGGCGGCGGCAAGTAGCCGCGACGCGCTCGAGCGACGAAGGCGATGGACGGGTCGCGGATGAGCGAAGCCGTGGGCATGGAGGACGCCGTATCGGTCCGTGCGCAACGCGCGGCAATGCCGCTCTACGCGACGCGCATCAAGGTTTATCCAAAGCAGGTCGCCGGGTACTTCCGCCGCATCAAGTGGGCGATTCTCGTGGTCTGCCTGTCGGTCTATTACCTCGTGCCGTGGATCCGCTGGGACCGCGGCCCTGGCGCGCCCGACCAGGCGGTGTTGATCGACATGCCGGGCCGACGGGCGTACTTCTTCATGATCGAAATCTGGCCGCAGGAGGTCTACTACCTCACCGGCCTGCTGATTTTGGGCGCCGTCGGGCTTTTCCTCGTGACCACGGTGATGGGCCGCGTTTGGTGCGGTTACGCGTGCCCGCAGACGGTGTGGACCGATCTTTTCATGTGGGTCGAGCGGCTGATCGAAGGCGACCGCGCCGCCCGCATCCGCCTCGACAAACAGCCGTCGACTCCATCGAAGCTCGCAAAGAAGACGGCCAAGCACGCCGCCTGGCTCCTGATCGCGCTCGCAACCGGCGGCGCGTGGGTCATGTACTTCAACGACGCCCCCACGGTCGTTGGCGCCTTCTTCACGGGCGAGGCTGGCTCCATGGTGTATTTCTTCGTCGGCCTGCTGACCGCCACGACCTATCTGCTGGCCGGCTGGGCACGCGAACAGGTTTGTACCTACATGTGCCCCTGGCCGCGGTTCCAGGGCGGCCTGCTCGACAGGGACAGCCTCGTGGTCACCTATCGGCCCTGGCGTGGCGAACCGCGCGGGCCGGTGAGG
>DATIBC010000105.1:0-138779 GCA_035457725.1 Alphaproteobacteria bacterium | reverse complement strand
GTCCCTCCCTTCCCCGGCGTCACGCCCCCCACCATCTTCGTCCCGTAGGCGATCGCCTGCTCCGAGTGGAACGTCCCCTGCGCCCCAGTGAACCCCTGGCACATCACCTTCGTATCCTTGTCCACCAATACTGCCATGGCGGGTCACCGGCTCCTTTGTCCGTGCGCGCGCGATCGACGGCTCACGCCGCGTCCTTGACCGCCTTGACGATCTTTTCGGCGGCGTCGGCGAGATTGTCGGCGGCGATGATCTTGAGACCCGACTGCTTGATGATCTTCTTGCCGAGCTCGACGTTTGTCCCTTCGAGGCGAACCACCAACGGCACGTCGAGCGCCACCTCGCGCGCCGCGGCGACGACCCCTTCGGCGATGACATCGCACCGCATGATGCCGCCGAAAATGTTGATCAGGATTCCCTCGACATTGGGATCGGAGAGAATGAGCTTGAACGCCACCGCGACGCGTTCCTTGGTGGCGCCGCCGCCGACGTCGAGAAAATTCGCCGGCTCCCCACCGTAGAGCTTGATGATGTCCATGGTCGCCATGGCGAGCCCGGCGCCGTTGACCATGCAGCCGATATTGCCATCGAGCTTGACGTAATTGAGCGCGTGCTTGCTCGCCTGGCGCTCCATCGGCTCTTCCTCGGATTCGTCGCGCAGTTCCTCGACGTCCTTGTGGCGGAACAGCGCGTTGTCGTCGAAATTCATCTTGGCGTCGAGGGCCAGCACGGCGCCGCTACCGGTCACCACCAGCGGATTGATCTCGACCACCGAGGCGTCAAGCCCTTCGAAGGCGCGGTACATGGCGACGAGGAACTGGACCGTGGCGTTGATCTGCTTGCCTTCGAGGCCGAGCGCGAACGCCACCTTGCGCGCGTGATAGGGCTGCAGCCCGGTGGCCGGATCGACTGCGACACGGACGATCTTCTCCGGGTGCTTGGCCGCGACCTCCTCGATGTCCACGCCGCCTTCGGCCGAAGCCATGATGGTGACGCGCGAAGTGGCGCGGTCGATCAGCATGCCGAGATAGATTTCGCGCTTGATGTCGCAGCCTTCTTCGACGTAGACGCGCGAGACTTCGCGGCCGGCCGGACCGGTCTGCTTGGTGACCAGAATCTTGCCCAGCATCGCGGCGGCGTGCTCTTTGACTTCGGCCAGCGACTTGGCGAGCCGCACGCCGCCCTTGCCGGAGCTGTCGTCCTTGAAACGGCCGGCGCCGCGGCCGCCGGCGTGAAGTTGCGCCTTGACGACCCAGACCTGCCCGCCCAGGTCGCGCGCCGCCTTCTCGGCCTCCTCGGGCGTATAGGCGATGGCGCCGCGCGGCACGGCGACGCCGTAGCGGGTGAGCAACGCCTTGGCCTGGTATTCATGGATGTTCATCGCCAGCGCTCCAATCTTCGAGCGCGGCCGGCGTCGACGCCACGATCACGGGCGAAGCGCCGCCGAGGTTGCCGCGCCGCTTGGGGTTACAGCTTTCCTTCCCGCTTGAGCAGGTCGCGTGCCACGTCGCAAAGCGTCTTCACGGCGTTCACCGAGTCGTCGAACATCTTGCGCTCTTCCGCATCGAGCTTGATCTCGACGACGCGCTCGACGCCGCCGGCGCCGATGACGACCGGCACGCCGACATAGAGATCCTTCACGCCGTATTGGCCGGAGAGCCACGCCGCGCATGGCAGGACCCGCTTCTTGTCGCGCAGATAGCTTTCCGCCATGGCGATCGCCGAGGCGGCCGGCGCGTAGAACGCCGAGCCAGTCTTGAGAAGGTTGACGATCTCGGCGCCGCCGTTGCGCGTCCGGGTGACGATGGCATCGACCTTCGCCTTGGTCGTCCAGCCCATCGCGACGAGATCGGGCAGCGGAATGCCGGCGACGGTCGAATACCGGATCAGCGGCACCATCGTGTCGCCGTGGCCGCCGAGCACGAAGGCGGTGACGTCCTCGACCGAGACGTTGAACTCCTGAGCGAGAAAATAGCGAAAGCGCGCCGAATCGAGTACGCCGGCCATGCCGACGACCCTGGCGTGCGGCAAGCCGGACAGCTCGCGCATCACCCACACCATGACATCGAGCGGGTTGGTGACCACGATGACGAACGCCTTGGGACAATGCGTCTTGATGCTTTCGGCCACCGTGGCGATGACCTTGGCGTTGATGCCGATCAGGTCATCGCGGCTCATGCCGGGCTTGCGCGGGACGCCGGCGGTGACGATCACCACATCCGATCCCTTGAGCGACTCGTAGCCGTTTGCGCCAGCCGCGTTCATGTCGAAGTCTTCGATCGGCGAGGCTTGCGCGATGTCGAGCGCCTTGCCTTGCGGGATGCCTTCGACGACGTCGATCAGCGCCACGTCGCCAAGCTCCTTGATGCCGGCGAGCAGCGCCAGCGTGCCGCCGATCTGACCAGCGCCGACAAGAGCAATCTTGTTGCGAGCCATGACGAATTCCCGATTGGTCGAAGGATTGCCGAGGACCGCAGGGCGTCGCCGACGGCGTGTTGCGCCTGCGAAAAGCCGCGCGTGATCTAACCCGAATCCTGGCCGCCGGCAAGGGGGCGACGTGGCACCGTCGGCGCGCGTTTGGGGCGCCATACCCAGCGCGTATGATGAGCGAAGTGACAACCCGAACGGCGAGGTGGTCGCCATGGAGCAGCGCGTCAGCCTCATCACGCTCGGCGTGAGCGACCTCGCGCTCAGCCGCGGATTTTACCGGCGTCTCGAATGGCAGCAGGCAGTGACGCGCGCCGAGGGCGTCGCATTCTTCCAGACCGGCGGCCTCGGCTTGGCCCTATATCCGCGCGAGCATCTGGCGCGCGACGCTGAAATCGCGATTCCCGGCCCCGGTTCCGGCGCGGTGATGCTCGCACACAACACGCGGACACGCGACGAGGTCGACGCGATTCTTGCCGAAGCCGAAGCCGCCGGAGCGTCGATACTCAAGCGGGGTCATGACGTGTTCTGGGGCGGTTACGTCGGCTACTTCGCCGATCCTGACGGATTCGTATGGGAGGTTGCCTGGAACCCCTCGTTCGCAATGAACGAGGACGGCAGCATTCGCCTTCCGGCGTGATCGGCGAATACGCTCTCAGCGCTCCCTGTGCCGGTGATAATGACGCCGCGCCTTGGCGCGATTGCCGCACGAACTCATGGCGCACCAGCGGCGATTGCCGCTCTTGCTGTCATCGAGGAACACCCAGCGGCACTGGTCGTTGGCGCACGCGCGCACCCGCCGGCGGCGCGGATCGATCAACAGATCGGCCGCCGACCACAGCACCGCAGCAAGGACGCTTGTCGCTGTCGGCTTGAGGCGCGCCACCCCCCAGGCGAATCCGTCCGCCGCGGACCGCAGCGTCATACGGGCTGGCGCCGCGGCGAGCGCGCGGTTCAGCCGGTTGAAATCGTCGTCCCGCGGCAGCCCTTCCGGTCCGCGATCGAATAACCGGTAGATCGTTTCGCGCAGCTGCAGCGCCTCGCCGAAAATCGCCGCGGAGCGCGCGGGATGGTCGCGCCCCCAAACGGCTAGCGCCTTGCCCGAGGCGCCGTCGATGGCGCCTGCGGCGACGCTCCAGGCGATCAATTGTTCAAAGTCGCCGAGGTCCTCCTGGGGCGTCGCACGTCCTCGCCAGCTTCGCGTATTGGCGAAATCGAGACAGAGACCGGCGCGCGGCCGGACCAGCGCAATGGCTCCAGGGTCGGACGAAGCTGGGCTCATGGTCGTCATGGCATACTAACCATCATACCGGTTGACAAGTGGCTTGGGGCGCAGATACAGTCTAACTGTCATGATAGTTAGGTAGGCAAAGATCCTCAGCCCCGCCAGGAGAGATCCGATGATCGACCATATTTCGCTCGGCGTTCGCGACATCGCGCGCGCGCAACGCTTCTACGACGCAGTGCTTTCGCCGCTCGGCTATCGACGGCTCAACACCGGCGCCGATGGCCTCGGCTACGGCCGCGATGTCACTCGATTGTGGCTGAGTGCGACCGAGCATCCGGTGCCGCCCGATATGCGCTCCGGGCTTCATGTCTGCTTCGCCGCCGCAAGTCGCGCCGATGTCGACCGCTTCCACGCGGCCGCGCTCGCCACCGGCGGCCGCGACAACGGCAAGCCGGGAGTGCGCCCCGACTACAGCGGAGACTACTACGCCGCGTTCGTCATCGATCCCGACGGCTACCGTATCGAGGCGTATTGCGGCGAGGCAGCGTAGCCAGTCGACCCCGGCGACCGGACGATCACGTCAAGTGCGGAGCAAGCAGATAGGCCTCGCTCCGCATTTCGTGCAGGCGCGATGCGGTGCGCTCGAACTCCTTGGCGTGGTCGCCGGCCGGATAAATCTGTTCAGGCTCCCCCGCGGCGGCGCAGATCAGCTTGGCGCGGTGCTCATAGAGCGCATCGACCAACGTCATAAATCGTCGCGCCTCGTCGCGCCGCTCGGGATCGAGCCGCGGCACGCCGTCTAGGATCAACGTATGGAAATGCGTCGCCAGCGCCAGGTAGTCGGCCGGCCCGAGCGGGCGCTCGCATAGTTCGACGAAGGTCGAGCGGGCGACGCCGCGCGCCGCGCGCGCGACGATCAGGCGCCGTCCCTGCACGATGACTTCTTCTGGGGCCGACTCGGCGCCCTCAGTGAGTTCGTGGAATGCGTCGCGGAGCGCATCGCTCGCCGCCTCGCCCAGCGGCATGAAATACACCGCCATGCGCGTCAGTACCCGCCGCCGGTAGTCAAGTTCGCCTGCCAGCTCGAGCACGTCGAGGCGGTGATTGATCAAATCGATCGCCGGCAAGAACAACTCGCGCTGCAAGCCGCCGGGGTAGAGCGCTTCGGGCGCGGAATTCGATGTCACGACCATGACCACGCCGCGTTGGAATAGGGCGTCGAGCAGCCGGCCGAGCACGACCGCATCGGCGACGTTGGTCACCTGGAATTCGTCGAAACACAAGAGCCACGCTTCGCCCGCGATCTCGGCGGCCACGCGGGCGATCGGATCGTCGCCGGCGTCGTCGCGCCGGGATTGCTGACGCCAGCGGTGCAGCCGATGATGAATCTCCAGCATGAAGGCATGAAAATGGACGCGGCGTTTCCGCTCCAAGGTCACCGCGGCGAAAAAGAGGTCCATCAGCATCGACTTACCGCGTCCGACGCCGCCGCAAAGATAAAGCCCGAGCGGCGCCTGATCCGTGCGCCCGGTAAGGCCGAAGCGCGCACGCCAGCCGCTCGTGCCGTCGCTCGGCCGATAATCCTTGAGCGCTCGCCACAAGCTCTCCAGCTTTTCGGCGGCGAGCGCCTGCATCATGTCGGGCTTGAGCGCTCCGGCGGCGAGCTGGGCGCGATAGGCGGCGAGCGGACCGTCGGGCATCGGCGGGCGTTACGCGAACTCAGCGGGTCATCGCCCGCGCCGGCACAATAGCGACTAACGGTCGATTGTAAAGCGAGCGCGCCGAGCGACGCTTAAGGCGCGACTGGGCTCGGCCGCGGCAGGGCGATGCGGCGCGCCGCCGCGACCTCGCGCAATCGGTCGGGCCGATCGGTGATGATGCCGTCGACGCCGAGTTCGATCATGTGCGCCATGTCCTCGGGCGTGTTCACGGTCCACGGCACGACCTTCAGCCCGAGCGCCGTCGCCTCGGCTACGAGCGCTTGCGTCAAGTTGCGGAAGAATGGCGACCAAACCGCGCCGCCCGCCGCCTTGACCAGCCTCGGTGTCGAGCCCCCGTGGTCGTCGATGTCGAGCCCCGCCGTCCACGGCGAAGCCCCGGCGAGCCCGCGACGAAGGTTGTCGAGCGAGCGCGATTCGATCGTCAGGTAGACCGTCGCGATCTCCGGCGCCAGGCTCTGTACGCGCCGCAAGGTCCGCCAATCGAATGACTGGATCGTGACGCGCGGGGCCATTCCCGCCTCGCGCACGATCTTGATTACCGCATCGGTCATCGCTTCGGGCGATTCGGTAAGTTCCGGTTTCTCGGGGTTGATCTTCGTCTCGATGTTGAAGTGCACCGACTGGTTTCGGGAGCGACGAACGAGATCGAACACCTCCGCCAAGGTCGGAATGCGCGCCCCGTCGACCGGCTGCTGGTCGGGAAATTGCTCGGCGTACCGCGTTCCGGGCTTGATGCGCCCGACGTCGTATCGCTTGATTTCGGCAAGCGTCAGCGCCGCGATCGTCGGGCCCGGACCAGCGAGATACTGCCCGTCCGGTCCGCGCGTGATATCCGGATTGAGCGCCGAATCGTGCGCCACGACAACCACGCCGTCGCGGCTCAACCCGATGTCGAGCTCGAGCGTCGTGACGCCGATCGAAAGCGCGCGCGCGAAGGCCGCAAGCGTGTTTTCCGGCGCCAGACCGCGGGCGCCGCGATGGCCTTGCAGATCCAGCGCATGCGCCGGCGATGCGATGGCGAGCGCCGCCAGCAAGCGTGCGAGGTAGGCGCGGCCGGTCATGCCCATGGCGCGCGCCGGCGCGGCTGCCCGCGCTTATTCGGCGGCCGCATTGCGTTTCTCGCGCGCGTATTGGACGAGGCAATCGTCGGGCAGCATCGCGATCGGCGTGAAATCCCGATTGGCGACCCAGGTCGGACGCTTAAATCGCCGGATCGCATTGTCGCAGCGATTGAGCGACAGATAAACGATCCAGCGCGACCATGGCGTCAGATTGCTGCCCGAGGCGTGGACGAGATTGCCGTGAAACATCAGCAGCGAGCCGCGCGGGCCCTTGGGCGCGACGATCCCGCCTTCCTCGACGAGGCGAGTGATCGTCGCGTTGTCGATCGTCCACAGCGGGTAGCTCGTCGTCGTCACGTCGTGTTCGGCGGCAAGCTTCCCCTTGCGATGGCTCTTGGGGATGAACATCAAGGGGCCATTGAACTCGTTCGCCTCGGCGAGAAACAGCGCGATGTTCATCGCCGTGGGCGCCGGCATGTCGTCGTCGGCCGACCATGTCGCGTAATCCTGGTGCCATTGCCAGACCGCGCCATCGAACGCCGCCTTGGCGTTGATCTTGAATTGATGCATGTATAGTTGGTCGGATCCAAGGAGCTGAGTGCCCGGCTCGATCAGTCGTGGGTGGCGCGCCAGGATCGCGAACACCTCGTTCCAGGTCTGCACGTAGAAGGCCGTCCGCGGGGCGTCGGAGCCCTTCTCGCGGATCACCTCCGGCCGCTCGGCGGCGAGCAGCTTCGGCACCTCCGAATTAAGAAGGTCGATTTCGCCGTTCGAGAATACGTTGGGCAGAAACAGGTAGCCCTGCTCCTCGAACTCGGTGATCTGGGCGGCCGTCAGCTTCATTATCTGTCTCCTCCCGGAGCGTGCACCGGCGCGCCGGTTCAAGCGCTGATGCGTCGTTTCGATTCGTCGAGTGCGGCGAGTTCTCCGGCAAGTTCGCGCGCCGCCCGCTCGGCGTGCGCGCGTGCCAGTCGCTCGGCGCGCGGAGCGTCGCGGGCGACGATCGCCTCGAGAATTGCTGCGTGCTCGTCCCAGACGTGCTCGGCGACGCGGCGAGTCCGCAGCACGCCGCCCATGACGCGCCGCAGATGCCGCCAGTGGAGCGCAGCGGTGTCGGCGATCAGCGGATTTCCGGATAGCTCGTAGATGAAGCGATGGAAGTCGATGTCGGCGGCGATCATCTGGCCGACATCGTCCGAGTCGACGGCGGCGCGCCCGGCGGCGATCAGCGCGCGGCCGCGTGACGCAGTGCGGGCGTCGGGGGTGCGGCTGGCGGCGCTTGCCGCGGCCGTCGCATCGAGCGCGCCGCGCACCTGATAGAGGTGGGCGACGTGGCGCGGATCGAGCGGCGCCACCATCAACCCACGACGGCCGGCATCGCGAACGAAGCCCTGGTTCTTCAGCAACAGAAGCGCTTGCAGCACCGGTTGACGCGAGACCGCCAGCCCCTCGGCTAAACTGTCCTGAGTCAGGCGCGCGCCAGGAGCAAGGCGCCCCTCGCAGATCGCGTCGAGGATGGCGGCATAGACGCGGTCGACAAGCTGCGGCTGGGCCGAAAGACGTTCCAAGATCAACGACCGATCAAGAAGGTTTGTATACCGTATACGAAACACTTAGTTTGTCAATCGGCTCGGGCCAGTAGCGGTTGAGCCGCCCGCGCCGGCGTGGTCAGATCGGCGCAAACGGGAGGACAGACGATGAACGAAGAAATGTTCAACATGGACATTCGGAAGTTCCTGAAATTGGTGGGGGTCACCTCGCAGCGCGAGATCGAGGTCGCGGTACGCAACGCGGTTCGCGTCGGTGCGCTTAGCGGCAGTGAATCGCTCCACGTCAAGATCGTCCTCACGGTCGATCAGATCGATCTCAGCCGAACCATCGAGGGGACCATCGCCCTCGAATAACGCTAACTCGGCCCGCCGCGTGCGGCGAAGAGCAGCGTCGCGTCGCCTCCGAGCCAGGGATCGCTAAGCGGCCGGTACGTCGCGATCCAGCGCATTAGAAAAGCATCGGGAAAACGGGCCACGTAAGGCTCGGCCCATGCGAACCTAGCGCCGAAAGTCTCGCCGACCGACCACGATCGACCGCTCACCTCTCGCCAGCCACCGTCGGCGAGCGCCGCGCGCACCCGGCCGACCCGACGATGGATCGCCCGCTCCGGTTCGCCGTATAGATCGACGCCGTTGGCCTTCGCCAATTCGGCGGTCATGACCAGCGGCGCCAAGATCTGCAAGTCATCGCGCAAAGTCGGCGCCGCGATCGCATCGTATCCCGCTAGCGCATCGCGGCAATGCGCGACTCCCCAATCGAACATGCCGCGATCTCCGGACGCAGCCCCAGCCGCCGTCGCGGCCAACGCTGCCCAATAGACGCCGTCAGCGTCAATTTCGCCCGCACCGCGCATGAGCGTATCTGACAGCGCGGCATGAGCCGCGGCGGCGAACCACGCTTCGACCAAGTCCTTGCGTTCGCGCGATAGTGAATCTTCATCGCGGATCTTGAGATAGGCGAGCGATAATCCGGCGAGCGCACGCAGGCGATGGCGGCCTCTCTCGGCGCGTCGCGGGCGATCCATCAGCGCCTCGTCCAGGGCCCAGGCGTCGAGCCAATCGAGCGCGCAGCGCGCGGGCGATGCCTCGGGCGGCCGCGCCCGCACATAGGCATCGGACATCGCCGCGACCGCCCGCACCAGATCCTCTAGTTTCGCCCGCTCAATTTCGCCGCCGGTACGCGCCGGCTTAGGCGGCGACCGGCAGTCGAAAACCGCGGACGGGAGGCCCGATGCCGCCCGGCTCGACGCGACATCGAATGGCCCCTCCAGACGCGAGGATTGCAACGCCGGAGCGGGCAATCGCGGGGTCGGCGCCGAAGCGCATGCTTCGAGGATCAGCGCCAAAGTCCCGGCGGTCACGACGCCGCGCCACGCCGCCCCGCACTTCATCGGCGAACGAGCGACTTGAGCTTGAGAACGGCGCTCGCCGGCGTCGTCAAGACGCGGCGGCCGGCGACAGGGGCGATCGACGATGCGGCGCGCGCCATCGAGAACTGGCACAGCACCAGCGCATCGACCGCGCCGATTGCGGCGGCAGTTTCGCCGATCAACGCATCATGGCGACCTGGATCGCCAGCCCGCAGGGCTTGGAGCGCTCCCGCGACATGACGCGTCGCGATCTCGATCGTCCTGTCCTGCTCCTCGGCCAGTTCCTTCAGTTCGCGCTCCATCGATGCCAGCGTTGGCGCGAAGGTGGCAACGAGCGCGACGCGCGGGCCGGCGCGCAGCGCTGCTTCGAGCGCCGCTTCGTTTGGCTTGAGCACCGGAATTTTCACTGCCCGCTTGACCGCCTCGATCGGCCTCCCGAAGGCCGAGCAAGTGAACAGGATTCCCTGTGCGCCGGTGTGGACCGCGTAATGCGCCAAATGCAGGAAACGGGCATCGAAGCTCGCATCGAGCTCGCCCCGTTTGGCAAGGTCGGCCGATAATGAGTCCTCGAGCAGGTTGGCGATCTCGGCCGCAGGCCACAATTCGGCGAAAGCGCGCCGGCTTGGCTCGACCGATTCGGCGAGGGCGTGGATGAGCGCGATGCGTGGGTTGGCCATGATCGGATGAATCTATCGGCGGCACGGGCGTCCGGCTACCCGTGCGGTGCGCCGATCGCGATCGGCCGCACCGGCGAACCGGCCGCGCCGCGCTCGCGCAGTGGCAGGATGATCGTGCACGAGGTCCAGACCTTGTCGCGCGCCAGCGCGGCGAGATTTGCGTTCTGGATGTTGTAAATGCCGCTTTGCGTGAGATTGTAGTGGTGGATCGCGAACGGCAAGGCCGGAGGCGTGCCCTCCGGCGGCGCGGCGCGGCCTTGCAGCTGGCCATCGTTGACGGGGTCGGTGAACGGATTGTCAAGGGCGACGAGCACGACGCGCCTGGCTTCGAGGTACAAGGCGGCGTCGTAAGCGAGTCCGGGTCCTTTGGTGTAGTACGTCTTCTCGACGTCCGGATCGCGCCAATCGTCGCCCCAGCCGGTATAGACGTAGAGCACGTCGCCAGGCAGCAAGCCGCGCCGCGCCAAGCCTTGGGCAGCCAACATCGCCTCGATGTCGGCGCGCGTGACCAATTGGCCGGGCCTCATCGCCTGCCCGCCGCCGAGATGCGTCTTGGCGTCGAGCAGTACCGCGCTGGTGACGATGGGGGGCGCCCGTTCGATGCCAAGCTTCAACAGCGGCGAATCCGCAGTCGGCTTGACGTCCTTCTGGCGGTAGCCGCCGTAATACATCGCCCCGTCGGCCGGAAACGCCCCGCTTCCGCCCCAGGGCTGCGCCAGGTAGGCGAAGTGTCCGAGTGCATCCATTTGCGTGCCCTGCGCGCCCGGCTCGCCGCTGACGACATCTTCGCCGTTGAAGGCGTGCCGCGTGCCGGGAATGCCGACCGTGGGCCGGTACCTGTGCCGCAATGGCGCGCCGAAGGGCGATTGCGGCATGGCGTTCGAGCGTTCGTACGAAATCTCGTAGACCCGCGCGCGATCGTCGCTCAGATGCCAGGCGCAGCGCAGCCAAGTGCCGCGGCCGAGCGCATTCGCCATGCCGCGCTCGTCGCCCGCCGGCCATGGCGGCGCCGGTACGAGATTGCGCGATCGCTCGATGACCGCTGTCTCGTCGATCGTGCAAGCGGTGAGCAACATCGCCAGGCTCAAGGCGCGCGCCGTGGTCATTTCGGCCTCCGGTATTTCAGGGTGAGCGACGGCAACGATGTCGGTTGGCCGGCGCCGGACCGCTACGCTACCGGCGCGCCAGCATCAGTTTCTTGATCTCGGCGATCGCTTTGGCCGGATTCAGCCCCTTGGGGCAGGTCTTGGTACAGTTCATGATCGTGTGACAGCGATAGAGTCGGAACGGGTCCTCGAGCTGGTCGAGCCGTTCGCCGATCGCCTCGTCGCGGCTGTCGGCGATCCATCGATAGGCTTGCAGCAGCACCGCCGGCCCGAGATACCGATCGCCGTTCCACCAATAGCTTGGGCAGGCGGTCGAACAGCAGAAGCAGAGGATGCATTCCCATAGCCCGTCGAGCCGTTCGCGCTCCTCGGGGCTCTGCAGCCGCTCGCGATCGGCGGCCGGCGTCTCCGATTTGAGCCATGGCTCGATCGAGCGCAATTGCGAATACACGTGGCTGACGTCGGAAACCAGGTCCTTGATGACCGGCAGGTGCGGCAAGGGGTAGATCGCGACGTCGCCTCTGACCTCGTCGATCGGCTTGATGCAGGCGAGCGTGTTCGTGCCGTCGATGTTCATCGCGCAGCTGCCGCAGATTCCCTCGCGGCACGAGCGGCGAAAGGTCAACGTGGCGTCGACTTCGTTCTTGATCTTGATCAGCGCGTCCAAGACCATCGGGCCGCAATCGTCGAGATCGAGTTCGTAGGCGTCGAGGCGCGGATTGCGCGGCGAATCGGGGTCCCAGCGGTAGATCTTGAAGGTGCGCGTCGTCTTGGCGCCGGCGGGCGCCTTGAAGACACTGCCTTTGACGACTTTCGCGTTCTTGGAAAGGAAGAATTCTGCCATTACGGACCCGTCCGAGCCTTTCCGTGGGCATCCCCGTCCTGAGCGTGTCGAAGGATGGAGGTTGATCGTCTCGACGCCGAATGCCTCGACAAGCCCAGCATGCGGCGCGGCCGTCCTGTCAGTACACCCGCGCCTTGGGCGGGAACGATTGCACTTCGTTGGTGAGCGTGGTCAGCCGCACCGGCCGGTAATCGAAGCGCGTTCGGCCGTGCGCATCGAGCCAGACGAGCGTGTGCTTGAGCCAATTCTGGTCGTCGCGCGCCGGATGATCCTCGCGCGCGTGCGCGCCGCGGCTTTCGGTGCGGTTGCGCGCCGAGTGCATCGTGACCACCGCTTGGGCGATGAGGTTCTCGTATTCGAGCGTCTCGACCAGATCGGAATTCCAGATCAGCGAGCGATCGGCGACGGCAATCTTGTCGCCGCGGCTCCAGATTTCGCCGAGCTTGGCCGCGCCTTCCTCGAGGACTTCGGCCGAACGGAAGACCGCGCAGTTGTTTTGCATCACGCGCTGCATCTCGAGACGCAGCTTTGCGGTCGGCTGATCGCCCTTGGCGTGACGAAGGCGGTCGAAACGGGCAAGCGCGGCGTCGGCCGCCGAACCCGGAAGCGGGCGGTGCGGCTGGCCGGGCTTTATGGCTTCGGCGCACCGCTGCGCCGCGGCGCGGCCAAAGACGACCAGATCGAGCAGCGAGTTCGAGCCGAGGCGGTTTGCGCCGTGGACCGAAACGCACGCCGCTTCGCCGATCGCCATCAGCCCGGGCACGACGCTTTCCAGGCCGCCGCCGTTCAGCGTCAACGCTTCGCCGTGATAGTTCGTCGGTATGCCACCCATGTTGTAATGCGCCGTCGGCAGCACGGGAATCGGTTCCTTGGTCAAATCGACGCCGGCGAAAATACGCGCCGTCTCGGTGATCCCGGGCAGCCGCTCATGCAGTAGATCGGCGCCGAGATGCTCGAGATGCAGGTG
Source organism: Alphaproteobacteria bacterium (assembly GCA_035457725.1). Lineage (GTDB taxonomy): Bacteria > Pseudomonadota > Alphaproteobacteria > CACIAM-22H2 > CACIAM-22H2 > DATFES01. The sequence continues at coordinate 125,831 of DATIBC010000105.1, read as the reverse complement.
GATGTGGTCCTTGAGTGGGCCGACGCCGCGTCCCTCGCGAATCTCGATGGTCATAGAGCGGCTGACCACGTCGCGTGAGGCGAGGTCCTTGGCCGAGGGGGCGTAGCGTTCCATGAAGCGTTCGCCGGTCGAATTGGTGAGATAACCGCCCTCGCCGCGCGAGCCCTCGGTGATCAGACACCCGGCGCCGTATATGCCGGTCGGATGGAACTGCACGAACTCCATGTCCTCGAGCGGCAGGCCGGCGCGCAGCACCATCGCGTTGCCGTCGCCGGTGCAGGTATGCGCCGACGTGCACGAAAAATACGCGCGTCCATAACCGCCGGTCGCCAGCACCGTCATATGCGCGAAGAAACGGTGCACCGTGCCATCGGCGAGGTCCCAGGCGATGACGCCGCAACACGCTCCTTCATCGTCCATCAGCAGGTCGAGTGCGAAGTACTCGATGAAGAATTCGGCGTTGTGCTTGAGACTCTGCTGGTAGAGGGTGTGAAGGATGGCGTGCCCGGTGCGGTCGGCGGCGGCGCAGGTACGCTGGGCGATGCCTTTGCCGAAATGGGTGGTCATGCCGCCGAACGGCCGCTGGTAGATCTTGCCCGTCGGAGTGCGCGAGAACGGCACGCCGAAGTGCTCGAGCTCGATGATCGCCGGGATCGCCTCCTTGCACATGTACTCGATGGCGTCCTGGTCGCCGAGCCAATCGGAGCCCTTGACCGTGTCGTACATGTGCCAGCGCCAATCGTCCTCGCCCATGTTGGCGAGCGCCGCCGATATGCCACCTTGGGCGGCGACGGTGTGGCTGCGGGTGGGAAAGACCTTGGTGACGCACGCCGTCTTCAAGCCGGCGACCGCCATCCCCATGGTCGCCCGCAAGCCCGCCCCGCCGGCGCCGACGACGACGACGTCGTAATAATGATCGGTTGGCTTGTAGGCGCCGCCGCCGATCGCCGGCGCCGATGATGATGCGTCGGGCATCAGCCGATCATCCCTTGACCGCGATCTTGAGCACGGCAAGTGCCGCCGTCACCGCCAGCAGGATCGCCGCGCCCTTGACGATCATGATGGCGGCGAACTTGAGGCCTTCTTGATGCACGTAGTCCTCGATCACCACCTGGACGCCGAGTTGTGCGTGGTGAAACGTCGCGGCGATCAGGACGATCAATAGAACCGCCGTCGCCGGCGAGCCGATCCACGCCAGCGCAGCGGAGTGACTGGCGCCGACCAGACCGATAATCGAGCCGACGAACCACAACGCTAACGGAATCAGCGCCAGCGCCGTCAAGCGCTGCGCCCACCAATGCGCGACGCCGTCCTTGGCCGAACCGAAGCCGCGCGCGCGCGCCAGTCCAGATCGCATGTCGGCGCCGGTCAATTTCGCCATCAGCCGCCCCCGAGATAGCTGAGTCCGAGCAGCCATGCGCCGAGCGTCAATACGAGCGTGACCGCGACGACCGACCATCCGCTCTGGTAGACCGCGTTCAACTCGAAGCCGAGGCCGGCATCCCAAAACAGGTGACGAATGCCGTTCGTAAGGTGAAAGAACAACGCCGCGCTCCAGCCGAGCAACAGGAGCAGGCCAAAGTCCGACCCCATGAACTCCTGCATGGCGCGATAATCGCGCGGGCCCGCGGCGGCGGCGGCCAGCCACCAAACAAGCAACACGGTGCCTAAGGCAAGCGCCACGCCGGTGATGCGATGCAGGATCGACAGGACCGAGGTGAGCTGCGGCTTGTAAATTTGAATGTGCGGCGACAACGGCCGGGCAGCGGGAGAAGGGTGGGCGGCCGGCGGTTCGGACGGCATAACGCCTCTATCGAGTTGCGACCCCTGGCGCGCCGGGATCTGTCCCGGGAGGGGCCGGCGGAATCTATCCCGCGCCCGTCCCAACAACGCGCCATACGGTCGAGGAGTGTGCGTCGTGGTAGTGGTTTAGACCGCGACTTTTGGCAGGTCAACCGATTCGCGGGCCGGCGATCGATGGCCTCACCCCGTCGACACCTCGACGCGAACCGGCGGTGGATTGCGCAGGGTTTGATAGACGACGCAGTAGCGCTCGGTGAGTTTGAACAATGTCGCCACCTGTTCGGCCGTGGCGTCGCTTTCGATGTCGAAATGAAGCCTGATGTCGCGAAAGCCCACGGGCGCGTCCTTGGCCACGCCGAGCGTTCCACGAAAATCGATATCGCCCTCGGCGCGGACGGTGCCGCGTTTGAGCGCGATGCCGAGCGCGGTGGCCACCGCCTTGAGCGTCACGCCGGCGCAGGCGACGAGCGCTTCCAGCAGCATGTCGCCCGAACACGCGGCGACGCCGTCGCCGCCGGTGGCGGGATGCAAGCCGGCGGCGATCAGCGCGCGACCGGTGTCGAGCTTGCACACGATATCGGCGTCATCGAGCGTTCCCGCGGCACGCAGCGTGACAAGCGCGGCCGCCGGACTATCGCGATAGCGGTCCTTGAGAGGCGTTTGCAAAGCGCGGAGCTGGTCGGCGTTCATGGCGTAGACATCCTCTGTTGCGCTGCCGGAAGAATCCATTGGTATCGAGCGATACACCTCCGGCATCGCTCGCGACCATTCACTTTTCGTCGATTTTTCGGCTCGATTGACTTTCAGTTCTGTGGATAACACTGGGGATAGTTTCGGGACCGATTGTGTGTTGTCAGTAATTTTATCAACAGAATTTTTGTCAATTCTTCGTTTTTATTATTGTTCGCCCCCGGAGAGTTTGCGAAGCTTACCTCGACACGCGAGAGCGATGGAGGGAAGCGGACCGTTTCGCAAGCTCGTCGGAAAGCCCCTGGCGGGGAACCGTCTTCGAAACGGAGCGGTGACGACGGAAGCGGTGGCAGCTCCTTCAGAACGACCTCCGGTCTCGCAAGGGACCGAGTCGTTGATCCCGATGGCTCCGAAGCTGCTTCCGGCAGCGCGTCCATCGGGCGGCGAAACCGGGTCTCTCTTGCTGTTGCCCTACCCCCGGCGCGGGGCGGTCGGTTTCTTCGGAGACCGGCAGTCCGACCGGCGGCAGCGGTCCCGGGAGGATCGCAGGCGTGGGTCGGGCGGTCGCGATGGCAACATCGCAGGCCGCGACGCACGAGGCGGGTGACGCGAGAGCGAAGGCGGATCGCACCAAGGTCGAGGTCTTCGGGCCTCGTCTTTGCGGAGGCAAGCGGTGGGCGTCGCGCCAGGGACGTCGGCTGACAAGCCTCGGCAAAGGACACTTGGGCTCGCGCGGGTCGGGGGCCGCAAGGCTCCTGAGGCGTCAGGTCGTGTCCCGCCCGGACACTTAGCGTCGGATCTCGGTCCAGCGCGCCTGACGCCTCTCTTGTTGCGTCAAACTAGGTAAATAATCCTATAAATAACCCAAAATGAGATGCCGACGGAACCGTGAGGTTCACGCCGGCATCACCATCGGCAGCGCAAGACATGTCCCGCCCGGACAATCCGCGTCGGGTCTCGGAGCCAGCGCGACCTGACGCACAAGTGCACGATGTTCGGTCCAGCACACCTGACGACTCCACAGGTATCACAGCCGACTCGGCGCAACAACCAGATTTTGTGTGAAACGCGTTTTCCCCCGCAAAACCTAGATTTCTTGCACGTTCAGCGCGGGACGAGAACGGTATAATCGAGCTCCAGTACGACGGCAGGATGATCCGCGTCGGCGTCGATTTTTCGCGGAAAATCGGCGCATGGGTGGTCTTTGGCGGCAATCGTCCTAAGGCGCATTGCGGCGACGTCGTCGCGCCCCGGTAGGGCGAATTTTTCCCGAACTTCCGACCAAGCGTAAATCGTGTCCCCAGCGACGACCGGAGCGACGTGGCGGCCGCCATGGATTGCGACAATCCGAAACGCATTGGCGAGCTCCTCGAAGGACAGCGCGCGGGCCAAACTCATGATATGCCCGCCATAGACCAGCCTTCGTCCCGACTTGGCGCCGGCCATCCGGCGCCGGTCGAAATGGACCTGCGCGGTGTTCTGATAGAGGCGGGTGGCCATCTGGTGTTCCGCCTCCTCGATCGTCATGCCGGCGACATGGTCGATCCGCTCGCCCGGCGCATAGCTTCCCCAGCGCCGGGCGCTGCCGGCAGCCGCGAAATCGTATCGCCTCAGGTCGAGCCACGGCGGAGCCAACACCGCCTCGGCCGGAACGCACGACGCCAAACGCGGAATGACCGCGACCGGAGCAGGCGCGGCCGGATCGCGTTTCTCGACCATCACCCACCGCACATAAGAAACGACCAGCTCGCCTCGCTGGTTGCGGCCCTCGGTGCGCACCCAGACGATTCCTGCGCGCCCGTTCGAAGTCTCGCGCAGGCCTAGCACCGTCGAGCGCGCCGCCAGCGTGTCGCCCGAATAGACCGGCGCTTCGAACCTGCATTCGGCGTAACCGAGATTGGCGACGGCGTTGACCGAGATGTCGGGCACGCTTTTGCCGAAGACGATATTGAAGACCAGCAGATCATCGAGCGGGGCATCCGGATAGCCGAGCGCCCGGGCGAACGGCGCCGAGCTGTTGACCGCGAACCGGCTACCGGTGAGCGCGACGTAGAGCGCCGCGTCGGCCGCGGTAAGCGTGCGCGGCGTGGCGTGGCGCAGCGTTTCATCGAGGCGGAAATCCTCGAAGAAGCGGCCGCCGGTCATTGGCGTCGCCGCCGACGGCGCTTCGCGGCCAGGCGGACATTGGGCATGCGCCAAGTCGCCCTGACTCACGCGCGGGCGCGCGCGGCGATTGCCTCGGCCAGCGCCACCGTGCGTTTGGCGCTCTCGACGTGCAAGTTCTCGATCAGCTTGCCATCGACGACGGCGACGCCGTGACCCTTCATCACCGCATCGCCATGGGCGGCGATGATTCGTTTCGACCAAGCGATTTCCGCCTCGGTCGGGCTGAAAGCGGTGTTGGCAGCGGCGATCGTTTTGGGGTGGATCAGCGTCTTGCCGTCGAAGCCGAGCTCGGCCCCCTGCCGGCAGGCGGCCAGAAACCCGGCGTCGTCGTCGAGATCGAGATGAACGCCGTCGAGAATGGCGATGCCGGCCGCGCGAGCCGCTAGCACGCACAAGCTGAGCGAAACCAACACCGGCTGGCGGTCGACGGTGTGCCGCGCGCGCAGATCCTTGGCGAGATCCGAGGTGCCCATGACCAGGCAGGCGAGATGCGGGCTCGAAAAGGCGATGTCCTGCGCCCGGAGCACGCCGAGCGGCGTCTCGATCATGCACCAAATCATCATCGAATCCGGCGCACCGGCAGCGGCGAGGCGGAGCGCCGCGTCGCGGACCTCCTTCGCGGTCTCGACCTTCGGCAGCAGCACGGCGTCGGCGCCCGAGCGCGCGGCCGCCTTGATGTCGCCCGCGCCTTGCCGCGTCGTTGGCGTGTTAACCCTGATCACGGTTTCGGCGCGGTAGCCGCCAGCCATCAATGCATTTGCGATATTGGCGCGCGCCGCCTCTTTCTGATCCGGCGCGACCCCATCCTCAAGATCGAAAAGCAACACATCGGCGTCGAGCGTTCGCGCCTTATCGAGGGCACGCTGGTTGCTGCCCGGCACATACAGGGCGCTGCGGCGCGGGCGGGCCTTGGCGTGCGGCATGCATCTCTCCTTCTCGGCGGGCGTAATCAATTGGCCGAAGCAATAGGGAAGAAGATGGCGCGGCGCAAGCCGCCGGCGCACGGCGTCTTCCGCAGCCGCGCCCCGTGCGGTAAGCCTTGCCGGAGATGAATGTTCTCTCCATCCAATCCGCGGTCGCTTGCGGCCACGTCGGCAACCGCGCGGCGGCGTTTGTCCTGCAACGATTGGGCCACGCCGTCTGGCCGATCGACACGGTGCGTTTTTCCAACCACCCCGGCCGAGGGCCGGTGCGCGGCGGCCCTTCGGCATGGGCGGAGATGGCGGAACTCCTCGCCGGTCTCGGCGAACTCGGGATTTTCGCCGATTGCGCGGCGGTCCTGTCGGGGTATCTCGGCGCAGCCGATCAGGGGGCGATCCTGCTCGACGCGGTGCGGCAGGCCCGCCAAGCCAATCGACAGGCGATTTGGCTGCTCGATCCGGTGATCGGCGACCGCGGACGAATCTTCGTGCGCGAAGGGATCCCGGAGTTCATCCGCGACATCGCGGCGCCGGCGGCCGATATTCTGACACCCAACCAGTTCGAGCTTGCTTACCTAACGCAGCGTAGGGTCGATACGCGCGCCGAGGCTCTCGCGGCCACGCGCGCGCTGCACGAGAAAGGGGCCGATCGCTCGCGTCGGATGATCGTTGCGACCGGACTGCGCCTTGCCGATATGCCGGTCGACCGCCTCACGATCCTCGCGGTCGGCCGCGACGCGGCCTGGCAAATGACGACCCCGCTTATCGATCACCCCGCCTTCGGCGCCGGCGACGTCTTTTCGGCCTTGTTCTTGGGCTGGTATTTGCGCCAGCCGGACCTGGCCTCGGCCGTGCAGCGCGCCGTTTCTGCCGTGCACCACGTCATCGCGCATACCGCGCACGCTGGCGCAACCGATCTACTGCTTATCGAGACGCAGGATGAGTTGACCGCGCCGACCCGGTTGTTCCCGCTCGAGCCGGCCGCCTGAGACAGCGACATGCCGCTTGGTCGAATCCGGCGCTTCACGGTAAAAGTGCCGGTTTGACAGGCTGTTGGGAGATGATAGGGCGGCATGCATGGCCTGATCCTATTCAAGGGGATGCTGGTCGGATTCTTGATCGCCGCCCCCGTCGGTCCGATCAACGTGCTGTGCGTGCGTCGCACGCTCGTTCATGGCCGGCTCGCTGGCATCGTCTCGGGGTTGGGGGCCGCGGTTGCCGACACGTTTTACGGCGCCATCGCCGCCTTTGGTCTGGCGTTCGTCACCAGCCTGCTTCTCCACGAACGGTTCTGGATCGGCCTCGTGGGTGCGATCTTGCTGGTCGTGCTCGGCGTGCGCACGTTGCTCGCCGGACCGCCGACCGTCGCCGCCGGCAAAGACCCTGCAAGCCTGCTCGGCGATTTCACCTCGACGTTGTTTCTTACCCTCACCAATCCGATCACGATCTTGTCGTTCCTGTTCATATTTGCCACGCTTGGGATCGACAGCGGCGACGGCGTCACGTTCGACGACAGCCTGCTGATCCTCGGCGTCTTCTTGGGATCGCTCGCATGGTGGCTGCTGCTTACCGGGTTGGTCGGAATGTTCCATGGCCGGTTCAACGAGCACGGATTGCTCTGGGCCAACCGGGCCGCCGGAGTGCTTATCCTGGCCTTCGCCGGCGCGGTGCTGTGGGATCTTTCGGCGCTGAGGTTGTGAACGGACGGCGATGATGAGCGGCGAAGGTCGCGACGTTCGTCTCGATTTCTTCCGCGGCCTGGCGCTGATATTCATCTTCGTCGACCACATCCCGGACAACCTTCTGGCTTACACGACGCTGGGCAACGTCGTCTTCTCCGACGCGGCCGAGGTGTTCGTATTCATCTCCGGCTACACCGCGGCGGTGGTTTTCGGCGGGCTCGAGCGCAAGCACGGCCCGCTCTTCGCCGCGGTCCAGGTGTTGCGCCGGTGTTGGTCGCTCTACGTCGCGCACATCTTCGTGTTCATCATTTTCACCGCGCAGGTGTCGTGGACGGCCGAACGCACCAACAACCAGATGTTCGCCGAGGAAATGGGGGTCGTAGCGTTTCTTGCCGAACCCCACATCGCGGTAATCCGCGCGCTCAGCTTGTCGTTCCAGCCGGCGTTCATGAACATACTGCCGCTGTATATCGTCCTGCTGGCGACGTTGGCCGTGCTGTTGCCGCTCATCGCGCGCCAGCCGCGAACGGTGTTGATCGCCTCGGCGGCGATCTACGTGGCGACGCAGGTTTTCCGGTTCAATCCATCGACGTATCCGGCCGGCGTTTGGTTCTTCAATCCGTTGGCCTGGCAGCTATTGTTCCTGGCTGGCGCGATCCTCGGCCGCGCCTCGCTCGACGGTGGTGTCGCCTTTCTCGCCCGCCGCGACGTATTCGCCGCGTCATGCGCGATCTTGGCGCTTTGCGTCGCGGTTCGCGTGCCGCTGACGATTCTCTACCTCCTCGATCGTTCCCCCGCCGAAATCGTCGCCTTCACGCGCGCGATCGGCGACAAGACCGGTCTCGGGCCGCTGCGCCTGATCAATTTCCTCGCCCTTGCCCATGTCGTCGCGACTCTGGTGCGCCGCGATTCGCGCTTCCTGGCGTGGCGTTGGTCGAAGCCGGTTGTCGTATGCGGCCGACAATCGCTGGCGGTGTTTTGCCTCGGGATCTTCCTGTCCTACGCGGCGCATGTGGCGCTGACCGAGGTTAACCATTCATTCGTGATCCAGCTTTCCGTCACCGCGGCCGGCGTCGTCCTGATGTACCTGCTGGCGCGCATTCTCGACTGGTCCAAGACTCGGCCCGGAGCGCGCCCGAGCGGGAGAATCGGCGCTTCGGCGCCGGGCCAATCCGCCCAAGGGGGGAAATGATGCCATCTAGAAGCATGTCGACGGGATTGGCGGCCATCGCCCTCGCGCTCGCCGCACTAACGTTCGCCGCGCCGGGCAACGTCGCTCGCGCCGACAAGAATCTCGACGAATCCTGCCACAAGCCGGTCTGGCTCGAGGATGACCAAGCCTATCTGCCGCACGCCGCCAAGCGGGTCAAACAGGCGCGTCGGCTGCGCGTCGTCGCGCTCGGCTCGTCGAGCACCGTCGGAACCGGAGGCAGCGGCGCCGCCGCGGCGTGGCCGGCGCGGCTGCAAAGCGAGTTGGCGCGGCGCCTGCCCGAGATCGAGGTATCGATCTTGAACAAGGCCCTGCCGCGCCAATCGGTCCGGCAAATGATCGATCGCATGACGGCGGATGTCGAGGCCGAACGGCCCGACCTTGTGATCTGGGAGGCGGGCACGAGCGAGGCGGTGCGAGCGGTCGACCCGGACCTGCTGTCGGACGGCCTGCTCGAGGGTATCGACCGCCTGACGCAGCGCGGCGTCGACGTGATTTTGATGGATATGCAATACGCCCGCCCGACCGCGCGGGTGATCAATTTTGATCCTTACGTTGAGGCGATGAGCCAGGCCGGGCTGATTCGCAATGTCTATGTCTTCGCCCGCCATGCGGTGATGCGCGAGTGGGTCGAAGACGAGCACGTCGATTTCTCCGACAAGCAGGGCGCGGAATCGATCGCGCTGGCCGACCGAGTCTATGCCTGCATCGCCTCGTTTCTCGCCGACGTGATCGCGGCTTCGCTCAACCGCTGAGACGATCGGCGCGCCTTCAGCGGCGGACCGCGAGTTTTTCTCCCGCGAGATTGGCAATCATCCGCCCAAGCAAGCGGCCGATGCAGTAATACCCCTGGTCGGTCATATGCAGCCCGTCGCGATTGATCGCCGCGCCCAGCGCGATCTGGCCGGACGCGTGCCAGTGCCGCATAACCTCGTAGCGATTGAAGAACGGGACGCCGTTCGTTTCGGCGATCGCCGCCAACCCGCCGACCAGCGTGCCATGGCTCGGAACCGCGTCGAACGCCGGCGCTTTCTGGGGACCCATCAGCAAGATGTCGATATTGGCCCGGCGGGCGATGGCGATTCCGGCGGCAAGGCTATCGACAAGCTCTTGGTACGAGCCGCGCTTAAGCGCGCTGTTGGTGCCGGTCTGCCAGATCGCCAGGTCGGGATTCTGCTCGACGACGTCGCGCTGGAAGCGGGCGAGCATCTGGCGGGCGGTTTCGCCGCCAACCCCCTTGTTGACGACGGTGATCGGCGAACCCGGAAACAGCCGGGCAAGTTCAGCTCGAAGGCGGGCGGGATAGGTCGCCGACGGCGAACTGGCCCCGGCGCCCGAGGTCGATGACGAGCCGATTGTCACGACCTTGAGCGGCTCGGCGAGCGATACGCGGTGGGCGACGCGCGACAGGGCGAAAGGGCTCTCCAGAAGATGCGCCGGAACCTCGCAGCGCCAAGCCTCGGCGGCGAATGGCGCGCTCCCGGCGTCATCCGCTGTGGCGGGCGGCGAGCCCCAAAGCAGAAACGCGGCGCCGAACCCGCCCAATAGCTGCGCGAACCGCGGGCGGCGCGCCGACGCGCGCCGCCGCCGACTAGCCCCTGGCGTCAAATCCACGACCGACCCCCTTCGCCGATACCGAGGCTTCGCACCGAAATGTCCAGTCACGCGGCCTTGCGCATGTGCGCTTTGACCAGCTCTTCGGCGATCTGCACCGCGTTCAGCGCCGCGCCTTTGCGCAGATTGTCGGCGACGCACCAGAAGACCAGACCATTGGCGACGGTCGGGTCCTGGCGGAGCCGGCTGACATAGACCTTGTCTTCGCCCGCACCTTCGACCGGCGTCACGTATCCCTCGTCGGCACGATGGTCGACGACCGCCACACCCGGCGCACTGCGGAGCGCCGCGCGCGCCCGCGTCTCGCTGACCGGCGTCTCGAACTCGACGAACACCGATTCGGCGTGGCCGATGAACACTGGAACGCGCACGCATTGCGCCACCACGTCGATGTCGGGGTCGAGGATCTTCTTGGTCTCGACCCGCATCTTCCATTCTTCCTTGGTGAAGCCATCGTCCATGAACATGTCGATGTGCGGAATGACGTTGAAGGCGATCTGCTTCGAGAACTTCTTCCGCTCGACCGGCGCGTTCATGTAGATGGCGCGCGTCTGCTCGAACAGCTCGTCCATCGCCTCGCGGCCGGCGCCCGAGACCGATTGGTACGTCGAGACGACGACACGCCTAATGCGCGCCAGATCGTGCAGCGGCTTCAACGCCACCACCATCTGGATCGTCGAGCAATTGGGGTTGGCGATGATGTTGCGCTTGGCGAATTTTGCGATCGCCTCGGGGTTGACCTCGGGCACGATCAGCGGCACGTCGGGATCCATACGGAAATGGGACGTGTTGTCGATCACCACGCAGCCCGCCTTGGCAGCGCGCGGGGTGTGCAGCGCGGAGACCTTGGCGCCCGGGGATGACAGAGCGATGTCGATGCCCTTGAAGTCGAATTTGGCGAGGTCACGGACCTTGAGCGTGTCGTCGTCGCCAAATGCGACCTCTTTACCCACCGAACGCTCGGAAGCAAGCGCAACCACCTCGTCGACCGGAAACGAGCGGTCGATCAGAGTCTGCAACAGCTCTCTGCCCACGTTACCCGTGGCGCCGATCACCGCGACTTTGTAGCCCATTGTCCTTTCCTTGCTTGCCCTGTCCCGCCAGCGGGACTTCGGCCTGCAGATTCGTAGTTTATCAGAAAACTGGCATGACCTCGCGTCCGGACAGGCGCCCCGGTACTCGCAGCGGTGACTTACGCTGCCCAAATCGGCTTTGCAAGCCATCCCTGCCGATGATTCATTGTTCCGTCCGCGCGAACGTATGTATATTCCTTGGCCAACATCGCCCGACGGCGATTCGCTCGAAAAAAAGAATAGGAATCAAGAGCATGAAACCCCGTATGGCCGCTCGTAGCTCGCCCGAAGGCGAAGAATTGCTGTTTTTCCGGCGCTGGATCGCGCATCCCCTCAAGGTCGGGGCAGTTCTTCCCTCCTCGCCGGCGCTCGCCAAACTCGTCGCCCGACAGGTCGCGCTTGAAGCCGACGAGGTGGTGGTCGAACTCGGCGCCGGGACCGGCTCGGTGACCAAGGCCCTGCTCAAGGCGGGCATTCCTGCCGAGCGGTTGTTCGTCGTCGAAATCGACCCCGACCTTTGCGGCTTCCTGCGCCGACAGTTCCCCCACGTCCACATTATTCAGGGCGACGCCACCAAGTTGCCGGATCTGCTGCCAGCCAAATGGGTCGGCAAGGTTCCTTTCGTCATTTCCGGCATACCGATGGTGACGTTGCCGATCGAAGTTCAGCGCAAGATGTTCGCCGCATGGTTCGCCGTCATGCCGCCGCACGGCCGCGTGTTGCAGTACACCTACTCGCTGGTTTCACCGGTGCCGGAAAAGAAGTTGGGACTAAAGGGCAAACGGCGTGGCCTCGCCGTGCTCAACGTCCCGCCGGCCTGGGTGTGGAGCTACACCAAGGCGGCGTGATCCGATGCGCCAGCGCCGGTTCGAAGGCCGGCACGGCGTTTCGCGCCTCCTCCAGGCAAGACTGCCGGCCTGTTTGCGGACTCGGCTTGGCTAACGAGCGATCTCGCTTGCGCCGAGGTCGCGCCGACCGCTCGCGAGCGCGTCGGCGAATCGGTGATTGACATCGCGATGGTGGGCTTCGTCAGCGCGTACCGCGACGACGACGTCGCTGAGCCGCGCGTCGGCCGGCAGCTTCCAATAGTCGATGGCGAGTTTCGGCGCCGCGACATTCGCCGCGCGACCGGCGCCGATTTGTTCGAGATAGTTCGTGTAGCTGACGACCGCTTCTTCCTCGAGATAACCGACGACGCGGTGTGCCGTCTTGGGCGCCAAGAGATAGACGAGGAAGAACAGGTTGTAGAACATGCCCTGAGCGGCCACGATGACGAAACGCTCGACCAGCGACGGTCGCGCGATGTGCATGAATGTCATCAGATGCATGCGTTCGTTCTCCGCCTCGTCGAGCAGCGTGCGGATCCAACCATGGTCATGTTCCATGCGCCGCAGGCAGCGCAGGTGCTGCAGCGCCCCACCGACCATCCCCGGAACCGCGGCGACCGTCTCAAGCACCACCGCGCGGTGGCCGTAGCGCTTGGCAAAGAACCAATCGGCGGGTATCCGCATCGCCTTGACGATGATCAGGGCAAGCCGATCGGAGAGATCGCGCGGTTTATGGTGGACGTCGGGAGCGATGGACGACATGACGGCCTCCTTCGTCGATATGCGATATGGCGATCCGCATCGACGGCGCGCGGGCTCCGCGATGCCGAACACTCCATTTCACGAATGTAGGACGCAGGGAGCCCGACGTCACCCCATCGGCGACTTCAAGCCGCGGGGCTACGCCGCCAGCCGGTCGAGCTCGGCGAGCAGCGCCGCACCCATCGCCGTGGTCGATACCTGCTTCATGCCCGGTTGCATGATATCGGCGGTGCGGTATCCCGAATCGAGCACCCGCTCGATCGCCGTCTCGACCAGACCGGCGTCGTCGCCGAGGTCGAACGAGTAGCGCAACATCATCGCAAACGACAACAGCATGGCCAGCGGATTGGCCATGTCCTTGCCGGCGATATCGGGGGCGGAGCCGTGCACCGGCTCATAGAGCGCGCGCCGGCGCCCCGTGGCGTCGGGCGCGCCCAGCGAGGCCGAAGGCAGCATGCCGAGCGAGCCGGTCAACATCGCGGCGCAGTCGGAAAGGATGTCGCCGAACAGGTTGTCGGTGACGATGACGTCGAATTGCTTGGGCTGGCGGACGAGTTGCATGGCGCAGTTGTCGGCGTACATATGGGCGAGCTCGACGTCGCTGAATTCGGCCGCGTGCAGCCGCGTCACCGTTTCGCGCCACAACACCCCGGTATGCATGACGTTCGCCTTCTCGACCGAAGTCACCTTGTTGCGACGCTTGCGCGCCAGCTCGAATGCCATCCGCGAGACGCGTTCGATCTCCTGTGTCGTGTAGACCTGGGTGTCGATCGCCCGTTTACTGCCGTCGGGGCGTGTCTCGACGCCGCGCGGCTCGCCGAAATAGACGCCGCCGGTCAGCTCGCGCAGGATCAATATGTCGAGGCCGGCGACCAGTTCGCGCTTCAGGGACGAGGCGTCGGCGAGCGGGGCGAACACCAGCGCCGGCCGCAAGTTGGCGAACAGGTCCATCTCCTTGCGCAGCCGCAACAGGCCGCGCTCGGGCTTCTTGGCGAATTCGAGATTGTCCCATTTGGGTCCGCCAACGGCTCCGAACAGAACCGCGTCGACCGCCATTGCCTCGGTCATCGTCGCGTCGGTCAACGGAACGCCATGCTTGTCGAGCGCGGCGCCGCCAATCAACCCCTCCTTGATGTCGAAGCGCACGGCGCGGCGCTTATCGAACCAGTCAACCACGCGGAAGACCTGTCGCATCGTCTCAGGGCCGATTCCATCTCCCGGCAGCACGAGCAATCGCTTGTTGGCGGCCATCATTCGTTCCAAAAGAATCCCTCGCGCTGCCGGGCTCGTCGAAGCAGGAGGAAGTTACACACGCCGCGTTCCCGCCCCTCGCCATGCCCGAGGCTAGGACCGCTTGAAGGAGAAGAAAAGCTTATCCCACCTTGGCGTGCAGCCAAGGCTGACTCGCCTGCTGTTTGGCTTCGAAGGCGTCGATGGCGGCCGTCTTTTCCAGCGTCAGGCCGATGTCGTCGAGGCCGCTCAGCAGACAGTGCTTGCGGAACGGATCGACGTCGAACTTGATGCAGCCGCCATCGGGACCGCGAATTTCCTGCTTGTCGAGATCGATGGTGAGCGTCGCGTTGGCGCCGCGCGCGGCATCGTCCATCACCTTCTCGATGTCCTCCTTCGACAGTTTGATCGGCAGGATGCCGTTCTTGAAGCAGTTGTTGTAGAAAATGTCGGCGAACGATTCGGCGATGACGCAAGTGATGCCGAAATCGAGCAGCGCCCACGGCGCATGCTCGCGCGACGAGCCGCAGCCGAAATTCTCGCCGGCGACGAGGATCTTGGCGTTGCGGTACGCCGGCTTGTTCAGCACGAAGTCGGGCCGTTCCTTGCCGTCCGGCGTGTAGCGCAGTTCCTCGAACAGCGCCTTGCCGAGCCCGGTGCGCTTGATCGTCTTGAGGTGAAGCTTGGGTATGATCTTGTCGGTATCGACGTTGATCATTGGCAACGGGGCGGCGATGCCGGTGAGTGTGGTGAATTTCTGCATCGAGCGGCTCTCCCGGGTTGGACGGCGCGACGGTTCAGGCGCGCAGCACGAGCGTGCCGGCGAACATATCGTGGAGCGCCTGGCGGCGCTCGGTGAAGGCGGCGATGAGGTAAGTGATGCCGGTCGAGAACAGGTTGGTCGCCTTCATGAGCTGACGGAACGCGGCGCGTCCGAGGCCGAGGCGGCGGCCGGCGGCGTCGGTCACCTTGATGCCGAGCGCCCGCTTGCCAAACGAAGCCTGGCGTGCCGAGCTTTCCATCAGTAGGAAATAGACGAATGGCAGCAACGCGCACAATACCTGCGTCAGGCGCTGGCGGACGATCAGGCTTCGGTTGCGGCCGATCAGCATCTCTACCCTCGCGCGGTCGATCTGACCGTCGGCGCGCTGCGTCGTGCCATCGATGACCGCGAAGATACGCACGCCGCCGTCCGCGTAGATGCGCGTTTCGCGGCTGTAACGGTTCTCGATGACGACACCACCTTCCTGGACGTCGCGACGCTCGCCTGCGGATTCGACCACCCGCCGAACCGGCTCGGGCGTTTCCCAGAACGGATCGAATAACCGCACGTCAAATCCGGCGGCGGCAGCGTTCGCCGCATAAACGATGCCGACCACGGCCGCCGAAAGGATAATCGCGTCGATGGCGAGCGCGGCGACGCGCCGCCAGAACGGCGCGTAATCCGGGCGCGGCCCCGCTGCAACGGCGTCTCTCCCCGCGGCCACGCGGCTCCCGCCGCTCAGCGCGCGAACTGGCGCACGTCAGCGAGGCGCCCGGTGACGGCCGCGGCCGCCGCCATCTCCGGACTCATCAAGTGCGTCCGCCCGCCGCGTCCCTGCCGCCCTTCGAAATTGCGGTTCGAGGTCGAGGCGCATCGCTCGCCCGGGTCGAGCCGGTCGGCGTTCATCGCCAGGCACATCGAGCAGCCGGGCTCGCGCCATTCGAATCCGGCATCGCGGAATACCCGATCGAGGCCCTCGCGCTCGGCCTGTTCCTTGACCAGGCCCGAGCCGGGAACGACCATCGCCTTGACATGGCCGGCGACCCTGCGGCCTCGGGCGATCGCCGCCGCGGCGCGCAGGTCCTCGATGCGCGCGTTGGTGCATGAACCAATGAATACGCGATCGACTTTGACGTCCTGCAGTCGCGTGCCAGGCGTCAGTCCCATGTAGCTGAGCGAACGCTCCATCGCCGCACGTTTGGCGGCGTCGTCGACTTCGGCCGGATCGGGGACGCTGCCCGTAATCGGCAGCACGTCTTGCGGCGAGGTACCCCAGGTCACTTGCGGCGCGATCTGGTCGGCGCGGATCGTCACCTCGCGGTCGAATTTGGCGCCAGCGTCGGTGGGCAACGTGCGCCAATAGGTGACGGCCGCTTCCCATTGCGCCCCCTTCGGGGCATAAGGCCGGCCTTTCAGGTACTCGAAGGTGGTCTCGTCCGGCGCGATGAGGCCGGCGCGGGCGCCGGCCTCGATCGACATGTTGCAAATCGTCATGCGTGCCTCCATCGACAGCTTGGCGATGGCGGGCCCACTGTACTCGACGACATGTCCGGTGCCGCCAGCGGTGCCGATCGTGCCGATGATGGCGAGGATCAGGTCCTTGGCGGTGACCCCCGGCGGCAAATCGCCGGCGAGAGCAACATTCATGTTCTTGGCCGGCTTCTGAATCAGCGTTTGCGTCGCCAGCACATGCTCGACCTCGGAGGTGCCGATGCCGAAGGCCAGCGCGCCGAACGCGCCGTGCGTCGCGGTGTGGCTGTCGCCGCAGACGATGGTCATGCCCGGTTGGGTCAGGCCTTGCTCCGGACCGATGATGTGGACGATGCCCTGACGGATGTCGGACATCCCGTAATACGTGATGGCGAAGTCGCGACAGTTGGCTTCCAGCGTTTCGACCTGGATTCGGCTTTCGGTGTCGGTGATGCCGTGGCTGCGATCTGTCGTCGGCACGTTGTGGTCGGCGACGGCGATCGTCGCGTCTGGCCGTCGGACCTTTCGGCCAGCCGCGCGCAGGCCCTCGAAAGCCTGCGGGCTGGTCACCTCGTGAATCAGGTGGCGATCGATGTAGAGCACACAGGTACCGTCGTCTTGCGTGTGAACAAGATGGCTGTCCCAAATCTTGTCGAACAGCGTCCGCGGCTTCGCCATGGCGCTTCCTCCTCTACCTCGCGTCCCGGTCACGCATCGATCGTCCGTGCGTCGCCTTGCCTATTTGGCCTCGCTCGGCGCCGGCGCCAGCAATTCGGCCTCGGTCAAATCGGCCGCGGTCGCGCCGCCGCCGACCCGCTCGCTGATGCGCGCCTTCTTGCCGGTGCGACCGCGCAGGTAATACAATTTCGCGCGACGCACGTCGCCGCGGCGAACCACCTCGATCGCGGCGATACGCGGGCTGTATAGCGGGAACACGCGCTCGACGCCCTCGCCAAACGAGATCTTGCGCACGGTGAAGTTGGAGTTGAGGCCAGCGTTCTTGCGCGCGATGCAAACGCCCTCGAACGCCTGCAGGCGTTCACGAGTGCCCTCGACCACCTTCACCTGGACCCGCAGCGTGTCGCCGGGGCCGAATTCCGGAACGCCGCGCTCGGCCGTGAGCTTGGCGATCTGGTCTTTTTCGAACTGCTCGATGACGTTCATGACCGTTCTCCTTGACGAAAATCTAGCGAGTTCACCCAGCGAAGGCGATCCCTCAATGGACACCGGCGCGTCGTGCCGCGTAGCGCACCCACATATCCGGCCGGCGTTCGCGCGTCGTGCGCTCACGCTCGGCCTGGCGCCACTCGCGGACCTTCTGGTGATTGCCGGAAACCAGGGTTTCCGGCACCACGCGGCCGGCCCAGGTCTGCGGCCGCGTGAAATGGGGGTATTCGAGTAATCCTTGCTCGAAGCTTTCTTCGGCGAGCGAGGTGTTCTCGCCGATCACGCCCGGCAACAAGCGCACGCACGCGTCGATCAGCGCGATCGCCGCGGGCTCACCGCCGGACAGGACGAAGTCGCCGAGGCTCACCTCCTCAATCGCGCGGGCGTCGATCACCCGCTGGTCGACGCCCTCGAACCGGCCGCACAGCAGCACGACGCCGGCGCCGGCGGCGAGTTCGCGGACGCGCGCTTGGGTCAACAGCCGGCCGCGCGGCGTGAGATAGACCGGCGCGGCGTCTGGATTGCGCGCGCAGGCGAACTCGAGCGCCGCGTCGACGATGTCGGGCCGCATGACCATTCCGGGGCCGCCGCCGAAGGGCGCATCGTCGACCGATTTGTGCCGGTCGAGCGCGAAGTCGCGGATATCGGTCGTCGCCAGCGACCATAGCCCGGCGGTCAACGCGCGGCCGGCGAGCGAATAAGCGAGCGGCCCCGGAAACATCTCGGGGAAGATCGTCAACGCTTGCGCCTTCCACGTCATCGGCCGCCCTCCGAAATCCGGGACGCCGAGGCGCTGCGACTCACCGCGGCTTCCATGTTTTCCTCGTGGCTCGACGGTTCGCTTTCCGGTCCATTTTCCGCATCACTTCGCTTTCGCGACTGGACTGTCTTCGCCCACGATTTCCGGCGGCGGTTCGACGATGATTCGTCCGCCGGCGATATCGACTTTCGGCACGGTCGATCGCGTGAACGACAGCCATGCCGTGGTTGCGTCAGATCGCTCGATCTCGAGCAGGTCGCCCGCGCCGAAGTTCTGCACCGATTTGACCCTCCCCACAGTCGTTCCGTCCTTCAGCTCCGCGCGCAATCCGATGAGGTCGGCGTGGTACCATTGCTCGCGGCCCGCATCCGGCAACGCTTTCCGCGGTACGTAGAGCCGGAGGCCTCGAAGCGCTGCGGCCGTGTCGCGGTCTTCGACGCCGCTGAGATGAGCTACAACCATGCCATTCGATTCGCTGAGCACCCGCATCGTGAACCGGCGCCCTCCCGGCTCGTCAGAAAGCGCTCCGTAGCGGGCGATGTCGCGCGGATTGGCGGTGAAACTCCGGATCCGCACCGCGCCACGCACGCCATGAGCTCCTGCGACGACGCCGACCAGGACGCGGCGCTCGGTCATCGAGCGGGCTCTACGCCGCGGCTTCCTTTCCGCCCTCGGCTCCGGCCGCCGCCTTCAGCCGCTCCTGCGCCTTGGCCCTCGGCGCGCTTTTCTTCGGTGTCTCGCGAATTTCGGGCTTCGGGCCGAGATTGGCGTCGAACAAGAAGTACGCGACGCGCTCCGACGGCTTGGCGCCGACCGACAGCCAGTGCTTGACCCGCGCGAGATCGAGCACGACGCGCTCGGGGTTGCCTTTTTCGAGCATCGGATTGTAGGTGCCGATCTTCTCGATGAACCGTCCGTCGCGCGGGCTGCGGCTGTCGGCAACGACGATGCGATAGAAGGGCCGTTTCTTCGCCCCGGCCCGGGACATGCGGATCTTCAGCGACATGAGTCTGGTGGTTCCTTTCCCTTGTTGCGCACGTGGATGGCGGATGTTCAACGTCGAAACAGCGACGACAGCCCGGCGCGCATGATGCCCTTCTCGCCGAGCCGGCTGACTTGCTTAACCATCCGGCTCATTTCCATGTATTGCTTGACGAGCCGGTTGACCTCTTCGACCGAGGTGCCCGAGCCGCTGGCGATGCGCCGCTTGCGGCCCGCGTTGAGCAGCTTGGCGTTCCGCCGCTCAGCCTTGGTCATCGAGTTGATGATCGCTTCTTGGCGGCGGACGGCGCCGTCGTCGACCTTGGCGTTGGCGAGCTGCTGCTTCACCTTTTGCACGCCGGGCAATAGGCCCATGACGCCCGAAAGCCCGCCCATCTTGCGCAACTGCTTGAGTTGCGCCGCCATGTCGTCAAAGTCGAATTCACCCTTGCTCACCTTCTTGGCGAGCTTTTCCGCCTCCTCCTGTTCGACCGTCTCGACCGCCTTCTCGACCAGGCCGACGACGTCGCCCATGCCGAGGATGCGACTGGCGATCCGGTCGGGGTGGAAAACATCGATCGCGTCGAGCTTCTCGCCGAGGCCGATGAGCTTGATCGGCCGGCCGGTGACGGCGCGCATCGAAAGCGCCGCGCCGCCGCGCGCGTCGCCATCGACGCGGGTGAGCACGACCCCGCTGACGCCGATCTTCGCGTTGAAGGCGCGCGCCGTGTTGACCGCATCCTGACCGGTCATCGCGTCGACGACGAGCAGGCTCTCGGCCGGCTTCACCGCGTCGCGCACTGCGGCGGCCTCGGCCATCAATTCCTCGTCGATCGACAGACGGCCTGCGGTATCGAGAAGCACCACGTCGTAGCCCTCGCGCGCGCCCGTGTCGATGGCGCGCCTGGCGATTTCCACCGGCGACTGGCCGGGAACGATCGGCAGGGTGGCGATTTCAGCCTGCTGGCCCAGCACCGCGAGCTGTTCTTGCGCCGCTGGCCGCCGCGTATCGAGCGAGGCCATCAGCACTTTCTTCTTGTCCCGCTGCGCCAACCGCCGGCCGAGCTTCGCCGTCGTCGTCGTCTTGCCCGAGCCTTGGAGGCCGAGCATCAGGATCGGTACCGGCGGATTGGCCCGCAAATTGATCTCGCTCGACGTCGAGCCGAGCGTCTCGACGAGATGGTCATGAACAATCTTGACGACCATCTGCCCGGGGCTGACCGATCGCACCACCTGCTGGCCGATCGCCTTGAGTTTGATGCCGGCGATGAAGTCCTTGACCACCGGCAGCGCGACATCGGCCTCGAGCAGCGCCACGCGTACTTCGCGCAACGCCGCGTCGACATCGGCTTCGCTCAACGCGCCGCGTCGCTTGAGGCGTTCGAAAACTTCGCCCAGTTTTGCCGTCAGCGTCTCGAACATCGTCGTGCCGTACTTCCGTCGCTCCCGTTGCCGCTTTGACCGGCTCGGCGCAAGACCAAAGGTCGAGCGGCGATCGCCGGATGCAAAAACAGCATCGCCCCAGTGCGCGACACTCGCGGACTGGGGGAGACCCATTTGGGGCCCAAGGGGCTCACTTGTCCCTTGAACGGCGCGGACCCTACAAGCGGCGCGGGAGAAGGTCAAGAAATCTCCGGATTTGCTTTGCCTCTATGGACTTACGCCGTGGCTCGCGCCATATACAGCGTCGCCATGGCTTCCCGAACCGCGTACCCTTCCAAGCCGGGACGACCGTCGGTCCGGCCGACCTCGGTTTGGCCGTTCATCAAGATGCACGGGCTCGGCAACGACTTCGTCGTCTTCGACGCCCGCGAACGGCCGCTCGACCTCGCCGAGTCTCAGGTCCGCGCCATCGCCGACCGCAAGACCGGCGTTGGCTGCGATCAGCTCATCGTGATCGAGAAGCCGAGGCAGCCGCGCGCTGGCGGCGTCAACATGGTCGACGTCTATATGCGCATCCATAACGCCGACGGCGGCGAGGTCGAGGCCTGCGGCAACGCATCGCGCTGCGTCGCCGACTATCTCATGCGCGAGAAGGGCCGCGACCACCTGGTTATCGAGACGGTGATCGGTCTACTCGACGCCAGCCGCGCGCAAAACGGCCGCATAACCATCGATATGGGGCCAGCGCGCCTCGATTGGCGCGATATCCCGCTCGCCAAGCCGGCGGACACGCTGCATCTCGATCTGACGCTGGGTCCGCTCAAGGACCCGGTCGCGGTCAATGTCGGCAATCCGCACGCGGTGTTCTTCGTCAACGATGCCGAAAGCATCGATCTTGCGAGCCTGGGGCCGGTGTTGGAGCGCCATGCAATGTTTCCTGAGCGCGCCAACATTGAAGTGGCGCAGGTTCTCTCGCGTTCGCGCATCCGTATGCGCGTCTGGGAGCGCGGCGTCGGCATTACGCGGGCGTGCGGCACCGGCGCATGCGCGACGTTGGTGGCCGCCGTGCGCCGTGCGCTTACCGGACGCACGGCGAGCGTAGCGCTTGATGGCGGAGAGCTCGAGATCGAATGGCTCAAGGACGGACACGTGGCGATGACCGGTCCAGTGGCGACCAGCTTCACCGGCGAGTTGTCGCTGCCGTGAGCGCGCGCGCCCAGGCAGGGCCTGAAATTCTCACCTTCGGCTGCCGGCTCAATATCGTCGAGTCCGAGGTCGTCCGTCGGCTGGCGCGCGCCGCGGCGCTCGACGATGCGATCATCGTTCATACTTGCGCGGTGACCGCGGCGGCCGAGCGCGAGGCACGGCAGGCGATCCGCCGCGCGCGCCGCCGGAGACCTGGCGCGTCGATCGTCGTCACCGGATGCGCGGCGCAAATCGCGCCCGAACGCTTCGCGGCGATGCCGGAGGTGAGCGGCGTCCTCGGCAACCGAGAAAAACTCGACCCCGCGCAATGGCTGGCGCTTGCGGCCGCCCGCGGCCAGTCGCGGGTGGCCGTCGCCGATATCGCGCAGGCACGACAAACCGCTTGGCATTTGCTCGACGGTTTCGACGGGCAAACGCGGGCCTTCGTACAAGCGCAGCAGGGTTGCGACCATCGGTGCACGTTCTGCGTCATCCCACTCGCCCGTGGGCCGAGCCGTTCGGTGCCGCTGGGCGCGCTCGTCCAACAGATTCGAACCCTGGTCGCCAACGGCTTTCGCGAGGTCGTGCTGAGCGGAGTCGACCTGACGGCCTATGGTGCGGATCTGCCTGGCGGTCCGACCCTCGGCGCGGCGGTTCGTCGAATCTTGGATGCTGTCCCCGATTTGCCGCGGTTGCGGCTGTCCTCGCTGGATCCGGGCGAACTCGACGAGGATTTCTGGCGGACCTTCGCCGACCAAGAGCGGTTGATGCCGCATCTTCATTTGAGCCTGCAGGCGGGCGATGACCTGATCTTGAAGCGCATGAAGCGGCGTCACACGGCCGGCCAGGTGCGCGCCGCCGCCGCGCGGGCCCGCGCCTTGCGGCCCGACACGGCTATCGGCGCCGACGTGATCGCCGGCTTTCCCACAGAGACCGACGCGCAGGCGGCCAATACCCTGCGGCTCGTCGACGCAGCGGGCGTGACATATCTTCATGTCTTTCCGTTCAGCGCACGCCCGCAGACCCCGGCGGCCCGAATGCCGCAAGTCGCCAGCGAAACCATCCGCGCCCGTGCCGCGGCGTTGCGCGCCCTCGGACAACGCCTGCGGCGCGCGCACTTTCAACGGCAGATTGGCCGGCGCGTCGAGGTGTTGGTCGAGCGCGACGGCCGCCGGGGACATGCCCGGGATTTCAGCCCCATGGCGCTCGATCGCGCCGTGGCACCGGGTGCGCTGATGTGGGCCGATGTGATCGGCGCCAATGGCGATGCGTTGCTCGGTCGCGCGCTCGAGTCGGATTGAAGGCAGCGACGCGCGCATGGCGGGTTGGCTGGAACGTTTGACGGCGGGTCTCGCGCGGACCTCGAACAAACTCGTCGACGGCATTGCTCACGCGGTCGGCGCGCGGGCGAAACTCGACGCGGCGACGCTGGATGCGATCGAGGAGACCCTGCTCGCCGCCGATCTCGGTCCGAGCGTCGCCGCGCGCCTGGTCAAGCACCTGGCGGGAGTCCGCTTCGACGACGATCTCGATCCGGTCGGGGTCCGTCGGTCCATGGCCGACGAGATCGCCCGGATCTTGACGCCAGTCGCCAGGCCGTTCGCCGTCGACACGACGCTCAAGCCGCACGTCGTTCTGGTGGTCGGCGTCAACGGCAGCGGCAAGACGACGACGATCGGCAAGCTGGCGCGGCGGCTCATCGACGAGAAACGCCAGGTCGTGCTTGCCGCTTGCGACACGTTTCGCGCCGCGGCGGTAAGCCAGCTCAAGATCTGGGGCGATCGCACTGGGGCCCGCGTCATTTTCGGCCGGCAAGGAGAGGATCCTGCCGCGCTCGCCTATCAATCGCTCGAGGCGGCGCGCGAGACCCGGGCCGACGTTCTGCTCATCGACACCGCGGGCCGGCTCCAGAACAAGAGCGACCTGATGGCCGAGCTGGCGAAAGTCGTGCGCGTCTTGAAGAAGTTGGACCCTGCGGCGCCGCACGACGTGCTGCTCGTCCTCGATGCGACGATCGGACAGAACGCGATCCAGCAGGTCGACATCTTCAAGAGCATGGTGAACGTCACCGGCCTTGTCATGACCAAGCTCGACGGCACGGCGCGCGGCGGAGTCTTGGTGGCGATCGCGGAAAAATTCGCGTTGCCCGTCGTCGCCATCGGCGTCGGCGAGGGCGTCGAGGACCTCTCGGCTTTCGATGCTTCGGAGTTCGCGCGCGGTCTCCTCGCGCTCCAATCACAGCCCTAGGTTGTGGGGCTATCGAGAGTGTGGAAAGCCAGTAATTCCGGGGTTATTTATCATTGTCAAGCACCCGACATACCATGCTTTGTGGCGTCAAGCGAAAAATTCCACAACCAGTCGCCGTGACCTCAAGAACTAGTGGGTCGGCGGGCCGAACCCCCTGCATATTGAATTTCCTTGACAAGAGGTTGTTTATGTTGATTTTCTATGTACGTCCGGATCGTTTTTCCCTGGGGGTGGCTCATCACGCGTGGGACGAGTGGCTGACGAGACGATCGTCGCAATCTTGACCTGCCGCACGCTTCCGCCGGTCCGGCACCATCGGAAAAAGGAGCAAACCATGGCAGCGAAGAAGAAGGGCAAGAAGAAGGCTAAGAAGAAGGTCTAACCTGTCGCCTGAGTGCGATAGAATCAAAAATCTCTCCTGAACAAACTCGCAGAATGCGTTGGACGGTCGATCGGCTGTCCAGCGCATTTTTGTATGGGCGCGCCGGCAAATGTTGCGCCGGTCGGTTGCGCCGGGCCTTTCCCCGCCCGGTGAAAGATTTATGATCGCCAGGTGCGGCACCGCTGCGGCGCCGTTTCCGGGAGACTACCTCGTCAATGCCGCCTCGTCCTCCGCGCGTCGCCGCCATCGGCGAATGCATGATCGAGTTGCGCCATCGCGACGATTGGCGCGTCGATCTGGCGTTCGGCGGCGATACGTTCAATACCGCCGCCTATCTTTCCCGGCTTGGCCGAACGGAAGGGTTGAGCGTTGATTACGCCACGGCGCTGGGCAAAGACCCTTACAGCGCGGCGATGCGTGCCGCCTTTGCGCGCGAAGGGATTGGTCTTTCGCTCGTTCGCACCATCGCCGGCCGATTGCCAGGGCTCTATGCAATCCGCACCGACGCGCAGGGCGAACGGACCTTTTTTTATTGGCGGCGCGAGGCCGCCGCCCGCGCCATGTTCGACGGTCCCGAAGGCGAGGCGTTGGCGAGTGCGCTGCAAGACTACGACTGGCTCTACTTTTCCGGCATCACCTTGTCGATCCTTGACGATGAAGCGCGGTTGACGCTGTTCGCCGCGCTGGACGCCGCGCGGGCGCGTGGCGCGCGTATCGCATTCGACCCGAATTATCGGCCGCTCGGCTGGTCCGAGCCGGCCGTCGCGCGCGCCGTGATGTCCGAGGCGCTTCGCCGCAGCGATCTCGCCTTACCGACCTTCCTAGACGAACGATCGCTGTTTGGAGACGCCGACGCGGAGGCCTGCGTCAGACGGCTTACCAAGCTCGGCGTGAAGGAGATCGCGATCAAGGACAGCGGTGCCCCGGCGCTGGTTCATGACGGGACCCATCATGCCAACGTCCCGGCAATTAGCGTGGCGAGGATCGTCGACACTACCGCCGCTGGCGACGCCTTCAATGCCGGCTATCTCCATGCCCGAATCGCCGGCCGTCCGGCCCTCGAGGCGGCATCTGCCGGCCACCGTCTTGCGGCCTCGGTGGTGGCGCATCCGGGAGCGATCATACCCGCTGCGTCGATGCCACGACCCGCGTAGACCCGGCTCCCGTCGCCATTCAGCGATGCGCATCGAGCTTCATGTCGCCGCGCTCGTTCTGCTCTCGGCGCTCATTCACGCAAGCTGGAACACGATCGTCAAATCGGATGTCGATCGCCTGGTGTCGTTCGCCGTGGTGATGATCTCGGGGACGATCCTCTGCCTCTTCCTCGCTCCCTTCGTCGCGTTTCCCAGCCGCGAGGCGTGGGGTTACATCGTCGCATCGACAATCGTGCACAATTTTTATTACTTCTTCCTTCTTCGCGCCTATGCCCATGGCGATCTGAGCCATGTTTATCCGATCGCCCGCGGAATGGGGCCGCTGCTCGTCGCGATCTTTTCGGGCCGTCTCATCGGCGAGGCGCTGACGACGGTCGAATACGCTGGCGTCTTGCTGGTGTCGGTCGGGGTCACCAGCCTGGCGCTGGCCCGCGGACTGCCGCATGGCGCCGAGTGGCGGCCGACCATCTATGCCGTGCTGACGGGGATGACCATCGCCGGATACACCATCATCGATGGCGTCGGCGCCCGGCAATCGGGCGACGCCATCGCCTATATCGTTTGGCTCAATATCGCCGAGGGGCCGTGGGTAATGATGGTGGCGATCGCCCAGCGCGGGCGGGTCATCGTCCCCTATCTCCAGGCCTATTGGTGGCGCGGCGCGGCCGGCGGCGCCATCGCGACGATCGGCTACGGCATCGCGATCTGGGCGCTCAGCCTCGGCGCGATGGCCCATGTGGCGGCGTTGCGCGAGACATCGGTGCTGTTCGGGACGCTGATGGGCGCATTTCTATTGCGGGAATCCTTCGGCCCGCGCCGCATCGCCGCCGCGTCGGTCGTCGTCGCAGGGTTGCTCTTGATGAACCTGCCGATCTTGCGCTGAGCGGGCCCTAGTAGTCGCCGTTTTCTCCAGGGGGGTTCGCCCGCGCGGCGAAGCTTCCCGTCTCGGTCATCTCGCGGAGATGGTCGAGCGCCCAGCGCACCGAGGGAAACGCGAGTTCGGCGCGCGGCGCGTCGCCGGGGTCGAACAGGGCGACTTCGAGGCTCTCGGGCCCCGCCTCGATGTCCGGCGAAATCAGGCGTGCCCGATAGATCAGCTGCACCTGCGACAGGCGGGGAATGTTGTAAACGGCGAGAAGTCCTTCGATCGCGATGCGCGCTCGCGCCTCCTCCCACGCCTCGCGCAACGCGCCGTCGATTGAACTTTCATTGAGCTCGAGATACCCGGCGGGCAGCGTCCAATAACCCTTGCGCGGCGGAATCGCCCGTCGGCACAACAGGACCTTGCCCTGCCATAGCGCGACCGAGCCGACGACGACCTTCGGATTGTCGTACTGGATAAAGCCGCAATCGGGACAAACCAGTCGCTCGCGCGTGTCGCCCTTCGGAATCTGGCGAATCGACGGACCGGCGGGGTTGCGGGCCATGGACGCGAAGGCTACGCCGCCATTATCGGCCGCGCCACGCGATTCGCCACACCGACTGCCCAGTGTCATCGGCGATCAGGAGCGCGCCATCGGCGGCCACCGCGAGTCCGGCCGGTCGGCCCCAGACGCGCGCCGTCTCCTCGCCGGCGATCCAGAATCCGGTGGCGAAGTTCTCGTAGTGGCCGACAGGTCTGCCATTGCGGAACGGCACGTGCACCACTTTGTAGCCGGTCGGACGGCCGGAATTCCAGGAGCCGCGCAAGGCGACGAACGCATTGCCGCGGAACTCCTCCGGGAACGATGCGCCGTCATAGAACACCAGGCCGATCGGCGCCGAGTGCGCCTCGAACAAGAGATCGGGAACTCGCGTGCGCTGAACCAGATCGGGTCGACGCTCGGCGTAACCCGGTTGCGGATTCCGACCGATGTAAGCGTACGGCCATCCGTAGAATTCCCCGGCGATCACTTGCGCCAGATAGTCGGGCACCAGCCCGTCGCCGAGCCCATCGCGCTCGTTTACCACCGCCCAAAGCTCATCGGTTCCGGGGCGAAAGGCGATGCCGACCGGATTGCGCAGCCCGCCGGCATAGACGCGCCGGCCACCCCCGTCGGCGCCGAACTCGAGCACGGCGGCGCGAATCTCATCCTCCTCGCCGATATTGCCGCGGCTGCCGACGGCGACATAAAACTTGTCGCCCGCGCGGTTGAAAGCGATGTTGCGCGTCCAATGTCCGGTACCCGGTCCGATCGCTCCTGGGTCGGTGATCGGCCGTGGCTCGGATCGCGCGCGGACGTCGCCCGGTTGATAGGGGATTCGAAATACGCCGTTGACGTCGGCGACGTAAAATCCATCGTCCCGAAACGCCATGCCATGCGGGCGCGACAAACCCTCGAGGAACGTCGCTACTCGCTCGGCGCGCCCGTCGCCGTCGGCGTCCCGCAGCAAGGTAATTCGGCCGATCGCGCTCTCGGCAAGAAGCACGTCACCGTTCGGAGCCACCGCAAGCCAACGCGGATGTGTCAGCCCATCGGCGAACACGTTGGCCGCAAATCCCGGCGGGACATTGAGCGCCGAGCCCTCGGGGCGTGCGACGCGTCGCGGCGGATTGCTCGCGCTCGGCGTGGCATAAGGCGTTGGAAGGTCGGCGGGACGAACCGTAAAGCGTTCTCCAGGCGCCTGACCGATCTGCGCCTGGGCCGCCGTTAACCACACCAAGCCCGCCATCCCGCAAAGCGCCGCGACGCGACGAACGACCGTCATTCTCTCGCCTCCTCCATGTCATCTCATGCCCGTTAAGCGGCCTACTGTAGCCGCACCGCCACGCCCGGCAAGGATTCGGACGGAATATCGATGGTCCACGAAGTGTTTGTCACACGCCCGACCCCTGACCGATCGAGAGGGGGCCGGCGTCAATCCGAACTCAGGGAAGGACCTGACCATGCTACGCAGCCTGATATTGGCAGCCGTTCTCGTCGCTTTCGCGACCGGGTCGGCGCTCGCCGGGCAATGCCCCGGCGACATGCGGAAGATCGACGAGGCGTTGGCGAAGAACCCGCAGCTCGCCGCCGATCAGCTCGCCAAGGTGAAACAGCTCCGCACCGAAGGCGAGGGATTGCACAAAGCGGCGACGCATGCGCAGTCGATCGCCAAGCTCGGCGAAGCGAAGAAGATTCTGGGCATTCAGTAGCGCACGCGGCAGGATGGACTTCGGGCGGCGGCGGCAGGGGCGCGCTGCCTCCGCCAGTCCATCATCGCCCCGCCCGTTCGTGCCCAGATGGCTCATCGCTCGGACGTCCACCCGATCATCGCGCAAATCCCGCACCTTCGCCGTTACGCGCGGGCGCTGCTTGGCGACGCGAATTTGGCCGAAGATCTGGTTCAAGACTGCCTCGAGCGCGCGTGGAGCCGCCTCCATCTGTGGCGCGAAGGCAGCAATCTGCGCACGTGGCTATTTGCGATCATGCACAATCTTCACGCCAACTCGGTCCGCAGCGCCATCCGACGGCCGCCGCCGGCGCCATACGATGACGTCGCATTCGCCGTGCCATCACGCGCCACGCAGGAAGACGCGCTCGAAGTGGCGTCGCTGGCCGAGGCGCTTGCGCACCTGCCCGAGGAGCAGCGCGCGGTCATCCTTCTCGTCGGACTCGAGGAGATGAGCTATCAGGAGGCGGCCTCGGTTCTCGGCGTGCCGATCGGCACCGTCATGAGCCGCTTGCATCGCGGCCGCGAACGCCTGCGCGCGCTGCTCACCGGCGGCGGCGCCGCGCTGCGCAGGGTCAAATGAGCGGTCTGGCGGCGCCCCTAAAATGACGAACAATCCGCCGATCGGCGACGACGATCTCCATGCATATGTCGACGGGCGGCTGCTCCCCACCCGCCGCGTGGAGGTGGAGGCGTGGTTGGCCGACCACCCGGACGACGCCGCGCGCGTGCAGTTTTATGCGCGGGTCAGCGCCGAGCTTCATCGCCACTTCGATCCGGTGCTGGCCGAACCGGTGCCGGAGGCTATGACGCATCCGCCGAAGACCGATAAGGCGCCAGCATGGCGGCGCGGCGCGATCGCCGCGGCGTGGCTCGCCGTCGGCGCGGTCGGCGGCTGGTTGGCGCATGACTGGTACGACGAGGGGACGATCGCACGGGTTGCCACGGCGCCGCCGCTGCCGGTACAAGCGGCGATCGCCCACGCGGTCTACTCGGTCGAGAAGCGCCACCCGGTGGAGGTCGGCGTCGACGAGGAGGCGCACTTGATGCGCTGGTTGTCGAACCGCATGGGCCGCGAGGTCAAGGCGCCGCGGCTCGATGCGCAAGGTTTTCGCTTGATCGGCGGCAGGCTGCTACCTGCGGCCGAAGGCGGCGTCGCCTGTCAGTTCATGTACGAGCGCGGCGACGGCCAACGTATCACGCTGTTCATCAAATGGACCAACCAGGGGCCGCGCGAGACGTCGTTTCATTTCGCCACCGCGCAGGGCGGCGTCAATGTCTTCTACTGGCGCGACGACCGCGTGGGCTATGCGCTCTCGGCCGGCATGCCGCGCGAGGATCTTTCGGCGCTGGCGCGGGCGGTCTACGAAAAAATCAGCGACTGACCGGCGGCAACGTCATGCTAGCTGCTCGACCCGAATCGCCGCGCCGGCGCGCACCGACTTGAGCTTGGTCACGTCATCGCGCGTTCGGCCCCAAAGGTTGCACGGACTGGCCAGGCGGATCTCGTCACCTTGCGAGGCCGGCGTTCGCCCGAAACCGATCGCGATGGCGTCCCCGTCGCACCAGAACGCGAGCTCGCCCTTCTCGACGACCGCGCGCGCGTCCTTTTCGCGTCGGCAGGCGACGGGCGTCGTGAAGTAGACCTCCTCGCCCCACGTCATTGCCTTGGCCGAGAAAGGCGCGGCGTTCCAAATCGCATCTGCGGTCGGCGTGTCGAACAGTTCGACGACGATGTCGAGCGATCCGATGACGAGCTTGAGCCGGCGCATGTCGGCGTCTCAGCGTACGAGCGCCGCGACCCCGGGCAACTCCTTGCCCTCGAGCCACTCGAGGAACGCTCCGCCGGCGGTCGAAACGTATGAAAACTGCTCCTCGACGCCAGCATGGGCGAGCGCCGCCACGGTATCGCCGCCACCGGCGACCGACAGGAGCCGGCCTTCCTTAGTCAGTTTTGCCGCCGCCTGCGCGACCGCGGTCGTGCCGGCGTCGAACGGCGCATGCTCGAAGGCGCCGAGCGGGCCGTTCCACACCAGCGTGCGGCAACCTTCGAGCGCCCCGATCGTCTCGGCGGCCGATTGCGGGCCGATATCGAGAATCATTTTGTCGGCGGCGACGCGACCGATGGGAACCGTCGCGGCGGATGCGCCAGCGGTAAGCGCCTCGGCGATGACGGCGTCGACCGGCAAGACGAACTGCCGCTTGGCTGCGACCGCGTCATGCATGATCCGGCGCGCGGTTTCCGCCATGTCGGTCTCGCACAACGATCGGCCGACGGCGACGCCGCTCGCGTACAGGAACGTGTTGGCCATTCCGCCGCCGATGACCATGATATCGACCCGGCTCAGCAAGTTGCCCAGGAGCTCCAGTTTGGTGGATACCTTGGCGCCGCCGACGACCGCCGCGAGCGGCCGCGCCGGCGATTCGAGCGCGCGTTCCAGCGCGTCGAGCTCGGCCTCCATCAGCCGACCGGCAGCGCTCGGCAGCAAGCGCGCGATCGCCTCGGTCGAGGCGTGCGCGCGATGTGCGCACGAAAACGCGTCGTTGACGTAGATTTCGCCGAGCGAAGCGAGGCGCTTGGCGAACCGTCCGTCGTTCTTTTCCTCCTCGGGATGGAAGCGCAGATTCTCGAGCAGCGCCACCTCGCCATCGCCGAGCGCGGCCGCGGCGCGTTCGGCCGCCGGCCCGACGCAATCTTCGACGAAGACGACCGGCCGGCCGCCTAACGTCCGCGACAGTTCCGCCGCCAGCGGCCGCAACGACAGCGCCGGATCCACTGCGCCTTTCGGCCGTCCGAAATGCGACAGCACGATCACCCGCGCCCCCTTGCCGGCCAGCTCGACGATCGTCGGCGCGAGGCGCTCGATCCGCGTCCGATCGCCCACTCGCCCGTCCTTCATCGGCACGTTCAAGTCGGCGCGGACCAGGACGCGTTTTCCGGCGACGGCAAGATCGTCGATGGTGGCGAACCGTCCCATGCGCATAATCCCGAATCGCTGAGGTTGAACGGTAATCGTCGCGCTCTTGGACCACACTTCGCCCTCGCGTTTCAACCCTTGGACGGCGTCGCTGCGGCCTCGAATACCGCGCGCATCGCGAAGTTAAGCACTTGATATATATTCCGTAATTCAGGATTTGTGGTTAACTATGGACGATGATAAGGTTATTACTTCCCAAGTATGGGACAAGAAAGAAACTTACGGTCGAACCAACTTCGAAATCGAACAGGCAAAATGGGTGCAACATGCATGCGTCGGGTGACATCGCGCCGATCCGCGCGACGGTGAAATGGTTCAACATGGCAAAGGGCTTCGGATTCGTGACGCCGGTGGACGGATCGCCAGAGGCCTTCCTTCATCTCTCTGCCCTCAAGCAAGCGGGTTATGAAAGCGTCGGCGAAGGCGCCGGCCTCCTGGTCGAGATCGGTCAAAGTCCGAAGGGCCGCCAGGTCCTACGTGTGCTCGAGGTCGACAACAGCAGCGCCCGGCCGGCGATGGGACCGCGTCCGCGGCCTGGACCCGCACCCGCGCCGGTGTCGCTTGAGGGCGCCGACGAGGTCAACGGCGTCGTCAAATGGTTCAGCGGCCTCAAAGGCTACGGCTTCGTCTCGCCCGATAACGGCGGCAAGGACGTATTCGTGCACATTACGGTGCTGCGCAACGCCGGCCTGAGCACGCTGCAACCGGGCCAGATGGTGCGCATGCGCGTGATCAACGCGCGCAAGGGTCCCGAGGCGGTTCAGGTCGAAGTCACCGGCGCCGCGCCGGTGATGGGGCCGGGCAACGACCTGCACTGACGCGACTGGCGGCCGACGCGCCCGCGACGAAGGGCGCACGGCCCGCCTTTCTTTCGCGCTCGTCAGTCGAGCAATGGCTGCGGCGCATAGTCGCCGATGGCGACAGTGTGCGTGACGAGTCCTGCCGCGCCCAGCCAGACATGGATCTGATAGCCGGGCGGTTCGCCGGTCCACATCGCTGGCTGCCGCGGCCTTAGGTCGAGCGCGAATTGGTGTGCGGTGGACGGGCAGGTCGACGCGACGGTTCCCGCCCACCGCATCTGCATGGCGCGGTGGACATGCCCGGCGACGACGCGCTCGACTTGACTATGGCGCTGGACAATGGCGGCGAATTCGTCGGCGCCCTCGAAGCCATGCGCGTCCATATGCGCCACGCCGGTTGGAAACGGCGGATGGTGAACGACGATCATCGTCGGCCGGTCGGGCGCGGCAGCCAATTTCGCGGCCAGCCACGCCAGTCGCTCCCCGCACAGACGGCCCCAGACTTTGCCCGGAACGAGACTGTCGAGGGCGATGATTCGCACCGCTGCCTCTTCGATGGCGTAGTGCAGGAATTCGCCGCTCGCCGGCAGATAGCCGTCGGCGCCAAACGCGCGCCGCATCCCATCGCGCATATCATGATTACCGGGAATGACGCGATAGGGCGCCCGCAACGGCGAAAGGAGTTGGCGCAGCCGCACATACTCTTCGTCGCTGCCGCCATCGACCAAATCGCCGGTCAACAGCACCAGATCGGGCTGCGGATCGAGCGCGTTCAGCGTCGTCACGGCGCGCGCCAGATACGCCGCCGTGTCCAGCGCGCCGTAAATCAGTTCTCCCGCCGGACGGATATGAAAATCGCTGATCTGGGCGATGCGCATCGACGGCCCCGCCTTGTTTCGAATCGGCGAACACTAGCATAGCGATCGACCCCGGCGCGCCGCGCGTTCGCCTCGGGTGAGCCATGCGCAACAACCGGGTGGTGGCCGGTGCCGGTGCAGATCTACACCAGAGCTCGATGACCAATTGGCTCCTTTATTTGGCGACCGTGCTGATCTGGGGCTCGTCGTGGCTCGGAATCAAGCTGCAGCTTGGCCAAGTCGCCCCCGAGGTCTCGGTCGTCTATCGCTTCGCGATCGCCGCCCTTCTCATGCTTGGCGTGGCGGGTACCGCCGGTCGCAACCTGCGATTTTCGTGGCGCGCGCACGCCGGTATCGCGTTGCAAGGCGTGCTGTTGTTTTCGGTGAATTACCTCTTGTTTTATGTCGCCACGGCTTATCTGCCGAGCGGATTGGCCGCCGTCGTGTTTTCGACCATCGTCGCCTGGAACATCGTCTTCGGCGCGCTCTTTCTTGGCCTGCCGGTGCGTCGGCGCGCCGTCGCGGGCGCCGCGATCGGGGTCGCCGGTCTCGGATTGGTGTTCGCGCGCGATCTGTTGACGATCGAGGCATCGCAAGCCACGTTGATCGGACTGGCGCTCGCGTTCGCAGCAACGATGGTCGCCTCGCTCGGCAACATCGCGGCGATCCGCAACCAGCGCGCCGGCGTACCGGTTCTAGAGGGCACGGCGATCGGCATGGCGTACGGCGCGCTGTTTTCCCTTCTCGTCTGTTGGGTCCGCGGCCTGACATTCGATTTCGATCCGTCGATCGTCTACGTCGCGTCGCTCGTCTACCTCGCGGTCTTCGCCTCGGTCGTCGCCTTCTGGTGCTATCTCACGCTTCTCGGCCGCATCGGGCCAGACCGCGGAGCCTATGCCGCGGTGATGTTTCCGGTCGTCGCGTTGGCGCTGTCGACGGCGTTCGAGGACTTTCACTGGAGCTGGCAAGCGCTCGCCGGCGTAATGCTGGTTCTCACCGGAAACGTGGTGGCGCTCGCCAAGGTCGCCGTCAGTGCGCCTGCGCCGAAAAGCGCATGAGCTTCAATCGCCGATCAGCGTCGCCACGCGGGCGCCGCCGCCGCGGCCGGCACCAAGCCGCTCGGCGAGCGCGGGGAGCAAATCGGTCAATACCCCGTCGAGTCGCCACGGCAGATTGACGAAGACCAGCCCGCAGCCATTCAACCGCTCGGGGTCGTCGTCGGGGCGCAGCAGCAGTTCGGCAGCGACGATCGGGGAAAGGCCGCTATCCGTGAGCGCGCGGTGAAACGCGGCGACCGGCGCGCGGTCCTTGATCGGGTACCAGATCATGTAGACTCCGGTCGGCCAACGGCGCCATGCGTGCCTGAGACCGCGGACGATGCGGGCGAATTCGTCGCGCACCTCGAATGGCGGATCGATCAACACCAGTCCGCGGCGCTCGGGCGGCGGCAAGCACGCCTTGAGCGCCGCGTATCCGTCGCCCTGGCGCACATCCACCCGGCGGTCATCGGCCATCCACCTTGCAAGCGCGCGCGCGTCCTCCGGGTGCAGTTCGACGGCGACCAGCCGGTCGTTCTTGCGCAAACGCGATCGTATGATCTCCGACGAGCCCGGATACCAGCGCGGTTCGACGCGGCTGCGATTGAGCGCGCCGACGATCGCCAAGTAGGGCCGCAACGCCGCCGGCGCCGCCGCCCAATCGAGTACGCGACCGATGCCCGCGCGATGCTCGCCCGTCTTGGCCGCATGCTCGCCCAGCAGGTCATAGCGCCCCGCGCCAGCATGCGTGTCGAGGACGAAGAGCGGCTTCGGCTTCTCCATCAGCCTTCGCAACACGAGAACCAATGCCGCGTGCTTGACGACGTCGGTGAAACCGCCGGCGTGATAGGCGTGTCGATAGTTCATGACGGTGGCCGAGAAGACGCCGCCCGGCGGTTGGCGTCAAGCGGCGAGCGGATATACTGAGGGCCGGCATCGCGTCGTACCTGCCGGGAGGAAGCATGCGCCTGTGCCGTTTCAACGATGACCGGCTCGGTTTGGTGGAGGGCGAAACGATCCGCGACGTGAGCGACGCGCTTTCCGTGCTGCCCAAGGTCGGCTGGCCGGCGCCGCTCGGCGACCAGTTCATCGCCAATTTGCCGCGCATTCGGATCGAGATCGAGCGGCTAGCCCCGCGGGCGGGCGCGCTGGCGCTTGACGAGGCGATTCTGCGATCGCCTGTGGCCAACCCGTCGAAGATCATCGGCGCGCCGATCAACTACAAGGATCACATCGAGGAATCCAAGAAGGATCCCGGCATCGCGCATGGCCGGGTCATCAAGACGATTGGCGATTGGGGCTTGTTCTTGAAGGCGAACAGCGCGCTCGTCGGGGCTGGCGACGGCGTCGCGCTGCGCTTTCCGGATCGCCGCAACGATCACGAAGCCGAGCTTGCGCTCGTCATCGGCCGCGCCGGCACGAACATCCGGCGAAACGACGCCCTCGACCACGTCGCCGGCTACGCCATCGGCCTCGACATGACGGTGCGCGGTCCGGAATTGCCGAGTTTCCGCAAGTCGGTCGACAGCTACGCGGTGCTCGGTCCATGGCTGGTCACCGCCGATGAGGTACCCGATCCCGACGCCCTCGATTTTGAGCTTCGCGTCAACGGCGAGCTGCGTCAGAAATCGAACACGCGACATCTCGATTACGACGTGCGCCGCCTGATCGAGTATGCGTCCAGCTTCTACACCCTGCTGCCGGGCGATATCATCATGACCGGAACGCCGGCCGGCGTCGCGCCGGTCAAGCCGGGCGATGCGATGTCGGTGGTCTTCGACAAGATCGGCGCCATGACCGTGCGCGTTCGAGCCGCATGAACCATCGCCGCTAATCGGCGCGTCGTTTGCGGCTTGCGCGCACGCGCTCCAGCGCCGCGTACATTTCGTTTCCCCGGTTGACCTTGCGGGCGATGCGCTCGGCCGCCGCCGCATTGTCGTCGGCGAGCGCGTCGATGACCTGCTTGTAGGCGCGGACTGCGCCGGGCGGATGTCCGGCGATGGCGTTGGCGAGATCGTCGACCGCCAATTTGAAGCGCCGTGCCGGGAAAACCGCGTCGACCAGGCCCATCGCCGCCGCCGCCTCGGCGGCAAACGCCTGGGCGGACATCAGGACAAACTTGGCGCGCGACGCGCCGACCAGCCGAACCAGCTTGGCAAGGGCGGTTCGCGGATAGACCAGACCCATGCGCACCGCGGGAATGCCGATCGCAAGATCGTCCGCCGCAAAGCGCAGATCGCATGCGAGCGCGATCTGCACGCCTCCGCCCATGCAGTAGCCCGAAAGGGCGGCGATTGTGGGGATCGGCAGCCGAGCCAAGGCTCGCGCAGCGCGCTCCAGCGCCTGCTCGATACGGCGCAAGCGCTGGCTGAAGTCTCTTCCCTCGGTGAGGACGTCGAGATCGGCCCCGGCCGAAAAAGCCTTTCCGCCGGCGCCGGAGAGTACCAGCACGCGGACCCGTCGGTCGCTCGAAACCCGCCGGACCCCGGCGCTCAACTCGGCGATCATCGCCAGATCGAGTGCGTTGCGTTTCTCCGGGTTGTCGATCACGAGTCGGGCGACCGCCCCGTCGACTGCGAGCGTGATCCGGCCTTGGCGACGCATGGACGGCGTCCATTGGGAATTGTCGATGCCGCACCTTCCGTGGGCGGCGCAACCGTGTCAACGGCGCTCGCCGATCTCGCCGCCACGGCGGCGATTTCGAAACGCAGCGACGTGCATCGCGATGGCGGCCGCGCCGGCCGCAAGCGGTCCGCCGGCGAGCCAGGTCACGCGCTCGATCAACCGCGCCTTGCGCAACGCAAGACCCCGCTCGGCGACGGCGAGCGAAAATGTCGCCGGCGACTGGACCGCCAGATATGAGCGCAGCGCATGATCTTCGGCGCGCGCCAGTGGGTCGCGCGAGCGATGCGCCGCCTCGACCTGCGCGTCTCGATGTGCCGCCAAGACGTGGCGATGCGCCTCGAGCGCACTTTGCAGCGCATCGAGGGTGGGCCACGCCCAGATGGCGATCCACGCTGCGCTGAACAGCGGCCACAGCCGTCGCGGATTCCACCAGGGGGTCGACATCGCAGCTATCGTTTCGCTTCGCCATGCGGACGCGCATCACCATCGCGCACGCAGGGTTAACCGCCCGTGAAGGCGCCCATCAACTCCACCACCAACGAAATCTCGTGTTTTTTCCTGTGGTTATCTATTGTGAACGCAATCACAGCACGATGGGCGAACTGCTGTCATTGATCCACGGGCAAGGCGGGACGGCTCGGGGCGAGCCGGGGCGCCGGAACCAACTCGAAAAAGGATGCAACGATGACCCACAGCGATTTCCGCGGACTTGCCGTCAGCGGCGCCAGCCGCGAAGCGCTCGAGTGTTTCGAGCAGGCGTTGACCGAATTCCAGTGCTATGTCGGCAATCCTTTCGCCGCCATCGACCGCGCCATCGTCGCCGCGCCCGATTTCGTCATGGCGCATTGCTTCAAGGCCTATCTCGGCGTTTGCGCCACGGAAGCGGCGGCGCTCGGCGACGCGCAGGCGGCGCTCGCCGCGGCCAAGCGCTGCAAAGCGAACGAACGCGAAAGGCTGCACATCGCAGCGATCGAGAGTTTCGTCGCCGGCGAATTCGAACGCGCCATCGGGCGTATCGACGACGTGCTGATCGCCTTTCCGCGCGATGCCTTGGCGCTTCAAGTCGGCCACCAGTTCGATTTCTTCCGCGGCGATGCCCGCAATCTACGTGATCGTGTCTTGCGCGTCATGCCGGCTTGGTCGCCCGCCGATCGCGGGTATCACGCGCTTCTCGGCATGTTGGCGTTCGGCCTCGAGGAGTGCGGCGATTACGCCCGCGCCGAGGCCACTGGTCGCGAGGCGGTGGCGCTCAACGCGCGCGATGGCTGGGCCTGGCACGCCGTCGCCCATGTCATGGAGATGCAGGGACGCCGCGAGGATGGGATCGCCTGGCTCGGCGCGCACGGCCAGCCTTGGGCCGAGGACAGCTTCTTCGCAGTCCATAACTGGTGGCATCTCGCGCTCTATCATCTCGATCTCGAGCAGACTCCTCGGACGCTCGAGATCTACGACGGACCGATTCGTGGCGGCCGCTCCAAGATCGCCCTCGAAATGATCGACGCCTCGGCGATGCTGTGGCGGCTCAAGTTGCGCGGCGTCGACGTCGGCGCGCGCTGGAGCGAGCTGGCGGAGAGTTGGGAGTCGATGGTCGACGACGGTTGGTACGCGTTCAACGACGTCCATGCGATGATGGCGTTCGTCGGCGGCGGCCGCTGGGATCTCGCCGACCGGCAGCTTGCGACGATGGTGCGCAGCCTCGAACGCGATGGCAGCAATCAGGCGATGACCGGCGAGGTCGGCCTGCCGGTAGCACGCGCGATCTACGCGTTCGGGCGCGGCGATCACGGGGCCGCGATTGATCTGCTGCGGCCGATCCGTTCGATCGCCAACCGTTTCGGCGGCAGCCATGCGCAGCGCGATCTTCTCGACCTGACGCTGCTCGAGGCGGCGTC
Organism: Alphaproteobacteria bacterium; assembly: GCA_035457725.1. Taxonomy (GTDB): domain Bacteria; phylum Pseudomonadota; class Alphaproteobacteria; order CACIAM-22H2; family CACIAM-22H2; genus DATFES01. The sequence continues at coordinate 87,041 of DATIBC010000105.1, read as the reverse complement.
GCGCGGACGCCGGTTCGAGCTGCTGGAAGCGCTGGCGTACGAGCGCGATTTCGTACGGCCAAACGACCGCCAAGCCAAGCGCCATCGAACCGCCGCCGCCGAGGCGTTGTCGCGGCTGCGATCGAGCGCCGCGGCCTGAACTTCGGCGCCAAGAAACGCCCGGGGCGTCAATGTCCCGGGCGTTCTCGCGGGCGATCGCCGCGCCCGCGCACCCAGACGATCATGTCGCCTTCGCGGCCCCGCACGGCGAGCGGCGGAAGCGCCTTGAAGCCATCGAGCAGTTCGGCCTTTCCCGCCGCGCGGACTGCGGCGGCGGTTGCGTCGGATATGGCGATGGTTGCGTCATGGGTGCGGGTCAGAGCTTCGAGGCGACTCGCCAGATTGACCGTGTCCCCCGCCGCCGTGAGCTGTTTCTGCGTGGCGCCGCCCAGGCGCGCGATTACAACCTGGCCATAGTGGACCCCAACGCCTATGTCGAGCGCCGGCAGGCCGCTCGCCGCAAGCTGGCCGCTCCACTCGGCGATCTCGCGCTCGAGTCGCAAGGCGCACGCTAGCGCCGCCGCCGGGTCGTCGGCCCGCGCCGCCGGGATGCCGAAGATGATCATCGCCCCGTCGCCGGTGAACTGCTCGAGCACGCCGCCGTGCGCGAGGGCTGCCGCTTCGATCCGGGCATGGAACTGGCGCAAGAATTCCACGGTCGCCGCCGGCCCAAGCGCCTGGCTTCGACGAGTGAAGCCGGCGATGTCGACAAACATGATCGCCGCCATCTGCTCGCTGCCCTCGAAGCTCGGTCGTTCGCTCGCTGCCATCGCGTCGGCGACGATGGGCGAGAAATAGCGCGCAAGATTCGTCCGCTCGCTTTCGACGCGCTGGCGCAGGCGTCGCTCGGCGGTGACGCGCGCGACCACGCCGGCAAATCCGTTGAGCGCGATCGATGCTCCGGGAAACACGATGCTGAGCCACCAACCGGCCTGCATGAATCCCCATAGCGCAAGTCCACCCCAGCCCAGCAGCAACGCCAGCACGGCGATCGTCGCGATCGCGCTCGCAGGAAGCGACGCTGCCGCGAACGCCACCGCCCCCAGTGCCACAATCGCCCCAAGGTCAACGACGCCGATACGCCAGTCGCGCAGCAAAGGCGATCCGCTCGCGATATTGGCGATGCCGGTGGCCAGCGCCTCGACGCCGGGGAGCGCCTCGCTGAACGGTGTGGCGAAAGTGTCGCCGACCCCAACCGCGGTGGCGCCGATCACAACGGCGCGGCCAGCAACCGCGTTCGCAGGAACTCGATCTTCGACGACATCGATCAGCGAATGCGTGGCGATCAACCCCGCCGGACCGTAATAATTGAGCGCCATGCGCATGCGGGCGTCGGTTTCGATCCGACGCGCGCCGAGCTGCACGCCGGTTCCCGGCAACAAGACGGTTTCGCCGCGCGCGAGACTTTCACCCAGGCGAGCCACCTCGAGGGAAAAGGCGGGAATCGCCGCCCCGGCGATGTCGATCGCCAGATAGAGGTGGCGCAACGTGCCGTCGGCGTCTACCGGTACGTTGACGTGAGCCAGCGTCGCAACATCGGCGAGCGGACCGATCGGCATCAGCGCGCCGTCGCCGGCAAGAAAGTCGGCCGTCACATCCCGCGCACGCCGAACGACACGAAACTGCGCAGCCTCCAGACGTTGACGCGTTTCGCCGTCCGGGCGGGTGGCGTCGAAGGTCGCGGCGAGCGCCAGCACCACCGGCGGCCCGGCGGCGAGCGCGTCGCGCAGGCGAAGATCGCCGGGGCCCAAGCCCTCTCCCGAGGGCGGTGTTTCGCGCTCCTGGAACATGAGATCGAGGCCGACCGTGCGGGCGCCGGCGATACGCAGCCGTTCGATCGTCTCGGCGATGGCGCGCCGCGGCAACGGCCAGCGCTTGAACGCGGCAATGGTCCGATCGTCGATCGCGACGATGGCGACGCCACGCGGCGGAGCAAGCGGCCCCCGCAGGTGGAAGCGCCAGGCGAGCGTTTGCCCCTCAATGGTGGCCAAAGTCGGCGCGTCGCGCAGGGTCGCATAGGCGCCGGCGACGAGGCTGGTGACCGCGACACACAGCGCCGCGCGGATCCATCGTCGGCCTAGCGCGCGGTTGCGAGATTCCAACGCGGGCCGATCCGCATTATGGCGATTGGGTGCGCGAAAGCACGCCGTTCGCCCGCGCTGTACCCCATCGCGCCGCGGCTTTGGGTCCCTGCCCGAGCGCGACGTCCGTTCCCTCTCCTGCCGAGAGATGGACCTGCGTTTGATCGGCGCGCGCCGAAATCAAGACGCCGCCCTCGATGACGAATACCGCCGTATTCTCGGGAGTCGCCTCGACGATCCAGGCCGTCGAGCGCACCGACGCCACGGCCGTCCGCGTCACGACATCGAAGCCTTGCCAACGATGGCCCTGCGGCAGGACGGCGCGCAGGATTCCGCGCGCCAGCCGCACCAGGGCATTGGCCGGCGCGTCGTCGGGCTGAAACCGGATCAATTCGACTTCAGTCGCCTCGCCGATGATCAGGCTGGAGCCGTCGGGACACGCGACCTCGACCCGCGCGCCGGCTGAGGTGACGATGCGATCGGACGCGCGTAGAACCGCGCCCGCCGCGAGCGGCGTCGTCGTGCCGCCGCGAACGATCTGCACGCCGCCGGCAAGCCGAGCGGTGCGGCAAGGCTCAGCGGCGTTGGCAGTATCCACGCCCACCAGCCAGCAAGCGACGGCGGCAAGCCCCGCGCGCGCCAGCCGTATCCTTACCCGCGCGCCGGGACTATGTGCGTTCCTCACGCCTATCACGAGCGTCCCTCCAGGTTTTGCACAGGTTGCGCCTGAATAGGCGGTGCTTTTCGACCGATTTCACCGACTTAACAGCATGCTGCAGCGGCGCGCAACGACGACAAGGCGTGACCGTCGCAAGCAGGCTGATAACGTGCCGCCGCGAGCGCCGCTATGAAGCACTTCACAGAGCGGCGAATGTCGGGCATTGCTCTGATCGGCCATGCATGAAAGGCCCACGACATGACCCAATCGGGCAGGCGCGAACCCGCGGCGAGAAGTGGCGAGCCGCCAAGCGACGATCGCGAACGGCTGATTCGCGGCAGTTTCATTTTCCGCGGACTGGAGCCGGAGCTGATCGCACGTCTCGCTGGTTTGAGCCGCATCAGACGCCTCGCCAAGGGGGCGATCTTGTTCCAACAAGGCGACGAGGGCGACGCGCTCTATGGCGTCATCGTCGGGCTGGTCCGTATCTCGGTCGCCAGCGCCGCGGGACGCGAAATCACCTTGGGGCTGATGGAGCCGGGCGACATGTTCGGCGAGATCGCGCTGCTCGACGGCCTGCCGCGAACCGCAGGCGCGCAGGCGGCCGAAGACAGCGTGATCCTGGTGATCGATCGCCCGCATTTCTTCGAACTGATCGAGGCCGAGCCGCGCCTGGCGCGCCACGTTATCGAGTTGCTCTGCGAGCGGCTCCGCCGGTCGACCGATCGCTTCAGCGAGCATACGCTGTTGCGCCTCGACGCGCGGTTGGCGCGCAAGCTGCAATCGCTCGCCGCCGGGCACGGGCGCGCCGTCCGCGGTGGGATGCGGATCGCGCTGAAACTGTCGCAAAGCGAACTCGCTCAGATGCTCGGGGCGTCGCGTGAGGCGGTGAACAAGCTGCTGCAGCGCTGGTCGCGCGCCGGAATCCTGCGACACGAGCGCGGGGCGATCGTCATCGCCGCGCCCAAGCGGCTCGACGAAATCGCCGCGTCGGAATGATGATGCCGCCCGGCGTCTAGAACATCGTGCGCCGGTCTTCCCAGCCCAATTCGCGCATGCAGGCGAAGTACGCCCGTTCGCGCGCGGCGTCCCCGCCGGGACCGCCGGCGGCGATGCCCTGGCCGCGCTCCCAACAGATGGCGTGCGCCCGCTCCATGGGCACCGCATCGGGTCGCATCGAGGTCATGCCGCGATTTTCCGGCATCGCGCATGCGGCCCCGAGGAGTAGTAGGGCGGCGATACCGCCAACGCGTAGATTCGTCTTCATTGACTTCCCCGCTCGCTCGCGCCGCGAAATGCGGCGCCCATCATACAAATTCGATCTAATTGCCGGTATCCTCGGTTTGCAGCCCGTCGACGCGCATGCAACCCATGCGACCGCCGGCGGTCTTGAGTGACGGACATCACAGAAAGCGCCTTCCAAAGATGCCACATGCGGCGCATCGTTGGTGCAGGATCCTCATCGATCGTGGCTGAGGCATCCCATGCCTTACCGCAGCAACGCGGATCTTCCGCCCTCGGTACGCCGCCATTTGCCGGGTCCCGCCCAAACGATCTACCGCGAGGCGTTTAACGGCGCTTGGCGACAATACGTCGAAAAGCAACACCGCGACGAGGCGGTCTGTCACCGGATCGCCTGGGCGGCGGTGAAGCGGCAGTACCGCAAGGTCGGCGACGACTGGGTTCGCGAGTAGGCGTTCAATTGCGGCGCAAGCTGCCGATGTAGCTTATTACGTCGTCGATTTCCCGGTTGGTCAGGATCAGATCGGGCATCCGCCGGTGCGGGGTTTGAAGGAAAACCCGGAGCCACATCTCGGTTCGCGCCGGGTCGTTGGCGATCGTCGCAAACGGCGGAGCCACGTCGGCTCCGCGTCTGCCCGGCCAGTCGCTGACCGCATGACAGGAGACGCAGTTGGCCTCGGCAATGCGGCGGCCAGCCACGACGTCTCCCGGCGGCATCGCCGCCGCATCATATGCCGCCAAGACCAAGGCGGCGCTGGCGAGTCGGGTAGCGCGGTGCATCTTTGTCTCCGTCGTCAATCGGGCAAGGATGAAGTATTTCGTCGCCCTTGCGTGGCCGCGTTGATTCAGGTCAAGCCGCTGAGCGGTGGGCGGTCGTTCCCTTGTCAAATGAGTGCATTCGCAATATTGGCCGAAGCGTTGCGGCTGGTTCGCCAAAGTCACAAGAAGTCGATTGTGACTTCCGTATCCCTAACTTGCGCTCCAAAAGAAATCCGGTTATCCACCGGCGATCGCCAGCCATCACGTGATTTGGTTGCAAATGCACGCAATCGCGCCTAAGGTTGGTGGCTTGGCGTTGATGCCGTGCGCCACGAGGATTCGCATGAAGCGCCGCGCGCCACCCCGTCCGATCCGCCGCCTGCGCCAGCCGGCGCAGGCCGCGATCGCGCCAGCGACGCCAAGCGAAGCGCCGAGTTTCGATCTCGATACGCACATTTTCTTCTGGTTCACGCAGGTCATCAGCCGCCGGGACCGTCAATTGGCGGCGGAGCTCAAGCCATTCGGCTTGCGCGTGCCGGAGTGGCGAGCGCTCGCATCGCTCCACAGCAAGCAGCGCCTTTCGATGAGCCAACTCGCCGATTTCGCGGCGATCGACCGAACGACGCTGACGCGCACGGTCGACCGCATGGCCCGCGCCGGTTGGGTGGTGCGGCTGTCGGATGCTTTGGACATGCGGGTGAAGCGGCTGGCGTTGACCGGCGAGGGGGAGCGCCTTTTCGCGCGGATCTGGCCGGTGGTGAGTCGTCTCAACGAAATCGCCCTCGCCGGCCTTCCCGAGCCCGTCATCGCGCTGTTGCGCTGGGCGCTCGAGGCGATGCGTCGTAGTCTTGACCAAAGCCTTTCCGGCGCCGCCTCGGCGCCAAGCGACAGGCGCGCCGCATGAAAGCGACCACGCGGCGCGGCGCTTGATTTCAAGGAGCGTGATCATGCTTCACGACATTCGATCCGATCTACGCAAGGCGATTGAGCCCGACCGGGTGCATCGTAGCGTCTATGCCGATCCCGCCGTGTTCGAGCTCGAGATGGAGCGAATCTTCAACAAGGTGTGGACCTATGTCGGCCACGAAAGCCAGGTCAAGAATGCCGGCGATTACTGGACCGTGTTGATCGGCCGCCAGCCGATGGTGATGACGCGCCATCGCGACGGGACCATCCATGTCTTGCATAACCGCTGCCCGCATCGCGGCACGATGCTCTATGGCGACCGCGGCGGCAACGTCGGCAAGGCGATCATCTGTTCGTATCATTCATGGCAGTTCGACACCGACGGAAGCTGCAAGGCGATCCCGCTCGACAAGGGCTATCAGGGCACGCGGCTATCGCCCAACCATCCCGATTGTCAGATCAAGCGCGCGGCGCGCGTGGCGAATTACCGCGGCTTCATCTTCGCCAGCCTAGCCGCCGACGGCCCTGCGCTTCTCGACTGGCTGGGGCCGGCGAAGGTTGCGTTCGACGACATGTGCGATCGCGCGCCGTTAGGCGAGGTCGAGGTGGTCCCGAACTGCTTTCGCGTGATCCAACAATCGAACTGGAAGATCTTTCTCGAAAACCAGCTCGACGCCCTGCATCCGGCGGTGACCCACGAATCGACCGGCCGGGCGGCGCACGAGGTCGAGGAGCGGATCAAGAAACGAAAGGGCGAAGCGCCGCTTAGTTATCACTTCCTGTCGGCGTTCTCGACACCGATCAGCAAATGGGACCAGTTCCAGACGATCAATTATCCGCACGGCCACTGCCTGCTGACCGGCTACATGGGCCTGCGGCCGCGCGACCCCGACACGCTCGCCTACGAGGCGGTGATGGAGAAAGCATACGGAAAAAAGCGCATGGAGGAGATTCTCGGCGTCAACATCCATCACGTTCTTCTTTATCCGGGTTTGTCGGTGCAGTCGCCGCTGCAACAGCTCCGCGCCGTGCGCCCGCTCGGGGTCGACAAGACGCTGACCGAAATATGGCATTTCCGGCTCAAGGGCGCGCCCGAGGCGATCTATCGCCGCGCGCTGGGCTACTACAACCTGGTCAACTCGCCTTCGACCATGGTCAACGCCGACGATTTGTGGAATTTCTGGAAGTCGCACCAGGGGCTGGCGTCCGACGGCGGCGATTGGGTGAGCTTTCACCGTAACGCCGGCCAGGATCACGAGAAGGACGGCGTCACTACGTCGTGCATCGGTACGAGCGAAGCGCCGATGCGCAACCAGTTCAAGGCCTGGGTCGGATATATGACCGGAGCGAATTGAAGCCATGGCCAAGCATGCGAAAGCCGCCAAGCGCAAGGCAACGGTCCGGCCAGCGGCCGCGCCGCGCGCGTCCAGCGCCCGGTCGAGGAATGGCGACGACACGCTCGGCGCCGTCGAGCGGCTCCTTTACCGGCAAGCCGACTTGCTCGACGGTAAGGACTGGCAGGGCTTCATCGACCTGTTCGCCGACGACGGAGTCTACTGGATGCCGGCGTCGCCCGAGCAGACGACCGGCGACGGCGTCCCGTCGATATTCTACGAAGACCGCAATTTAATGTCCGTGCGAATGGCCCGGCTGCAGCATCCGCGGGCCTGGTCGCAGAAGACGGCATGGGGCACCAATCACGTCGTCTCGAACGTCGTCATCGAGAGGGACGATCGCCGGTCGGGCGAAGTGGTGGCGCGTTCGCGATTCCATATGATGGAGTTCCGCAACGATGTTTCGCGGCATTTCGCCGGCTCGTACATCCACCATCTGAAGCGGGCCGGCGCGAGTTATCGCATCAAGCTCCAGCGCGTCGATATGGTCAACGCGCAAGGGCCGTACGAATACGTGCTGCAGGCCTGGGTATAGGTCGACGCGGCGCGGCCGAGACATGGGGACAAAATGAACGGGAGGCGAAAATGAAGGCTCTCTTCGTAGCGGCGGCAATTTTGGCGGCGGTGGCGGGCCAAGCGCTCGCCGCCGACAAGATCAAGGTGGGATTCATGAGCACGCTTTCGGGTCCCGGCGGCGCGCTCGGAATCGACATGCGCGACGGTTTCCTGCTCGCGGTCAAGAGCAACGGCGACAAGCTCGGCGGGCTTTCCGCCGAGGTCAGCGTGGTCGACGACCAGCAAAACCCGGATGTCGGCCGCCAAGCGGTGGAGCGCTTCGTCAAGCGCGACCGCGTCGACGTCATCACCGGCATGGTGTTCTCGAACGTGTTGTTGCCGGTGATGCCGGCGATCCTCGAGTCCGACACGTTCTACCTCAGCACCAATACCGGGCCTGAATCGTTGGCCGGCGAGAAATGCCATCCGCGCTTTTTCGGCGTCGCCTGGCAGAACGAGGACATTCCCGGCGCGATGGGCGAGGTGCTGAACCAGCGCGGCCTCAAGAACGTCTACCTGATCGCGCCTAACTATCCCGGCGGGCGCGAGACCCTCAACGGGTTCAAGCGCTTCTACAAGGGCAAGATCGCCGAGGAGACGTACACCAAGCTCGGCCAGCTCGACTACGCCGCCGAAATCGCCGCCATGCGCGCCGCCAAGCCGGACGCGGTGTTCTTCTTTCTTCCCGGCGGCATGGGAATCAATTTCATCAAGCAGTACGTCGCCGCCGGCGTGAACAAGGAGATTCCGCTGTTCACGCCCGGGTTCTCGGCCGACGAGGATACGATCAGGGCGGTCGGCGAGCCGATGGTCGGCCTGTTCAATTCCTCGCACTGGGCGCACGATCTGGACAACGCGGCGAACCGGAAATTCGTCACCGCGTTCCAGAAGGAATATGGCCGGCTGCCGACGATGTACGCCCAACAGGCGTGGGACGTCGCGTTGGTGCTCGATGCGGCGATCCGCGCGGTCAACGGCAAGATCGACGACAAGCAGGCGTTTCAAAAGGCGATCGAGACGGCGAGGATCGACTCGCCGCGCGGCAACTTCCGTTTCAACACCAACCACATGCCGATCCAGGACTATTACCTACGCGAAGTCGTCAAGGATGCCGGGGGAAAGATCACTAACCGCACCGTCGGCAGGGTGTTCTCCAACCATCAGGACGCGTTCGTCGGCAAGTGCAAGATGGGCTGACGCCCGCGAACGCGGCCCGCGCCGACCCGGTCTGGTCTCCGCCTGGCGCGAGACCTCCGGATCGGCGCGGCTGTCCATCGAGGACGACGTGCCGCTCACGCTGATCGTCGAGCAGCTTCTCAACGGCCTTCAGCTTGGGCTGATGCTGTTCTTGCTCGCCGCCGGGTTGACGCTGGTGTTCGGCATCATGGACATGATCAACCTGGCGCACGGCTCGCTGTACATGATCGGCGCCTACCTCGCCGCCTCGGCCATCGCGGCGAGCGGATCGTTCCTCGTCGGCGTCGCCGTCGCCATCGCCGGCACCGCCGCCATCGCCGTCCTGCTCGAGATGGCGATCTTGCGCCGGCTTTACCGACGCTCGCACCTTGCCCAGGTCCTGGCGACGTTCGCGCTGATCTTGATCGCCAACGAGGCGGTGCGGATGGTCTGGGGGTCGCAGCCCATCCTGCTCAACATGCCACCGAGCCTTTCGGGGCCGATCGACATCGGCGGCTTCACCTACCCCGCTTATCGGCTGGTCGTCATCGCCGCCGGCCTGGCGATCGCGGTGCTGCTCTATCTCCTCGTGGCGCGGACCAAGATCGGCATGTGGGTGCGCGCCGGCGCCGCCGATCGCGAGATGGCGAACGTGATGGGCGTGAACACGACTTGGCTGTTCACGTGCGTGTTCGCCGCCGGCGCCGCTTTGTGCGCCGTCGCCGGTGCGCTGCTCGGCCCGTTGCTCGCCGTCCAGGTCGGCATGGGGGAGAACATATTGATCCTCGCCTTCGTCGTCATCGTCATCGGCGGGATAGGGTCGATCCGCGGCGCGCTCATCGGCGCGCTGTTGGTCGGATTCGTCGACACCGCCGGCCGCGCTTTTCTGCCGCAGCTCTTTCGCAGCGTTTTTCCGGAGGCGGTCGCCGCCGAGACCGGGCCGGCGGTCGCCGCCGTGCTGATCTATGTCTTGATGGCGGCAGTGCTGTACTGGCGGCCGAGCGGCCTTTTCCCAACGCGCGCGTGAGCCGGCGCGATCGCGTGACCGGTTCGCTCCATATCGCCCTTCGGCCGCGGCTGGCGCTCGCCGGGTTCGCCGCGCTGGCGCTGTTGCCGACGATCGTTCAGGCGCTCGACCAGCCGTTCTACATCGTGCTTGCCACGCGCATCCTCATCTTCGCCCTGATCGCCACCAGCCTAAACCTGCTCATCGGCTTCGCCGGGATGGTGAGCTTCGGGCACGCCGCATTCGTCGGCACCGGCGCCTACGCGGTGGCGGTACTGGCGCGCGCCGGCGTCGAGTCGGCGTGGATCGTCTGGGCGGCGGCAGCGGCGGCCGGCAGCGCGCTGGCGCTGATCATCGGCGCGATAAGCCTGCGCACGCGCGGTGTCTATTTCATCATGATCACCCTCGCCTTCGCGCAGATGGCGTACTACCTCGTGCTGTCGCTCAAGGCGCTGGGCAGCGACGACGGATTGACGCTGCCGCACCGCGTGACGCTCGGTTTCGGGCTGAGGCTCAACGACGACGCGACGCTCTACTATTCCGTCTTGCTGCTGTCCGCCGGCGGGCTGCTGTTGCTGCGCCGTCTCCTCAACGCGCGGCTCGGGCGTGCGTTGCAGGGAATCCGCGACAACGAGACCCGAATGGAGGCGATCGGGTTTCCGGTCTACCGGCTCAAGCTGCTCGCCTTCGTGCTCGCCGGCGCCGCCGGCGGACTTGGCGGCGGACTTCTCGCCACGCTCAACGGGCTGGTAAGCCCGACCCTGTTCCACTGGACGCAATCGGGCCTGCTGATGGTGATGGTGATCCTCGGCGGCGCCGGACATCTACTCGGCGGCGCGTTCGGTGCCGCGGTCATCCTGTTGAGCGAGGAAATTTTCGCCGAGTGGACGATCCACTGGCCGTTCGGCGTTGGCATCGTGCTGCTCGCGGTCGTCTTGTTCGCGCCTTCCGGCCTGGCCGGCCTGCTGCGGCGAGCCAGGCCATGAGCGCGCCGCTGCTGCAGGTGCTCGGGGTGCAGAAACGCTTCGGCGGCCTCGTCGCGCTCGACGACGTCGGCCTCGCGCTGGAAGCCGGCGAGCTACACGCGCTGATCGGCCCCAACGGCGCCGGCAAGACAACGCTCATCCAGATTCTCGCCGGCGCCGAGACGGCGAACGCAGGCGTAATCCGCTTTTCCGGCCACGACGTCACGCAATGGCCCATGCACCGCCGGGCACGCCTCGGCCTTGCGCGTTCGTACCAGATCACCAATCTCTTCGCCGATTTCACGGCACTCGACAATCTGGCGCTGGCAGTGCAAGCCAGGCGAGGCGGCGGCCATGGTTGCTGGCGGCCAGTCGTGCGCCAAAGCGCCGTCTTCGAGGACGCGCGCGCCACGCTCGCCCAGATAGGGTTGGCCGAGCGCGCCGACGCACCGGCCCGAACGCTGGCGCACGGCGAGCAGCGCCAACTGGAGCTTGGGCTGGCGCTCGCGTCAGGGGCGCGGCTGCTGCTGCTCGACGAACCGATGGCCGGAATGGGGCGCGAGGAATCCGCGCGCATGCTGGGTTTAATCGCGATGCTCAAGCGAACCACCACGATCCTACTCGTCGAACACGACATGGACGCCGTCTTCCAGCTCGCCGACCGCATCACGACGTTGGTCTATGGCCGCGTGGTGGCGAGCGGCGCGCCCGAGGAAATTCGCCGCAATCCCGAAGTGCGGCGCGCCTATCTCGGCGAGGAGACGGCGGCGTGAGCGCGCTGCTCGAAATCGAACGCCTCGAAGCCGGGTACGGCGCGAGCCAGGTCCTGTTCGGCGTCAATCTCGAAGTGGCACCGGGCGAGGCGTGCACGCTGCTCGGGCGCAACGGCATGGGCAAGACCACGACGGTTCGCTGCGTCGTCGGGCTACTGCCCGCCACCGCCGGGACGATTCGTTTCGCCGGCGAGCGCATCGACCGGCGTCCGGCCGACTGGATCGGCCGGGCCGGATTGGCGCTGGTGCCGGAGGGGCGCCGAGTCTTCGCCAATTTAACGGTGCGCGAGAACCTGGTGGCCTTCGCCCGCGATCCGCGCTTCGGGGCGGAGAAATGGACCGAGGAACGAGTCCTGGCGCTTTTTCCGACGCTTGCCGCGCGCCTCGACAATCTCGGCGGACAGCTCTCGGGCGGCGAGCAACAGATGCTGGCGATCGGGAGGGCGCTGATGACCAATCCGACGCTGCTTATTCTCGATGAAGCGAGCGAGGGGTTGGCGCCGCTGCTGCGCGAGGAGATTTGGCGCGTATTGGAGACCCTGCGGCGCACCGGGCTCGCCATTCTCGCCATCGACAAATACGTCGAGCGACTGACGCGCCTCGCTTCTCGCCACACCATCCTCGAGCGCGGGCGAGTGGCGTGGAGCGGGACGTCGGCCGAACTCTCCGCCGACCGCGGCTTATGGGAGAGGTACCTAGGCGTGTGAATCTCGCGGTTGATCCATGTCAATGCGGCAGCGGCCTCGACGCGGCGAACTATCGCCGTATCGCCAGCCAACGAGGACGTTGCGTCATGACAATGCGGCCGGTGCCGGATCGGGCGGAAGTTTCGGTCGATTTTCCCGACAAGACCTACATGGGCGCATTCGGCCGCAACGCCAAGTTCGAGGCGATGTGCCGCCCGAACGATGTGGTGCTCAAACTGCGTCAAACCGGCGCCGAGCGCCGCGATGTCGAGCTGCACATACACCATATGCTGTTCGTCGATGTTCTCGACGATCTCGCCCAATCGGCGCGAACGCCGGGCACGGTCGATCCCGAACACCGCCGCGAGTTCGCCGCCGCATGCCGGCGCTTGGCCGACGCGCTCGACGAAGGCACCCCAGGAGCGTGATCCGCTTTAGCGTAATCATGTCGCGCGCCCTTACGGTACGTTCTTCGCCTCGCGCGCCCAACCTTATGTCGTGAGCCTCCTTATCCTGAGCGGCCGGCCTCTCCTTCGGCCAGCGACTCGCGTGCCTATTTTCGTGCCGAGCCTGTCGAAGCATCGACGATGGGCACGCGGCTCGGGGTGAGGACGCTCACCGCGAGGGCAAATTTATCGCTCCTCGCCCTGAGCCTGTCGAAGGGCGAGGGGTAATACCGGCGTTTCAATCTTATAGGATCATACTCTAGCTCTTGACCGAGCCCTCGGTCAGGCCGGCGACGAGGAAGCGACGGAAGGCGTAGTAGACCGCCGTCGGTGGCAGCGCGTAGATCAGGCCGGTCGCCATCAATAGCGACCACGGCGCGTCGTCAAAGGCGAGGAAAACGCCGAGCGCAACGGCGAGCGTGAGCTGGCGTTCGGTCGACAGCATCAAGAACGCGTACAGATACTCGTTCCATGCAAGCAGCAATGCGTAGGTGCCGATGGCGACCAAGGTCGGCGCCATCAGCGGGATATAGACGTGACGAAGGATTTGCAACGGCGTGGCGCCGTCGATCTTCGCCGCCTCGTCGAGCTCGTCGGGAAGCTTGGCCGAGGCTTGGTTCATAACCCATATGGCGTAGGGGCTGGCCAGCGTGACCATCGACAAGATCATCGACCATGGCGAATCGGTGAGGCCGTACTGCCCCATCGTCTTGTACATCGGTATGGCGAGGAACGCCGCCGGAATGAGATAGGTGAGCAGCGCGATGTTGGTGATCGTCCGTCCGCCGGGAATCTTCAGCCGCGTGATGGCGAAGGTCGCCAAGACCGCGACGAACAGCGTCAGGGCCGAGGTCATTATGGCGATGAACGCGCTGTTGGCGAGCTGACGCCAGAAATACGAGACCAGATTGTGGCTCGCGCTCAGCACCGTGGTGAAGTTCTCGAGCGTGACATTCTTCGGAACCAGGCCGCTCGCCACCGCGTCCTGTGGCGGCGACAGCGCGATGATCAGCAGATGGTAAATCGGCAGCGCGGTCCACACGAACACGCCGAGACCGACGGCGTAGCGTGTCAGGCTGGCGAGCACGGGGTTCATGCCGCCTTCGCCTGCGACAGCCGTCGCATGAGATACCACACGATCGGCAGGATGCCCGGCATGGCGACGATGATCGCCGACAGCGCGACATCGAGCTGGTCCTGACGCAAGTAGCGAATGCCGAGCGTCGCCAAGACCTGCGTGAGATCGGCCGGACCGCCGCCGGTCAACAGATAAATGCTATTGAAGTCGCCAAGACTCCAGATCGTCGACAGCAGCATCGAGGTAAGAAAAAGCCCGCGCAAGCTGGGCCACGTGACGTAACGGAACGCCTGGCCAAGCGTCGCGCCGTCGACCGCCGCCGCCTCGTAGAGGTCGCGCGGGATGGCCAGCCGCGCCGCCATCAAGATCAGCGTCCAAAACGGCAGCGACTTCCAGATGTGCACCATCATTGCAAGACCGAGGCCGTAATGCCGCTCGGTGAGCCATCCGGGTCCTTCGATTCGAAAGAGTTCGAAGATGATCGCGTTCACCATCCCCCATTCGGGATTGAACATCCAGCGGAATGACAGGATGGTCGGGATCGACGGCATCGCCCAGGCGATGAGGAAGATCACCGACAAGGCGCGGATCCACCACTCCTGCCGGATGAAGAATCCCGACAGGAAAAGGGCCGCCAGCATCTTGAGGTTAACGGCGATGGTCAGGAACAGGATGGTGTTCCATATCGTCGAATAAAACACCGGATCCTGGACGAGTTTGTTGTAGCCGACGGGGTTGAGCCCGACGCGTAGCCCGTAATACACCGGATAGACGACGAAGAGCGCGAAGACGACCATGTAAGGGAGCACGAACGCGATCGCCCAGAAGCGCTCGCTCGACATCGGCGGCCGCGCCGTCTCCTCCGGCAAGGCGATCGCGCGGGAAGGAAGGAACGCTTCGCGCCGCGCAGACGACATGCGAACGCGCTCCTTCCCTGCCTTAACCCGCCAACCTCATCGCCGGCTCAATTCGAGGCTAGGATCTGCTTGATGCGCTCGACCGCTTCGTCGGCCGCCTTGTCCGGCGCGATGCCGTCCTTGGCGACGCGAGTCACGGCGCGGCCCCACACGTTCTCGGCGTTGACGATGGTGAATCGCCAGTTCTTGGTGAAGGGGAAGAACACGATTCCCTCCTGCACCTGCTTGTTCACCGCCGCGCGGTGCGGGTCCTTGCCGTCGGTCCAGAACGGCGCGTTGACCGCCTTCTTGGTGACCGGAATCCACCGCCCGAGCGAGCCTTCGACGTAGGTCTGGAGATTCTGCTCGGCAAGGAAGAAGGCGAGAAATTCCTTCGCCCGCTTCTTGTTCTTGGCGTCGGCGAATATCACCGCCGTCTTGACCGCAGCGAGCTGCGGAAGCTTGCCGCCGCCGGGCTTGTCGGGGAAGCCGCGCGTGCGGATCAGCTCGTAGTAGTTCTTGCGCGACTGCGCCTTCTGTTCGTCGGTGGCGTCGGCTTTGTTCATGGCGTCGAACTGGGCGGCGGCGATCGAGATCGTCGCATTGTGCGTCAAGACGGTCGTCTTGTTGGCGAAGTTGAGGTTGTTGTCGGCGTCCCCCCAGTTGACGGCCGAGGCCGGCGAGCAGCCGCGCGAGACGATGTTGGCATAGTCGCGGATGGCGTTGGCAAACCCCGCCTTGTTGGCCGGTTGGTCGAGCGTCAGCTTGCCGTCGTTGTCGACTACCTGGACGTTGTAGGCGTTCATGAACATGTGGAAGCTATAGAAGGTGTCGGACGCCTGGACGCTGGCCGGATGGCCGATGCCGAACACGCGCTTGCCCTTGGCGCGCAATGAGCCTTGCACCTTGTCGCACCAGAAATTCCAGAAATCGTTCCAACCCTGCGGGATGTCGCTCTCCTTGAAGCCGGCGTCCTGCAGCATGTCAATCCAATAGTTGATGTGCATCAGCTGCATTTCGACCGGCGCGGCGTAGTACGCCCGCTTGTTGGCCTTGCTGTTGAACAGCAGCGTCGTCGACAGCGGACCGTCGGAGTACTGGGCCTTCAGCGGTTCGATGACATCCGAGATGTCCTCGAGCTTGCCTTCGTAGGCCCACTTGCCGGTGACGCGGAAATCGTAGGTAAGTCCGAAGCCGACATCCGGCGGCGTGCCCGCTTCGACCGCGGCGACCGACTTGGTGACGACGTCCTCGGGCGAAAACAGCGACAAGTCGATCTTGACGCCGGTGCGTTGCTCGAAACTCTTGATGACGTCCTGCAGCGCCTTGTCTTCGGCGGGATAGAACGCCTTGGTAAACCAGACCTGCAGTGTCTCCTGAGCCTGGACCGGCCCGGCGGCCAGCGCGAGCGCGCATACCGCCGCCCCGAGTACAAATCGACGGAACATTTCCTTCCTCCCATGCCACGTTATCGCGATCGCGCGCGCACCGAGCGAACGCGTCGTTTCGTCGAGCACGGTATCAGCGCGCCTTGCGTTCCGCAACTCGGGGCGGCTTATTCATTGCCGGGCGGCCATCGATGACGCAAAATCCCAGCCCCGTAATGCCGGGGAGCGCGAGCAATGCCCGGACTGAGCCAGGACGAAATTCGCCACTACCGGGATGACGGTTATGTCGTCCCGGAGTTCCGGCTATCGGCGGAAAAAGTGACGCGCCTGCGCGCCACGCTAGACGCGCTCATCCGCGCCAACCCCAACGTGCGGCCCGAACGTCTGGTGAGCGCGCATATCGAGGGCGAGAACAGCGAAGGGGTACGCGGCAGCCGAGCCTTCCTCGATCTCGCCATGGATGCGGATATCGTCGATCTGGTGTGCGACGCCATCGGCCCCGACGTGATTCTTTGGGGCTGCCAGATATTCTGCAAGCCCGGCGGCGACGGTATGGAGGTGCCGTGGCACCAGGACGGCCACTATTGGCCGATCCGGCCGCTGGCGACGTGCACCGTGTGGCTAGCGCTCGACCCGTCGCGGCGGGAGAACGGCTGCCTGCGCGTCATCCCGGGTTCGCATCGCGCGCGAACACTGTTCGATCACCTGCGCGAAGAGCGCAGCGACATCGTACTGACCCAGCGCGTGGCGCCCGATGCATTCGACGAGAACGCGGCGGTCGACGTCGAGCTCGAGCCCGGCGGGATGTCGCTCCACGACGTTTACATGATCCACGGATCGAATCCGAACCGTTCGCCGCTGCGGCGCGCCGGCGTGGCGATCCGCTACATGCCCGCGACCTCGCTCTTCGATCGCGCGCTGATGGCGCCCAGCGACGCCAGCGGATACAAGGTCGACTTCACCCGCCGCCCGCTCTGGCTGCTGCGCGGCGAGGATCGGACCGGCGCCAACGACTTCGCGATCGGCCACGCGCCGGCGGCGGCGGAGTAAGGGGTGGACCAATCGACGCGACGCGACAACCTGATTGACGCGAGATGGATGAAAGGCTGTGCAGCTAGCTGAGAGCCCGCCATCGCGCCTCACAAGCCGCCGCCGTGGCTTGATCTTTAAGGAGAGCTCGACCTAGTTTTGGGCACGATAGAGTGGCAGATTGAGCGATGAGGTGGATCGGCCGCTTGCGATCGCATTTTCGAGTGATTTCGGCCCAAGCGCAGCTCTCCGTGGCGATGCCTCGGATCCAATCGACATCATAGCCACGATCGGATAATCGCAGGGGCTTACTGGTCGCTGTCGATCCGAAGGCAGAGCCGTCCTTCCATTCGGAGCTTCCGCCGGAGTAGACCCGGAGCGGACGCGATCATTACTCGATCACCTCGTCGGCGCGGGCGAGAAGCGGGGCAGGTATTACGAGACCCAGCGCCCGGGCGGTCTTGAGGTTGATGATCAGCTCGACTTTCGTCGCTCGCTGGATCGGCAGGTCAGCCGGTTTCTCGCCCATGAGGATGCGGCTGACATAGATGCCGACTTGATAATACGAATCGGCAAGATCGGCTCCGTAGCTCATCAGGCCGCCCGCCTCGGCGAACGGGCGAAACTGGAAGGCAGCCGGCATCGCATGACGGACGCAGAGCGCGCCAAGTCGTTGGCTTCGGCTATTGAAGAACGGATCACCGCCGATCACGAGCCCGCCCGCTCGCAATTGCACCAAGCGCGCAAAGGTCACATCGAGATCACGGTCGGCGCTGACGTGCAGGACGCGCGGCTGCAGTCCAAGCGTGCGAGCCGCCGATTGCATGTTTCTCGAAATGATTTCGGCGCGTGCGATATCGGTTGGGTTGATGAGCACGGCGATGATGGTCGCAGCGGGAATCAATTCGTGGAGCAGCTCCAATCGCTTCGGCCCTAACTCCACGTCCAATATGCTCACGCCCGTGACGTTGCCTCCCGGTCGACTCAGGCTCGTGACAAGGCCAATCTCGACCGGGTCGAATCCCGCCGTGAAAACGATGGGGATGGTCGCGGTCGCCGCCTTCGCCGCCTGCGCTGCAGGGCCGTTTGCGGCAATCACGTCCACCCGACGTCGAACGAGATCGGCTGCTAGGGCCGGAAGCCGGTCGTAACTATTCTCCGCGAAGCGGTATTCGATCGTCACGTTCCGGCCCTCGACGTAGCCGGCTTCTGTAAGTCCTCGACGCCACGCGTCCAAAAGGTGGGGGTCATCGCTGGGTCCCCTGCTGCCGAGGAACCCAATCACCGGCGTCGCCCGCTGCTGAGCCAGCGTAGGGAGAGACCAGGATACCGCGCTGCCAAGCAGCGATATGAATTCGCGCCGTCTCACAACCGCCCCCGGGACGGAGGATAAATGCGTGCCGCGACAGCGGCAAAATAGCACGCTTAGATAAGGAGCGGCGAAACGAAATCCCGCCTCGGTTGGCACAATCCGCTTTATGAAGATTTCCGCCATGAAAGTGACGGAACCTCAAAGCGCATCCCGTTTCCGCCGCTGGTTGGGATCAAACCGTCATGCGTCCGCGAGTGTTGCCAGATCTCGACTTATGAGTGGACGGGCCGATCAGCGCTCGTTGGCGAGCTGCGCGCGCGCGGCGGCAAGGTGCTTGCGCGCCTCGCCGCCCAGCTTCGGATAGTCGAGATCGAGGCTCTCGAGCGCGTCGATCACCGCCGCCGCCACGACCAGCCGCGTGAACCACTTGTTGTCGGCCGGCACGACGTACCACGGCGCGTGCTTGGCCGCCGTATGGCGGATCATGTCCTCATAGGCATCCATGTACTCGCCCCAGTGCGCCCGTTCGGCCACGTCGGCGGCGGAGAACTTCCAGTTTTTCTCCGGCTGCTCGATGCGTTCGAGAAATCGCTTCTTCTGCTCCTTCCGTGAAACATTTAGGAAGAATTTGCGGATCACGTAGCCGTTGCGGCACAGGTAGCGTTCGAAGGCGACGATATCGTCGAAGCGCTCGCCCCAGATCTTCTTGGTCACCAGCGCTGGCGGCAGCTTCTGGCGCGCAAGCAGATCCTGATGCACCCGTACCACCAGCACCTCCTCGTAATAAGAGCGATTGAAGATGCCGATCCGCCCGCGCTGCGGCAGCAGCCGCGTGGTGCGCCACATGAAATCGTGATCCAGTTCCTCGGCCGACGGCGCCTTGAAGGCGTGCACCTCGCAGCCTTGCGGATTGACCCCCGACATGACGTGCTTGATGACGCCATCCTTGCCGGCGGCATCCATCGCTTGGAAGATCAACAGCACGCTCCAGCGATCCTGCGCGTAGAGCTTGTCTTGCTGTTCGGCGAGAATCTCGATTCCGCCCTCGAGCAAAGCGCGCGCCTCGCTCTTCGAGCGCTTGAATCCGAGGGTATCGCCCGGGTCGAATTTCTTGAGCCTGAATTTTCGGCCGTCGCTGACGCGAAAATGGTCGGCGAACTCGCGTGGCGTCATACCCATGTCGTTCCCCCCTGGCCGGTGGGCGCCGCGGAGACGGCGCCTCAAAGCTTGTGGATGTGCAGTCCGCCGTCGACGTGGAACGTCGCGCCGGTGCTGAACGGCATCGCTCCGGCCGCCAGCGTCGCGACCGTGCGTCCGACGTCGGCCGGTTCGCCCCATCGCGCGATCGGCGTCAGGCCGTCCGCGATCAGACGATCGTATTTCTCGCGCACCACCGCGGTCATGTCGGTGCGGATGATCCCCGGCTGAACTTCGTAGGCGGCGATCGCGTGCGGTCCGAGCTTGGCCGCGAACATCTTGGTCATCATCGAAAGGCTGGTCTTCGAGAATCCGTATTCGGGCCGGTCGGGCGCCACCAGAAAGGCGTTGGCCGACGAGATGGTGATGATGCTGCGGTGCCCCGGCGGGTCCGTCGGCGGATCGGCGATCATCCGCCGCGCGGCGGCTTGGGTCAGGAAGAACGTTCCGCGCAAGTTGATGCCCATCACGCGGTCGAAGCTTTCGGGCGTCACGTCGAGCAAATCGCCGCGCTGCTTCACCTGGACACCGGCGTTGTTGACCAGGCAGTCGAGGCGCCCGAACGCGGCGTAGCTGCGCTCGACGATCGTCGGATGCATCCTTAGATCGGCGATATCGGCTTGAAGAAATATCGCCCGCGCGCCGCGTTCGCGTAGGCCACCCTCGGTCTCGCGCGCCGCGGCATCGGATTCGACGTCGACGATCGTCATGTCGAACCCCGCCTCGGCCATCGCATAGGCAATCGCGCGGCCGATGCCGCGTCTTGCGCCGGTGACGATCGCCACACTTCGATCGCTGTCGCCCATGCGTCCCCGTTCCCCCGTCACGTTCTGGACCCGACGGCGTTTGTACCTGTATTAGCGCCATGACGGGAAGCACGGAGCACGCGCGCTTCCGCCGCTCGCCACGGCGCGTTAGGCTGGACGCCGATCATAGCGGGGGGCAAGAAAGCGGTGGCGCCGAAACTCAAGATCAATCGCGCGCCGGTTCTGACGTTGTGGGCGGCGGTCGTCGCCGAACGCCTTGGCTTCGACCGCGCCGAGGCGTTGACGCTCGGCCGCGCTGTGGCCGGGCTCAACGCTTACGCCAAGGGGACGTCGCTAGGCCTGTTTCATCCGGCGCCCAACAAGATCCGCCAGCAACGCTCGAAGACGCGCGCCGCGCCGGCACTGCAAGTGGCGCTACTGGGGAGGGCGGTGCCGGTCGTGCGCACGCCCGAGGGAATGCGCGCTTTGTCGAAGAACCGCCCGATTTCGGCGCCGAGCGTCGCGCGCTATCTCGAAAGCAAGTTCGGCGAGGCGCTGCCCGCAGCGCGCTCGGCGATGGCCAAGCTCGCGCGCTCGCGCTCGCGCAGCGCGTTGGCCGACGAAGCTTATCGTCTCTACGCGCAGTTCCGCCCGTCGATTCCTACCGGCGTGCGTGGTTGGGGCGCCAAAGGCGTGCTCGACCTGGCGAGAATCGCCGCGCTGGCGCGATGACTTCCGCCGCCGCGTCGCCTGGGCGGCGGGCCGCCTACGCCTATCTGTCGCGGGGCTGGTCGGTGATTCCGCTCCGGCACGCCGACAAGCGGCCGCTTCTTCGCTGGGAGCAGTATCAAAAGCGTCTTCCCGGCGAGGACGAACTGCGGCGATGGTTCGCCAGCTGGCCGACCGCCAATATCGGCGTCGTGACCGGGTCGGTGTCGCGGCTCGTCGTGCTTGACATCGATCCCGCGCATGGCGGCGTCGAAAGCCTTGCCGCGCTCGAGCGCCGGCACGGCCCTCTGCCGGCGAGCGTCGAGGCACGCACCGGCGGCGGCGGGCGCCATCTCTATTTTCTGCATCCCGGCGGCATGGTGCGCAATCGCGCCGGCCTTGCCCAAGGGGTCGACGTTCGCGGCGACGGGGGGTACGTCGTGGCGCCGCCCTCTGTTCACCCCTCGGGCAGCGCCTATGCCTGGGCGGCAGGGCGCGGGCCCGACGACATTGCTTTGGCGCCGTTGCCGGTCTGGCTCACCGATCTGTCGCTGGGCGGCGTCGGGCGGCCGCTTGCGCAATGGCGCGCGCTGGTTCGTGGCGGCGTCGAGGAGGGGCAGCGCAACAACACGATCGCCTCGCTGACGGGACACCTGCTGTGGCACGGAGTGGACCCGACCGTCGCGCTCGAACTGATGCTGGCGTGGAACCGCGTGCGCTGCCGGCCGCCGCTCGACGACGAGGAAGTGGCGCAGACCGTGCGCTCGATCGCCCGATTGCATCAGCAGCACGCCGAGGAAGACGAGCCGTGAGGCGCGGACGATTGCGTTCGGTACGCCAATACGATATCGCCGACGCATAGCCCTGGGGGAAATGGTCCGACATGCGCAACAACCCGATCAAGCAGACGCTTGCCGCCGGCGGACTTGCCTACGGCACCATGGCTTTCGAGTTCTTCACGCCGAACCTGGCCCAGATCTGTGCCGCCGCCGGCGCCGAGTTTTTGCTTTACGACATGGAGCATAGCGGACTCGGTTTCGACGCGCTCAAGACGCAGTTCGCCGCCTGCCGCGGCGCCGGCCTCGTGCCGCTCGTGCGCGTCCCGGCGACGCAATATCATTTCATCGCCCGCGCGCTCGATCTGGGGGCGATGGGCATCATGGTGCCGATGGTCGAGACCCCCGACCAGGCGCGTCAGATCGTCGCCGCGACACGCTATCCGCCCGAGGGAGTGCGCGGCGCGGCTTTTGGCGTCGCGCCGCACGATGACTACATCGCCGGTCCGGTGAGCGAGAAGATCGCCCGCGCACACGAGCGCACGCTGGTCATTTGCCTAATCGAGACGGCCAAAGGCCATGCCAAGGTCGACGCCATCGCCGCTGTCCCCGGAGTCGATGTCTGTTGGCTGGGTCATTTCGACTTGACCAATTTCATGGGCATTCCTGCCCAATTCGATCATCCGCGTTACTTGCAGGCCGTCGACGACATTGTCGCTGCGTGCCGCCGCAACGCCAAGACGGCGGGCTTCATGGCCGCCGACGAAAAATGGGCGAAGGCTTATCGCGACAAGGGATTCCGCATGATCGCGTACGGCGTCGACGTGCTGCTGCTGCAAGACGCGCTCAGCGCCGGCCTCAAGGCGCTGCGCGAATGACCGCGCCGCCTAGCGCCCGGTGAAGACCGGCTTGCGTTTCTCCATGAAGGCCTTGCGGCCCTCGACATAGTCGTCGCTGGCGAAGCACTCGGCGACGAGGCGTTGGCATAGCGCTTCGTCGCGTTCGCCGGGGTCCTTCATCGCCTCGGCGACGATCCGCTTGACCGCGTTCACGGTGAGCGGCGCGTTCTCTGCGATGCGCTTGGCGTAATCGCCGACATAGGCCTCGAGCTCGGCCACCGGGACGACGCGGTTGACTAGGCCCATCGCCAGCGCCTCGGCGGCGGTGAACTGGCGGGCGGTGAAGAAGATCTCTTTGGCGAAGGACGGTCCGACGAGATCGATCAGCCGGCGCAGCCGGCTCAACCCATAGCCAAGACCCAATTTGGCCGCCGGGATGGCGAAGCGCGCGTCCTCGGCGGCGATGCGCAAGTCGCAGCACACGGCAAGCCCGGCGCCGCCGCCGATGCAGTATCCCTCGATCATGGCGATGGTCGGCTTGGCGTGATTGAGCAAGGCCACGTACGCCTTCTCGCTGTTGGCGTTGTAGCGCTCCACCGCCTCGGCCTCGGCGCGCTCGTCCTCAAACTTCGAGATGTCGGCGCCGGAGACGAACGCCTTGCCGCCAGCGCCGCGCACGACGACGACGCGCACCGCCGGATCGCGCGCGAAATCGTCGAGAATTTCGTGCGTCGCCTGCCACATCTCGAACGACACGGCGTTGAGTTTGGCCGGGTTGTTGAAGATCAGCCAGCCGACACCGGCGTCCTTGCGCTGAATCATCTTATCGGTCGCCATGGAGCTCCTTCCTCGTGCGCGCGATCAAACGATCTGACGCGCCCGCAAATCGGCGATCTCGGCTGGGCCGTAACCGAATTCGGCGAGCACCTCGTCGCTATGCTCGCCACATTCTGGAGGCGGAGCGGCGATCTTGCTCGGCGTGCGGGTCAACGTCACCGCCTGCGCCACGAGCGCGATATCGCCCAGCTTCGGCGAACGCACCGCGCCCGTCGTCGGCAGCGTCGCGACTTGCGGATCCGAGAAGACCTGGTCGATCGAATAGATCGGTCCGCATGGCACGCCCGCCGTGTTGAGCGCATCGATCCACTCAGCCGATGCGCCGTTCTTCAGGCGCTCGCCGATTTCGCGGTTGAGGGCGTCGCGATTTTTCGAGCGATCGGCGGCGCGCGCGTACTCGGCCCGTGTCACGAGCCCGTCCGCGCCGATGGCGCGGCAAAATCGCTCCCAGATCTTCTGTCCGGTGACGGCGATGTTGATGTAGCCATCCTTGGTGGCGAAGACGCCGGTCGGGATGCTGGTCGGATGGTTATTGCCGGCCTGTTTGGGTACCTCACGCTCAACCAGCCAGCGCGCCGCCTGGAAGTCGAGCATGAAAATCTGCGCCTGCAGCAAGGAAGTGTGCACCCACTGGCCTTTACCCGACGCCTCGCGCTCGAGCAGCGCCACCAAAATTCCGTGCGCGCAAAGCAGCCCGGCGCAGAGGTCGGCGATGGGAATGCCCACCCGCACCGGGCCCTGGCCCGGCAGGCCGGTGATCGACATCAGGCCGCCCATTCCTTGGGCGATCTGGTCGAAGCCGGGCCGATCGCGGTAGGGACCAACCTGCCCGAAGCCGGAGATGCTGGCGTAGACGATGCGCGGATTGACCGCGGAAAGTGATTCGTAGTCGACGCCGAGCCGGTGCTTGACGTCGGGGCGATAATTCTCGACCACGACGTCTGCTTTGGCGACCATGCGTTTCAGCACCGCGACGCCCTCTGGCGTCTTGAGATTGAGCGTCAGGCTGCGTTTGTTGCGGTGCAGATTCTGGAAGTCGGAGCCATGGCGTGGCCCGCCCGGGGCGTCGCCGGGCTCCAGCCCTTCGGGCATCTCGATCTTGATCACGCGCGCGCCCCAATCGGCGAGCTGGCGCACCGCCGTCGGGCCGGCGCGCACGCGCGTCAGATCGATCACGGTGAAGCGCGCCAAGGCGGATGATGCGGGCTGGTAGCCCAATGTCGGCTCCGTGCGATGCGGCGACAAGGTGAAAACTGTTGACAATCTGCAGGGCTGCGTCAACCTGTTTCTATGCTGATCTCGAAAGACGCCGCGGCCGCGCTCGAGATGCGTCGCAGCCATTCGCTGGCGACGCTGGTCCAACAAGAAATCGAACGTCTCATCCTCGACGGCGACCTCAAGGCAGGCGAGCGGCTCAACGAGAACGCGCTCGCCGCGCGGCTCGGCGTCAGCCGCGGGCCGATCCGCGAAGCGACGCGCGGCCTCGAGAAGGCGGGCCTGGTCAAGCTGGTGGTTAATCGCGGCGCCTTCGTACGCGAAATCGGTCTCGCCGAGGCAAGCGAGATCTATGACCTGCGGGCGTTGATGTTCGGGCTGGCCTGCCAGCGCGTCGCCGCGCGGCGCGACCCCGGACGGCTCAAGATCCTGCTGCACCTGGTCAAGCGAATGGACGACGTGCGGCGCGACGCCGACGCTTCGGCGTATTATCCGCTCAACCTTGAATTCCACGAAACGCTGATCGGCTTCGCCGATAGCACGCGCCTCGCCGCCATTTATGCCAGCCTGGTCAAGGAGGCGCACCTGTTCCGTCGCCGCGCGCTTTCATCCAACGTCAACATGGCGCAATCGAACGCCGAGCATCGCCGCATCGTCGAAGCGATCGTCGCGGGTCGCGCCAGTCAGGCGCGCAAGCTGGGCGAGGCGCATGTGCTGGCCGGCAAGCGGCGGTTCCTGGCGGCAATCGGCGGGCCGGAGCGGCCGACGACTTGAACGACAAACCGCGGCGCGCCAGTGCCGCATAAAGCGAGGGAGAAGGAAATGACGATCATCCGCGGGAACAAGCAGCGCTTCCTGGTGTCGAGGCGCGGTTTCGTCGGCGGCGCGACGGCGCTCGCCGGAGTAGCCGGGGCGGGCTGGCCCGCGTTTGGGCAGGAGAAGTTTCCCTCGAAGCCGATCGAGGTCGTCACCCACGCCGGCGTCGGCGGCGGTACCGACATCACGGCGCGCATGATGATGGTCGAGGCGCCCGGCAAGCTTGGCGTCGAGCTCGTCGTCGCCAACCGCACGGGCGGCAGCGGGGCGGCGGCGCTCGCTTATGCGGCGAGCCGGCCGCGCGACGGGCATACGATTCTGCTGATCACCCAGACGCACATACTCACGGTCATCCGCAGCAAGACGCCGCCGGTCCCCTATGAGGATTTCGTCGCCATCGCGCGCGCCACTGACGATCCGCAGATCATCATGGTCAGCGCCAAGAGCCCTTACAAAACCGCGCAAGAGTTCCTCGCCGCGGCCAAGACGCAGGGCATGAAGATCGGCGCCACACAGATCGGCGGCGTCGACCATATCGCCACGCTCGGCTTTGCCAAGCAGTTCGGGTTGCAGAAGCCGACAATCGTGCCGTTTCGCGGCGGCGGCGACATCGTCATCAACCTGGTCGGCGGCAACGTCGACGCCGGGATACTCAACTTCGCCGAGGCGGAGTCGCAGATCAAAGCCGGCGAGGTGCGCACGCTGATCACGCTCGCGCCGCAACGCGTCAGCGCGCTGCCCGACACGCCGACCTCCGATGAGCTCGGCGTCAAGGCGCACTATTCGACCGTGCGCGGGTTCATCGCCCTCAAGGGAACGCCCGAGGATCGCCTCAAGATACTCGAGGACGGCCTGGTCAAGGCGATGAAGGGCAAGATCTTCGACTCCTATCTCACGGGGTCGGGCCAGTCGCCGACCAGCGTCGTCGGGCGCGCCGAGTGGCAGGCGCAGATCGACAGATTCCACGCCGATGGGCGCGAAGCGCTCGAAACGCTTGGGCTGCTTAAGTAGCGCGAGCGAGCGCTCTTGCCCCTTCTGCCGCTCCGCGGTGGCGCGGCGACCTCGCCGCGCCGCCCGCGTGTCCACGCCGATATCGCTGTCGCGTTGGCGATCGGCGTTGTCTGCCTCGCCGCCTTTGCCGCCACCTACGATTTCGAGTCGGTACCCGAGGGCATTGCCCAAGGCATGGGAGCCGAGGCGTTTCCGCGCCTCGTGTTGCTGATCATTCTCGGGTTGTGCGGGCTGATCGCCTGGCAGGCACGTGCCCGGCCGCCGGAGCGGGGCGAGCCGGTTCCGGCAATGGTGATCCTCACCGGCCTCGTCCTTGTCGGGTTCATGATCGCCAACGAGTTCCTCGGCATGTTGCCGGCGAGCTTCGTGTTCATGATCGGATTAGGACGCCTGTGGGGCGAGCGGCGTCTGCTGCCGCTCGTGACGTCGGCGGGGGCTACCGTGTTCGTGATTTGGGCGGTGTTCGTGCGCGGATTCGGAATCCTGTTCCCGGCCGGGCTCCTCGGCGCACTTTGGTCTTAAGGCGCCGGCGATGGACGGATTTCTCGGCGGCATGGCGATACTGGGCGATCCGTACATCGTCGCCCTCATCGTCGCCGGCACCGTTCTTGGAGTTGTCGTCGGGGCGCTTCCCGGGATCAGCGGCAGCACGACGACGGCGCTGCTGCTGCCGCTCACCGTCACCATGGATCCCGTCGCGGCAATCTCGTTTCTCGGCGCCATTTACTGTGCCTCCAATTATGGCGGCTCGATCGCCGCGATTCTGATCAACTCGCCGGGCGATCCGTCGGCCTCGGCGACCGCCTTCGACGGCTATCCGCTCGCCGCCAAAGGCGAGGCCGGCCGGGCGCTCGGCATGTCGACCGTGGCGAGCACGATCGGCGGTATCTTCAGCGTCGTCGTGCTCATCATCGCAGCGCCGCTCCTGGCGCGCGTGGCCTACAATTTTGGCCCGCCGGAGTATTTCGCGCTGGCGCTGTTCGGACTGTCGATGATCGCCGCGGTCGGCACCGACGCGCCGATCAAGAACCTGATCTCCGGCGCGCTCGGCGTGCTTATCGCCACCGTCGGCCTCGACCTGACCACCGGCGTGGAGCGGTTTTCGTTCGGCGTCTACGCGCTGTCGGACGGCGTCGGATTCATTCCGGTGCTGACCGGGCTGTTCGCGATCAGCGAGCTCCTCACCCAGGCCAGCCAACTCAATGTTGTCCGCGAGCGGCTGGCGATCGTCGCCGCCCGGCTACCGAGCCGCGGGGATTTCAGGAAATGCGCCAAGTCGATCGTGCTGTCGAGCGGGCTCGGCACGTTCATCGGCATCCTGCCGGCGCTTGGCGCCACCACCGCGGCGCTGGTCTGCTACAACGAAACAAAGCGTTGGTCGAAACACAAGGAGGAGTTCGGCCATGGCGCCATCGAAGGCGTCGCCGGGCCAGAGGCGGCCAACAATGCGGCAGTCGGCGGCGCCATGGTGCCGACCCTGGCACTGGGCATTCCCGGCAGCACCACGACGGCCATCATCCTTGCCGGCATGATCATCCAGGGGGTACGGCCGGGCCCACACCTGTTCAACGAGCAGCCGACGCTGCTCTACGCTGTTTTCGCCTCGATGTTGGCGGCCAACCTGCTTTACTTGGTCATGGGCCTCGGCGCGGCGAAGCTGTTCGCTCGTGTAACCTTGATCCCCAACGCCTACCTGTGGCCGGCCGTTTTCGTCCTAGCGGTCATCGGCACCTATGGTCCGAACCAGTCGATGGTCGATGTGTGGACCATGCTGATCTTCGGCGTAGTCGGCTACCTGTTCCGCCGTCATGGCTTCTCGCCGGCGCCGCTGATCATGGGCCTGGTGCTCGGCAAGCTGGTCGAGGAGACGCTGAAGCAGTCGCTGATCATCTTCGACCAGAACTGGTTGCTGTTCTTCTCGCGGCCGATCGTCGACGTCCTCTTCGCCATCATCGTCCTCAGCTTCATAGCGCCACGCGCCGGCCGACTGCTGCGCCGCCAGCGGCACACGGCCTGAACGGCGCAATTACCGTCTTCGGTCCGCTGTGATAGTCTCGGAGACCGCTTCGTTGTGATTTTCTTCCAAATACGAGGGCCTACGAGCAAATCTCGATGAAAGAACGCGCCGTCGACCGCCGCCTCTCCGCCATCCTCGCCGCCGACATGGTCGGTTACAGCCGGCTGATGGAGATCGACGAGGCAGGAACGCTCGCCCGCCTCAAGACCCATCGCCTGGAACTGATCGACCCAGCGATCGCCAAGACCAAGGGGCGCATCATCAAGACTACCGGCGACGGCATGCTGGTCGAGTTCCCCAGCGTCGTCGAGGCGGTGCGATGCGCGGTCGAGGTGCAACGCCGGATGGCGCGGCGCAATCTCGACGTCGCCGCCGATCGTCGCATCGAATTCCGTGTCGGCGTAAATCTCGGCGACATCATCGTCCAAGACAACGACATCTTCGGCGACGGCGTCAACATCGCCGCCCGCCTCGAGCATCTCGCCGATCCCGGCGGCATATGCGTGTCTAACGCGGTGCGCGACCAGGTGCTCGAGAAGGTCGACGTCGGGTTCGAGGATCTAGGCGAGCAGAGCGTCAAGAACATCGGCCGGCCGATCCACGTCTATCGCGTGGTGCTCGATCACGCGCAGCAGGTGGAAGCCAAGAGGACAGTCGTGGATACGGCCTCGATCAAGCCGTCGATCGCCGTGCTGCCGTTCGTCAACATGAGCGGCGATCCCGAGCAGGAGTTTTTCGTCGACGGCATCACCGAGGACATCATCACCGAGCTGTCGCGGTTTCGCGACCTGACGGTGATTTCGCGCAATTCCGCCTTCGTCTACAAGAACAAGGCGGTCAACGTGCGCGACGTGGCCAAGGAGTTCGGCGTCGCCTACGTGGTCGAGGGCAGCGTGCGCAAGGCGGGAAACCGCGTGCGCGTCACCGTGCAGCTCATCGACGCCGCCGCCGATCAGCATCTGTGGGCCGAGCGCTATGACCGCGACCTTCAGGACATATTCGCCATCCAGGACGAGATCACCTCGACCATCGTCGCGACGATTCCGGGCCGTCTTGAGGCGGCGACCCAGGAGCGCGCCAAGCGCAAGCCGGTCGACAACCTGGCGGCCTACGAGTGCGTTCTGGCGGGAAAAATTCTGCATCACCGCTCGACGCGCGAGGACAATCTCCAGGCGCTGCGCATGCTGGAGCGAGCAACCGAGCTCGATTCCAACTACGCGCATGCCCATGCCTGGCGCGCCTGCGTGCTCGGCCAATCTTGGGTGAACGGTTGGGCCACCGACCGCAGCGCGACGTGGAACACCATGATCGACGAACTCAAGGCGGCGCTGACGCTCGACGACAATGACAGCGACGTGCATCGCATTCTCGCCGCGGTGAACGTCGTGCAGAACAATCTGGACCAGGCGGTGTATCACCAGGAGCGAGCGCTGAGCCTCAATCCCAACAACGACCTGATCGTCGTCCAGCAGGGCGAGATTCTCACCTGGCTCGGGCGAGCCGAGGAAGGCGTCGAGTGGATCAAGAAGGCGATGCGGCTCAATCCCTATCACCCCGAGCGCTTCTGGAGCCACCTCGCCCGGGCATATTTCGTCGGCCATCGCTACGCCGACGCCGTCGATGCCCTCAAGCGGGTCAACCGCCCCGACCACATGCAGCACATGTTGTTCGCCGCCTGCTACGCCGAGCTTGGCAACGCGGCGGTGGCGAGGCTGCACGTCGAGGAGGCGCTCAAACGCGAGCCCGGCCTGACCGCGACGAATTACCTCGCGCTGATGCACTACAAGCAAGCGGACGATCTGGCGCACCACCGCGAGGCGGTGCTGAAGGCAGGCCTGCCCGAGTAACCGCCTCGACGTCACGAGCCTAACGTATGATCTGCCAAGGTTGAATCGCCGGTTTTACGCCTCGCCCTTCGACTGGCTCAGGGCGAGGATCGATGAATAAAGATGCCCTCATGGTGAGCCTGTCGAACCATGAGGGCGCACGACGCGATTCCACTGATGCGTATAACGCTCTGGCGGCCCACGCCGATACGCGCGGCGGGTCCGGCGACTATTCGTCCATCTCGACGGCGAGCAGAACGTACTTGCCGCGGGTGGGGCGCGCGGACTCGGGCCTGACGTTGAAGAACGACACGGCGACCATGCCGCGTTCCGCCAATCGTGCGCCGGCAACCCCGATGCCCGCTGGCTGCGCCGGTCCATTGACGATGATGAGGCCGTCGTTGTTGAGGCCGGGCGCTGCGATCACCTGCTCCGCCACGCTGGCGCCGCGAATCGGCGCCGGCGCAATGTCGACCGACACCAGGCGTACGGCGCGAATGCCGTTGCCGTCGCCGATCCTGAGCGCCGCGGTGGCGAGTTCGCCTTCGACGCGGACGCGTCCGGGTCCGGTCCGCAACAGCGCGACGTCGGGCGACGTCGTGCCGCCGCTCCATTCGATCCGCCCGTCGCCCGCCAGCCTCACGCGCGGCGCAACGTCATCGGCGGAGGCGCGCACGGCGAGAACGGTACCGGCGTCGCTCACGCCGCTCGCGGAGAGGATCGGTGCGCCTCCCGGCGAACCCGAGACGCGAATCACGCCCTCGCCCGCCTGATCGGCCGGCGCGCCGGATAGGCCCAGGCTGAGGAAGGGCTCGGCGCCGCCGCCCAGCACGATGTTGGCTTCGCGGTCGGCGCGCTCGACGCGCAGCAGCGTCGGATTGTCGCGGCCCTGCGGTTCGGAAATCCAGATGATCGGATCGGCGACGAAGCCGCCGGTAAGTTGAATCCCGGCGGCGCCGACGCTGTATGGCTTGCCGCCAACGAACAGGCTGGCGTAGGTGCCGTCGTGCCGCGCGAATAGGCCAAGCGGCCGTCCGCCCGGCCAGGGCGCGTGATCGCGCGGCGGCCGCATGTCGAAATTGAGCTCGGCCAGACCGCGGTACCAGGATTCGACGGTGAGCGCCACCGACGGTCGGGCGGGATCGCGCCGCGACCATCCGGTATCGTCGTCCCAGGCCCAGTTGTGCGCGAGGCTGATCATCTGGTTGACGTGGTCGCCGTCGCCATCGCCATCGATCGGATACATGATCTGCGCGAGATGCTCGGGCGCCACGGCCGCCGGCGGCGAGGCGACCTCGCCGGCATCGCGGATGACGACGGCGCGCGAAACTCGGTCGACAGCGACACTGGCGGCGGCGAGCGCCGATAGCGCAAGCGCCGCGCAAGCGAGAACGAGCGGAAGCCTTGCATTCGTCGCCATGGCGTCCTCACAATGAAATATCGGAGCTTGGAATCTTGGCGCTTGCCGGCGACTTGGCAAGACCTGCTGGCCCTTTCAGGGCCGGGCGATGCCCGCGCTCAGTTCGCGGCGGCAATTGCCTCGATCTCGATGAGGTATTCGGAGCGCGCCAATCCGGCGATGACGAGCGCCGTCACAGCCGGTGGCGTCCGCGACGACCAACGCCTCCGGCGAATTTCGCCGAGAGTGGCCAAGTTCTGGGAATTCGTCACGTAGTAGGTAAGTTTGACAACCTCGGCAATGGTCATGCGCGCGGCCACGAGCAGCGCCTCGACATTGTCCATCGCCTGTTCGGCCTGAGTCGAGAAATCCTCCGCGACGCGGCCGTCAGGGGCAACGCCGACCTGGCCTGAAATGAACAATAGTCGCTTGCCGACGGGTAGTTCGACTGCGTGCGAGTAAATGTTGCGGAACGGCTCCGGGACCGTCCATACAGACGACGGACGATGACAGCTCACCGTTGTGTTCATGGTCGTTCTCGCCCGGTTCGAAGTGCTCGTTATAGGGCAATCAACGTACCGAGCGTTGTCTCACGGCTCAAGGAATGCCGCGAGAAGCGCGGACTCAACTTTTCTTGAACGAGTATCGTCCGCAGTCCCTCACGCGAGTCCCACACGCGCCGCCGCCGCGTTGGCGCGAATTGCAATTAACGCATTGAAATAACGTGGCGTCCCCGAGAGGACTCGAACCTCCGACCCGCAGTTTAGGAAACTGCTGCTCTATCCGGCTGAGCTACGGGGACGCTTGCACCCGAGTTATAGCACGGGCCGGCGGCGCGTCGCGACGGGCGCGGGACTGCCGCTTCAGCGCTCGAACAGGGCGCTCCATGGCGCTGAAAAATTCAGCATCAGCGATTCCTCGCCCGGGTTGTCGTCGTAGATCCCGGCGTTCGAGCGGTGATACAGCTCGAGGCCGAGCCGCATGCGGTTGTCGAACTGCCAGGCGATCTCGATGCCGCTGCGAAACTCGAGCGTGCCGCCGAGATCTTTGCCGTCGCCCTCCTCGTAGGCGCCGGCGGCTACGCTCGGGCGCACGACCAGATACGGCGTCAGATTGATGTCGAGGCTGATTCCCCCATAGCCGAACACGCTGCCGTCGGTGGTGACGCTGGCGCCCACCATCGGCTGTAGCAGCCACCATTTCAGGCCCGGCCGGAACTGCAGTTCGAACTGCGTCGAGCGAAATTCGTCTTCGAATACATCGAACGCGCCGACGCCAACCGACAAATAGCTGCCGGTGGTGTACGCGCTTTGCGCCGCCGCCGCTCCCGGGGCGAGCCAGATGACCGATACCATCGCCGCCACGGCGCCGGACCGCCGCAGACCGCCTCGCTTAAACCCCATGTCGATCCTCCTCGAGCGGTAAACCCGCACGTTGGACCCTGAACGCGCTCGCGAATCGAGGCAAAATCATATCAGTGGACGATAATATTCGACAAGCCGCGCGGTATTCTCCACAGCCTCCTCGCGCGCGATGCGACATCGCCTACAGCGTCTTGTAGCGTTCCATCGCCGCCACCAAGGCGGCGCGAATACCCGGTTCCATCGCCGAGTGCCCGGCGTCGGGAACGATCACGTATTGCGCCTCGGGCCAGGCGCGGGCGAGATCGTCAGCCGACTCGATCGGACAGACCATATCGTAACGTCCCTGGATGATTGTCGCCGGAATTCGCCGCACGCGGCCGATATCGGTGACGAGCGCGTCATCGGCGAGGAACGCCCGGTGCCGGAAATAGTGCGCCTCGATGCGGGCAAGCCCAAGCGCGGTGCGATCCTCGGCGAAGGCGCTTGCCGTCTCGGCGTTCGGCAGCAGGGTCGAGCAGGCCCCCTCGTACCCGCTCCAGGCACGCGCCGCCGGCATGTGCACCGCCGGATCGGGATCGTCGAGGCGGCGGCGATAGGCGGTCAATAGATCGGTCCGCTCGCTTGCCGGGACGGCTTCGGCGAAGGCGCGCCAGGCTTCCGGGAAAACCGCACGCGCGCCATAGAGAAACCAGTCGATCTCGCGTTGCCGGCCGAGGAATATGCCGCGCAGGACCAGCGCGCGCACCCGCTCCGGGTAGGCTTCGGCATAGGCGAGCCCGAGGGTCGAACCCCACGAGCCGCCGAAAGCAATCCAGCGATCGATGCCGCGCCGGCGGCGCAGCGTTTCGATATCGGCGACGAGGTGCGCTGTGGTGTTGTCGGCGAGCTCGGCATGTGGGCGCGAACGCCCGGCGCCGCGTTGATCGAACACGACGATGCGGTAATGGCCGGGATCGAAGAACCGGCGGTGGGCCGGCGTCGCGCCGGCGCCAGGACCGCCGTGCAAGAAGACCACCGGCACGCCGCGCGGATTTCCAGCCTCCTCCCAATACATCTGGTGGCGGCCGTCGAGGGACAACATTCCCGAGGCGTACGGCTCGAGCGGCGGATAGAGTTCGGTGCGGGCGGTGGTGTTGGGTCCGAGCATGACCAGCCAAGAATCGCCAATCCCCGCCCAGGGCGTCAACCGAAGATGCCGCAGGTTGGCCGGGCCGGGCGGCGGCGTTGTATGTTGGCCGAGGATCGAGCCATGCCATCGCCGGGTTCATTCAGCCTCGCCGCGTTCAGCTTCGTGGCACTTGCGTTCGTCGCCAACTTCGCTTGCGCGGCCGAGACGCAGGGGCTGCGCGCCGCACGGATCATCGATGGCGACACCATCGGCTTGTCCGACGGCCGGGTCGTGCGCCTGGCCGGAATCATGGCGCCCAAGCCGCCGCAGGCGCCCGAGCCGCTGGCTATCGCCGCCACGCGCATATTGGCGCAACTGGTCGGCGACCGAACCCTCGGCCTTGCGCCGACGGGCGCAGGCATCGATCGCCATGGCCGGGTTCTGGCGCATGTTTTCGATCACGACGGTCGCTGGCTGCAAGCGGAGTTGGTGCGCCGGGGCGCCGTCCGCGTCGACACGCTGCCCGATGGGCGCGAGCGCGCAGGCGAGCTGCTGCGGCTCGAGGCCGAAGCGCGCGAGGCGCGACGCGGCGTTTGGGCGTCACGCGGGTTCGCCGTGCGCGACCCGGAGACGGCACGGCATTACATCGATCGTTTCGAACTGGTCGAGGGGCGCGTACTGAAAGCCAGCACCGTCGCCGGTCGCGTCTATCTCAATTTTGGAGCAGACTGGCGCGGCGATTTCACCGTCGCGGTGCCCCGCGAGAATCGCCCAACTTTTTCAGCGGCCGGGCTTGACCTGCGGGCCTTGCAAGGAAAAATCATTCGCATACGTGGCTGGATCCAGTGGCGTGACGGACCGCTGATCGAAGCCATCCATCCCGAGCAGATCGAGGTTTTGGAGCAATGAACCGCGCCATTCGCCGATTCGCCGCCGCGGCCGCGCTCGCCGCAGCCTTGCCGCAGCTGTCCGCCTGCTCGACCAACCCGGCGACGGGCGAACAGAGCTTCACCGCCTTCATGTCGCCGCAAGATGAAATTCGCGTCGGCCGCGAGGAGCATCCCAAGATCGTCAAGGAATTCGGCGGGGTCTATGACGACTCGAAGATTGCCGGCTATGTCGGCACGGTGGGCGCCACGCTCGCCCGCGCCTCGGAGCTGGCCGATCTCCAATTCACGTTCACCGTCCTCAACAGCGATATCGTCAACGCCTTCGCCCTTCCCGGCGGCTACATCTATGTAACGCGCGGACTGCTGGCGCTCGCCTCCAACGAAGCCGAACTCGCCGGCGTGCTCGGCCACGAGATCGGCCATGTCACGGCCCGCCATTCGGCGCAGCGCTACAGCGCCGCAGTGGCGAGTCAGCTCGGCGTCGCGGTGCTCGGCATATTCGCCGGCGGCCTCGGCGCCCAGGCCGGTCAGGCGGTGGGGCAGTTGGCGCTCGCCGGCTACTCGCGCGAGCAGGAAAGCCAAGCCGATTTGCTCGGGATCCGCTACCTCTCGCGCACCGGCTACGATGTCAACGGCATGCCCAGCTTCCTCGCCAAGTTGCAGGCCGAAAGCGCGCTCCAGGCCGAGCTTGCCGGCCGCGCAGGCGCGGCCGACGAATTCAGCCTTCTGCAAAGCCATCCGCGCACCGCCGACCGCGTCCGCGACGCCATCGAGCAGACCAAGGCGCAGGGCGTGCAGCCGACGGGCGCGCGCATCGACGCGGTGGAGTATCTCGCGACGATCGATGGCATGTATTTCGGCGGCGATCCCGACAACGGATTCATCCGCAACCATACGTTCATCCATCCCAAACTGGGCTTTCGCTTCGAGGTGCCCGGCGGGTTCCAAATCTTCAACAGCGCGACATCGGTCTCGGCGCGCGGCCCCAATGGCGCGCGGATCGTCTTCGGCGCCGAGACACGAGCGCAGACGCAAGGCCTCGGCATGGCCGATTACATTCGCACCGTATGGGCGCGCGGCGTCAATCTTGTCGGGCTGGAAGCGATCGACATCAACGGCCTGCCGTCGGCGACCGCGGCGACGCGGATCACGAGCCAGGGCACGACCTACGATATTCGCCTGATAGCGATCCGCTTCGATGAACGGACGATCTACCGATTCTTGTTCGTCACCAAGCCCGAGAATACCGCCGGGCTCAACGAGGTGTTCCGCCGCACGACCTATTCGTTCCACCAGCTCAGCGCCGAAGAACGGCGCACGCTGACGCCGCTGCGTATCCGCGTCGTCAACGTACGCTCGGGCGACAGCGTCGATTCGATCGCGCAACGCATGCAGGTCGACGGCGACAAACGCCGGCGTTTCGAAGTGCTCAACGGCCTCGCCGCGGGCGCCCGACTCGCGCCCGGCGATCGGGTCAAGATCGTCGCCGACTGAGCGATCCGCGAATCCGTTCGTTCGACGGCGGCTTTACGGTTCGGCGTGGCGGCGTTCGAGCGACGTCTTGAGCTTGCCCAGCGCGCGATGCTCGATCTGGCGCACGCGTTCTTTGCTGACGCCGAACTCGCGGCCGAGGGATTCGAGCGTCGCGTTGTCCTCGCGCAATCGGCGCTCGTTGATGACCATGCGCTCGCGGGGACTGAGCTCGGAAATCGCCTCCGAGAGCCAGCGTAGCCGAATCGCCTCGTCATGGGCGTGTATCGTCGTCGCCTCGGGCGACGGTTCGGGATCGACCAGGAAATCCTGGAGTTCGCCATCACCATCCTCGCCCGGCGCAAGATTGAGCGACAGGTCGCCGCCCGATAGCCGTGCATCCATGTCGAGAACATCGCGAGCGGAAACCCCGAGCGTTGCGGCGATCTTTCCGACACTCGCGTCGGACAGCCCGCCGCCGTTCGGGCCGCCGCCATTCGGCTCGTCGATGCGCGCGCGCAGGCGTCGCAGATTGAAGAACAGCGACTTTTGCGCCGCGGTGGTGCCGGTGCGGACGATCGACCAGTTGCGCAGGATGAAATCCTGCATCTGCGAGCGAATCCACCATGCGGCGTATGTCGAGAAACGCACCGCGCGCTGCGGCTCGAAGCGTTGCGCCGCTTGCAGCAGGCCGAGGTTGCCTTCCTGGATCAGATCGCCAAGCGGCAGACCGTAATGTCGGAACCGCGCGGCCATCGCCACAACGAGGCGCGCATAGGCGACGATCAGTTCGTGCAATGCAGTCTGATCGCCTGCCTCGCGCCAGCGCCGCGCCAGCTCGAATTCGCGCTCGCGCGACAGCAGCGGCACGCGCATCGACGCCTTGATGTAGGCGAGATTGGCACGCTGCGTTTCGCTGTCATCGAAGTTCATCATTCTCGCCTTCCCCGTCGCGTCCGCCCGCTCAAGCGTGCGGCGCGTCTAGCGTTAGTACGGCAGCCGGCCGTCGGCGGATCACCGGCGTGGGCGAGAAAAGGCTACCCGGTCGGCTGTGACGACGGGGTTGCGATTCGATGACTATTTTCGATCAGGATTGTCCCTGAGTCTGGCGTGGATATTAACAATTGAACGGGAAGGGGACGATCAAACAGTGATCTGGTCGGTGATGTCGCCGTCGCACGACAGGCACGCCGCAGCAAGCCTGCCGCCGAAACCGCAGCCGCCGTCGATTGTGAGGGTATGGCGAGTTCGCATGATCGGCGTGTCGTTGCGTAGCCCGGCGTGCGTCCGGTCGAACCCGCGCACCACCAAGCGAAAGCCTTCATAGGCCTCATCGAGCTTGGCGAAGGCGGGCGAACCCCACCACAAGGTGTCGCTCTGCGCCGCAAGCGGACGGGCGGGATCGACTCCGGCATGTACGAACAGCAATTCGCCGCCATCGGTGAACGCGGCGCGGCGCAGCGCGACCATCAGTGATTGATGGCCCGGGCGTGCCGCGATGGCTTGGCGAAGGTCGGCCGTCCAGCGGGTGATCGCCCGCGGGCCGTCGCGCGCCGCCGCCATGCCGCGGTTGAGATTGCCGCCGTAGGCGGATAGCGTCGCGTCGACGCCTTGGGCCAGCATCCAGTCGAACACCTCGCGCGGATTGACGGCGAATTGGAGCTGCAACAATTTCTGCCACATTTCTTCTTGGCAGCCGCGCAGATAGACGACATCGCTGGAGAACGCCAGGGGCCGCGCGATCGCCCAGCGTCGAAAGCGCAGCAGCTCGTCGACCGTCGCCAAAATCTCGCGCCCGCGGCCGAGATAGTTGCCGAGATAGATGATGCGGTCGCCGGTCGCCAGCCGGCGCGCCAATTGATCATGCAACGCGGCGAGGCGCGCCGCATCGCCGTGAATCGCCGCCACGGCCCAGACTCGCCGGACGCGGCCAAGGCTGGCGAATTTCTCGCTGTCGGGCATCGAATCGCGAAGATACGCCGCCGGCCTGCAAACCAAAAGGGCGCGGGCGGGGCGTAATCCGCCCGACCGCGCCCTGGTGGCCGGATCTTGCGGCGTTCAGGCGGCCTTGAGCATCGCCTCGACGCGCTGCGTCGCGGTTTCCTCGGAGATGCGTTCGACCGCCGCGAACTCGCTGACCAACCGCCCCAGCGCCGCCTGGTACATCTGGCGCTCGCTGAAAGACTGGTCAGGTTGGCCGGCGTTGCGATGCAGGTCACGGACCACTTCGGCGATCGATTTCGGGTCGCCCGAGTTGATCTTGGCCTCGTATTCCTGGGCACGACGGCTCCACATCGTGCGCTTGACGCGCGAGCGGCCCTTCAGCGTGGCGAGCGCGGTCTGCATCTCCTTGCGCGTGCACAGGCGACGCAAACCGGCGGTCTTGGCTTTCGCCACCGGAACGCGCAGCGTCATGCGGTCCTTATCGAAGAGGATGACGAACAGCCGAAGCTTCTGGCCGACGATCTCCTGGGTCTCGACGAGGGTAATCTTGCCTACCCCATGGGTCGGGTAAACAACGTGATCGCCGACGCTGAAGCCGGTCTCGTTCGTCTCTCGGGAAACTTTGCGCATGCCTTGCGTGCTCCGTTCGATCCCGTCGGGCGACAGCAAAGCCCCTGTGTTGGACGCCCCCCGCAAAGTCGCGTCCAGCGGACTTTATTGCAGCCTTATCTTGGACTTACCCCCCCTTTGTGCGGCGACAAACCGACTTGGAGGAGGTGGCGATCCTGCTCGCCCTAACGATTTATTCATATAACACGAAATTAGCGCAGATTAAACCGTTGACCGCCCCGAGGCGGCGATTCACCGCAGGGTCTTAGGAAATAAATCTTCTATCGTTTCGCAGGATTAGGACTGAAATACTGCTCGAATTTGCCCTCGACCCCCTTGAACTGGTCGGCATCCGCCGGCGCTTCGCTCTTGCGGGTGATATTCGGCCACGCGTCCGCGTATTGGCGATTGACCTCGACCCACCGCTCGGCCCCGGGATCGGTGTCCGGGACAATCGCCTCGGCCGGGCACTCGGGTTCGCACACTCCGCAATCGATGCATTCGTCGGGCTTGATGACCAGCATCGTCTCGCCTTCGTAGAAGCAGTCGACCGGGCATACCTCGACGCAGTCCATGTACTTGCACTTGATGCAGGCTTCGGTAACGACGTAGGTCATAAGTCGCGGACTCCGCTCGCGCGCCCTGCGCGGGCGCTGGCGTATCAGGTCGGGCGGAACGATGCAACCCTGGCACCGGTGGGGGCAATCGCAAGCCCGTCATCGGTTCGAAGCGCCGCGCGCGGCGCGAGCTCGGGCCCGGCGGCGGCGGCCCGCGACCGCCACATTGAGCGCTTCGACGAGCACCGAAAAAGCCATGGCGAAGTAGAGGTAGCCCTTGGGGATGTGGAACGCGAACCCTTCGGCGACCAGCGCCGTGCCGATCAGCAACACGAAGGCGAGCGCCAGCATCTTGACCGTCGGATGTCGATGGACGAAATCGATGATCGGTCCCGACGCCGCAAGCATGACCGCGACCGAGACGACCACCGCGGTCACCATGACCCACAGCTCGCGCGCCATCCCGACCGCGGTGATCACCGAATCGAGCGAAAAGATGATGTCGAGCACGACGATCTGCGCCACCGCCGCACGGAACGTGCCGGCGCGCCGCGTCGAATCCGGCTCGCCCGCCTCCTCCACCGCGTGATGGATCTCGCGCACCGCTTTCACCATCAAGAACATGCCGCCGGCCAGCATGATCAGATCGCGGCCGGAGAAGGGATGGTCCCACAGTTGAAACAGCGGCCGTGTAAGGCCCGCCATCCAGGTGATGGTGAACAGAAGCAGCAGCCGCGTGATCAACGCGACCGACAATCCGATGAAGCGGGCCCGGTCGCGCTCGCGTTCGGGCAGGCTCGAGGCGACGACCGCGATGAGGACGATATTGTCGATGCCGAGAACGATCTCGAGCGCAGTCAGCGTAAGCAGGCTCGCCCAGATTTCTGGGTTGGTCAGCCACTCCATCGCGATTCCCCCAATGACTTCAGCGGACGCGCACTTACTTAGGGATGATGGTCGAACGCACCAGGGGGCCCGCGCCGAAAAATCGATCGAATTCCGGCGGTGATTGGCCGCCCCACCGGCGCCGCTATTTGACCAGGGTCACCGGGACGGGCGCGTTCTTGATGACATCGGTTGCGACCGAGCCCATGAGCAGCCCGGCGAGTCCGCCGAGCCCACGCGTCCCCATGACGATCTTGTCGACACCGAGACGCTTGGCGAACTCGCACACGGTCTCGCCGGCGGGACCGACGGCGATGTGCGTTTTGTACTTTAGGCCCGCCACGTCCAGAATTTGCCTGGCCGAGACGAGCGCTTTCTCGGCCTCCTCGCGGTGGTAATCGTCGACCGTCTTCTTGCCGACGAACGTCGTCACGTCGCCGTGAAAGGGCGGCTGCACGTTGATGAGATGGATCTCGATCGGCTCGCCATCCTTGACGAGCTTGACGACATGGTGAACCGCGCGGTCGGCGTTCTCCGACCCGTCGACGGGAACGAGGGCCTTTAGCATGAATCGTCCACTCCCTGATGGCGCCCGAGGACCGGTCTATTCCCTGGCCAGATCGGCGGAGGCGGCGGCGACGCGCTCGCGCGCCCGGCGCGCCGCCCAGCCGCCGTACGCGACGACGAAGATCGCCCCGGCCGCCGGCCCGGCCCAATGCAACCAGTGCGCGTTTGCGTCGACCCAGTCGATGATGGCGAAGTCGGTCACCACCACCTCGCCGCCGATGTAACCGATCAACGCGGCGCCGAGCGTCACCAGTACCGGGAAGCGCTGCAACAGCTTGATCATCAGCGTCGCGCCGAACACCACCATCGGCACGCTGATGGCCAATCCGATGATGATCAACAGCGTGTCGTTGCGCGCTGCCGCGGCGATGGCGATCACGTTGTCGAGGCTCATCACGAGATCGGCCCACAGCACGATCGTCACCGCGCGCATCAAGTTGGAGCCGGCCTCGACGCCGTGACCCTCCCCCTCTTCCGGCATCATCAGCTTGTAGCCGATCCAGAACAGCAGGAGGCCGCCGATGATCTTGAGATACGGCAGCTCGAGCAGGTAGGCGATGATCAGAACGAAGATGATGCGAAGCAGGACCGCCGCTCCGGCGCCGAGAATGATCCCCCATTTTTGCTGGCGCGGCGGCAAGGAACGGCAGGCGAGCGCGATAACCACCGCATTATCGCCCGAAAGTATGATGTTGACCCAGATAATCTGCAGCAGCGCCAGCCAGAACTCCATCGATCCCGCCTCCATCCCCTGGCGCCTCCTCGCGAGCGTCGTTTTCTGACATCTATCCGTCAAGCGCCGCGTTTGTCACGCGGAAACGGACAAGCGCCCGCTCAGCCATGCGGTGCGAGGTCTTCGTATAGGGCGCGCGCCGCGGTCGCCGGCCCCCGCTTCTCCGCCAATGCGACGACGCGAACGACGCGGATATGGTGGCCTTGCGGAAAGGTCAGGACATCGCCGGGCTTGAGCGCATGATGCGGCTTCGCCACCACTCGCCCCGCGGCGCGCACCCGGCCT
Organism: Alphaproteobacteria bacterium; assembly: GCA_035457725.1. Classification (GTDB taxonomy): domain Bacteria; phylum Pseudomonadota; class Alphaproteobacteria; order CACIAM-22H2; family CACIAM-22H2; genus DATFES01. The sequence continues at coordinate 44,853 of DATIBC010000105.1, read as the reverse complement.
TCGGCGATGAGGCGCTGGGCAAGCGTCCGGCTTTTGACGAAGCGCGCGCACCACAACCACCGATCGACTCGCTGCGTCGCGCTCTCCGTCGGCGCGAACTCCGCCGGATGACTCACTTGCGCACGAGCCGGTTGAGCGCGGCGAAGGGCGAGGCCGGATCGGCGCCCGGCGCGACGCGCCGGCGAAGACGGCGCCGCCGTGCTTGCTTGCGTTTGTCCGAAAAGGTCACGCCGCTTGCGCCGCGTTCGGCGATGTATCCGAGCGCGGCAAGCGGACCGGCAAGGTCGTCGACGCGAACTCCGATCGTCTCCGCCAGCCGGCGAGTGGCGGTGAACGGTCCGTGGCGGGCGAGCTGGCCGGCTTGTCGGGCAAGCCGCTCGAGCCTATCGGCGCGCACGTAAAACGGCCCGGTAGGCAGGTAAAGGCACGCGGCCAGAAACGCGTCGTCGCCGTCGGGCGGACGGGGAAACGAAATGAGCGGCGGCGGTGGCGGCCGGTGGCGGCCAACATGGATGGACCAAAGAAGGGCGCGCAGCGCCGTGCGGCGCGCATCCTTCAGCGCCGGCAAGAACAGCGCCGCCTCGCCGATGAGGACGCCGAGCGCGGTCAGCGTGCGGCGACTCGGCGCATCCAGCGTCGCCACGCGCTCGCGCACCGCGCGCGCCGGCAAGCAGCCTAGCGCCTGCGATAATTCGAACGCCAAGCCACGCGCAACGCCCCGCAGTTGCGCGGCGCGCAGCGCGAACAACGGTGCCTGCGCGCGCGCGAGATAGGCGGCGAGCCAGGCCGAGAGCCGTCGACGAATCGCCTCGCGATGCGGCGGCTCGAGAAGATCGGCAGGCAGAACTTCGACGCGCGGCTCCAGCGGGTCCTCGCTCGCCGTCAGCCGCGCAACCTTGTGCCCCTGCCAGGCGATGAAACCGTCCGGCGTCAGCGTGAACGCTTCATCGGTGTCGCCGGAGAGCCCGCGAACACGCTCGCCAACGTCGCGGCGCAGCGCCTTGTTGGCGGCGGCAAGCAACGGCCGCGCGCCTTCACGCGCGCCAACGTCGGGCGCGAAATTGAAGCCTTCGAGCCGGCCGGCGTATTGCCCTTCGACCAGAACTTCGCCGGTGCGCGTCACGCCGGCCAGCAACTCCTCGCCCAGCGCCAGCTTCTGGGTCAGGACCGCGGCGCGGCGGTCGACGAAGCGCTGGGTGAGCCGCTCATGCAGCGCGTCGGAGAGTTTGTCCTCCACCTCGCGCGTCCGCTCCTGCCAATGGAGCGCGTCGGCAAGCCACGCCGGGCGATGCGACACATACGTCCAGGTGCGGATGTGGGCGATACGCGACAACAGCAGGTCGATGTCGCCCTCGGTGCGATCGAGCCGCGCCACCTGCGCCGCGACCCAATCCTCGGGCAGCAATCCGGCGGGCGCCCGAAGGTAGCGAAAGATCTGGCCGACCAGGCGGGCATGCGAAGTCGACAGCGACTTGCGGAAATCGGGGATTTGGCAGACGTCCCAGAGCAGCGCCACCGCGGCGCGACCGCGGGCGAGATCGACCACCTCACGATCGCGCGCCAGCGCGGCCAGCGTGAGATGATCGTCGGCGTCGCGCTTGCGCACCAGCTCGGGCATCGGCGGCCGCCGCTCGAGGCTCGCCAGCAGCGTCTCGGGCGAGGCGAAATCGAGCGCATCGTTGCGCCAGTAGAACGCGGTGAGCGCGGGAAACCGATGCTCCTCGATTGCCTCGACATCGGCCGGCTCGAGCGCGCCGATCTCCGCCGTGGTGCCGAACGTGCCATCGTTCATGTGCCGGCCGGCCCGACCGGCGATCTGTCCCAGTTCGGCCGCCGACAGCCGTCGCGGCGCGTGGCCGTCGAATTTCACCAGTTGGGCGAAGGCGACATGGTCGATGTCCATGTTCAGCCCCATCCCGATGGCGTCGGTCGCCACCAGGTAATCGACCTCGCCGGCCTGATACATCGCCACTTGGGCGTTGCGGGTGCGCGGGCTCAGCGCGCCAAACACCACGGCGGCGCCGCCGCGTTGCCGCCGCACCAGCTCGGCGATCCCGTAGACTTCGGCCGCCGAGAAGGCCACCGCCGCCGAGCGGCGGGGAAGCCGGGTGATCTTGCGCGCGCCGATATAGGCGAGCGTCGAGAAGCGGGGACGAGCCACGAACTCGGCGCCGGGCACCAGCTTGCGGATCAGCGGCCGCGCCGTCTCGGCGCCGAGAAACATCGTCTCGGCGTGGCCGCGCGCATGCAGCAGGCGGTCGGTGAAGACATGGCCGCGTTCGCGATCGGCGGCGACTTGGATTTCGTCGACCGCGAGGAACGCGACGTCCCGGTCGAGCGGCATCGCCTCCACCGTGCACACGAACCAGCGCGGATGGGGGGGAACGATCCGTTCCTCGCCGGTAACCAGGGCTACCGTGCCAGCCCCCTTGAGGCGGACGATTCGGTCATAATTCTCGCGCGCCAGCAGCCGAAGCGGAAATCCGATCATTCCGGTGGCATGGCCCAGCATCCGCTCGATGGCGAGGTGGGTCTTGCCCGTATTTGTGGGCCCGAGCACCGCGACGATGCGGGACCGGTCCGTGCTGGGCCGGTCGACGGAGGAGAGGCCGACGGCAGGCGACATACCTCGCCGAGGATCGGGCGTTTCTCCCGTCGGTGCAAGGCCGACGCAGGCAACGGGCCTCTTGCCATCGGCCCTCAAGCCTCCCCATATACCCGCCGCTTGCAACCCAACGCGAAAGGGAGGACCCGCCCCATGGCGAGCACCGCCGCGCCGCCGCCCGAGGAAAGGCTGAGCTTCCAGGCCGAGGTCGGCCGCCTGCTCGACATCGTTGCCCACTCGCTTTACAGCGACCGCCGTATTTTCCTGCGCGAGCTGATCTCGAACGCCGCCGACGCCAGCGACCGGTTGCGCTATGCGGCGCTCACCCAGCCCGAGCTGATCAAAGACGACGCGACCTTCCGCATCGTCGTCGCCGTCGATCGCAAGGCGCGGACCATCGCCGTGATCGACAATGGCGTCGGCATGAACCGCGCCGACCTGGTGGAGAATTTGGGCACCATCGCCCGGTCGGGTACTTCGCGCTTCGTCGAAAGCTTGTCGGGCGACGCGCGCAAGGACGTGTCGCTGATCGGTCAGTTCGGCGTCGGCTTCTATGCCGCTTTCATGGTCGCCGACAAAGTCGAGGTGGTGAGCCGCAAGGCCGGCGAAGACGCCGCCTGGCGGTGGGTATCCGACGGCAAGGGGGAGTTCGCCGTCTCGCCGGCCTCCCGCGAGACCCGCGGCACCACGGTGACGCTCCATTTGCGCGACGACGCCGACGAGTATCTCGACTCGACCAAGCTCGGAGCCGTGGTCGCGCAGTATTCGGATCACATTCCGTTCCCCATCGTCCTCAAGGACGACAAGGGCGAACTGTCGGTCAATCGCGCTTCGGCGCTGTGGATGCGCCCGAAGAACGAGATCTCGCCCGACCAGCACCGCGAGTTCTACCACCACGTTGCGCACGCCTTCGACGAGCCCTGGCTCACGTTGCACTGGCGGGCCGAAGGCAAGATCGAATACGCCAGCCTGCTTTACGTCCCCGCGGCGCAACCTTTCGATTTATGGCACCCGGAGCGCCACCACGGCGTCAAGCTCTACGTCAAGCGCGTGTTCATTACCGACCGCTGCGACGATTTGTTGCCGCCGTGGCTGCGCTTTCTGCGCGGCGTCGTCGATTCGGAGGATCTCCCTCTCAACATCAGTCGCGAGATGCTGCAGCACAACCCGGTGCTGTCGTTGATCCGCGCCGGCGTGGTCACCCGCGTGCTCGGCGAGCTCGAAAAGAAGGCGAAGGATTCGCCGGAGGATTATGCAAAGTTCTGGGAGAATTTCGGGCTCGTGCTCAAGGAGGGGCTGTACGAACCGGCCGCACCGCGCGACCAGCTCCTGGAGCTGGCGCGCTTCCGCACCAGTGCCCGGGACGGTTGGACTAGCCTTGCCGAATATGTCGAACGCATTCGGCCGAGCCAGGAGGACATCTTTTACATCACCGGCGAGGACGCGCGTGCATTGGCTCGCAGCCCGCAGCTCGAAGGCTTCGCCCGGCGCGGCGTCGAAGTCCTCTTGCTTGCCGACCCGGTCGACGAGTTCTGGATTCCCGCCGTCGGCGCCTACAAGGGCAAGAAGCTTCGCTCGATTACTCGCGGCAGCGTCGATCTGTCGAAAATCCCCCTCGCCAGTGGCGCGGCGACTTCGGCCGCCGAGCCCACCGCCGAAATCGGGCCGTTGGTGGCGCTCATGCGGCTTCAGCTTAAGGACGAGGTCAAGGATGTACGCCCCTCCGAGCGCCTCGCCGACAGCGCGGTGTGCCTGGTGGCCGACGAGCATGACCTCGATCTCCACTTCGCGCGCTTGATGCGTCAACACAAGCAGCTCGCCGCGACGTCAAAGCGCATCCTCGAGATCAACCCGCGCCATCCGATGATCGGCAAGCTGGCCCGCGCGGTCGGCAGGGACGGCGCCACCGAGCGGCTCAACGATGCCGCGTTCCTGCTGCTCGACCAAGCGCGCTTGGCCGCCGGCGAACCGATCGCCGATCCATCGGCGTTCGGCCGCCGCCTCGCTTCGATGCTCGAGCGTGCGGTGGAGTGACCGCGCGGCGGTTCCCGATATACTCGTCGGCGGTCGCAGCAGGGGAATCATGGACGATCGGACGGTCCCCGCAACCGGCGCGGTGTCAGCGACGGCGTTGCACCGTGTGGTCATCGTCGGCGGCGGCGCCGGTGGGCTCGAACTCGCCACCAAGCTCGGCCAGCGGCTCGGCCGGCGCGGGCGCGCCGACGTCACGTTGGTCGACGCCAGCCCGACCCATTTGTGGAAGCCGCTGCTGCACGAAGTCGCGGCGGGGTCGCTCAACTCGTATCAAGACGAGCTCAACTACATGGCGCACGCGCGGGCGCATCATTTCCGCTACCGATTCGGCCGCATGGACGGGCTCGACCGCGCCGCCAGGCATGTATTGCTGGCGCCGATCCGCGACGAGACGGGCAACGAGGTGGTGCCGCGGACGGCGCTCGCCTACGACACGCTCGTGCTCGCCGTCGGCAGCACCAGCAACGATTTCGGCACTCCGGGGGCGCGGGCGCATTGCCACTTCATCGACGACCGGATCGAGGCCGAGAAGCTTCACCAGGACCTTCTCGTTGCCGTGCTCGGCGCGCTCTACGGACGCAACGCATCGGGACAGGTCGCCGTCGCGATCATCGGCGCGGGCGCGACCGGCGTGGAGTTGGCGGCCGAGTTGCGCCACATGGGAGAGGAACTGAGCCGCTACGGCGTGCCGATCCGCCCCGACGCGCTGCGGATTACCATCATCGAGGCGGCCGAGCGCATTCTCTCGGCGCTGCCCGAGCGCCTGTCGATGTCGGTGACCGATGCCCTCGACCGGCTCGGGGTTGCAATCTTGACCGGCGCACGCGTCGCCGGCGTTGATGCGATGCGTGTCCTGCTCGCAGACGGGCGAACGGTCGATGCGATGATCAAGATTTGGGCGGCGGGCATAAAGGCGCCCGATTTCCTCAAGGAGATCGACGGGTTGGAATCGAGCCGGACCGGCCAGCTCGTCGTCCGCCCGACCCTGCAAACGACGCGCGACGACAGCGTTTTCGCGATGGGCGACTGCGCACACTGCCCGCAGCCGGGAACCGACCGCCCGGTGCCGGCGCGCGCCCAAGCGGCGCATCAGCAAGCCACGCTGCTCGCCAAGTCGATCGCCCGGCGCATGGCGGGAAAGCCGCTTCAAGCCTACGTCTATCGCGACTTCGGATCGCTGGTTTCGCTGAGCCGCTACACCGCGCTCGGCACCTTGATGGGCGGCATTTTCCGCAAGACACATCGCATCGAGGGCCGCGCGGCGCGCTTCGCGTACACTTCGTTGTACCGCATGCATCAGATGGCGCTGCACGGCCTCTGGCGTACGGCGATCCTCATCCTCACCAACCGGCTGCAGCGCGTGACCCAGCCGAGCCTCAAGATGCACTAGAGCCTCATCCGTTCACGCGCATCCGTCGTTAGCGCATTCCGCCGGTTCGCCTCGGGGCGCCGCAGTCGAACGATCGCTGTGAAATTTTGACCCCGGATGTTACGGCGCCATTCTCGAATGCTTTCGGGGAAGTGCGGCCCGGTCGGGGGTCACCGGCCCTTGACGGGGCGGGTCAGGAAACGATCCGCGGATACCGGCAGAGGGGGTTCCTCCACCGCCGCAGTTCCTTCGTGTCCCTCAAGCATTTGCCGCAGCGTGGCGATTTCCTGCGTTATGGTCTTCTGGAATTCGGCGCCCACTTGCTGAAGGAACGCCATGTCTTTCGGCTTGGGCTTGGCCACGCGAATTTCGATATGCGTGCCGCCACCGCCGCCCGCCGAGCCGCCGGTCTCCAAAAACGCGTATGTCATAAGGACTTTTGGCGCACCGGGCATGGGTAGCAACGTCGTCAGTGTTAGGTAGTCGAACGGCCGCCAGTCGATCACCTCTTCGATGATCGCGTGGGGGCCATGCATGCAATGGTTGGTCGTGCCGACGCCGCGCCTGCCGCTTTCCGAGTTTTCTCGCACGCTATCGGCGCCGCGCCATTTCGGCCGCAAGTTGGGCAGGGTGAAATACTCCCACACAGTCGGGCGCGGCGCCGCAATATCGAACTCGATCACATTGATCGCTTTATCGTGGGTCACTTCATTCCGATTGCTGTCGGTTTCCCGTGCCCATGCCTCCTCCAAATCGCGCACCCAGCATTTCACTTCGCCGATGTTGTCGATCGCTTCTTGGTGCTCGACCAGACCCTGCGCCACTGGATCGATTTCCATCGCCCGGACGCAGGCATCGGTATAAAGCGCGTAAGCGTGGCCGCCGAGGCGCTCGCCAACCGCGTTCTTCAGCAGGCGATGAATGACGATGACGTCGCGACCGGCGAGTTCCTCGCGACCGGCAATCTTATGTTTTATGAACTCGCCATGGTGGCTGACGAACTTGAGATCGAGATCCTGCATCCTGCTGCAAGCTTTGCACTCGCAAGACGACGCCTGCTTGATGCTGCGAAGCCGCTTGCGGTAAGCGAAGTAGGCCGACTCGATGGCATCCTGGAGAACGGATCCGTCGAGCTTGTCGCCGGCTGCGTAGAAAAACGCCGCGTCGCCCTCGAATTTCGCGAGCCGGAACGGCGGACGCAGACGCCGCACCACCGTGTCCATCAGATCGGCGATTATATCGTGCGCATGATCGAGTTCGACATCGGCGAGGAAGCTGGTGTAGCCGGAAATATCGGCGATCAAGAAGCAGGCCGATTCAGGTTTGGCAAACATTTCCCCGTCCCCCCGCGTGCCATTTGTGCCGCGTACCCCGACTAAGCGTAAGCCCGAAATTCCACTTCAGTTCGATTCTAGCGACAGCACCTCCATCGACCCAGTTTACGGCTGGGGACTCGTCGGGTGTCGGAATTTACCGGCCGGACGCGGTTCCCGTGACCGGGGGCGACCGCCCGACCTTGCGTCAGTACTCGAAACTAAGCGGACAGGCGGTTGCTGACGTTTCGCTGCGTTGCAATGTTTCGGCGTCTATCGTGCGTCTATCACACTTCGTGAAAAGCGCGTCGATCGAGATCTGGATCCGGCTCTGCCCTGCCGCGCCAGGGGCGGAAGTCTCAGTGCTGTTCGGCGGCGTGCGTTACGTCGGGAACGAACGGGCGGCTGGCGAAGTGCTCGTCGTTCGATCCCTTGGCGAAGCGCAGTCCGGCGCGCTTGATCGCATCGTCGGGCACTTTGTCGAGCGGCACGTAATAGCGGTCGTCGTCCTTTTTGTAGGTGTCGTTGTCGACCCGGTTGTAGCAATAGAGCAGCGTCCAGCGGCGATTGGGCGAGCGGTTCTGGTCCGAGCGATGGAGCGTGTTGCAATGAAAGAAGCACGCATCGCCGGGCTCGAGCTCGATATAGACCAGCTCGAAGCGCTTGAGCGCCTCGCGGATGACGTTCGGATCGGCCTCGTTCTGTCCCGGCGTCAGCGGAACATGGTCGAGCCGGCCGAGCTTATACGAGCCCTTGATGATCTGCAGGCAGCCATTGTCGCGCGTCGTGCGGTCGAGCGCGATCATGCAGCTCCCGAGATGAGGGAACAGGCAGCCGTTGTAATACCAGTACCCGTAATCCTGATGCCACTCCCAGGCGCCTCCGACATAGGGGTCCTTGGCGGTCAGCTTGGATTGAAAATGGTAGATCGGTCCGCCGAGCAGCGTCTCGAACGTGTCGACCATGCGCGCCGAGCGTGCGGCGAGTCCGTAGACGCTGTCGCCCGGACGATTCCACAACGAGATGCGCGTAGCCCCGCCGGCGCCGTCGGCACGGTTGAGCGCGTGGCGTCCGATCTCCGGATCTTCCTCCATGGCGCAGCGCAGCAGATCGACCTCCTCGGCGTCGAACAACGATTTGGCGATGACGTAGCCGTCGCGCTCGTACGCAGCAAGCTGCTCTGGCGTCAATACGCACGGCATGGCAGCCCCCTCCCCGATGGCGTCTTCTTCATGGCTCGAAATGCTACCACAGCCCAATGCCGGCGCTAGACCTGTTGTCGGCAGTACGTTTCGCGGCTGGCGAGCAGGATCGCCGTTCCGACCAGGCCGATCGTCGGGATCACCGCGAACGCGAGCGCGTAAGCTTCACGCGTATAGATTCGCGCACCCGAAACCAGCGCGCCATCCCATTGCAGATCGAGCAGCAGGCCGACCAGCGGCTGCAGCAGCGCGCCCGAGCCGACCACGGCGGCGTTGACCAAGCCCAGCGCCGCCCCGCTCGCCGCCGGAGCGTTGTGCTCGCGCGCCGCGGCGAAGCTGAGGACCATGCCCGACGCAAAGAAACCATGCACCATCAGCAGGGCCTTGAGCGGCCCGAGCGAAAGCCCCTGCAGATAGAGCGCGCAGAGGAACGTGATCACCGCGCCGGCCCCGCAGCCAAGCATCACCGATTTGCGGCGACCGATCCTATCGGATAGCCAGCCGAGGGTCGGTGCGCCGATTCCCCAGCCGATGAACATCAGCGACGTCGTCGCGCCGGCTGCGGCGCGATCGAGCCCATAAGCCGCGACCACATACGGAACGCCCCACAAGCCGGCGAACGCAAGCATCGGGCCGGTCATCGCCATGCCGAACAAGGCGTTGAACCAGGTTTCGCGCTGGCGCACGACGCTGGCCAGCCCTGCCAGCAATCCGGCGCTGCGGCTTGCGACGTGCGGCCGGTCGCGCACTACGATCCACAACGCCAGCGCCAAGACGAGCGCGGCCAGGGCCACCACGTTCATCGTGGCGCGCCAACCGAACGCAGAAACGGCGGCGGCGAGCGGCGCCTGGCCGAAGACGCCGCCGGCCATTCCGGCAAGCTGGGTGAAGCCGGTCAGCAACGCGAAGCGACGCGCCGGGAACCATTGCGCGATCACCGTCAGCGTACCCACCCAACTGAAGCCGACGCCGGCGCCGACGAGGAAACGGCCGAGATAGGCGCCTTCCACCACGACACTGGTCGCGAACAGCATGCCGCCGGCACCGCACAGCAGCGCCGCCGCGCTCATCAACCGGCGCGGCCCGACGCGGTCCATCAACACGCCGATCGGAATCTGCAAACCGGCATAGGCGTAGAAATAGAACGCCGAAAGATTGCCGACGATGGCGCCGCCGACAGCGAAATCGCGCATCAGATCTTCAACCATGACCGAGGGTGCGACGCGCTGCACGAAGGCGTAGAAGAAGAACAGCGAACCGAACGCCCACGCGAAATGCGCCAGCGCGTTTGGCGGCGGCAAACTCATCGGCGTCGGCGGCCGGAGAAAGAACGGAATATTTTCAAGGTCGGCGACTTTAGGTGCCCGTCGCCCGACAGGTCAAACGGCGGCGGCGCAAGGCTGCTATACTCCGGAATAGAGTCAGCCATCGGGTCGTTTACCAACTTGCGAGGACGAACCGCCTGCCGGCGTTTCGTCCGCCGTTCGCCAGCGAGGACGCCATGGATCCAGTCTCGATCATCGCCTTGACGATGGGCATCGCCTGGGCGAGCGGCATCAATCTCTACGCCGCGGTGCTGATGTTGGGCGTGATGGGCGCCACGGATACGATCGTTTTGCCGCCCGATCTCCAGCTGCTTGCCTCGCCGATCGTCATCATGGCGGCGGCGTTCATGTACCTCGTCGAGTTTTTCGCCGACAAAGTGCCGGGTGTCGACAGCGGCTGGGACGTCCTCCACACCTTCATCCGCATTCCCGCCGGCGCCGTGCTTGCCGCCGGCGCGGTCGGCGACGTCGATCCGGCGCTGGCGTTCGCCGCAGCTCTGATCGGCGGCACGCTCGCCGCGGGGAGTCACATCACCAAGACGAGCGCGCGGCTGGCGATCAACGCGTCGCCGGAGCCGTTCAGCAACTGGACGGCCTCGCTCGCCGAGGATGCGCTGGTCATCGCCGGACTGTGGACGGCACTTCACTACCCGCTGGTGTTCCTGGCACTGCTTGCCGTCTTCGTCGGCCTCGTCATCTGGCTGTTGCCGAAGCTGATTCGCCTTGTCTACCGGCTCTTCCAGCGCATCGCTGCGTGGCTGCGCCGCGACGCGCCGGGGGCCGCCGGCATCTGACCCGCGATCGGGTGCAAGGGAACCGTATCCATGACCGCCACGGCGATTCGCAACTGCTTCGACTGGCGCCCCTGGGCGGTGTTGCTCGCCGCAGGAGTGCTGCTCGCCGGCTGCCATTTCGGATATGCGAGCGTCGGCTATTCGAGCGGCTATCCGCCGGGCGGTTATTACGCCCCGTATTACAATCCGTACCCCTATTACGGGCCGCCCGGTCACTACCCGCAATACCATCGGCATTACCGCCACCGCTACTGAGCACACGACCTCCTTGGCCGAAGCTGCGGCGCTTGCGCAGAGCGGGGCGCATGCGCCAAGCTCGCGGCCATGCGGCTGTGGGACATCAGCCCGCCGATTCGCGCCGGGATCCCGGTTTGGCCGGGCGACACCGCTTATGACGAAACGCGGACTTGGACGCTTGGTCCCGGCTGCCCGGTCAACGTCTCCAAATTCACCATGTCGACCCACACCGGCGCTCATGCCGACGCGCCTTTCCATTACGCCGCCGGCGGGCCGCGCATCGGCGCGCTCGATCTCGCGCGCTACATCGGCCCGGCGCGCGTCGTGCACGCCATCGGCGCGCGACCGTTGGTTCGTCGCGAACGGATCGCACCGCATCTTGGGCCCGGCGTCGAACGCGTCCTGATTCGCACGTATTCGCGCGCACCTGTCGAGCGATGGGACGACGGGTTCGCCGCCGTGGCGCCCGAGACGATCGAACTTCTCGCCACCCATGGCGTGGTTCTGGTCGGCATCGATACACCGTCGCTCGACCCGCAAAACTCCAAGACGATGGACGCGCACGCGGTGGTACGTCTGCATGGCCTGTCGATTCTCGAAGGCCTGGTGCTCGACGACGTGCCCGAGGGCGACTACGAGCTGATCGCGCTGCCGCTCAAGCTCGCCGACCTCGACGCCGCGCCAGTGCGCGCCGTGCTGCGCGAGCTCGCTCCGTGACCCGACTGACGCGGGCCGATTGCGCCGCGCTCGACGCGCGCGATCCGCTCGCCGCCGCGCGCGACGACTTTGAGCTTCCCGAGGGAGTGGTTTATCTCGACGGTAACTCGCTTGGCGCGCTGCCGCGGGCGACGCGGGCGCGTTTGGGCGAGGTGATTTCGAGCGAGTGGGGACGCGACCTTATCCGGAGCTGGAACGTTCACGGGTGGATCGACCTACCGCGGCGGCTGGGCGACAAGATCGCCCGCCTGCTCGGCGCGAGCGCGGGCGAGGTCGTCGTCGCCGATTCGACATCGGTCAACCTCTTCAAGACGCTCGCCGCGGCGCTGCGGATCAATTCCCGCCGCCGTGTCATCGTGTCAGAAGGCGAGAATTTTCCGACCGACTTGTACATGGCGCAGGGCCTCGCCTCGTTCCTGGAACAAGGTCACCAACTGCGCTTGGTCGACGGCGCCGCGATCGAACAGGCCGTCGATGCCGACACGGCTGTGGTCATGTTGACGCAGGTGAACTACCGCACCGGCGCCATGTTCGATATCGACGCGATCACCCGCGCCGCGCACGGGGCGGGTGCGCTGATGCTGTGGGACCTGGCGCATAGCGCCGGCGCGATACCCGTGGGGCTCGATGCCGCGCGAGCCGATTTCGCCGTCGGCTGCGGCTACAAGTATCTGAACGGCGGTCCCGGAGCGCCGGCGTTTCTTTTTGTCGCCGAACGCCATCAGGAAAAATTCGTGCAGCCGCTTTCCGGCTGGCTTGGTCATGCCGCGCCGTTCGCGTTCGAGCCGAGCTATCGCCCGGCCGATGGCGTGGCGCGCTACCTGTGCGGCACTCCGGCGATCCTGTCGATGGTGGCGCTCGAGATCGGCGTCGACATCCTGCTTCGTCATGATCTGGCCCAGATTCGCGCCAAGTCCGTCGCGCTCGGCGAACTGCTCATCGCGCTGGTCGCCCAGGAATGCGCCGGCGCGGGACTGGCGCTCGCCAGTCCCCGCGTCGCCGCCCAACGCGGCAGCCAAGTCAGCTTCCGCCACCTCGACGGCTACGCGGTCATGCAGGCGCTCATCGCGCGCGGTGTGATTGGCGACTTTCGCGCTCCTGACATCCTGCGCTTCGGCTTCGCGCCGCTTTATATACGTCACGTCGACATCTGGGACGCAGTGGCGGCGCTCAAGGATGTCCTCTCCACGCGGGCCTGGGATCGGCCCGAGTTCAAGGTCCGCGCCGCGGTGACTTGAGCGGCATCGTCCGAGGCAAGGAAACGACCATGCCGAAACGCAAACCCTCGTCCGCCGTGCGCGCCAAGGCCGGCCCGCTCGGCGGCGCCTACACCGATTTCCGTCGCGCGATGACCTATGGCGACTACCTCGAGCTCGACAAGCTGCTCGGCGCGCAGCGCCCGCTCTCGGAAAACCACAACGAGATGCTGTTCATCGTCCAGCACCAAACGACCGAGCTGTGGATGAAGCTGATCCTCCACGAGCTCGACGCGGCGATCGCCAGCCTGCGGCGCGACGAGTTGGCGCCGGCCTTCAAGATGCTGGCCCGCGTCAGTCGGGTGATGGCGAATCTCATCCAGGCGTGGGACGTGCTTTCGACGCTCACGCCTTCGGAATACCTCGCCTTCCGCGGCAGGCTCGGGCGCTCGTCGGGATTTCAGTCGCACCAATACCGGACGATCGAGTTCATGCTCGGCAACAAGGGCCGCGAGAAACTGGCGGTCTTTCGTCATCGGCCGGCGGTCCATGCGCCGCTCAAGCGCCGGCTCGAGGCGCCGTCGATCTACGACGAGGCGATCAAGCTTCTGGCGCGGCGCGGGTTCGCGATCGCCGACCGAGCGCTCAAACGTGATTGGTCGGAGCCGTATCGGCCCGAGGCCAGCGTGGCTGCGGCATGGACGGCCATCTATCGCGACACCGAGCGCCATTGGGACCTCTACGAACTGGCCGAGGAGCTTGTCGATCTCGAGGATTTCTTCCGCCAGTGGCGATTCCGCCACGTGACGACGGTCGAGCGCATAATCGGCTATCGTCGCGGCACCGGCGGAACCGCCGGCGTCGCATATCTGCGCGATTTGCTGAACGTGCGCCTGTTTCCCGAGCTGTGGGATCTGCGCACGACGCTATGAAGCAGGCCGCTCGTCGCCCGTTCGCTAGAGCGTGATCCGCTTTGGTGTAAGCAAGTCGAGCGCCCGCATCCCGAGCTTGTCGAGGGACGAAGGGCTCGGGGTAAAAGCGGCGATTCAAACCTAGCGGATTACGTCAAACTTAGCGGATCACGCTCTAGGCTCGGACGATGGCCGCCGCGGCTCGGCGAAGATCGCGGGCGCGACTGGCACGCACCCGACGAGCGGATCGGTGCTCTAGAGCCCGGCGCGATTGCCGCCTCCGGCGTCGAAACCGAGGCAGCTCAAGATCGGTCCGGTGCCGTCTTGCTGCACGAAGACCACACCGGCATCGTGACGGCCGGCGAGCTCGCCAAGATCGAGCGCCAGCGTGACGGAACGTCCATCGAAAGTGCCGATGCGCCGGAACTCGCGGACGACATTGTAATCGACCAAGCGTCGACCGGCGTTCTCGCCGCGCTGCACTTGCGTTTGATGCTCGCGATCGTATAGCGCCAGCCATACCGACGCCGTGCCGCGGAAGCCGATGCTCTCGACATTAATCTTGGCCGGCGGGCCAGAGGGCGATCCCGCCGATTGCGGTTCATCAACCCGGGTGATCTGCACCAAGGGCTGCTTGGCTTTATCGGCCCGCGCACGCTCGATCAGCTTGTTGATCGCGTGTCGATCGGACCCGACATCCTGATATCGACCATCGACCACCATTTGCGGCGTATAGACGAAGCGCTGCCAAAGCGAGCGCGCATAATCGCGCTGTCGCTCGGTATACATGCGCTTGGCGAAGGGATCTTTCCAGCCGATATAGTCCCAGTAGTCGACGTGCATCGCCAGCGCCACCACGTCGGGCCGGCTGGCCAACTCGCCGAGAAAGGCATCGGCAGGAGGACAGGAGCTGCAGCCTTGGCTGGTGAAGAGTTCGACGATCACGGGCATGTTCGAATCGGGCGCGTCGGCCGCGCGCGCCGGATCGTCCGACCGCGACGGCGCAACCATCGTCGCGGCGGCGACGAGCGCCGCGACGGCAACCGCCAAAGAGTATCGCCCGAGCTTGTGCATCACGCGAAAATGTAGCCCCACCAAGATATTCGCACCGATCACCTTCGGGTGAAACAGGTCAAGATGCCGTGATCAGGACTCAGAATATCTGCCTATGACGCCGCGTTGTCGATGCAAACCGACGGAGTCCAAGGAGATCGCTTCGATGCTCACTTCAATACTTGGCCGACCTGTGGCGGCGGCGCTGATCGCGGTCGCGGCGTTCGGCGCGTCGGCGACCGACCTGCCCGCCCAGCAAGGGCCGGCCCCGCGCGAGGAGGCGCCAGCCGACCAGGCGCGCGAGGCCATCGAGAAGCTGCTCCGCGCCCTCTCGCAGGCGATCGCCAACCTGCCGCAATACGAAATGCCGACGATGAACGAACGCGGCGATATCATCATCCGGCGCAAGAATCCGCCACCGGCCACGGCGCCTGAGCCGCCGCCAGGAGGCGGCACGCGGACTTGAGCGAGGTCTCGCGCCGCGCGCCGCGACTCACGCCGCCTTCAACAGGCCGCGCAGCACATAGGGCAGGATGCCGCCGTGGCGGTAGTATTCGACCTCGTCGAGCGTATCGATACGGCAGACAAGATCGACCGTATCGGTCTTGCCGCCGACGCGATGAATCGTCAACCGCACCGCCATCCCCGGGCGGATGCCCGCTTCCAGTCCGGTGAGATCGAATGTCTCGCCGCCATCGAGCTTGAGCGTGCCGCGCGTCACGCCGTTGGGGAATTGCAACGGCAGCACGCCCATGCCGACGAGGTTCGAGCGATGAATGCGCTCGAAACTTTCGGCGACCACCGCCTTGATGCCGAGCAGGCGCGTCCCTTTGGCCGCCCAATCGCGCGACGAACCGGTGCCGTACTCCTTGCCGGCGAAGACGACCAGCGGCACGCCTTCTTGCTGGTAGCGTCGCGCCGCATCGAAGATGGTCATCACCGCGCCGTCCGGCATATGGCGGGTCGTGCCGCCGGTAGTGCCTGGCGCCAGTTCGTTCTTGAGGCGGATGTTGGCGAAAGTGCCGCGCATCATCACTTCATGGTTGCCGCGCCGCGCGCCATATGAATTGAAATCGACCGGCCGCACCTGCCGTTCGATGAGATATTCGCCGGCCGGTCCGTCCTTCTTGATCGATCCGGCGGGAGAGATGTGATCGGTGGTGATGCTGTCGCCCAGAAGCGCGATCGAGCGGGCGCCGACGATATCACCGAGCGCGCCGGGCTCTTTCGGTAAATCCTCGAAATAGGGCGGTAGCTTGACGTAGGTGCTGCGATCTTCCCACTTGTAGGTAAGCCCCGCCGAGGTGCCCATCGTACGCCACATATCGTCACCGCTGAACACGTTGCGGTAGCGCTTGCGGTACATGTCAGGGCTCAGCGTTTTGCGTATCGTTTCCGTGATCTCCTGGTTCGAGGGCCAAATATCCTTGAGATAGACCGGCTTGCCGTCGGCGCCCATGCCGAGCGGCTCGCTGGTCAGATCGCGGCGCAGCGTTCCGGCAAGCGCGTAGGCGACGACCAGGGGCGGCGAAGCGAGATAGTTCGCCTTGACCTGGGCATGGATGCGACCTTCGAAGTTGCGGTTTCCCGACAGCACCGCGCAGACGGTCAGATCGCCCGCATCAACCGCCTCGGCGATCGGCTCGGGAAGCGGCCCTGAATTGCCGATGCACGTCGTGCAACCGTAGCCGGCGAGCGTGAAGCCGAGCCCATCGAGATGCTCCTGTAGCCCGGCAGCGACAAGATAATCGGTCACCACTTGCGATCCGGGCGCGAACGACGTCTTGACCCATGGCTTGCGCTGCAGCCCCTTGGCGCGCGCGTTGCGCGCCAGCAGGCCGGCGGCGACGAGCACGTTCGGATTGGAGGTGTTGGTGCACGACGTGATGGCGGCGATCACTACGTCGCCGTGGCGAAGCTCATAACTGGTGCCCTCGACCTTGACGCGTCGGTCGAGCGCCGAAGGCCCCCGACTCTGGCCGCCGCCTTCATCGTTCATCGCGCCCTCGGGACCGTCGGCATTGACGCCGAGCGATTCGGCGAGCGCGCGCGCGAATTCCGGTTTGGCGCGCGACAGGAGCACCTTGTCTTGCGGCCGCTTCGGCCCGGCGAGGGACGGCTCGACCGAGGCCATGTCGAGCTCGAGGGTGTCGGTGAAGTGGGGATCGGGCGTGCCGGCGTCGCGCCACATGCCTTGCGCCTTGGCGTACGCCTCGACGAGCGCTACCCGCGCGGCGTCGCGGCCGGTGAACGACAGGTAGTTCAGCGTTTCCTTGTCGATCGGAAAGAAGCCGCAGGTCGCACCGTATTCGGGCGCCATGTTGGCGATGGTCGCGCGATCGGCGAGCGACAGCGCGTCGAGGCCCGGGCCATAGAACTCGACGAATTTGTTGACCACGCCCTTCTTGCGCAGCATCTGCGTGACGGTGAGCACGAGATCGGTCGCCGTGGTGCCCTCCTTGAGCCGGCCGGTGAGCTTGAACCCGACGACTTCAGGAATCAGCATCGACACCGGCTGGCCCAACATCGCCGCCTCGGCTTCGATGCCGCCCACGCCCCACCCGAGCACGGCGAGGCCATTGACCATCGTCGTATGGCTGTCGGTGCCGACCAGCGTATCGGGATAGGCGAGGGTCTTGCCGCCATTCTCCGAAGTCCAGACGGTCTGCGCCAAGTATTCGAGATTCACCTGATGGCAAATTCCGGTGCCGGGAGGGACGACGCGGAAATTGTCGAACGCCGTCTGGCCCCAACGCAGGAAGGCATAGCGCTCGCCGTTGCGCTGGTACTCCAGCTCGACATTGCGCTTGAAGGCGTCGGGCGCGGCGAAATGGTCGACCATCACCGAGTGGTCGATGACCAAATCGACCGGCGACAGCGGGTTGATCTTCTTTGGATCGCCGCCCATGTCAACCATCGCTTGGCGCATCGCCGCGAGGTCGACGACGGCGGGCACGCCGGTGAAATCCTGCATCAGCACGCGCGCCGGGCGAAAGGCGATCTCGCGCGTCGAACTGCGCTGGACGAGCCATGCCGCCATCGCCTTGAGATCGTCGACCGTGACCGTCCGCCCGTCCTCGTGACGCAGCAGATTTTCCAACAGCACCTTGAGTGATACCGGCAGGCGCGACAAATCGCCGAGCCCGGCTTCGGAGGCGGCGGCAAGACTGAAATAATCGTACGTCCTGTCGTTGACCGTTAGGGAGCGGCGGGTCTTAAGGCTGTCGCGACCGATGGCGGGCACGGGCAGGTCTCCTTGGCAGGTTCGCGAGGCGGTGGGCGGCCGAAGGCGGTTTCGCGGCCGCGCTTGGATTACACCGTTTGGGCGGCGATTTGAAGGGGCCGGAAGAGTCCGGTTCGATCTGCCGATTAACTACATATAATGCTGCTTTGGCTAATTTTTATGCCGATCGAGCGTGGCCGCCAGAACGGCGAGCCGAATCGATTCTTGCGCCGTTCGTCGCCGCGACGGTGCGGAATACGTTCGCCATACCGATCTTGCCGCGGTTGATGGGCGATCGGTGACCGATAACGACACCGCTTTTGGCACGGATTCAGCCTCCGGCATGCGGTGCTGCAACAATGATCGACGCGTCGGGGGGCCGCCCGTTGCACGAAGCGCTCGGTGGATCTTGAGAGATCGAATGGTACCCGCTATGGGCAGCCCGCCGGCACACCGGCGCCGGGTACCACATGTCGGATGTCCGTGACATGGAGCCGACCGAGTGCACGACCAGTCCATTGCCGAGGCAGGCACATAAACGTGATCAAATCTGCCCAAAGCTTGACCCTGCTTGAAGATTCGGGCTAGGTAGCCGAAAGATCGGCCCAAGGAACAATACGTGGCCGGCGGGATTGGGACAGGTTGGATACCGGTCGCGCAACCGGTAGGGAGACGGTGCGTATGCACATTCGGACGGCTACCGCCCGCATCGGGCGGACATGCGGCGAACATGGCCGACGGTGACATCAGGCGCGGCGCACCGATCGCCGACGTTGGGGTCGTCGACCGCGACTCCGATACCTTTCCCAAACTCCTCGAGCAAAACGCCGCGCGCCGCGGGGCGCGCCCGGCGATGCGCGAGAAAGACTACGGCATCTGGCAGACCTGGACTTGGGCCGAGACACGGGACATCGCGCATGGCATCGCCGCCGGATTGGCGGCGGTGGGATTGAAGCGCGGCGACAAGCTCGCCATCGTCGGCGACAACCGGCCGCATCTCTATAGCTCGATCGCCGCCGCCCAATGCTTGGGGGCGATCCCGGTGCCGGTCTACCAGGACTCCGTCGCCGAAGAGATGGGGTATGTGATCGACCACGCCGAGGCGACGATCGCCATCGCCGAGGATCAGGAGCAGGTCGACAAACTGTTGGCCATTCGCAATCGAGTCCCGCGGCTGTCGCTGATCATCTACAAGGATCCGCGCGGCATGCGGCATTATGCCGGCGCGCATCTCGTCGCGCTCGAGGCGCTGATGCAGCGCGGCCGCGATTTTCTTAAGGCGCAACCCGAATTCATTCGCCAGGAGATCGCCAAGGGCAAGGGTGACGACATCTCGGTGATGCTCTACACCTCCGGCACCACGGGACAGCCCAAGGGCGTGATGTTGTCCTACCGCAACGTGTTGGTGACTGCGCGCAATGCCAACGCCTTCGACAAGCTGAGCGAAAGCGACGAGATTCTCGCCTACCTGCCGATGGCGTGGGTCGGCGACCATATTTTCTCGTACGCGCAGGCGATCTGCGCCGGATTCTGTGTCTCGTGCCCGGAGTCCGGGGCAACGGTGCTCAACGACCTGCGCGAGATCGGGCCGACGTTCTTCTTCGCGCCACCGCGCATCTTCGAGAACATCTTGACCACGGTGATGATCCGCATGGAGGACGCCGGCTGGATCAAGCGCAAGATGTTCAAATATTTCATGAGCGTCGCCAAGCGCGCCGGCATCGCCATCCTCGACGGTAAGTCGATCTCGCTCTCCGACCGCCTCCAATATGCGATCGGCGGCCTCCTGGTCTACGGCCCGCTCAAGAACACGCTGGGTTTCACCCGCATGCGCGTGGGTTACACCGCGGGCGAGGCGATCGGCCCGGACATATTCGACTTCTACCGGGCGCTCGGACTCAATTTGAAGCAACTCTACGGCATGACCGAGTCAAGCGTTCACATCTGCATGCAACCCGACGGCCAGATTCGCGCCGACACCGTGGGCGTCGCGGCGCCCGAGGTGGAAATCAAGATCGCCGACAACGGCGAGGTCCTGGTGCGCGGCCCGGGCGTGTTCGTCACCTATTACAAGAACGAGAAAGCGACCGCCGAAGCGAAGACCGAGGACGGCTGGCTGCACACCGGCGACGCCGGCTTCTTCGACCGCGACGGGCATCTCAAGATCATCGACCGCGCCAAGGATGTCGGGCGCTTGAACGACGGAACCTTGTACGCGCCGAAGTATCTCGAAAACAAACTCAAGTTCTTCCCCTATATCCGCGAAGCGGTGGCGTTCGGCGACGGCCGCGATTACGTCGCGGCCTTCATCAATATCGATCTCGAGGCGACGGGAAACTGGGCCGAACGCCAGGGCCTTCCCTACGCCAGCTATCAGGAGCTCGCCGCCAAGCGCGAGGTCCATGACTTGATTCAAGAGTGCGTCGAGAAGGTGAACGCCGACCTCGCCGCCGACGCCAATCTCGCTGGCTCGCAGATCAAACGCTTCCTCA
Source organism: Alphaproteobacteria bacterium (assembly GCA_035457725.1). Taxonomy (GTDB): domain Bacteria; phylum Pseudomonadota; class Alphaproteobacteria; order CACIAM-22H2; family CACIAM-22H2; genus DATFES01. Next base: position 24,382 of record DATIBC010000105.1, on the reverse strand, counting down.
TCCTTCACAAAGAACTCGACGCCGACGATGGCGAGCTTACTCGCACGCGCAAGGTCCGGCGGCGTTTCGTGGGCGAACGCTATGCCGCGCTGGTGCAGGGCCTCTACTCCAACGCCGAGCGTGCCCACATCGCCAGCACCGTGACCTTCGAGGACGGTCGCACCGGCCGGATCGAGGCCGATCTCGAGATCCGCGAGGTTGCCCGCATCTTTCCGCCGGCGCAGGCGCTCAAGAAAGCGAGCTGATGAACGCGATCACCGAGACCGAGGTCGCCCCCGGCCGGGTCATCGGCGATGTTCTGCTCAAGGTCGAGCATATTTCCCTATCCTTCGGCGGCGTGAAGGCGCTGAACGACGTCTCGTTCGACATTCGCAAGGGCGAGATCCGCGCCATCATCGGCCCAAACGGCGCCGGCAAGTCGTCGTTGCTCAACTGCATCAATGGTTTCTATCATCCGCAAAGCGGCACGATCACTTACAAGGGCGTGACGCGCCAGCAGATGCGACCGCACGAGGCGGCCGCCCAGGGGATCGCCCGGACGTTCCAGAACATCGCGCTCTTCAAGGGCATGTCGACGCTGGACAACATCATGACCGGGCGGTTGCTCAAGATGGGCAAGAACTTCTTCGCCGAGGCGCTTTATTGGGGACCGGCGCAGAAGGAAGAGATCGAGCACCGCGAATTCGTCGAGAAGATCATCGATTTTCTCGAGATTCAGTCGATCCGCAAGGTGCCGGTCGGCCGACTGCCCTATGGGCTGCAAAAGCGGGTCGAGCTCGGCCGGGCGCTCGCCGCCGAGCCGACGCTGCTGCTGCTCGACGAGCCGATGGCCGGCATGAACGTCGAGGAGAAAGAGGATATGTGCCGCTTCATCCTCGACGTGAACGAGGAATTCGGCACCACCATCGCGCTCATCGAGCACGACATGGGCGTGGTGATGGACATTTCGGACCGCGTGGTGGTTCTCGACTACGGACGCAAGATCGCCGACGGCACCCCGGACGAGGTGCGCGGCAACCAGGCGGTGATCGACGCTTATCTCGGCGTGCAACACTAGGCGGCGAAGGGCGGCAATGGCGTTCTTTCTCGAAGTCCTGCTCGGCGGCCTCCTCGCCGGCATCCTTTACTCGCTGGTGGCGCTCGGCTTCGTGCTGATCTTCAAGGCCTCCGGCGTGTTCAATTTCGCGCAGGGCGTCATGGTTCTGTTCGCCGCGTTGTCGCTGGTGCGCATCTTCGAGGTGATGCCGTTCTGGGCGGCTTTCATCGCCGCGTCGACCATCATGGTCGGCGTCGCCTTCGCGGTGGAGCGGCTGGTCTTGCGGCCGCTGGTCAACCAGGAAGGCATCATTCTGTTCATGGCGACGATCGGCCTCACCTTCTTTCTGGACGGCTTCGGCCAGACCGTGTGGGGCGCCGAGATCTACACGCTCGACATCGGCGTCTCGAAAGACCCGATGTTCATCCTCGAATCGCTGTTCGAGGGCGGGTTGCTGGTCGATCGCATCGATCTTGTCGCCGCGGTCGCCGCCGGCGGATTGGTTCTGGCGTTGGCGATCTTCTTCCAGAAAACGCGTACCGGCCGGGCGCTGCGCGCCGTGGCCGACGATCACCAGGCGGCGCAGTCGGTCGGCATCCCGCTGAACCGGATCTGGGTTATCGTCTGGTCGGTCGCCGGAATCGTAGCGCTGGTCGCCGGCACGGTATGGGGCGCCAAGCTCGGCGTGCAATTCTCGATCGCGCTGGTCGCACTCAAGGCGCTGCCGGTACTGATCCTCGGCGGCTTCACTTCGATCCCGGGGGCCATCATCGGCGGCCTTGTCATCGGCGCCGGCGAAAAGATGGCCGAGGTTTATCTCGGGCCGACGCTCGGCGGCGGCATCGAGAACTGGTTTGCCTACATGCTGGCGATGATCGTGCTGCTGTTCCGGCCGCAAGGAATGTTCGGAGAGAAAATCATCGAGCGAGTGTGACGATGCTCCGTTCGCTCGCTTGGCATGGAGTCATGTTCGGTGCGGGGCAAATGGGGAAAATGGATACGCATGGCACGCGCATCGAGGCGCGGCGACCGACACAAGATAGGCGTTGTAAACCATGATCTATCGTGAAGCCGGGCAGTTCAAAACCACGTATGCCGCCGACCAGGCGATCTTTCCGATCCGCCAGGATCTCATCGGAATCGCGCTGATCATCATCGTCGGATTCGTCATCGTGCCGATGGTGGCGACTCAATATCTCTTCCAGGCGATCTTGATCCCGTGCCTCATCCTCGCGCTGGCGGCGATCGGGCTCAATCTGCTGGTGGGGTATTGCGGGCAGATCTCGCTCGGGTCCGGCGGCTTCATGGCGGTGGGCGCGTATGCCGCCTACAACCTCATGCTGCGCATTCCCGAAATGAACGTCCTCTTGGCGTTCATCCTCGCCGGACTGATCGCCGCTGCGGTCGGCATCCTGTTCGGCATCCCCAGCCTGCGCATCAAGGGATTCTATCTCGCCGTCGCGACGCTCGCCGCGCAGTTCTTCCTCGACTGGCTGTTCATCCGGGTGAAGTGGTTCACCAACTACACGCCGTCGGGCTCGGCGAGCGTGCCGCCGATCGAACTGTTCGGCAACGTCTGGGACTCGCCGGCGGAAAAATACCTGCTTGCGCTTTCCATCGTCACGGTGCTTGCCCTGATCGCGAAGAATCTCGTGCGCGGTCGGTTTGGCCGGCAATGGATGGCGATTCGCGACATGGATATCGCCGCCGAGATCATCGGCATCCAGCCGATCAAGGCCAAACTGTCGGCCTTCGCCGTCAGCTCCTTTTATTGCGGCGTCGCCGGCGCGATGTGGGCGTTCATCCATCTCGGCTCGTGGGAGCCCCTGACGTTCAACATCGACCGCTCGTTCAGCTTGCTGTTCATGATCATCATCGGCGGGCTGGGTTCAATCCTCGGCAGTTTTCTCGGCGCTGCTTTCATCACCATCCTGCCGTTGTTCTTGAACCAACTGCCGACCGCGCTCGGGCTAGAATGGTCGACCGCCTTCATCTCGCATCTCGAGTTCATGGTTTTCGGCGTGCTGATCGTCTTTTTCCTGATCGTCGAGCCGCATGGCCTCGCGCGGCTATGGCAGGTCGGCAAGGAAAAGCTGCGCCTCTGGCCGTTCCCGCACTAAGCGCGTTCGGACGCTTGCAGGTTCCACCGCTGTAAGCGGCATCGTCGCCTCTCGTGGAGACGCGTCGTGCGGCAACGGTTACGCGATCTATTTGCGATGGTGTTGGTCGCCGTGCCGGCGTTGGGCTGGGTCCCGCTGAACGCGCAAGACTCGGTCCCTCTGTCGGCCCTTTCGCACGTTCACGGCGTCGCCATCGATCCCGACGACGCCGATCGTTTCTATCTTGCGACACATCATGGTCTATATTCCGCCTCCCGCGACGGCATCGCCCAGCGAATCTCGGCGAACGTCGACGATTTCATGGGCTTCACGCCGCACCCGCGCGAGCCGGGCACGTACTTCGCCAGCGGTCACCCGGCGAACGGGGGCAACCTCGGCTTCATCACGTCGCGTGACGGCGGGCGTACTTGGCGCATGCTTTCTCCCGGCGCGGATGGGCCGGTCGATTTCCACCAGATCGCGGTGAGTCGCGCGGATCCTCGGGTGATTTACGGAGTCTACCGTACGCTCCAAGTCAGCCGCGACGGCGGGGCCACATGGCGGACGATCGGTCCGCCGCCGGCAGGGTTGATCGATCTCGCCGCGTCGGGACGCGACCCAGCAACGTTATTTGCTGCGACCGAGCGCGGGCTCTTGGTGAGCCGTGACAACGGGCGGTCATGGGCGATCGTCTCCATCGACCGGCGCCCGGTGTCGATGGTCGAGACTTCCGATGAGGGCGATGTCTTTGCTTACGTCATCGGGTACGGCCTGATCCGCAGCGCCAGCGATGGCGCCACCTGGGGTTTCGTAGGTCTGCCAGAGCGCGACCATCACATCGTGCATTTCGCCGCTCGCGGCGCTCGTTACTACGCCGTAACTCACAGCAACAGGATCTTCACCAGCGCCGACAGCGGGCAGAGTTGGCGGCGCATAGGCCGCTAAAGACGGGCCGGCCAGCGTCAAGGGCCGGCTGTTCCGCCGCGGCACAGCGCCTGTTATCGCATCCACGGGTAGGTCGCGCGAATGTGAAGCTCATATAAGGGTGAGGCGCGTATCTTCGCGCCCGTGCAACGGAGCGCGGGAACGATGATCGACCTCTATTACTGGCCCACCCCGAACGGCCACAAGATCACCATGTTTCTCGAGGAGGCGGGCCTCGAGTATCGCGTCATTCCGGTGGACATTTCTGCCGGCGATCAATTCAAGCCCGAGTTCCTCGCCATCTCGCCCAACAACCGCATGCCGGCGATCGTCGACCGACAACCCGGCGACGGCGGCGCGGCGCTGCCGGTCTTCGAGTCGGCTGCCATCTTGATCTATCTTGCCGAGAAAACCGGCAAGTTCCTGCCCCGCGACCTACGCGGACGCAAGACCGCGCTCGAATGGCTAGCCTGGCAGATCGGCGGGCTCGGGCCGATGGCCGGGCAAAACCATCATTTCGCCCTGTATGCGCCCGAGAAGCTGCCTTACGCCATCAGCCGCTATGTCAACGAGACCAATCGCCTCTATGGCGTGCTCGACCGCCGCCTGGCCGACCACGAGTACCTCGCCGGTGAGTTCTCCATCGCCGACATGGCGAGCTATCCTTGGATCGTTCCCCACAAGCGGCAGCAGCAGAACATCGACGAGTTCCTGAACCTGAAGCGCTGGTTCGAGGCGATCGCAGCGCGGCCCGGGACGATACGCGCCTATGCTCGGGCCGCGCCATACGCCAATCGCCCGGCGGTGACCGAAGAAGGCAAAAAGATCCTTTTCGGCCAGACGGCGGCCAGCGTCCGGCGGTGACGTCAGGCTTCCCGCCCAGCGCGCGGCAGCAATTCCGCCGCCGGGGCTAGTCCCCGGCCGCGATCTCCGCTAGGTCATTGCGCACAGTCCGCCGGCCCGCGTCAGCGCCGGCAAGGCAAGCGGGGTGCGCCAATGTCGATCGGACTCTTCTCGCCGCTGCAACTCGGCCCGATCGCCCTTCCGAACCGGATTGCGCTTTCGCCGATGTGCCAATACTCGGCGATCGATGGCTTGGCGCAGCCGTGGCACCGCGTGCACCTCGGCCGCTACATCGCTTCCAGCCTCGGTCTGGTGATGACCGAAGCGACGCATGTCAGCGCCCAAGGGCGCATAACCCCCGGCTGCCTCGGTCTCTATGACGATGCGCACGAGGCGGCGCTTGCCGAAATCGTCCGCTTTCATCGCGCTTGGGCGAGCCCCACCCCGATTGGCATCCAGTTGGCGCACGCCGGGCGCAAAGGCTCGAGCGAAGTGCCGTGGCGAGGCGGGGCACCGCTCGGCGATTCGCGCGCTTGGACCACCGTTGGACCGAGCGCGCTGCCATTCGATTCGCATTGGCCGGCTCCCGTCGCGCTCGATTTCGACACGATGAAGCAGGTCAGGGGTGAGTTCTTGCGCGCTGCGCAACGCGCGCTCAGCGCCGGGTTCGATCTCCTTGAGCTGCACGCCGCGCACGGCTATCTGCTGCATCAGTTCCTGTCGCCGCTCGCCAATCGGCGCGACGACGGCTATGGCGGCGCGCGCGCGCGCCGCATGCGCTTTCCGCTCGAGGTCGCGGCGGCGGTCCGCGAGATATGGCCGAGGGACCGCGCGCTCGGCGCCCGCATTCCCGGCCATGATTGGGTCCCCGGCGAGGGGCTCGACGTCGAGGACGCCATCGCCTTCGCCGCTGAGCTCAAATCGCTCGGGTTCGACTTCGTCGACGTCAGTTCGGGCGGCGTTTCGCCGCGCCAGCGGATCAAGACCGGCCCCGGATACCAGGTCCGCTTCGCTGCCGCCGTCAAGGCGGCGGTCGGATTGCCGACGATTTGCGTCGGCATGATCTTCGAGCCCCGACAAGCCGACGCCATCGTCGCCGATCGCCAGGCCGACGCGGTGATGATGGCCCGCGCGCTGCTCAACGATCCGCTTTGGGCGTGGCGCGCCGCCGACGCGCTTGGCGCCGATGTCGCGATTCCCAATCAATATTTACGCGGCCGGCGCGCCGGCGTCGACGTGCCGCGCGAACTCAGACCCGAGGACATCCGCCGCAGCGCCGGCATGAGCTGAGCGGCGCGAGAGCGCGAGCGGACCGCGATGGCGAGTCTCGAACGGCACGATGAAGTTGTCGCGACGGCGGCGCAGCCGAGCGTGTCGCTCCTGGTCGCCGTCACGGCGCTCGGCGCGTTTTCGATGCACATCATCTTGCCGGCATTGCCCGGCATGGCGCGGTTGTTCGGAACGAGCGAGTCGACGATGCAATGGGCGGTCTCAGCGGCGCTGATCGGCATCGCCGTCGGCCAGCTGGTTCACGGGCCGCTCTCCGACCGCCTGGGTCGCCGCCCGGTGCTCATCGGCGGAACCGCGGTCTACGCCGTCGCCTCGTTGCTCTGCGCCTTCGCCTGGTCGAGCGACGCGCTCATCGCTGGCCGCGCGCTGCAGGCCTTCGGTGCCTGCACCGGAATGGTGGTCGGCCGGGCGATCATCCGGGACTGCTACGCCGGCGCGCGCTCGGCGAGCTTGATCGGCTACGTGACCATGGCGATGGCGATCTGCAATCTCGCCTCGCCGGCGGTGGGCGCCTATCTCGATGCGACGTTCGGTTGGCGGTCGATATTCATCGTGATCTCGAGCGCCGGGTTGGCGGTTCTCGTCGCCTGCGCGCTTTGGCTCGCCGAAACCAATCGCGATCCTTCGCCGCGCCTCGGCGTCGCGCCGATCGTCACCGATTTGCTCGCCCTATTGCGTTCGCGCCCGTTCGTCGCCTACGCGCTCAACACCGCCTTCGCCATGGCGAGTTGGTTCGCCTTCGTCGCCGAAGCGCCATTCGTGCTCGCATCGGTCTACGGCCGCCCGGCGATCGAATACGGCTACTACGTGCCGCTGGTGACCGCCGGCTACGTCCTCGGCAATTTCTTCGCCGGACGTTATTCGCAGCGCTTCGGGCTTGAATCGATGGTTGGCGGCGGCATGGCGATCGCGCTCATCGGCACGGCGTTGATCGTCTTCGCTTGGTTGTGGACGCTGCCCGATCCGCTGGCGATTTTTCTGCCGATGGCGCTTGGCGCGATCGGGACTGGAATATTCATGCCGAATGCGATGGCGGCGGCGCTCGGCGCCGATCCGCGGATCGCCGGTACGGCGTCCGGTCTCATGGGCTTCCTCCAGATGATGGTCAGCGCCAGCACTGTCTGGCTGATGGGACAGGTGCGCGACGATTCGCTGGCGCCGATGGTCGCCGTCGTGCTCGGCTCGCTGGCCCTTTCGCTTGCCGTGCTGTGGCTGCGGCCGCGCCATTGAGCCGCTGCGCAGCGGCAGGCGGCTTGACGCGCCAGCGAGCGGTGGCGAACAAATGGATCGACGCTTGATGATCGCCCCATGAAGCAGCGACTCTTCTTGATTGTAACCCTGGCGCTCGCCTTGGTGGCGCTGGCCGGGCTCTGGCTTTGGTGGAACGATCCAATCGAGCCCGACGACGCAAGGCAAATCGCAACCGGGGCTCGGCTCTACGCCGAGCACTGCGCGTCGTGTCACGGCGCCGATCTTGAAGGCCAAGCCAACTGGCGCTTGCGGCGGTCTGACGGCAAGTTGCCCGCGCCGCCGCACGACGCCAGCGGACACACTTGGCACCACAGCGACGCGCAGCTTTTCGCCATCACCAAACACGGCGTCGGTCAATTCGCCCCACGCGGCTATGCGAGCGATATGCCCGCCTATTCGGACCGTCTCGCCGACGGGGAAATCCGCGCCATCCTTGCGTTCATCAAGAGCACTTGGCCGGCCGACATCCGCCGGCGACAAAGCGAGATCAATCGCATGTCGGGCACGCGCTGACGCCCGGCCTGTCGCCGTCAAGTCGTTGGTATACCGACAGCTTTCGGCACGAAAATGATCCGCGAATCGGTCCAGAATCCGCTTTTTACCGGGTTGAAACCTGTAGTATTTTCAGCCGTCAAGGCCTGCTCGCCACCCCCGGTGAAGCAAGGCCAGTAGGGAGGTTTTCTAATGAACTTTGCAAAACTCTGTACGGGTCTAACCGGCGCTCTCGCAATGGCGCCGCTGGCGCTGTGGTCGACCACGCCGGCGAATGCACAAGCGAATGAACAGTTCCTTCCCGCGCTCGTCTATCGCACCGGCGCATACGCGCCCAACGGCATTCCGTTCGCCAACGGATTTGTCGACTACTTCAACCTGATCAACGAGCGCGACGGCGGGCTTAACGGCGTCAAGCTGGTGGTCGAGGAATGCGAGACGGGCTACGCCACCGACCGCGGCGTCGAGTGCTACGAACGCCTCAAGGGCAAGGGTCCGACGGGCGCCGCCGCGATTACGCCGCTTTCCACCGGCATCACCTTCGCGCTCACCGAGAAGGCGCCGGTCGACAAGATTCCGATCATCACCATGGGATACGGCCGGTCTGAATCGGCCGACGGCAGCGTTTTCCCATGGAACTTCCCGCTGCTCGGCACGTACTGGTCGGCGGCGGACATGCTGATCCAGCACATCGGCAAGTTGAACGGTGGCCTCGACAAGCTCAAGGGGAAGAAGATCGCGCTGGTGTATCACGACAGCCCCTACGGCCGCGAGCCGATCCCGCTGTTGCAAAAACGGGCGCAGCTCCATGGCTACGAGCTGCTGACCATTCCGGTCACGCATCCGGGCGTCGAGCAAAAAGCGGCGTGGCTGCAGATCCGCCAGCAGCGTCCCAACTATGTCTTCCTGTGGGGCTGGGGGGTGATGAACTCGACCGCGATCAAGGAAGCGGCGGCGGTCAATTACCCGCGCAACCAGATGTACGGTGTTTGGTGGTCGGGCGCTGAGCCCGACGTGACGCCGGCAGGCGAGGGCAGCAAGGGCTACAACGCGCTGGCGCTGCACCCGGCGGGCGCCGTGTACAAGGTGCATCAGGATCTCTTCCGGCACCTCTACGACAAGGGCAAGGGCCTCGCCAAGCGCGAGGAAGTCGGCGAAGTGCTTTACAACCGCGGCATGATCAACGCCATGCTGACGGTGGAAGCCATCCGCACCGCGCAGAAGCGTTACGGCAACAAGCCGATGACCGGCGAGCAGACCCGATGGGGGCTCGAGAATCTCAAGCTAGATACCGCCCGCATCAAGGAGATCGGCTTTGACGGGCTGGTCAACCCGCTGGTCATCAGTTGCAATGATCACGAGGGCGTGCGCCAAGCCCGCATCTTCCAGTGGGACGGCAAGCAGTGGGTGTTCCAGACCGAGTGGCTGCAGGCCGACCTCAAGGTGATCCAGCCGATGTACGCCGACGCGGCGAAGAAATACGCGGTCGAAAAGAAGATCACGCCGCGCGACTGCAACAAAGAAAGCTGAGCCGACGACGGGACTCCGCTTTCCATTCGCACCTGGGGGCGGGTCGCGGACCCGCCCCCGCACGTTTCCAACAACCTCGCTCCCCTACCACTCATGACCGAAGCCGCCGCTCAGCTCGAAACCAGGATGCGCCAGCCTGCAGACGTCAAGCTGCTGCAGGTCAACAACATCGAGGTGATCTACAATCACGTGATCCTGGTGCTCAAAGGCGTGAGCCTGACGGTGCACGAGGGCGGAGTGGTCGCGCTGCTTGGCGCCAACGGCGCCGGCAAGACGACGACATTGAAGGCCATCTCGAGCCTGCTGCGCGCCGAACGCGGCGAGGTGACCAAAGGTTCGATCGAATATCGCGGCGAGCGCATCGATCGCTTGACGCCTTCTGAGCTCGTCCAGCGCGGCGTCATCCAAGTGATGGAGGGCCGCCACTGCTTCGCGCACCTGACGGTCGAGGAGAACCTGCTCACCGGCGCCTTCACGCGGCGCGACGGCCGCGGCGTCGTGGCCGAGGATCTCGAGCGCGTCTATAACTATTTTCCGCGCCTAAAGGAAAGGCGCAAATCGACTGCCGGCTACACGTCGGGCGGCGAACAGCAGATGACGGCGATCGGCCGCGCCTTGATGTCGCGCCCCAAGATGATACTGCTCGACGAACCGTCGATGGGACTTGCGCCGCAACTGGTCGAGGAAATTTTCGAGATCGTCACGCGGCTCAACGTCGAGGAAAAGGTCAGCATCCTGCTCGCCGAGCAGAACACCAACATGGCGCTGCGCTACGCCCATTACGGCTACATCCTCGAGAACGGGCGCGTCGTGCTCGACGGATCGGCCGAGGAGCTACGCGGCAACGAGGACGTGAAGGAGTTCTATCTCGGACTTTCCGCCTCGGGCCGGAAAAGCTATCGCGACGTCAAGCACTACAAGCGCCGCAAGCGCTGGCTGGCGTGACCAGGATCGGGGCTGTCGACCCGCACGGGCCCTGCGCATCGCTACTCGAGCACGCTTTCCAACGATAGATCACCACTTGCACCTCTCGCCTTCGACAGGCTCGGGGCGCGAGGATCAAAATAGGCCCTCATGGTGTGAGCCTGCCGAATTACCAGGACGCGCAATATGTTCACGTCGGAAAGGAACAGACTCTAGGCGAGCGATGACGATATCCAGCCAGTATTTCGACGAGCTCGAGACGCGTGATCCGGCGCATCGCGAGCAGGCGCTGTTCGCGGCACTGGGCGAACAGCTGGCCAACGCCAAGGCGAACGCACCCGCGTTTGCACAAATTCTCGCCGACGTCGATCCGCAGTCGATCGGCGACCGGCGCGCCCTCGCCGGCCTGCCGATCACCCGCAAGTCGGAGCTGACCGACCGCCAGAAGAAGAATTTCCCCGAGCGCGGCCCGTTCGGCGGACTGACCGCCATCTCGACCGGCGGGCTGGCCCGCATCTTCGCTTCGCCAGGGCCGATTTATGACCCCGAGGCGATGCGCCCCGATTATTGGCGGCTCGCGCGCGCTCTTTACGCCGCCGGATTTCGCCGCGGCGACGTCATCCACAACAGCTTCTCCTATCATCTCACCCCGGCCGGATCGATGCTCGAGACAGGCGCACACGCCATCGGTTGCGCCGTCATCCCCGCCGGAGTCGGCAACACCGAGGTTCAAGTCCGCGTCATCACCGACGTCCGTCCGAGCGGCTATGTCGGAACGCCGACGTTCCTCAAGATCGTCCTCGACAAGGCCAAGGAGCTGCAGGTCGACATTAGCTCCATTAAGCGCGCCCTGGTTTCGGGCGAGGCGCTGCCGCCGAGCCTTCGCGGCGAACTAAAGGCATCGGGTATCGACGTGCTGCAGTGCTATGCCACGGCCGATCTCGGCCTGATCGGCTACGAATCGCGGCCGGGCGAGGGGCTCATTGTCGACGAGTGGATCATCGTCGAGATCGTCCGTCCCGGCACCGGCGATCCGGTGGCCGAAGGCGAGGTCGGCGAGGTCGTCGTCACCACCCTCAGCCCCGACTATCCGCTCATCCGTTTCGCCACCGGCGACCTGTCGGCGATCATGCCGGGGATAAGCCCTTGCGGCCGGACCAATGCGCGCCTCAAGGGCTGGATGGGACGGGCCGACCAGATCACCAAGGTGCGCGGCATGTTCGTTCATCCCAGCCATGTCGCCGACGTGATCCGCCGACACAAGGAGATCGCCAAGGCGCGGCTCGTCGTCACCAGAGAGGAGCAGAACGACGAAATGACGCTGCGTTGCGCGCTCGCCGGGCCCATGCGCAGCGAGGACGAGGCGGCGTTGGCGGCGGCGATCGGCGAATCGATCCACGCGGTGACCAAGATGCGCGGCCGGGTCGAGTTCACGGCCCAGCTGCCGAACGACGGCAAGGTCATCGACGACGTCCGCAGCTACGATTGACCCGGGCGATCGCCGCTGGTGACCGGCGTCGGCGCCCGAAAGCCGGCCGTCGGCCGTAGTAACCAAATTTCACGGTTTTGCCATACTCCGTTACAAATGCCGTCACATTCCTCGGCTTTAGTTGGCTATCGGCGGCGGGTCGCATCGCGTGGCCTGGGCCGCCCGTGCCTCTCCCCTGCCGAAGCCCCCCGGACTCCATCTTCGGCGGTACCTGACGCGATGGCGGACCGACCCGTTCTGGGCGGTCCGCTATTTGTTTGCCGACATGGCTGAGTTTTTCGGCGAGGCGCTGGTTTGCGTGCGCGGCGAGCGACAAGTTTTCGCTGGCGTCGAATTTCGCCTCGCCAGCGGCGGGGCGCTAATTCTCGCCGGTCCGAACGGCGCGGGAAAGTCGAGCCTGCTGCGCCTGATGGCCGGTCTCGCGCCGGCCGCCGGCGGCGTGATCGTCTGGGACCGAACTCCCATCGCCGACGACCCGGACGCGCATCGCGCGCGTCTTCACTATGTGGGACATCTCGACGCCGTCAAACCGACGCTCACCGTCGCCGAAAACGTGGCCTACGCCGCCGAACTGCGCGGCGCGCCGGCGGCGCGCCCACTTTTGGCCCAGGCGTTGTCCCGCTTCGGACTCGAAGCGTTGGCCGATCTTCCGGCCCGCTATTTGAGCCAGGGACAGCGGCGCCGCACGGCGCTGGCCCGTCTGCTGGCGGCGCCCGGCGAGCTGTGGTTGCTCGACGAGCCGACCTTGGCCCTCGATGCGGCGGCGCACGATGCGCTTGCCGCCGCGCTCGCGACGCATCGCCGCGACGGAGGAATGGTGGTCGCCGCGACGCATGCGCCGATCGCACTTGCCGACGCCGCGACGCTCGATCTCGGTGCGCGCCGATGAGCGCGTTCTTGGCGCTGCTCCGCCGCGATCTCCGCCTTGCGCTGCGCAGTCCGGGCGATAGCGCGACCGTCCTGTTGTTTTTCGTGCTCGCCATCGTGCTGTTTCCCTTCGGCGTCGGCCCCGAGCCGCAGATGCTGGCCCGCATCGCCGCCGGCGTGGTCTGGGTCACGGCACTGCTGGCCTCGCTGCTGGCGCTCGAGCGGCTGTTCCAGCTCGACGCCGAGGACGGTGCGCTCGATCTCATCGTGCTGGCGCCCGCCCCGCTCGAGTTCCTGGTGCTGGCGAAGATTCTCGCCCACTGGCTCACCACCGGATTGCCGCTGGTCATCGTGGCGCCGCTGCTCGCCTTGATGCTCCAGCTCGCCCCCGAGGGCTACGGCGTGTTGGCGATATCGCTTGCGCTCGGAACGCCGAGCTTGAGCCTGATCGGCGCCATCGGCGCGGCGCTGACGCTCGGCGCGCGACGCGGAACCGTCCTGCTGCCCCTGCTAATCCTGCCGCTCTACATTCCCGTCCTGATATTCGGGGCGGCCGCGGTCGACGCCGCGACCAACGGCCTATCGGCGCGGCCGCATCTATTGCTGCTTGCGGCGATTCTCGCCGCGGCGCTCGCGCTTGCCCCTTGGACCATCGCCGCGTCCCTCCGGCAAGCCGTTCAGTAGCAAGGACTATCGGGCCTTGCCGGTGCCGATGGCGGTCGCGGCATCGTGACCCGTGATAAGACGTGGAAAGCGCTAGGTTAAATCGCTAAATCCTTGGGATCGCCGGCACCGAAAATGCATCGCTTCGCCAACCCCGCCCGATTCCAGCGCCTTGCCGCCTCCGTCTTCCCGTGGAGCGTCGCCGCGGCCGTGACCTTGTTCGCGAGCGGGCTCTATTTCGCCTTGTTCGTCAGCCCACGCGACTACCAGCAGGGCGAGACGGTGCGGATCATGTATATCCACGTCCCCGCGGCGTGGATGGCGCTGTTCGTCTACGTTAATTTGGCCGTCGCCAGCGCGGCGGCGCTGGTGTGGAAGCACCCGCTGGCCGACCTCGCCGCCAAGGCGATGTCGCCGATCGGCGCCACGTTCACCTTCGTCTGCCTCGTCACCGGCTCGTTGTGGGGTCAGCCGATGTGGGGCACGTGGTGGGTGTGGGACGCGCGGCTGACATCGGTGCTCGTGCTGTTCTTCCTTTATGTCGGGCATATCGCATTGGCCAACGCCTTCGACGATCCGACGCGCGGCGCCAAGTCAGCGGCGATCCTGGCGCTGGTCGGGCTGGTCAACGTGCCGATCATCAAGTTCTCGGTCGATTGGTGGAACACGCTCCACCAACCAGCCTCGATCACCAGACTCGACGCGCCGGCGATTCATCCGGCGATGTTGACGCCGCTCGTGCTGATGGCGGCCGGCTTCATGGCGTATTTCCTCGTCGTGACGATCATCCGCATCCGCGCCGAGCTCCTCGAGCGTCGTCTGCGCGCGCTGCGGCTGGCGCGGGCCGCCGAGCCGGCGGGCGCGATGGCCGGAGCCGACCGGCTGTGAGCGAGTTCCTCGACATGGGCGGATACGCCGCGTTCGTGTGGCCCGCCTACGGGGTGGCGGCCGCGGCGCTCGTCGTTCTGCTTTTCGTTTCGCTCCGGACGCTGCGCGCCCGCGAGGCGGAACTCGCCAGGGCCGAAGGCGCGCGCGGACCGCGCCGGCAGGCGGACGATGACGCGTAAGCGCCGGCGGCTCTACCTGCTCGGCTTGATGTTCGCAGCGCTGGGCGTAGCGACGGCCCTGGTGCTGAGCGCGTTTCGCGACAGCATCGTCTTTTTCTACAGCCCGAGCGAGATCGTCGAGAAACGAATCCCCCCCGATCGTCCGATGCGCATCGGCGGCTTGGTCGAGGTCGGATCGCTCCAGCGCGCGCAAGGTAGCCTCGAGATCCGCTTTCGCGTCACCGATCTCAATCACGCCGTTCCGGTGATCTATGCCGGCGTGTTGCCCGATCTCTTTCGCGAGGGCCAGGGCGTCGTCGCGCAAGGCAAGCTCGACAGCGAAGGCGTGTTTCGGGCGAGCGAGGTGCTCGCCAAGCACGACGAAAACTACATGCCGCCCGAGGTCGCCGACGCGCTCAAGAAATCCGGCCATTGGCAGGACAAGGCGGGTACGAAGCGATGATCGCCGAACTCGGCTATTTCGCCTTGACGCTGGCGTTCATGGTGGCGCTCGTGCAGGCGATCGTGCCGCTCGCCGGCGCGGCTCGAGGCGATCATCGGATGATGGCACTATCGCGGCCGGCGGCGTTCGTCCAGTTCGGTTGCGTGGCGGTCGCTTTCGCCGCGCTCACCCACGCCTTCGTCGTTTCCGACTTCAGCGTGATCAACGTGGCGCAAAACTCGCACTCGGCCAAGCCGATGCTCTACAAGCTGAGCGGCGTGTGGGGCAACCACGAAGGGTCGATGCTCCTGTGGGTACTGATCCTCACGCTGTTCGGCGCGGCGGTGGCGGCGTGCGGTGGCAACCTTCCGGCAAGTCTGCGGGCGCGCGTGCTCGCAGTCCACGCGATGATCGGCGCGGCGTTTCTCGCCTTCATCGTCTTCACGTCGAATCCTTTCCTGCGTCTCGACCCGCCGCCGCTCGACGGCAACGGCCTCAATCCGCTGTTGCAGGATCCCGGCCTCGCCTTCCATCCGCCGTTTCTCTATCTGGGCTACGTCGGCTTTTCGATGGCGTTCTCGTTCGCCGTCGCGGCTCTGATCGAGGGCCGCGTCGATCCGGCATGGGCGCGCTGGGTCAGGCCGTGGACGCTGGCCGCCTGGGCGGCGCTGACGCTCGGCATCGCGCTCGGTTCATGGTGGGCCTATTACGAGCTCGGCTGGGGCGGTTTCTGGTTCTGGGATCCGGTCGAGAACGCCTCGTTCATGCCGTGGCTCATCGGCACGGCGCTTCTGCACTCGGCGATCGTGGTCGAGAAGCGCGACGCCCTCAAGAGCTGGACGATCCTGCTGGCGATCATCGCTTTCGCGTTGTCGCTGATCGGCACCTTCCTGGTGCGCTCGGGCGTGCTGACCTCGGTCCACGCCTTCGCCGTCGATCCGGCGCGGGGATCGTTCATCCTGGCGATTCTCGTCGTCGCCGTCGGCGGATCGCTTGGGCTCTACGCCCTTCGCGCGCCGCAACTCAAGGCCGGCGGGCTGTTCGCGCCGGCGAGCCGCGAAAGCGCCCTGATCTTGAACAACCTCCTGCTTTCGGTGGCGGCCCTGACCGTGTTCATCGGCACGCTCTATCCGCTGTTCCTCGACGCGATCTCCGGCGCCAAGGTGTCGGTCGGCCCGCCGTTCTTCAACGCGACGTTCCTGCCGCTGATGGCGCCGCTGTTCCTGGCGCTGCCCGCCGGACCGCTCATCGCCTGGAAGCGCGGCGACATTGCCGAGGCGCTGCGCCGCTTGCGTTTCGCCGCGGTCGCCGCGGCGGGCGCAGCGCTCGGGACGTTCTATCTCCTCGATGGCCGATCGCTTTTGGCGCTTGGCGGATTGGCGCTCGCGGCCTGGCTCGTCTTCGGCGCGCTGGCCGAGCTTGGCTATCGCATCGGCGGCGGCCGCCTGCCTCTAGCCCATGCATTGGCGCGCGCGCGCGGACTGCCGCGCGCCGCCTGGGGCATGGCGCTGGCGCACGGCGGGCTCGGGCTCGCCGTCGCTGGAATCGTCGTCTCGCAGGTCTGGCAGATCGAGCGCGTCGTCTTGATGCGCGCCGGCGATCGGCTCGAAATCGCCGGCTACATGCTCGCCTTCCAGGGCGTGACGCGCGTCGCCGGCCCCAACTATCGCGCCGAGCGCGGCGCGTTCGACGTAATGCGCGATGAAAGGATCGTCACGACGCTCCACCCCGAAAAGCGCGTCTATCCCGTCGGCGGCGCGACAACGACCGAGGCGGCGATCCTCACCACCGGCTTCGCCGATCTTTACGTCGTGCTCGGCGAGGCCGACGCGCCGGGCGCCGGCCAGCCGCTCAATCGCCCGCAAGCCGCAATCGCCGGACCCGACGCCGCATGGGCCGTGCGGGCGTACTGGAATCCGCTGGTGCCGTGGATCTGGTTCGGCGCGGTCATCATGTTCCTCGGCGGCATCGTCTCCCTCTTCGATCGCCGCTATCGCGTTGGCGCGCCGGCGCCGGCCCGGGCCCGCGGTCCTGCCGCGATCGCCGCCGAGTAACCGCGGGCAGAGGTGACGATGCGCCGGCTCGTTTACATTCTCCCGCTGGCCGTATTTCTTGCCATCGCCGCGTGGTTTGCGCTCGGCCTATCGCGCGATCCCGCGCGCGTGCCTTCGGCGCTGATCGACCAACCGATTCCCGCAGCAGCACTACCGCCATTGCCGGGCGCCGGTGTGCCCGGGCTCGATCCGGCCGCGATCAAGGGCGAAGTGGCGTTGGTCAACGTTTTCGCGTCCTGGTGCGTGCCATGCAAGGTCGAGCATCCGATTCTGATGCGCCTGACGCGCGAAGGCGCCGTCGCGATCTATGGCATCAACTACAAGGACGACGAAAGCCAAGCGCTGGCCTGGCTCAAGAGCCTCGGCAATCCCTATCGCGCGATTGGCTACGACGGTTCTGGGCGCGCTGGCATCGAGTGGGGCGTCTATGGCGTGCCGGAGACATTCGTCATCGACAAAGCCGGCCGCATCCGCTTCAAGCATGTCGGGCCGATCGAGCCGCGCGATCTCGAGGAGACGCTGCTGCCGCTGATCTCGCGGCTGTCGCAATGATCGCGCGAAGCATGATCGTCGCCGCGATGGCGTGGCTGGCCTTGGCGACACCGACGCACGCCGTGCTGCCGCAGGAGATGCTGCCCGATGCGGCGCAAGAGGCGCGCGCCCGCGCGCTCTCGCAGGAACTGCGCTGCCAGGTTTGCCAAAACCAGTCGATTGACGATTCGAACGCACCTCTCGCCGCCGATTTGCGCCGGCTGGTCCGCGAACGCATCGTCGCCGGCGACAGCGACGAGGCGATCCTCGCTTATCTCGTCGCGCGCTACGGCGACAACGTGCTGCTGCGACCGCCGGTCCGGCCCGCGACGTGGCCGCTGTGGTTCGGATCGGCCTGTGCGCTCTTGATCGCGGGCGCAGGTGTGGCGCTGTGGCTCCGCCGCAACATCGCGACGTCCGCGCGCGCCGCGCCGCCGCTGGCGCCCGAAGAGGAGCGCCGGCTCGCCACCCTTCTCGACGACGACGGGCGCAAGGGCTGAGCCATGGTGTGGCTGCTGCTGGCATCGATGGCCGTGATCGTCGCCGCGGCGCTGGCATGGCCGCTGACGCGACGGCCGACGACGCCGATCGCCCGCGCCGCGCACGATCTTGCCGTTTATCGCGATCAGATCGCCGAGATCGAGCGCGACCGCGCGCGCGGTGTGATCGCCGAAGCGGAGGCAGGTGCGGCGCGCATCGAGATCGCCCGTCGCATGTTGGCCGCCGACGCGATGATGGTGGAAACATCATCGGCCGCGGCGCCGGCGCGATGGCCGAGTTGGGCGTTGGCGGCGGCGATCGTCGCGCCGCTGGCGGCGCTTGGACTCTACGCCGCGACCGGCTCGCCATGGCTGCAAGGCCAGCCCTTCACCGCGCGCAGCCTTGAAGCCGAGCGCGTCGCGGCGGCGCAGGCGCAGCTTGCCGAGCGCGCTGCTTCGCTCGCGGCGCGGCTTGCCGCCGCGCCCGACGATCGCGACGGCTGGGCGCTGCTCGCCCGGACATATTCCGCGTTGGAGCGCTATGACGAGGCCATCGCGGCATGGCGGCGCGCTGTGGAACTTGCGCCCGAGAACCTCGAATTCGCCGGCGAATTCGGCGAGGCGTTGACGCGCGCCGATGCTGGCGTGGTCGGCCCCGAGGCGCTGGCGGCGTTCGAGCGCGTGCTGGCGGTCGAGGCGTTCGATCCGCGCGCCGCCTATTACAAGGGGCTGGCGCTGGCGCAGTCGGGCGCGGCGGCCGAAGCGGTGCGCATGTGGAGCGACTTGCTGTATGTCGGCCCGCACGACGCGCCGTGGGCAGCGACGGTGCGGGCCGAACGCGACCGCGTGGCGAGCGCGGCGAAGATCGATCTTTCCCGCGTCACGCCGTCGCCCGCGGCCGAAGCGGCGCGCGTGGCTGCGGCGGCGCGGCGCGACGCGGCGGAGGAGATCGCGCGATTGCCGCAAGCGGAGCGCACGGCGGCGATCCGCGCCATGGTCGAGACACTCGCGGCGCGTCTCGAAGCGGCGCCCGACGACATCGAGGGATGGCGGCGGCTCGCCCGCGCTTGGCGCGTGCTGGGCGAGCGCGACAAAGCGGCGGCGGCGCTCGATCGCGCGGTCGCATTAGCGCCGGAGCGTATCGACGTGCTTAGCGACTACGCCGAACTACAATACGGTGACACGCAGGCGGGCGAGGCGCTGCCGCCCGAGTTCGTCGCGACGATGCGCAAGATACTGGCGCTGTCGCCCGAGCACGGCGACGCGCTGTGGTTCGTCGGCCTCGCCGAGGCCGAGGCCGGCAACGCCGAGGAAGCGGCGAGGCTGTGGGAACGCCTGCTGCCGCGACTCCCCGCCGGCTCGCCCGAACGCGCCGAGGTCGAGAAGCGCTTGGCGGAGCTCGGCGCGAGACCATAGGGTACGATCCGCTAAGGTTGAATCTTCGGTTGTATCCCTCGCCCTTCGACAGGCTCAGGGCGAGGACTGATAAATATGCCTTCATGGTGAGCCTGTCGAACCATGAGGGCGCGCAACATGATTACACTAAAGCGGATCACGCTCTAAATCCTCCGTGGCGAAATCCGCAACCGGCTCATGCCGGCCGCGACATGATCTGGTCCGCGCTCAGCGTTATGACCGCCAAGGTTTCGCCGGCCGGCGTCGTGACCTCGACCTCATAGGCTGTACCGTGCTTATGAACCAGCACCACCGTTGCGGTGTCGCCGCGTTTCAGTCCCCATGACGGCAAATCGCGGGCGAGTTGGACGATATCGAGTTCGCGGATCATGGCTGCTGCATCGCAACGGAATTTCCACGCGGTTCACACGCTGACCTGGCTGGTCAGGTCGCTTACGCGCGAAATCTTCCTCCAGGGAATTCCCCCCGCTGTCGATTCGGCTGCAATTATTACCGCGAATCGGCGACTTCCACCACCGAAGCGAA
Organism: Alphaproteobacteria bacterium; assembly: GCA_035457725.1. Taxonomy (GTDB): domain Bacteria; phylum Pseudomonadota; class Alphaproteobacteria; order CACIAM-22H2; family CACIAM-22H2; genus DATFES01. The sequence continues at coordinate 4,481 of DATIBC010000105.1, read as the reverse complement.
ACTCGATATCGTGCTTCTCTGGCAAATGACTCTTTTTGAGTCCCGACGCTTGCGACAATGTGGCGATGGTGTAGACAATCATAGATTGTCTTGATATACAATGGAGATTATTTTAGATTGTCGTTGTTGACTAACCTGTCCGTGCGTAGCGACTGATTTTATATAACTTAAGGGTTATACATTGTGCCGTGGAACGTCGAAATCAGCGAGGAGTTTGAGACCTGGTGGAGGTCGTTACCCAATGCCGCGCAGGAATCGCTCAATGCGATCATCCACGTGTTGGAACAACGGGGGCCATCGCTGGGTCGACCTTATGTCGACCACGTAAAGGATTCGAGGTATTCGAACATGAAGGAGCTCCGCGTCCAGCATCACGGTCGGCCGCTGCGCGTTCTTTTCGCGTTCGACCCGCGACGCGTAGCGATCTTGTTACTCGGCGGCGACAAACGCGGTGATGCGCTCTGGTATCGATCGCACGTCGCGCGCTGACCGCATTCTTGACCGCCACATCGAGCAACTGCGACGCGCTGGATTTCCTACTTAGCCTCTTGCAATGGACGACTGGGAGCCATGGCTAAATCGTATGCAACACTTCGAGCTGAAATGCCGGCGGAAAACCGCCGACGCGCGGCGCGGCGTGGCAAGGCGATTCTCGCGCAGTTGCGGCGTGAGGAGCGTCTCACCCAGGCCGAGCTCGCCAAGACCCTGGGCGTGTCCCAGGCCGCGGTGTCGAAGCTCGAGCGGCAGGCCGATATGACGATCGGCCGATTGCGCCGTTACATCGAGGCCGCGGGCGGGCGGCTCGACATCGTCGCCCGCTTTGCGCGGCGGGCCATTCGGCTGGATCATCTCGGCGGCGGCTGAGCGGCGAATGCGCCCGCAAACCGCCGCACCCCCTACCCCGCGCGATGCGCCTCGAGCGCAGCCCAGTCGAACGTCACGCCGTGGCCGGGGCGCTCGGGCGCGGTGGCGAAGCCGTCGACGATCTTCATCGGCTGGGCGATGAACCGCTCGAGGCCGAAGCCATGCGCCTCGAGATACGAGCGGTTGGGCACCGCGGCAAGCAGATGGACGTGCAAATCGTGCACGCCGTGCGAGGTGACCGGCAGGTTGAACGCCTCGGCGAGGTGCGCCACCTTCATCCACACGGTGATGCCGCCGCAATTGCTGACGTCGGGCTCGGGAAACGTCACGCCACCAGCGGCGATCATCTGCTGGAACTCCCACAACGTGTGCAGGTTCTCGCCCGTCGCCACCGGCAGGCCGCCCTCGCGCACCACCCGCACGTGCCCGGCGATGTCGTCGGGGATCGTCGGCTCCTCGAGCCAATAGACGCCAAACTCGGCCAAGGCCCGCGCGGCGCGGATCGCCTGATCGGCCGTCCAGCGCATATTGGCGTCGACCATCAGCGGAAAATCGGCGCCAAGCCGCTCGCGCATCGCCTTCACCCGCGCCAGGTCCTCGCTCAGCTTCGGCCGCCCGACCTTCATCTTGATGGCGCGAAACCCCTTGGCGAGATTGTCCTCGGTCTGGGCGAGCAATCGATCGAGCGGAAAATCGAGATCGATGCCGCCGGCGTAAGCCGGCACTTGCGGATCGTGACCGCCCAGGAGCCGCCATAGCGGCAGCCCATGGCGGCGCGCTTTGAGGTCCCACAGCGCCGTGTCGACCGCCGAGATCGCCAGGCTGGTCGGCCCGCCGCGCCCGCCATAGTGGAGCGCCCACCACATGCGTTGCCACAGATGCTCGATGCGCGTCGAATCCTGGCGCGCGAGCAGCGGCGCCAGATGGCGCGCGATCAGCGCATGGACGGCGGCCCCGCCGGCGCCCACCGTATAGGTGTAGCCGACGCCCTCGCCGCCATCGGCGTCGCGCACCCGCGCCGTGATCAGCTCGAAATGGGTGATCGTGCCGTGCGTGCTGTCCGACAGCGCCACCGGCAGAGGAATAAGAAAATGATCGGCGACGATCGAGGCGATCGAGGTCATGCGGCGCGTGTCCTCCCCTTGGCCACCGGCTCGGGCCAGCGACACCTTAGACGGCGGCACGCCGCCGCTGCAATCGCGCGACGGGCGCCCTTGCGCCACTGGCTTCGCTCGGCGACACTTTCGCCGAGGGTGTTGCCACCGGCCTGCCACGTGACGGAGATTTCACGACCATGTCGGCCCCCGAAGAGGGACGCGCCAAGGTTTTCGCGATCGCGCGGCCGCCGTCGCCGGCGGCGGTGTTGCGCGGCGAGGCGCCGCCGCTGCGCCTTGAGCCGGGCGATCACCCGCCGCCATTTCAGCTTCGCGATCACAACGAGCGGCTGACAAGCCCATGGGAGGTTGGCTTCTCGGGCGGCCCAGTGGCGCTGGTATTCACCGCTGGCGTCGCCACCGACGGCCACGCCACCGAGCTCGACGCCTATCGCGACGAATTGACCGCGTTCGCTCGCCATCGCCTGGCCGTATTCGCGATCATCGACGGCACGCCCGAAGCCAACCGCGCGCTCGCCGCTGGTCATCGCCTCAATTTCCCCATCTTGTGCGATCCGAAGGGAGCGGTGCGCCGCGCTTACGGTTTCGGCGATCTCGCCAACGGCGCGGTGTCGCTGCTGCTCGACGGCAATCGCCGCGTGGCGGCGATCATCGACCGGCCCGGAAATGCGCCGCACGCGATGCGGCTCCGGCGCCTCATCGAAGACAAACCGGCGCCGCCTGCGGCGATGCTCGGCCCGCACCCGCCGGTGCTTGTCGTCCCGCGCGCGCTCAGCCGGGCCGATTGCGCGATGCTGATCGATTATTATGCGCGGCCAGCGCCGGTCTGGGAGCCCGATCCCGTCACCCAGGACTGCGACGCTTATCGGCTGGAGAAGGGCGATTTCAAGCTGCGCGAGAATCTTTACGGCAACGTCGTGCAGCTCGTCGTACGCGCGGCCGAGCTGCAATCCTATATCGACGCGAAGCTCATGCGCCGCCTGATCCCCGAGATCGAGACCGCGTTCCAGACCACGATCACCCATCGCGAGGCGTACCGCATCGCCTGCTACGACGCGGCCGAGGACGGCGGACTACCGCAGCATCGCGACAACAACAGCCCGGCGACGCGATTTCGCCGCTTCACCGCCTCGGTGGTGCTGAACGCCGGCGAGTACGAGGGCGGCCAGCTGCGTTTTCGCGAGTATGGCGAGCAAATTTACGAGGTCGAGACCGGCAGCGCGATCATCTGGTCGGCCTCGCTCCTGCACGAGGTGCTGCGGGTCACCAAGGGTCGGCGTTTCATGCTCGGAACCCACATGAGCGGCGGATGATCCGGAAAATTCAAGCGAGGGGAACGAACGTGCATGACCTGGTGATACGCAACGCGCTCATCGTCGACGGCACCGGCGCGGCGCCTTTTCACGGCGACCTCGCCGTCGCCCACGGCAAGATCGCCGCGGTCGGCGGCAAGCTCGGGCCCGGGCGCGAGACTATCGAGGCCGACGGCCGCGCGCTGGCGCCCGGCATCATCGACGGCCACACGCATTACGACGCGCAGATCACCTGGGATCCGTTCGCCGACCCTTCGCCGGCGCTCGGCGTCACCACCATCGTCATCGGCAATTGCGGCTTCACCATCGCGCCTTGCCGGCGCGAGGACCGCGACCTGACGATGCGCAACCTCACCCACGTCGAGGGCATGTCGCTTGCAGCACTGCGCGCCGGCATCCGCTGGGAGTTCGAGAGCTTCGCCGAGTACCTCGCCATGCTCGAGCGCAACGGCGTCGGGCCCAACGTCGCCGCGTTCGTCGGCCATTCGTCGCTGCGCACCTTCGTGCTGCGCGAAGACGCCGCCACACGCCAGGCGCGCGACGACGAAATCGCCGCGATGCGCCGCCTGGCAGCGGAGGCGATGGCGGCGGGCGCCGTCGGCTTCGCCACCTCGACCAACGAGCCGCATAACGGCGAGAACGGCATTCCGATGCCCTCGCGGCTCGCCGACGATCGCGAGCTGCGCGCGCTCGTCACGGCGATGGGCGAATCGGGGCGCGGCGTCTTCATGTTGACCAAGGGCGCCAGGACCACCATCCCCTACCTCGAGACCCTCGCCGCCGACTGCCGCCGGCCGGTGGTGATCGCCGCGATGTTCCACAGCAACACCAGCCCCGACAGCGTCTTCGAAGGATTGGCGCAGATCAACGCCGCACGGGCGCGCGGCAACATGCTCTACGCGCAGATCTCCTGCTGTCCGCTGACGATGGATTTCACGCTCGCCAGCCCGTATCTGTTCGAGGGACTGGAGACGTGGAAGCCGGCGATGGAGGCGCACGGCGCGGCACTCGCCGCGGTGTATCGCGACGACGGCTTCCGACGCAGGGTGCGCGAGGAACTACAGGCGGCGCGCGGCCTGCGCGTGTTCAACAGCGAGTGGGACAAGCTCCATGTCGTCGAGACGGCGCGCGAGGAGAACCGTCGGCTCGAGGGGCGCTCGATCGAGGACATCGCCCGCGAGACGGGCAA